>NZ_JASGFH010000017.1:0-103928 GCF_047605665.1 Lacrimispora sp. | reverse complement strand
GAAACACCCCGCGGGTGTACCAAGATGCCCAGAAAGCATGGGCAGTAAATAGGAAACACCCCGCGGGTGTACCAAGATGCCCAGAAAGCATGGGCAGTAAATAGGAAGCACCCTGCGGGTATACCAAGATGCCCAGAAAGCATGGGCAAGAAATAGGAAAGGACATCGTAAGTGTACATATGAATCAAACGGCTGAAAAAGGCGTCAAAGCCTTGTCCGTTCTCGGACTGATTGTAACGACTATTATATGGGGCAGCGCCTTTGTTGTCATGAAAAATTCCATAGGGGTCATCTCGCCAACTTATGTGCTGGCCCTGCGCTTTACCATCGCCGCTGTTGGGCTGGTGATCATATTCTGGAAACGGATCAGGACCCTTAAAACGCCGGATTTATTAAGGGGCGGGCTTTTGGGAGTATTTTTGTTTATCAGCTACTTTTTACAGACCTACGGTTTAAAATATACCACAGCCAGTAAAAATGCCTTTATCACAACCCTGTATGTGATTCTGGTGCCCTTTCTCCACTGGTTTTTCAATAAAAAAAGCCCCTCCAAGAATCATGTGACAGCGGCTGTCATCGCTGTCATAGGGCTTGCGCTCTTATCTCTGGAGGGGGATTTATCTATTAATATCGGTGATTTTTTAACCTTTATATGCGGCATTTTCTATGCCATCCACATCGTGTTCATTGACCGCTATACCGCAGACCACGACCCCGTTGGCTTAACGGTCCTTCAGATGGTGGTCGCGGCTGCCTTAAGCTGGCTGGTGGCCCCTGTTTTAGAGGGCACTCTGGATTTTACCGTGATTCATGGGTCAATTCTGACTGGGATTTTGTATCTGGGTATTTTCAGCACCATGCTCTGCTTTTTATTTCAGAACGTGGGGCAGAAGCATTTAAGCCCCAACACTTCTTCTATTATATTATCCTTTGAAGCGGTGTTCGGATTGATATTTTCCGTCATATTTCTGGGAGAAGAGATTACCCCCAGGCTCATCGGAGGATGTGTGCTCATGTTTGCCGCAATCATTTTATCCGAATACAGAAAAAAGGGCACCTCATAACAGTTCAGGAGTTTTGCATACATCGATCCATTCCGCTGCCTTAGAAAGCTTTGTGAGCTCGTCGCAGGTCACTTCAACGGCTGAGTTAGAGCTTCCGGCAGCAGGAAATACGGTGTCAAAGCGTTTTAAGGAAATGTCTAAAAAGGTGGTGACGTGTTCTGGATTTGCAAATGGGCACACGCCGCCGATTTCATGTCCTGTGAGCATGGACACCTCATTAGCCCCCAGCATTTTGGCTTTAAAGCCGAACTGCTTTTTAAACTTTCCGTTATCGATTTTTGTATCCCCTGCCGTCACCACCAGAATGCAGCCATTTGTTTCATTTCCATGAAAGGACATGGTTTTTGCAATGCGGGCAGGCTCCACATCAAGGGCCTTAGCAGCCAGCTCCACAGTTGCGCTGGACACGGTAAATTCCTTTACAAGGCTGTCTTTACCAAATTCTTTTAAGTATTCTTTTACTGTTTGTACTGACATCGATCAAAAACTCCTTTTCATAAGCGTAATAAAATCATAAAGAAATTGTTTGTTATTGTACCATTGATAATCTGTTTTTTCAATGTTATAATAGGCTTTGCCGTAAAAATTTGCTATTCACGAGTTTTAATGATATAATAGTAGGGTTACTATTAAAACAAGCAGCAGGGTGATATATGTCGAAATCGTTATACATTGCAGAAAAACCGAGCGTGGCCCAGGAGTTTGCCAGTGCCCTAAAGGCAGGCGGAAGGCGCAAAGATGGATACATAGAATCGGATGAGGCTGTCATAACCTGGTGCGTCGGCCATCTGGTCACCATGAGCTATCCGGAAAGCTATGACCCGAAATACAAGCGGTGGAGTCTTTCCACCCTTCCATTTCTCCCAAAGGAATTTAAATACGAGGTAATTCCCGGCGTGGAAAAGCAGTTTCGGATCGTAAGCGGTCTTTTGAACCGGCCTGATGTGGACACTATTTACATTTGTACTGACTCAGGACGGGAAGGAGAATACATATACCGCCTGGTGGCTCAAATGGCAGGAGTGAAAGGGAAGGTCCAGAAACGGGTATGGATCGATTCCCAGACAGAAGAAGAGATATTAAGAGGAATCCGTGAAGCCAAAGATGCATCAGAATACGACAATCTTTCCGCATCAGCTTACTTAAGGGCCAAGGAAGATTATTTAATGGGAATTAATTTTTCCCGTCTGCTCACACTAAGGTATGGGCAGCATATTTCCAACTATTTAAAAAGCGGAAAAAATACGGTCATATCCGTGGGCCGTGTCATGACCTGCGTCATGGGAATGGTGGTGCGCAGGGAGCGGGAGATCAGGGAGTTTGTAAAAACACCGTTTTACCGTGTCATCGGAACATTTACCAATCAGGATATGGATTTTGACGGGGAGTGGAAAAGCGCTCCCGGTTCCAGGTACTTTGAATCCCCCTTCCTCTATAAGGAAAATGGCTTCAAGGAGAGAAAACACGCGGAAGAGCTGGTCGGGATTCTTGCGGAGATGGACCCTATGGAGGCGGCAGTCGCTTCTATAGAAAAGAAAAAGGAGACAAAAAATCCTCCCCTTCTTTATAACCTGGCAGAGCTTCAGAATGACTGCTCTAAGATGTTTAAGATCAGTCCCGATGAAACCTTAAAGGTGGTCCAGGAGCTCTACGAAAAAAAGCTGGTCACTTACCCCAGAACAGATGCCAGGGTTCTTTCCACAGCAGTGGCAAAGGAGATTCACAAAAACATCGGCGGGCTTAAGGGCTTTGAGCCTTTGTCCCCGGCAGCGTCAGAGGTGCTGGAAAAGGGTTCTTTTAAAACCATTGAAAAGACCAGATATGTCAATGACAAACAGATCACGGACCATTATGCTATTATCCCCACAGGACAGGGTATGGGAGCTTTAAGAAGCTTATCCGGCCTTTCCTCCAAGGTATATGAGGTCATAGCCAGGAGATTTTTGAGCATTTTTTATCCTCCGGCAGTGTACCAGAAGTATGCTCTGGAGCTGGAAGCCGACAGAGAACACTTTTTTGCCAATTTCCGGGTGATGCTGGAGGAAGGCTATTTAAAGGTGGCAGACGTGTCGGGCGGAAAGAAAAAGCAGGAGGAAAAAGGCGAGGGAACAGCTTCTGATGAAGAAACCCAGGAAGCCTCCCAAAACAATATGGATAATCCGGCCTTTATCGCCATGCTGGGTTCTTTGAAAAAGGGAATGAAGCTTCCCATAAAAGAACTGACCATCAAGGAAGGAGAGACTTCTCCTCCCAAGCGGTATACCTCCGGTTCCATGATCTTAGCCATGGAAAATGCGGGACAGTTAATTGAGGACGAGGAACTGCGGGCCCAGATCAAGGGCAGCGGCATCGGCACCAGTGCCACCAGAGCCGAGATTTTAAAAAAGCTGTGCCACATCAAATACCTTTCCTTAAATACCAAGACCCAGGTGATCATTCCCACCCTTTTGGGCGAGATGATCTTTGATGTGGTCAATACCTCCATCAAACAGCTCTTAAACCCGGAGCTGACGGCAAGCTGGGAAAAGGGGCTGACCTATGTGGCAGAGGGGAGCATAACCCCGGAGGAATATATGCAGAAACTTGAGAATTTTGTTGCCGGACGTACCTCAGGCGTGTTAAGGCTGAATAATCACTACGATCTTTTCAGTATATTTGATGCCGCGGCAGCTAATTATAAAAAACAAAAATAGGAGATTGTGAACATGAAAAAAGAAGATATGACAAACCAGGACTTGTTTGACACAAACCATACTCTGGCTAAATTATTATTTGAACAGACCACCTACCCATGGGAGGTTCTTCCTAAGATCAGCGAATTCATCGTTTCTTTAGGAGAGCGTCTTCCAAAGGATGAGTACGTTCATGTGGGAAAAGCCGTATGGATTCACAAATCTGTAAACCTTCCGCCTACCGCTTGTATGGGTGAAAATGTCATCATCGGCAAGGGAGCTCAGATCCGCCACTGTGCATTCATCAGAGGAAACGCCATTATCGGCGATTTTGCCGTGATCGGAAATTCCTCAGAAGTGAAGAATGCCATTGTCTTTGACGGCGCTCAGGTTCCTCACTTCAACTACCTGGGAGATTCCATTTTAGGCTTTAAGGCTCACATGGGCGCATCTTCTATCGCTTCCAACGTGAAATCAGATAAATCTCTGGTCACAGTTCACGCAGAAGACGGAGATATTGAAACAGGACTGAAGAAATTCGGTGCCATCATCGGTGACTTTGCAGAGATCGGCTGCGGCGCAGTCTTAAATCCAGGAACTGTTATCGGTCCTAAATCTAATATTTATCCTCTGTCCTGTGTCAGAGAATGTGTGGATGCAAACTCCATATATAAGAAGCAGGGTGAAGTTGTTGAAAAGGTTGTAACAGAGGAATAACTCGATCAAGAATAACGCTATTAAGAAATAAGGTATACCGGATATGCAGAGAACAAGCAGATTTGTTCTTTTCATATCCGGTATTTTTTTACTTGTTTTCTCTGAAAAACAAAAACATAGCTTTCTGGTATGAAAATAAGTGATGGGAGAAATGTTAAAAAGTTGTCTATTACATACAAAAGCAAGGAAGGTAATTTACCCATTTTTATTTATATTGACATATAGAAAAGATAGTGTTAAGATGAAAATAAGCACTAAAAAACTTTTTTTACTTCAAAAAATTTTTTAGATAAAAATCTTTTTCAGGGTCCTCAGGTGATGCGGACGCGAGTAAAAGAAACAGGGGGTGATTTCTTTCGAAAAGGCAAATGAAAAAATGAAAGATGTGACAGCCGCAATTTTATGCGGAGGAAAAAGCAAAAGGATGGGTTTTGATAAAGCATTTCTCATGGAAGAGGAACATTATCTGCTGCTGGAGACAGCCAGGAATTTAAAAAGCCTGTTTGAGCATGTGGTTCTCGTAAGTGATACAAAATCAAAATTCGCCGGTGTGAAAGGTTTTGAAGAGTTTGGTATTTTAGAGGACGGCTATATCCAGAAAGGTCCCATAGGAGGAGTCAGTACTGCCTTAGAACAGATTCAGACGGACTATGCTTTTGTCATGGCTTGTGACATGCCATTGATGAATCTGGACTTAATTGACCGGATGTACCGGAAGCTGGGTCAGAAACAGGTTTTACTTTGCAGCCATGGAGAAAAGCTGGAGCCTTTATTTGCTTTTTACCATAGGTCCTGTATTCCTGTTTTTAAGGAGCAGATTGAAAAAGGAGAGCTTAAGCTGCGCAGCGCTTTTTCCAGGCTGCAGGTGGGCACCTATTGTTTGAGTGAGGCCGAGATAAGCGCCATCACCAATTTAAACACACCGGAAGATGTGGAGAAATGGAACACGAACATATTAAAAAATAAGTGATCTTGAACAGGAGGCGAAATATGGGATTCTTAAGTCCGACAGAAGTTTTAGATATTTTAGGAGACAAAGCGAAAGCGAAAACAAAGTTATCTTTTTTAAAGTTATTTTTACTCTCTATTTTGGGAGGAACATTTATTGCAGAAGGATTTTTAGCCTGCATCCGCGTTTCAGGAACCATGCCGGCACAATGGGGAAGTTTTGCCACCTTCATGGGAGGCTGCCTGTTCCCGATCGGACTCGTGGCAATCATGATGGTAGGAGGAGAATTAGCTACCGGAAATATGATGACCATGACAATCGGCGTATTTCAGAAGAAAAATTCCATTGGAGATTTAATTTATAACTGGATCGTGGTTATGGTGGGAAATATGGTGGGAGGCTTTCTCATCGCTTTTCTTTTCGGCCATGTGGTTGGAATGACGGAAGGGGCCTTCCTGGATAAAACTCTTGCGATTGCCAATGCCCGTATCAATGATTCACCTATGGTGGCACTGATTTCCGCCATTGGCTGCAATATCTTCGTCTGTATGGCCGTATGGATTGCAACCGGCGCCAGGGACTCTGTAGGCAAGGTTTTCGGAATGTGGTTCCCGATCATGGTTTTTGTGACCATCGGATTTCAGCACGTGGTGGCAAACGCTTTTGTCATTCCGGCAGCGATCTTTTCAGGTGCATCTGATATCACCTGGGCAGCTTACATGGAAAATTTCGTTATTGTGTTCATCGGCAATGCCATTGGAGGAGCCCTGGCCTTTGCTTTACCCTGCTGCCTGATGCACAACAGCCAGAAGGTGAAACAAGCCAGTGAATGTGAGGCAAAAAAAGTCATAGAAAGGATTAGTTAAATGGATACAAGGGTAAGAGAAGAAAAACTGAGAATCATTCGTCAGGACAGGAAAGAACAGGAAAATATTTTAGAGATTTTAATTGATCTCCAGTTCGCCTCAGAAGGCGGCTACATTGACCAGGAAACAGCAGCCCTGGTGGCAAAAGAACTGCATATGACGGAAACCCGTGTGTATGAGATTGTCAGCTATTACGCCATGTTAAAGGATAAACCGCAGGCAAAATACGTTCTCAAAATCTGCAACAGCTCACCTTGTCATTTTTCCCGTTCCGAAGAGGTGGCCTTATCTCTGGAGAAAAAGCTGGGCGTGCCCATGGGAAAGACAACCGATGACGGACTTTTTGCCTATCACTACATTCCCTGTGTGGGAGCCTGTGATATCGGCCCGGTCATTAAAATCAAGGATACTGTATTCGGCAATCTCAGCGACGAAAAAGTATCTTCTTTGATTGATGATCTGCGCAGAGACAAAATAGTTGTTTAAGAGGAAAGGGGAAAAGACAATGGCAATGAAAGAACCGGTCCTGTTAAAACGAGTTGGGAAAATGAAAGACCCTACCTCTATTAACGAATTCATAGAATACGGCGGCTTTGACGGGCTGAAAAAAGCCGTAACAATGGACAGAGAAGATATTTTAAAAGAATTGGATACTGCTTTGCTTCGCGGAAGAGGCGGCGCAGCTTATCCTTTAGGACGCAAATGGCGCCATTTATACGAAAGTGCTGATACTCCCAAATACATTGTCTGTAATGCAGATGAAGGAGAGCCAGGCACCTTCAAGGATAAAATGCTTTTAGATAAAGATCCCCTCAGCATTATCGAAGGCATGCTGATCGCTGCATATGTCTTTGGCTCCAATGACGGATTTATCTATATCCGCGGGGAATACCGCCACATTCAGGCAGTTTTCCATCAGGCAGTGAGCAATGCACAGGATGCCGGATATCTGGGAAATAACATCATGGGCATAGAGGGCTTTGACTTTCAGCTTCACATCGTTTCCGGCGGCGGCGCTTATGTCTGCGGAGAAAACTCCGCACTCTTAAACTCCGTGGAAGGAAAAACAGGACGTCCAAGAGTAAAGCCGCCTCATCTGGCTGATGTGGGACTTTACTTAAAACCAACCCTTGTAAACAATGTGGAATCCTTTGCCTGCGTTCCCAACATCATCAACATGGGCGGAGAGGCATTTTTCCAGCTCGGCACAAAGGATGGCGGCGGCACTAAGCTGATCTGCTTATCCGGGCATATTAAAAACAGAGGTATTTACGAGGTTCCCCTTGGAACTTCTTTGGATGAGATTCTTTACAGCGAAGAATACGGCGGCGGCACTTCCACCGGAAGGCCCATCAAATTCTGTCATTTCGGCGGACAATCCGGTCCTATCGGAACCAGCGAGCAGATCAAAGGCCGTATGTATGATTACGGCGATTTCTGGTTTAACAAACTGGCTATTGGCTCCGGTGCTATTGTGGTCATGGATGACAGCGTGAATGTAGTAGACTATATTGCCAGTGTCATAGAATTTTTTGTTCATGAGTCCTGCGGCAAATGTACACCCTGCCGTCTTGGAACCACCCGTCTTTTGGAAATGATCCATAACTTCCAGCGCCACAAAGGAAAACCGGGCGATCTGGAAAGAATGGAACAAATGCTGGAACATATCACTTATCTGTCCGCATGCGGACTTGGTCAATCGGTATCGGTTTCTGTGAACTCTGCCTTAGCGGGCTACAGAGATGAATTCGAAGCCTGTATCAATTAATGGAGAAGGAGGAAAAAACTGTGTTATCAACAGAGAATAATAACTCTATGATTGAACTGGAAATCGACGGTCACGCCATTTCCGTACAAAAAGGAACTACCATTTTAGAAGCCTGTAAAACACTTGGTATTGAAGTTCCAACCCTTTGCCATATGAAGGAACTGGCTCCGGATGGCTCCTGCCGTATGTGCGTGGTGGAAATTGAAGGCGGAAGAAAAGGCGGACTCGTTCCTTCCTGTGCCGAGCACTGCGCTTCCGGAATGAAGGTGCACACCCGTTCCCAGAAGGTAGTGGAATCCCGGAAATTTATCCTGGACCTTCTCAGCAGCAACCATGTGTTTACATGCTTTAACTGCGCCGCCAACGGTGACTGCAGGCTCCAGGATTACTGCCTGGAATATGGAGTGGATAAAACCAGCTTTACTTATGGAAAGCGTGTGGGAATCAACGAATCAGACAGAAGCAATCCATTTTTCACCTTTTACCCGGAAAAATGTGTTATGTGCCGCCGCTGTACCAGAGTATGTCAGAAGCTTCAGGGCCGGGATGTAATCAGCGTTTCTAACCGCGGCTTTGATGTCCGCATGAGCCCCAGCTATCAGCTTCCCTGGAGAGAGTCTACCTGCGAATCCTGCGGAAACTGTGTGTCCAACTGTCCTACAGGCGCTCTTTCTTCCAAAGATCAGGAGAGAAATTACAGAGCCTGGGAAGTGAAAAAGGTGCGTACCACCTGTCCTCACTGCGCCACCGGATGTCAGATGGATCTTCTTGTAAAGAATAACAAGGTAGTGGGCGTAGACCCTGCCGACGGCCCGTCAAACAGAGGACTCCTCTGCGTAAAGGGCAAATTCGGTTCCTATAAATTCGTTCATTCAGGAGACCGTCTCACCCATCCGTTAATCAAGCGCAACGGCCAGTTTGAAAAGGCCAGTTGGGATGAGGCTCTGGATTTAATCGCCAGCCGTTTTAAGGAAATCAAAAAGAAATACGGAGCAGATGCCAATGCAGGATTTTCCTGTTCCCGTGCTCCAAATGAAGACAACTACGTATTCCAGAAAATGATGCGCGCTGCCTTTGGAACCAACAATGTGGATAACTGTGCGAGAGTCTGCCATTCCGCATCTGTTCACGGCCTTGCCACCACCTTAGGTTCCGGTGCCATGACGAATCCCATCCGGGATATTACAGAGGATATTGATATGATCCTTCTGGTAGGTTCCAATCCTACAGAGGCCCATCCGGTCGTAGGTGCTCAGATTCGTCAGGCTATCCAAAGAGGTACAAAAATTGTTGTAGTAGATCCCCGTAAAATTGATTTGGTAAAAGATGCGACCATTCATATGCCTATTAAGGCAGGAACCAACATCGCCTTTGCTAATGCGATGATTCACGTGATCATCGAAGAGGGGCTTGCAGATATGGACTTCATCCGTGAGCGGACCGAAGGCTTTGAAGAATTGGCTGAAATCGTAAAAGATTACACTCCTGAAAAGGTTGCCGAAATCTGCCATATCGATGCCGAAGACATCCGCCAGGCTGCAAGAATGTATGCCAACGCGAAAAAAGCGCCTATCATCTACTGTCTGGGCGTGACAGAGCATTCTTCAGGAACAGAAGGCGTTATGAGCTTATCCAACCTGGCCATGGTAGTAGGAAAGCTTGGAAAATCCGGCTGCGGAATCAATCCTCTGCGCGGACAGAACAATGTTCAGGGAGCCTGCGACATGGGCTGTCTGCCTTATGACTTCCCAGGATACCAGAAGGTTGCCAACAAAGAGGTCCGGGAGAAATTTGAACGGGCATGGGGAGTTCCCCTCAGTGAAACCACTGGCCTTATGGCTACCCAGGTACTGCCGGGCGCCATTGACGGACGGATTAAGGGGCTTTACATTTTCGGGGAAGACCCGATAGTCACAGACCCGGATACCGCACACGTAATCAAGTCACTGGAAAGCCTGGAGTTTTTCGTGGTACAGGATCTGTTTATGACTGAAACAGCCAAGTACGCTGATGTGGTTCTGCCCGGTACCAGCTACACGGAAAAAGAGGGTACCTTCACCAATACGGAGCGCCGCGTTCAGAGAGTGCGCAAGGCCGTAACTTTAGAGGGCGAGATGCGTCTCGATACGGATGTGTTCTACGATGTGATGAACCGCATGGGCTATGCCTGTGAAAGAAAGACCGCATCTGAAATCATGGATGAAATCTCCAGCGTGACACCGTCCTTTGGAGGAATCAGCTTTGAACGTCTCGATAACGGTGAGACACTCCAGTGGCCTTGCCTGGACAAAGAGAGCAAGGGCACATATATCATGCACGTTGGAAAGTTCTCCCGCGGCCTCGGTTATTTCTATCCTGCAAAATACCGTCCTTCTCAGGAAATGCCTGATGAAGAGTATCCGTTTATGATGGTTACCGGACGTATGCTCTATCATTATAACACCAGGGCAATGACGGGACGGACAGAAGGCCTTAATGAAATCTGCGGAGATTCTTACATTGAGATCAACGAGGGAGATGCTGCTGTTTTGGGAATTAAAAACGGAGACAGAGTTAAGGTAGCTTCCCGCCGCGGCGAAATTGAAACAAGAGCCGTAGTAGGAGATAAGATGTTCCCGTCAGAGGTATTTATGACCTTCCACTTTGAAGATGGAAATGTAAATAAAATTACGAATTTTGCAATTGATGACATCGCCCGCATTCCGGAATACAAAGTCTGCGCAGTGACTGTAAAGCGCGCTTAAACTTATTATTTAAGAAAATCCGGTGTTTCGAAATGCTGAAACGCCGGATTTTATATAGAAAGGAAGAGCCTGATTGATTGAGTTGGAAGAAGCTATCGATCTGTTGGTAAACAGCGTAAAAAGTAAAACAGAGACGGAAAGACTGGATATTTTATCTGCATCGGGAAGAATTGCGGCAGAAGATGTGACTGCCCTGTTTCCCGTTCCCCATTTCCCTAAATCGGGAATGGACGGATATGCGGTCAGAAGCCAGGATACCAGGGGGGCATCAAAAGAAACGCCAATACACCTTCAGGTGATTGGTGAAATTTGTGCGGGGGAATACCTTTCTGTTTCAGCAAAGCCTATGACAGCGGTCCGGGTGATGACAGGCGCCCTCATACCGGAGGGCTACGACAGTGTCATCCGCCAGGAGGATACGGACTACGGCAAGGAGAAGTCTGCCATATATGCAGAAGTGAGGGCAGGACAGAATTACTGCGGGATTGGAGAAGATATTGAGGCGAAAAGCCTGATCATTCCCCGCAGCACCCGTCTGGAGGCAGGCCATATCGGTGTGCTGGCCAGCATGGGGATCATGGAAATCGAGGTGTTTCAGAAGCTGGAGGTTGGCATCATTTCAACGGGAAGCGAGCTGGTGCCTTTGGCAGGCTCCCTTGGAAAAGTGGGGGTATATCCCAGCAGTGCGTATGCCCTTGCCGCCAAATTAAAGGAACAGGGTGCTCAGGTGACTTTTATGGAAATCTGTCCCGATGATCCGGAACTGTTTTTTTCAATGCTGGATCAGAAAATCGGTCAGGCAGATGTGATCATCACCACGGGAGCGCTATCCGTAGGAAAAAAAGATTTTCTTCCCGAAGCTTTGGAAAAAATGGGAGCAAAAAGGCTGTTTCATGGGGTGAATATGCGTCCCGGAACGCCTGTGATGGCCAGTGAGTATAAGGACAAGCTCATCTTAAGTCTGTCAGGCTATCCGCTTGCGGCCATGGTCAATTTTCAGTTGTTTTTCTGGCCTGTGATGGCGAAGATTACGGGGGATGAATCCCTTTTTGGGAAAAAGACAACGCGCACGGTTGTGGAGGGAAGCACCAATGAAGCGAACCGGAGACGGTTTGTCCAGGCTTTCTGCGATGAAGCCGGGGTTCACATTTTAGAGAGAAAGCACCACTCTTCTGTTTTATCCGGCATCCTCAGTTCAAACTGCATCATTGACCAGAAGCAGGGGACCGTAATCCTGCCGGGAGAGACGGTGGAGATTCTCTATTGGAAATAAAACGTGAAAGGGAGCGGAGAGATTATGCCCAGACTTGTTTTTAAAAATATGGAAAAAGAAGAGGTGAAAAAATTCTCTCTGGAAATGTCGGAGGAATTATCCCGGATCATCGGCTGTCCCCAGGACTGGCTCACCTTTGAGCACCTTGAAAACACTGTTTTTGGCGGAGGAAGCGATATTACAATGCAAAGCCTTTACGTTGAAATCAGTTGGTTTAAGAGAGAACAGGAGATTCAGGACCGGCTTGCCGCTGAAATTCACGGCGCTCTGGACAGACAGTTTAAAGGCACGAGAGAAATCACCATCATTTTTTATGAACTGGCAAAAGAAAATTATTATGAAAACGGAGAGCATTATTAATCCGTTTCTTCTATTAAAGATTAAAAAGCTGCCCGGTCAGGAACCTTATACAAAAGGTTTCATGGCCGGGCAGCTTTTTGATCTTTATTTTTTGTTTCGATTTTATTTGGTTCCGAAAATACGGTCTCCTGCATCGCCAAGTCCAGGGCAGATGTAGGCGTTTTCATTTAACTGGCGGTCCAGATGTCCGACGTAGATCTGAATGTCCGGGTGAGCTTCCTGAAGCCTTTTTAAGCCTTCCGGAGCTGCGATGATGGCCATGAATTTGATATGCTTGCCTCCATGGGCCTTGATGAAGTCAACAGCAGCAACAGCGGAGCCGCCGGTTGCCAGCATGGGATCGGTGACCACAATGGTTCTCAGCTCAATAGGGCTTGGCAGCTTGCAGTAGTATTCGTGAGGCTCATGAGTGACCTCATCCCGGTACAGTCCGATGTGTCCAACCTTTGCAGAAGGAACCAGGGCTAAAATGCCGTTTACCATTCCAAGTCCTGCACGGAGAATGGGGACAACAGCCATTTTTTTGCCTGCAATCATAGGAGTCATACATGTTTCTATGGGAGTTTCCACTTCTACATCCTGTAAGGGAAGGTCTCTCAATGCTTCAAAGCCCATAAGCATGGCTATCTCTTCAATGAGGGAACGGAATTCGTTGGTTCCGGTTCTCTTATCTCTTAAGATGGATATTTTATGCTGGATCAGGGGATGGGTGAAAATTGTGACATTGTTCATGGAATAGTTCATAGTAGTTTGTCCTTTCTTTAGTCATTTGCTACATCAGGCGTTTCCGGCAGGATCAGGTTCGTAAGGACACCTATCACAACTGCGATGAAAAGACCTGAAATGTTTAAGGTAACAGTACCAATTTCTATATCAAGGCCTCCAATCTGAGCAAAGCCAAGGCCAAATACCAAAATCAATCCCACGATGGTTAAGTTTCTGCTGTGGGTAAAATCCAGGTTGGATTCCACAAGAGAGCGGACACCAACGGCGGCGATCATGCCAAAGAGCATGATTTCCACTCCGCCCTTTACAGGTCCCGGAATGGTCTGCAAAACAGCGCCTATTTTTCCGAGTAATCCCAGGAAGATGGCAAATACTGCAGTGAGCCGCAAAAGCTTTGGGTTATAGTTTTTGGTCGTTGCCAGAACTCCGGTGTTTTCCGCATAGGTGGTGTTGGCCGGTCCTCCGATAAAACCTGCAAATAAGGTGGCCAGACCGTCCCCTGCAAGAGTACGGTGAAGTCCGGGATCTTTTAAAAAGTCTTTTCCAACTACTGCTCCATTGGTGGTGATATCTCCGATGTGTTCCATAAAAGTGACACAGGCGATGGGAGCGATGGAAAGGATGGGGCCCAGGCTGAATTTCGGAAGTGACATAAAGGATACTCCGTTTAAATCCTTGGTCTGGAATGGAATATTGATCCATGCTGCGGCAGAAATGGCTGAATAATCCATTTCAAATATGCCAAAAGCCCCTAAGATGGCACATAAGAGATAGCCTGATGTGATTCCGATGAGGATTGGAACCAGCTTGAAAAAGCCGCGGGCGAAAATGGAGCATAGAATTACCACAAAGAGGGTAAAGAAGGCAATTCCCAGATTTAAGGCAATGGTTGGAGTCACTCCGTCTGCAAGGCTTAAATTGTTGGTGGCATCGTTGAGGGCAGTGCTTGCCAGGTTAATTCCGATGACCACAATGACCGGCCCTGTAACGACTGCCGGAAATACTCTTTTAATCTTGTCCGCACCGATGCGGTAAACGATTAAGGCGAACATAAAATAGACGAGACCGGCAACCACTATTCCGCCCTGCGCTAAAGGTATGTTTTCCGGTATGATGGTTCCTTCCGGACGGATCACTGCTGTGACAGCCGGCAGAAAAGCAAAGGAAGAGCCAAGAAAAACAGGAACCTTGAATTTAGTGCAAAAGTGGAAGATCAGTGTGCCCACACCGGCAGAGAACAAAGCCAGAGCTGGATTGAGACCTGTCAGCAGAGGCACCAGTATGGTGGCCCCGAACATTGCAAATAAATGCTGAATACTGAGTAAATAATCTCGTGTTGTAAGTTTTGTGCTGTTACTCATTTGTTTACTCCATTTCTTTTTATTTTCCGAATAATTTTAACAGAGATAGCCATAAATAGCAACTGTAAAACCGTGGCTTTCAATAAAAAAATTGATTTTTGGGATGACTTGTAATATAATTAATATTTAGCTTAGAAATATCTGGAATAGGAAAAGGAGACCAGGAACCGATGAAGAAGATTCTTGATTTAATTACGGCAGAGATGAAGACAGCCTTTGCAGAATGCGGCTATGACGAGGCTTATGCAAAGGTGACCTTATCAAACCGCCCGGATCTTTGTGAATACCAGTGCAACGGCGCCATGGCAGCAGCCAAGGCTTATAAAAAGAAACCCTTTGATATTGCGGCAGAGGCAGTGGAAAAGCTTTCCGGCAGCGAGGTGTTTGCTGCGGTGGAAGCAGTGATGCCGGGCTTTATCAATTTAAAGCTCAATCCGCAATATTTAGCAGAATATATGAACGCAATGGCTGACAGCGGACGGGGCGGATGTGAAACCAGCGAAAACCCTCATACCATTGTGGTGGATTACGGCGGCGCCAATGTGGCAAAACCTCTTCACGTGGGACATCTCCGTTCCGCAGTCATCGGTGAGAGCATCAAGCGGATGGGCCGTTTCCTGGGCCATACAGTCATCGGCGATGTTCATTTAGGAGACTGGGGTCTTCAGATGGGACTGATCATTGAGGAATTAAAGGACAGGAAGCCTGAGCTGGTTTATTTTGACCAGGCCTATGAAGGCGAATATCCAAAGGAAGCGCCTTTTACCATCAGCGAGCTGGAGGAAATCTACCCGGCAGCCAGCGCAAAGGCTAAAGCGGACGAGGCATTCAGCGCAAGAGCTCACGAAGCTACCTTAAAGCTTCAAAACGGCTATCAGCCATACAGGGCCATCTGGCAGCATATTATAGAAGTGTCTGTTGCTGATTTAAAGAAGAATTACGGAAACTTAAACGTTTCCTTTGATTTGTGGAAAGGGGAAAGCGATGCAGAACCCTATATTCCGGGACTGATTAAGGAGCTGGAGGAAAAAGGCCTTGCCTACGAAAGCCAGGGCGCTTTGGTGGTGGACATCGCCCAGGAAGGCGATTCCAAGGAACTGCCTCCCTGTATTGTGAGAAAATCAGACGGCGCAGCCCTTTATTCCACCTCTGATTTGGGAACTATCATTGAGAGAGAAAAAGATATTAAACCGGACTGGTATATTTATATCACGGACAAGCGTCAGGAGCTTCACTTTATCCAGGTATTCCGGGTGGCAAAAAAAGCCGGTTTCGTAGTTCAGGATAAGAAGATGTCTCACTTGTGCTTCGGAACCATGAACGGAAAGGATGGAAAGCCTTTTAAGACGAGAGACGGCGGAGTGATGCGTCTGGAGACACTGATTGCGGACATCAGCCAGGCGGCTTATGAAAAGATCATGGAAAACCGCACCGTTTCCGAGGAGGAGGCAAGAGAGACCTCCAAGATCGTGGGAATGGCGGCTTTAAAGTACGGAGATTTATCCAACCAGGCTTCCAAGGACTACGTCTTTGACATGGACCGCTTTGTATCCTTTGAGGGAAATACGGGACCTTATATCCTTTATACCATTGTGCGGATCAATTCCATTCTGGCAAAATACAGGGGACTGGAAGACAAGTACGAAGGAAAGGAAGAGATTCTTCCCGCCTTATCGGCTGCGGAAAAGGATTTGATGCTTCAGCTTTCCAGATACAATGAAGTCATGGAAACCAGCTTTGCAGAGCTGGCGCCTCATAAAATCTGCCAGTATGTATATGAATTGTCCAATGCCTTCAACCGGTTCTATCACGATACCAAGATCATATCCGAAGAGGACAAAAAGCAGCAGGCCTCCTGGATACGTCTGATCGGCCTCACCAAAGAGGTATTGAATGGCTGCATCAATGTACTGGGAATTGAGGCTCCGGAACGAATGTAAAAAGGGGAACGGATGTGAGACGCTATGAAAATATCGCAGATGACCACAAATGCCTTTTGGAAGGGCGAATCAGGCGTCAGAGCCCTGGTGGAAGATCAGGGAAAAGAATATAAGGCTGTCCTGCACTTAAAAGGGGATCAGGTTCTGGATTATTCCTGCACCTGCGCGGCGGGAAACTCCTACAAAGGCATGTGCCCCCACTGCCGGGTTCTCCATAAAGTCTATCAGGAGCAGGCGGCCGAGAGGCAGGTAAAACCTGTCACCACTTCCCCAAGAGCCAGGTCCATGATCCGGGAATACACCAACCGTGAGGTATCCCGGATCATGAGCGAGGGAGAAGAGGAGCAGATCAGGCTTTCGGTGTCCATGCTGTTAGGACGGCAGGACATCAGGCTGGAATTCAAGCTGGGCAGGGACCGCCTTTACCTGATCCGGGACCTGGTGGCTTTTGCAAAGGCAGTGGAGAGCGGAACGTATGTGGAGTACGGGAAGAATCTGGCCTTTCACCATGACCGCACCGTCTTTGTAAAGGAGAGCAGACCCCTTCTGGAATTCATCCTGGAGGTGGTAAACCTTTACTGTGAACATTATGAGCAGTTTCAGAAAAGCTCTTTTTCCACCCCTCCTGTCCTCCGGTTTTTGAGCTTGAATCAGGTGAACAGGGACCGCTTCTTCAGCATTATGAAGGGAAATATCCTGGAGACAGAGGATTATAAGGGAAAGAAGCGGAATCTGGAAATCCTGGATCAGAACCCGGATTTAAAGGTCAATGTGAGAAGGCAGGGACAGAGCGGGGTGCTGGTGTCCATTGACAGGGAGATCATGGCCTTTCAGGGGGAACACCATTTATATCTGGCGGTTGGGGATCACTTATACCGCTGCGACCAGTCCTGCAGTGAAAACCTGGGTGTATTTTTGGAACAGATGATGGAGGGCTTTGACGCCTCCTGCAGGCTGGAGATCAATGACAAGGATATGCCTCTTTTTTATGAACGGGTGTTAAAACGGATTGCCTCTGACTGCAGCATTGATTCCGGTGATCTTGACCTGGAAATCTTTAAGCCTGAGGAGTTAAAGGCCAGATTTGACTTCGATTCCAACGGTCCTGATGAGCTGGTTTTAAAGCCCACCCTGTCCTACGGGGATTACTCCTTTCAGCCGGTAGAGGATGAAAAGCTTCCCCGCACGGTTTGCCGTGATGTGCCGGGAGAGTTTCGCATCAGCCAGCTCATTACCCGGTATTTTAAGTACAAGGAACAGGATTCTCTATATCCGGTGATTCGAGAGGATGAGGATGGGGTTTACCGCCTGCTGTCAGAAGGCATGAGTGAATTCATGGCTTTGGGCGAGGTGTATTTCTCAGAATCCTTTAAAAGCTTAAAGGTGCTTCCGCCTCCCAAGGTTTCCATCGGCATCCGCAGCAGCGGAAACTGGCTGGAGCTTCAGGTGGATACAGCCGGTTTATCAGCCGCAGAGCTTTCCGGGCTCCTGGCGGGATACAACCGGAAAAAGAAGTATTACCGTCTGAAAAACGGCGAATTTATCAGCCTGGATGACAATGGCCTCATGACGGTGGCAAAGCTGGTGGAGGGACTTTCCATCGGCCGCAGCGAATTAGAGGGCAAGGAGATCCGCCTTCCTAAATACAGGGCTCTTTATCTGGACAGCCTGTTAAAAGAGGGAAGCGGCATCACCCTTTACAGGGACCAGCTCTATAAAGCGGTGGTCCGGGGGATGAAGTCGGTGGAAGACAGTGATTTTGAAGTTCCGCCCTCTCTGAGCCAGATTTTAAGAGGATATCAAAAGACCGGATACCGGTGGCTTAAGACCTTGGACAGCTATGGCTTTGGAGGAATCCTGGCAGACGACATGGGCCTTGGAAAGACCATTCAGATCATTGCCCTGCTTCTTGATGAAGCGGGAAAAGAGGAGCATACCACCTCTCTTATCATCTGTCCGGCTTCTCTCGTCTACAACTGGGAAAATGAATTCCGCACCTATGCTCCTTCCCTTAAGATACGGACCGTTACAGGCACCTCCCAGGAGCGGGAAGCCATGCTGGCCCACACGGAGGAAGCGGATGTGCTCATCACCTCCTATGATCTGCTAAAACGGGACAGGGACCTTTATAAAGGCAAGACCTTCCGCTTCCAGGTCATTGACGAGGCTCAGTATATTAAAAATGCATCGACCCAAAGTGCCAGAGCGGTGAAAGGCATTGACGCAGGCTGTCGCTTTGCCCTGACCGGAACGCCTATTGAAAACCGTTTATCTGAGCTGTGGAGCATATTTGATTTTCTGATGCCGGGATTTTTATTCAGCTATCAGCGGTTTAAAAAGCAGTATGAGGCACCCATTGTCAAAGAACAGGATGCATCGGCCTTAGAGGAGCTTCACCGCCTCATCAGCCCTTTTCTCCTGCGCCGCTTGAAACGGGATGTGCTGAAAGAGCTGCCGGATAAGCTGGAAACCGTGATTTACTCTGCCTTTGACAAGGAGCAGCAGGCCCTTTACGGAGCCAATGCCCTTCGCTTAAAGGAGGAGCTGGAAAGCCTGGGAAGCCAGACGGGAAGAGATCAGATACAGATACTGGCAGAGCTCACCAGACTCCGCCAGATTTGCTGCGATCCCCATTTGTGCTATGAAAATTACAAGGGAGCTTCGGCAAAGCTGGAGACCTGCATTGACATGGTGCGAAACGCTGTGGAGGGGGGCCATAAGATTCTGCTCTTTTCCCAGTTCACCTCCATGCTGGGAATCATTGAGGAAAGGCTGAAAAAGGAGAACATCCCCTATTACATGCTGACCGGCTCCACTCCGAAAGAGGAGAGGCTGCGCATGGTGAACTCCTTTAAAAATGATCAGATACCCCTGTTTCTAATCTCCTTAAAGGCGGGCGGAACAGGACTTAATTTAACTTCTGCCGACGTGGTCATCCACTATGATCCATGGTGGAATGTGGCGGCCCAGAATCAGGCCACAGACCGGGCTCACAGAATCGGCCAGGAAAAACAGGTGTCTGTGTTTAAGCTGATTGCAAAGGGAACCATTGAAGAGAATATTTTAAAGCTGCAGGAGTCGAAAAAGGATCTGGCGGATCAGATTATCGCAGAGGGAACCATTTCTCTGAGCAGTCTGACGAAAGAGGATTTGATGGAGCTTCTGGGCACCAAAGACGAAAGGATGGATGAGTGATGAAAGTACTGATGTTAAACGGAAGCCCTCATGAGAGAGGATGTACCAGCAGGGCCCTTATTGAAGTGGGAAGGGCTTTAAATGCAGAAGGCATTGACACAGAATATTTCCATGTGGGAGGGCAGACCATCCATGGCTGCATTGCCTGTCAAAAGTGCGCTCAGACTGGCAGATGCGTGTTTACGTATGACATGGTCAATCAGGTGCTTGATGAGATGGAAACGGCCTCAGGAATCGTGGTAGGCTCTCCGGTTCACTACGCTTCCCCTAACGGCACCATAATTTCCTTTTTAGACCGTCTGTTTTATGCGGGAAGGAATTTTGCTTTTAAACCGGCGGCAGCCGTTGTTTCTGCCAGAAGAGCGGGAACCACCGCTTCCCTTGACGCGTTAAATAAGTATTTTACCATTGCCCAGATGCCTGTGGTATCGTCCTCTTACTGGAATATGGTCCATGGGTTTACCCCTCAGGAGGTGGAGCAGGATTTGGAAGGGCTGCACACCATGAGGACTCTTGGAAGAAATATGGCCTGGATGTTAAAATGCATTGAGGTGGGAAAAGCAGCAGGAATCGAGCCTCCGTCCTGGGAAGAAATTCCGCGGACAAATTTTATCAGGTAAGGATGGAAAAATCTCCTTTACTTTTTTTCTATGTGGTGTATAATGATATAGACACTATATCTAGTGGTTATAAATTTTACGATACAAAATATAGAATGGGTTAAGGTGAGAGAGTTATGATTAAGGTTCAAAAGCGTGATGGAAGAATTGTGGAGTATGACAGAGAAAAGATTATTACAGCGATCCGGAAGGCCAATGCAGAGGTGGAAGTTTCTGAGCGGGCCGAAGAGGACATGATTAACGTCATACTGGACCATGTGGAGAAGGAAAATGACGGAGTCGTCAACGTAGAAGCCATTCAGGATATGATTGAAAGCGCTCTGGTGAACAAAAATAAATACGTCCTTTCCAAAAAGTACATCATTTACCGCTATCAGAGAGCACTGCTTCGAAAGGCAAACACAACGGACGAATCTATTTTAAAGCTGATCAAGAATGAGAACAAGGAGCTGGCAGAGGAAAATTCCAACAAGAATACGATTCTGGCTTCCACGCAGAGAGATTACATTGCAGGAGAGGTATCCAGGGACTTGACCAGAAGAATGCTGCTCCCGGAGAGAATTTCCATTGCCCATGACCAGGGGGCCATTCATTTCCACGATGCAGACTATTTTGTGCAACCCATATTCAACTGCTGTCTGATCAATATCGGGGACATGCTGGATAATGGAACCGTGATGAATGAGAAGATGATCGAAAGCCCCAGAAGCTTTCAGGTGGCCTGTACGGTCATGACTCAGATCATCGCCGCTGTTGCCAGCAACCAGTACGGGGGACAGTCTGTAGATGTCCGCCATCTGGGGAAATATTTAAGAAAGAGCAATGATAAATTCCATAAGCAGATCCGTGAGGAATTTGGAGATACAGTAACCGGTGAGGTGGCAGAGCGGATGGCTAATATCCGCCTTATGGATGAGCTGAAATCCGGTGTCCAGACCATACAGTACCAGATCAACACCCTGATGACTACCAACGGCCAGGCTCCTTTTGTGACCCTTTTCCTCTGTCTTGACGACCAGGATGAGTACATTGAGGAAAATGCCATGATCGTGGAGGAAATCCTTCGCCAGCGTCTGGAGGGAATTAAAAACGAGGCCGGAGTTTATGTGACTCCTGCATTCCCCAAACTGGTTTATGTGCTGGATGAGAATAACTGCTTAAAGGGCGGAAGATATGACTATATCACAAAGCTGGCGGTTAAGTGCTCTGCCAAGAGGATGTATCCGGACTATATCTCTGCCAGAAAGATGAGAGAGCATTATGAAGGCAATGTGTTCAGCCCTATGGGGTGCCGCAGCTTTTTGGCTCCATGGAAGGATGAAAACGGCAATTATAAGTTTGAGGGAAGGTTTAATCAGGGAGTGGTGAGCTTAAACCTGCCTCAGATCGGCATCCTGGCTAAGGGAGATGAGGAAACCTTCTGGAAGATTTTAGAAGAGCGTCTGGATCTGTGTTATGAAGCTCTTATGTGCAGGCATAAATCCCTGCTGGGAATCCTTTCCGACGTGAGCCCCATCCACTGGCAGTACGGCGCCATTGCAAGACTTAAAAAGGGAGAAAAGATCGATCCCCTGCTTGATAAAGGCTATTCCACCATTTCTCTGGGTTACATCGGCCTTTATGAGGTGACAAAGCTCATGAAGGGAGTCAGCCAGACGGTTCCTGAGGGCGAAGAATTCGCCTTAAAGATCATGAACCGCATGCGCAGGGCTACGGACAAGTGGAAAGCGGACACCGGACTTGGCTTTGCCTTATACGGCACCCCGGCGGAATCCCTGTGCTACCGTTTTGCCAGAATTGACAGGGAAAGATTTGGAAATATACCTGATGTGACCGACAAGGGATATTACACCAATTCTTATCACGTTGATGTTCGGGAGGATATTGATGCCTTCTCCAAGTTCACCTTTGAAAGCCAGTTCCAGAAAATTTCTTCCGGCGGGTCTATTTCCTATGTGGAAGTTCCCAACATGCAGAACAATCCGGAGGCCATGGAGGAAGTGGTGAAGTTCATTTACGACAACATCCAGTATGCGGAGTTTAACACCAAGTCCGATTACTGCCGGGAATGCGGTTTTGACGGGGAAATCATCATCAATGAGGATATGGAATGGGAGTGCCCTCAGTGCCATAACAAAGATAAAGCCAAGATGAACGTAACGAGAAGAACCTGCGGTTATCTGGGAGAAAATTTCTGGAATGCCGGAAAGACCAAGGAAATCAAATCCAGGGTTCTTCATCTGTAAGGTAATGTGAGCAGGAGGCAGTGCCATGAATTACGCGGCCATAAAGCCTAATGATGTAGCCAACGGGCCGGGCGTCAGGGTGTCCCTGTTTGTCAGCGGATGTACCCACGGCTGTCCGGAATGCTTTAATCAGGAGGCATGGGATTTTCAGTACGGCCAGAAGTACACACCGGAAATCCAGGAAAAAATACTGGGGTATTTAGACCGTAATTATATTGCAGGCTTAAGCCTTTTGGGCGGAGAGCCTTTGCACCCGGCAAACCAGAAAGAGGTTCTCTCTCTGGCGGAGGCGGTGAAAAGTCGGTTTCCTGAAAAGACCGTCTGGTGCTATACCGGCTATGATTTTGAACGGGATATTCTCGGAGATATGGCGTCCAGATATGAGGAAACCAGCAGGCTTTTAAGGTGTATTGATGTGCTGGTGGACGGAAAGTTCGAAGTTGCAAAAAAAGATTTAACGCTGCGGTTTCGAGGCTCGTCAAACCAGAGGCTGATTAAGGTTCCTGAGTCTCTGGCTTCGGGGAAAATCGTGGTGTGGGAATAAAGAATATGAGGCGCATTGCCTTTCCGGAATTCGGAAGGCAATGCGCCTTCTTTTATGGGTTTTAGACATGAAAGATATCCACAGTCCGATTGCCATGGAAAAAGAACTTGCAATATTATCTGAATCAGTTATTCTGGAAGTAGAATAACTAGATAAGGAGAAAACCGAGATGAATGCTGTACTGGAAAAAGCGGAGTCAGTTTTAGAGCTGCTGCCCGGTTTCCAATATCTCTATAGTGGAAAAACCGATGATTCCATTTTGGAATATCTGCTAAAAAGGGGCTGGGCCATAGAAGCCCGGAATGAGGAAACTGTTTTACAGGCAGAAAGGGCAGGAATGGACCGGTATGATATCTATTACACAGCACCCTGTAAAGATCGGGCCATTATAGAAGCAAACATTGGAAAATGCAGGTTTGTAGCCTCTGATTTTAAAGAAATGGAGCTGATCAATGAGGCTGCCGCCCGGATTTTGGCTCCGGGGTATCTGGAGGTGGTTGGACTTTCTGTAATTCCTGAAAAATATGACGATGGAAAACAATCGGGATTTCCCGTAGAAGAATTATCCCAACTGTCAGTATCGGCCAGAAAGCTGCGTTCCATATCCATACGGGGCTGCTTTGTCCAGGGCGGTACAAATGGTTTATACGGAGAAAGCCTTGGAAGATATTTGCGGGATTGTTATGAGACGGCCAAACAGGTTACGACCATCATCCCTTGCGGTATGTCCTATGTAAATGCCGGCAATTGTATGGAGCCTCTTTTCCGGACTCTTCAATCCGGCGGTAAAGCACAGGAAGAACTCAGGACTGCTGCTGAAATCCTTGCCAAGCAGAATCAGACGGCGTTTTATGCCAAACTTCTGATACAATAAAAAACGGCTGCCATTTGCCCCCTCTGGGGCAGTGTGCAGCCGTTCTTTTAATTACTTTTTATAATAAGTTTCTTTTAAAGGCAGACTCTGTCTGAACTTTTCATCCAGCCTGTAATATGCATGGGCACAAGCTGGAGCAGTGGGTATCATGCACAGTTCTCCGCAGCCTTTGGCGCCGAGAGAGTAGGGGAGTTTATCCTCTTCTTTTGGCTGGCAGAGGATGACTTCCAGCTCAGGCGCTTCGTCAGCTCTCATAAAGCCAATGGAACCCAGTTTGCTTACCGGATAACCGTCTTTGCATTTGAATTCTTCCGTTACGCCATAACCGATTCCCATAATCATACCGCCTTCAATCTGGCCTTCCACGGATTGGATATTCACCGGAGTTCCTACGTCGAAAGCGGAAACTGCCTTGGTGATTTTTCCTTCCTCGTTTAAGATGATAACCTGAGTGCCGTAGGAATAGGACACATGGCTGATGGGATTATCCTTAATGGCTCCGAGGGGATCTGTTTTTGCGGAGTATTCCCCAAAGAATTCCTGGCCCTCTAAGTCAGAGACGGTCTTTCCTGCATCGAGAACGCATTTTAATTTTTCCCCTACCCGGCGGGCTGCTTCTCCGGTCACCACTGTCTGGCGGGAAGCCGTTGAAGTTCCGGAGTTTGGCGTGCGTATGGTATCTGCGTGTTCAAAGACGAAGAGGGCAGGATCAAGCCCTGTGACATGGCAGATTTCCGTTAAAACCATTTGGCCGATTCCCTGTCCCATACAGGAAGCAGAGGTACGGATGTGAATTTTCCCCTGTTCTACAGATAAGAGGACACGGCCCACATCCATCTTGCCCATTCCGGTTCCTGAGTTTTTAAAGCCGCAGGCAATTCCGGCATAAGGATTGGAATAATAAATATCCTTTACAGCATCGAGACATGCTTCCATATTGGTATTGGCATCAGCGGTCTGGCCGTTTGGAAGAACATCTCCCGGTTTAATGGCATTGCGGCGGCGGATTTCCCATGGGTCAAGACCGGCCATTTCTGCCAGCAGGTTAATATTCATTTCTGTGGCAAAACAGCTCTGAGTCACTCCGAAACCGCGGAACGCGCCGGAAACCACGTTGTTGGTGTAGACGGACATGCCGAAGATATCAATATTCTGGTAGTTGTAAGGGCCGGCGGCATGGGTACAGGCACGGTGAAGCACAGGCCCTCCCAGGGAAGCGTATGCACCGGTATCGGCAATGATAACCCCCTTCATGGCGGTCAAATGGCCGTTTTCATCACAGGCGGTGGTGAATTCCATTTCTATGGGATGACGTTTTACGTGGTAATCTAAGGATTCCTGACGGCTGTATTTTACCTTAACCGGTTTTTTTGTATACCATGCCATTAAAGCGGCATACTGCTGTACAGACATATCCTCCTTGCCGCCAAAGCCTCCACCCACTAAAGGTGCATGGCAATGAACTTTTTCTTTGGGAATCTGGAGCATCTGAGCGCACTCTCTTTGGACGTCATATACAGACTGGCTGGTGGTATAGATGAGCAGTCCGTCTTCGTCTTCCGGAAGTGCCACACAGCACTCCGGTTCCATAAATCCATGTTCCTGCCAGGAGGTTTTGTATTTTCTTGTGACCGCATATTTTGAATTTTTAATAGCTTCATCCGCATTGCCCCGCACCAGACCTGCACGGCTCATGATATTTCCGTCTTCGTGGATGAGAGGGGCGTCTCCTTTTAAAGCCTCATAAGGGTTTGTGAGAGGGGATAGTTCGGTATAATCCACTTCGATGAGAGAAAGAATCTCTTCCAGTGATTCCATACGGTTTGTTGCGACCACTGCCAGAGCATTTCCAACATAGCGGGTGATATCCCCTTCGCCCATAAGCACATCCCAGTCCTGCTTGATATGGCCGATTTTATTGCAGGGTACATCTTTTTTTGTCAGGATTTCCACACAGTCCGGATGCTCTAATGCCTTTGATACATCGATCCGGTTGATCAGTGCCCTGGGATATTTGGAGTAAAGGCACTTCGCATAGAGCATGCCGGGCAAGTAGATATCATCTGTGAAAATACCGGTTCCATTTACTTTTTCTGCGGCATCAATGCGTTTAAAATGTTCATTCATCTGCAGGGTAGAAGGAGGAAGAGGGATTTCTAAATGTTCCCTGAAAAAGCTGGCAGCCAAAAGAATGGCATCCTCGATTTTCTTATAACCGGTACAGCGGCATAAGTTACCTCGTATGGCTTTTTTAACTTCTTCCCGTGTTGGCTCTAAATTGGTATCCAGAAGACTTTTGGCAGATAAGATCATGCCTGGAATACAAAAGCCGCATTGAACGGCGCCTGCATCTGCAAAGCAGTGTTCGTAAATTTCCATTTCCGCAGGATCAATTCCTTCGATGGTGAGAATGTTTTTTCCCTCCAATGTGCTGATTTTCGGAACACAGGCTTTTACCTTCTTTCCGTCAACCAGAACGGTACATGTTCCACAGGCGCCCTCGCTGCATCCATCCTTTGTTCCTGTCAGCATCAGATCATCTCTCAGAAAGCGCAGGAGCTTTTTATCATGAGGTGCTTCGTAAATTTTCCCATTAATATGCAGTGTGTACATATATGGCTCCTTTCGATTAAATCCCTTTTTCTTCTAAAAAATCCTTAAACAGGTTCATACAGACAGTTTTCCTGTATTCTGCAGAAACCCGGCCTCTGGTCAATACCATACGTTCCTCGTATGCAGCCAGAAGTTTTTCCTTTACAGCTCTGGCTTCCTCCAGAGTTTTTCCTGTTATCATGTCCTCCAAATCCCGGAACCGCAAAACCGTGTCAGATACTGCCCCGAAGGCTGCAGCCACGTTTTTAATCAGTCCTTCTTCTACGGTAATTAACCCTGCAAAGGAAACACGGGAGATGGCAAGAGCATTCCGGCCGCCTACTTTTTTATAGTAATAATTGTCCAGGCCCTTTTTGGGCATGAGAATTTCCACGATCAATTCCTCTGGCTTTAAATCCAGTTTTTTTCTGCCCTTATAAAAATCGTTGATATCAACAATCCGTTCTCCCTGAAGAGAGGCAAGGCGCAGCTTTGCACCGCAGATGTAGAAGATCAGGACAGAGTCGGCTTTGGCTGAACCATTGCCGATATTGCCTCCAAAGGTTCCGGTGTTGCGAATGGCGGGGGCGGCAATCCTGGATACGGCTTCTTTCATCAGGGGATGAATGAGGCTGGATTCCAGCGCCTGGGTGAAGGTGACGCAGGAGCCGATAGAAATATAATCTGCGTCCTCCCTGATCTGCTTTAATTCTTCCAGCCCGTTTAAAAACAGATAGGAGACATCTTTCCTGTTTTCCACCATAAGGTCAGTTCCGCCTGCATAGGGGACAACGGTGTTCATGTTATTTTTTATTTCCAATGCTTCCTGTAAGGAAGCCGGTCTGTATCCATTTACCATAATCCATTTCCCTCCTCTGCAGCTATATGAACTGCTTTTACAATGGCGTTGTAGCCGGTACAGCGGCATAAATTACCGGAAAGCCCTTCCCTTATTTCGCTGTCCGTTGGGTGAGGTATCTTGCTTAAGAGAGCCTCGGCAGCTAAAACCATGCCTGGAATGCAGAAGCCGCATTGAACCGCTGACATGGATGCAAAGGCTTTATCCAGTACGGCAAACCGCTCTGTTTCACGAAAACCTTCCATAGTGACGATGCTTGCTCCTTCTATGGCTCCCATAGCTACGCAGCAGGAGTTGACCAGTATTCCGTCTATCAGGACGGAACAGGCGCCGCATTCTCCTTCTTTACAGCCGCATTTGACACTGACGGCATGATAAGTATCTCTTAAAACGTCCAGAAGACGGTCGGCAGCGCTGCCATGATAGGCAGTTTTGGTGCCGTTTAACAGAAAATTAATTCCTTCCATTATAAACCCTCCTTCATAATCACTTTTATAGTATCCTCTGCTGTAAATGGAGCATGATTTAACTTCACTTTCCGGCCTAAGGCTTGTTCTATAGCTTCCACATAAGCTCCGGGGGCTCCTACCAGGGGAAGCTCTCCCGCACCTTTGGCTCCGTAAGGTCCGTCAGGATATTTTTCCACATGCAGCATACATGTTAAGTTGGATACATCGGCAGCAGTGGGAATTAAATAATCGGAGAAAGAGTTGTTGCGGATTCTCCCTTTCTGATCGTAATCCATATATTCGGTTGAGGCGTAACCGATTCCCTGGAGGAAGCCGCCCTCCATTTGTCCCATGACAATGTTGTAGTCAATGGGAGTTCCCACATCAAAGCAGCCGTAGGCTCCAAGAATTTCTGTCAATCCTGTATAAGTATCCACCTCTACTTCAATGGCGCTGACGCCCCAGGCATAAGTGGGGTAAGCATCACCCTGGAATTTATCCAGATAGAAAGGAATGACAAAATCCGGTTCCTTAAAATGTTCTTCCACAATCTGATCTTCCCCTTCTTTCCATTCCGTGCGGAGTTTGATGGCGCAGCGGCGGAGAAGTTCTCCCACGACCATCAGAGAACGGGATGCAACGGTGGGGCCTGAGTCCGGGACCCGTGCCGTATCCGGCTGATCGTAATAAACCTTTTCCAGAGGCAAATTCAACTCTTTGGCAACAATTTTTGGAAATGTGGTGCGAAGCCCCTGGCCGATTTCTCCGTTGGAGGCAAGGATTTCCACAGTGCCGTCGGGATACTTATGGAGTTTGCATACTGCTTTGATGTGATCCCGTTCACCGGAGCCCGTAAAGCCTGCTCCGTGGAAATGCATGGAAATGCCGATTCCTCTGCGGTAGCGTCCGGTCTGAGGCTTTGTGTATTCCCGGCGTTTTCTGCGGAAATCACAGGCCTGGTCAATTTCGCCGATCATGGCAGGAATGGGCACGGGGAAATGGTATCTGCCGGAGGTGGAAGTGGAATCTCCCTGTTTTACAATGTGTTTTTCCTTAAATTCCAGGCTGTCAATTCCCAGGTCCATGGCGATATGAGCCATCATCATCTCAACGGCAAAAAATGTCTGGGGAGCGCCAAATCCACGGTAGGCTCCTGTCGGAGTTGTATTGGTTTTTAAAGCCCTGCCTCTTACATGAAGGTTTTCAACGTCGTAAATTCCGCTTGAACAGATGATTCCCCGTTGAAGCACCACGGCAGAGAGTGTGGTGTAGGCGCCGCTGTTGAATTTTATATCAATATCCATGGCAGTCACTTTGCCGTCTTTCACAGCAACTTTGTATTTGCAGAGGGAAGGGTGGCGCTTGGAGCTGAACTCCAAATCCTCCCGGCGGTCAAAGATACAGCGTACCGGAGCATTGGCTTTTTTGGCGGCAACAGCCACCTGGCAGCCGAGAACCGATGGAAAGGCCTCTTTTCCTCCAAATCCGCCTCCGGTCACATCCTGTTTAACATGTACCCGGTCCGGTCCGCAGCCAAGGGCGCGTATAACGGCTCCGTGAACGTAGTAGGGACATTGGAGGGAGCCGTGGATAAACATCCGGCCATCTTCCTCAAGCTCTGCCATCATTCCCTGAGGCTCTAAATAGGCCTGCTCCTGGTAACCGGTGGTAAATTCCTCTTCGTAAATTTTGTCAGCTTCAGAAAAGGCTTTTTCCATATCCCCTTTGCCGTATTCATAATCAAAGAATACTGTTTCTGATTTGCGGATGTCCAGGACAGGCTCCAGTTCTTCGTAATCAACCTGGATTTCAGATAAGATGCGGTCCACCACGGATTCCTCCGGTCCAACCACCATTCCTATGGGCTCTCCTATGTATTCTACGGTTTCCCTGGCATAGACAGGCGTGTCATCCATAACGATGTTTACGTTGTTGTCTCCGGGAACATCGGACTGGTCAACGTAGAAATATCCATGGGGAAGAGGGGGCACCTGTACGGCTGAAAGCCTTGCATGTGCCAGGGTTGAGCGAAGCATTTTCCCCACCAGAACCCCGTTGCTTTCATAGTCGCCCACATAAACAGAGTGGCCGCTCATCTTTGGTGCATGATCTTTTTTAACTACTGGCTGGCTGATATGTTCCATTTTACATTTCCTCCTTTTATATTTTGGCCGGGCAAAACCGGCTGATGCAGATATCATAATCTTCTCTGGTATCCAGATCCATCCAGACTCCTTCGTCATCCACAGGTACGTGAATGATGGAATCTTCCTGCTGTTTCCAGATCTGTCTTAAACCGCCTTCTCCGTTAAAACTCAAAATGGCCTCCCGAAAGCTGTAGTCAATCAAAGGCGGGTGCTTCCGGTGTCCTTCCAGAGTGGGGAAGAGGACAGCAGGCCGGACAGTGGGACAGGCTTTCATCAGCTTTATAAAAGTGCCTTTTTTCACAACCGGCATATCCCCCGGAAGCAGGAAAAAGGACTTGCAGCAGGGCATGGCCTGAATTCCGTATTTTATGGAGGTCAGCATGTCGGTTGTTTCATAGTGGGGATTGCGGGTATAAATGATTTCTTTCCCATAGTGATGGCGAAGAACTGATTCAATATCATCTCCCCGGTATCCCAGAACGATTACAATCCGCTTTACTCCTGCTGACAGCAGGCTGTCAACTGTGCTTTCAATCATGGTCTTTCCCTTAAAAGGCATCAGCGGCTTAAAATCTCCCATGCGGCTGGATAAGCCTGCAGCGAGTATGAGACCACAGGTGGAACTGGATTTTCGCATAAAAATCACCCCTTTTATAACGACACTGTTAGTTATATTGCTTAGTGTTATTATAAAAAGGGTGTGAAAATGTTTCAAATTCTTTCTTGAAAGAACTCGCTTTATGTGAAAAGACCACTATCGTGGAACAGAAGGGTAAATTCATTCTGGGTAAACCGGAAAACCTTATCCTCCAGCAGGAGCCAGGTCTTTAAAAACTGGATTCCTTTTGGAGTCAGGGTGGTATTCCCTCCCCGGCTGCCTCCGTGTCTTCGCTCTACAATTGGATAACCGGCTTCGGCTTCCAGTTTATTTAACATATCCCAGGCTTTGCCATAGGATAAGGCCATGCGGTCACAAGCCTGACGCACGGAATGAGTGTCCAGTATGAGGTACAGCAGAAGTTTGATCCTGGTATTAAAAAAGACAGACTCCTTTTGAAGGCTCAGTTGGACTGTTGGATGCAAAAGTGCCTGATTATGGTTTGCCAGATGGGTCTCCAACTGACTGGAGTCCCGCACTGTCATATGGATTCCCTGGTCGTTTACCGGAACAAAGGTGCGGCGGTCAGCCAGGGAAGATACAGCTCCCCTCAATCCGTCTTTTCCTGAATAAGAAATGATATGGGGAACGATCTCATCGGAGAGGACAATCGGATGTCCGCCCCGGTTCCCGCAGGATGGAACGGCAATATCACCTTTTGATTCCAGCAGACGGTTTAAAGTATCCGGAGTGAACATGGGAACATTTACCGGTGTGAAAACAATTCTCTCACATTTTCCCAAGAGATATTGGAGGCCGATTTTTACTGAATCAAAAAGTTCCGGCTGGTCACAGTCCTCGTTGGGAATAAAGATGACACCGTAGCTGGATAACTGGTACCTTACCTCATCCTCCTCTGTTCCGGTTACAACTACAATAGGGAAGATACCTGCCTGCTGAAAGGAAATGACGATCCGTTTAATGATGGGAATTGTTCCGATATGCAGCAAAGGCTCTGCATCTTTTTTGCTGGCGGCGGCAATAATTCCGCCAATTCGGTTGATTTTCATGTCAGATTCGCCTCCTGAATCAAATGATTTTTCCTAATCATAGCATGATATCTTTAACCGGACAAGCTTAGTTTTTATTAATTATAGATATATAGGAGTTCCTAAAATTCCATTAATTTTATAAAATTACTATTAAAAATAATTAGAGAACTCATAAAAATAGCAATTTTACACAAAGGGCTTTACCCGATATAATGAGATTCAGAAAGCACTGCAGAGCTTGGATTAATAAAATATTGATTTAGGAGGATGGAAACGTGGGGATTGGTTTTATCAGTTTAATCGCAATCGTAGTAGGTCTGGCCCTGCTGGTATATCTGGTCTGTAAGGATACTTCACTGGTAGTGGCTCCGCTTCTGGCATCTTTGCTGGTACTGCTCATTTCGGGCATGGATATTGTAGGAGGTATTACGGGAGCATACTCTTCTTCCATGGGAAGTTTTATCAGCAAGAACATGCTGATCATCATGATGGGAAGCATTTTTGGCGCCATGATGGGAGAAACAGGAGCAGCTCAGGACATAGCCCACAGCATGACGGGCGTTATTGACCGGATGAAATTCGGCAATAAAAAGTTTACTGCCATGATGATTCTGACGGCAGTATTCATGGTGTTGAATTATGGAGGAATCAGCGGTTATGTTATCGTGTTCACCATGGTTCCCATATGCAAACGCGTTTTTAAAGAGTACGATATTCCCTGGCATCTCTACCTCGCCGTACATTCCTTCGGAAGCCTGGTGACACAGGCCATGCTGCCGGGAACCCCTGCGGTACAGAATTTGATTCCCATTGAATATCTGGGAACCACACCTATGGCCGCTCCCTGGCTTGGGACCGCCACAGCTATTGTATTCTGTATTCCGGTATCCGTTATTTACTGCTATTGGGCTTTGAGAAGAACAGAAAAGGTGCAGGAAGGCTTTTTAAAAACAGGAAACAAGATCAATGAAACGATCATGGAAGAGGACAATGCCGGTCAGGGACAGCACGGGCCGTTTCTCAAGGCTATTATCGCTCCGGTGGTGGTTCTTATCCTGCTGAATGTGGTGGATATGAGTGCTCCCTTTGCTCTTTTCCTGGGCACTGTAACTGCATTAGGCCTTTACTTCAAGCAAGTGAAATCCCCAATGGCCGCCGTCAGCAAAAGCTCTTTAAGCGGTTCTAAAATTGCCATCGGCATCGCCTCTATCGTGGGATTTGGCGGTGTGGTTGCCCAGACTCCCGGATATGAGCTTTTGATCAGCGGACTCCAGTCCATTCCCGGCTCTCCGCTCATCCAGTTGGTGCTGGCCGTCAATGCGGTTGCTGCGATTACGGGTTCTGCATCAGGAGGAGAGAGCATTGCCCTTGAGACATTCGGACAGCATTATATGTCCATGGGCTATCCGCCGGAGGTCCTTCACCGTTTGACCGCCATATCATCTCTCGGCCTGGATTCCCTGCCTCATAACGGCTCTGTCGTCAACCAGATGGAATATACCAGACTGACCTATGCCCAGGGATACTTCCATGTATTCATGATCGCCTGCCTGATCCCCTTTATTGCAGGATTTGTGGCAGTAGGCTTTTATTCCATGGGAATTATATAGGAAAAAACGGAAAGACCGTCTTCAGGAGCTTTAAGGAGGCGGTCTTGTCATAAAGGAAAAGGAGAGGCGGCAGTGAAGAATTTTGATGTAGTGATCATTGGTGCCGGTGTGGTAGGCTCTGCGGCAGCCAGGGAGCTGTCCAGATATAAGCTTTCAATCGGGGTGGTGGAGAAGGAGCTGGATGTGGCCTGCGGCAATTCCAGCCGCAATACAGGCATGGTTCACGCCGGTTTCACCTATAAGCCGGGAAGCTTAAAAGCGGAGTGCGCCGTGGAAGGCAACCGGGAATTCGACCAAGTGGCAGAAGAGCTTGATATTCCTTTTCACCGGACGGGAAAGCTGGTGGTGGGATTTACGGAACAGGATATGAAGAATATTCTAAAATTCAAGGAAATAGGGGAGAGAAACGGCGTTGAGGGCATGGAAATCATCAGCAAGGAGAAGATGAACCGGATCGACCCCAGCGCAGGAGGAGAGTTTGCCATGTACGTCCCATCCTCCGGAATTCTGGACCCAATGCAGTATACCATCGCTCTGGCGGAAAATGCCTGCTTAAACGGTGTCCAATTCTTGTTTGGGCATAAAGCGGTGAACATAGAGAGAGACAGGGAAAGCGGCCTCTACTGCATCGACATGGAACACAATGGAGAAAGAAAAGAAATCAGAAGCCGCTGGATTGTCAATTGTGCAGGAATGTATGCGTCAGAAATTTCACAGATGCTGGGATATCCTTATTATCCGGTGAAAGGGTTTAAGGGAGAATACTATGTTCTGGATAAAAAGGCAGGCAGATATCTTTCCATTCCCGTATATCCGGCGCCCAACGACAAGGGCGGATTTTCCACTCATGCCACCCCTACCATGGACGGCAATGTGCTGGTAGGGCCTGACTCTTATATTACAGAGGACAGGGAAGATTATAAAGTGACCAGGGAACATATGGACGGCTTATTTGAGGATGGAAAGAAAATGTTTCCTCAGATGAAGCGGGAGTATTTTATCCGGAACTTTGCAGGCATCCGCTGGAAACGGTATGATCCTGATACAGGGGAAATCCTGGATTTTCTGTTGGAATCTGACGAGGACCATCCCTGTACTGTAAATCTGGTGGGCATCGAATCCCCCGGCGTGACGTGTGCTCTGCCTTTGGCCCGCCGTGTGGCCTCCATCATAGCCAAAAAGGAAAACCCTGAGCCAAACCGGGAATTCACCCCGTTCAGAAAGGGGATCAGACGGTTTGGTGAAATGACTCTGGAACAGAAAAGAAATGCAATTGAGGAAAACGGGGATTATGGAGAAATCGTGTGCCGCTGTGAGAATGTGACAAAGGCGGAGATTCTGGAAGCCATCCATAATCCATTGGGAGTCCATACTGTAGCCGGAATCAAAAACAGGACCAGAGCTTCCATGGGAAGATGCCAGGGCGGCTACTGCGAAACCAGGATAACGGCCCTCATTGAAAAGGAATGGGAGATTTCGGAAACCCAGGTGAGGTACAATAAAGAACATTCTTATTTGTTCACAGGAAAGGTCAGGTGAGGGGCTTGAAACCGGTTGACGTTATCATCATTGGAGGCGGTCCGGCAGGTCTGGCAGCCGCAGTGGAACTATATAAACAGGGAATTACAGATATCTGCATACTGGAGAGGGAGCACCATTTGGGAGGAATCCTCCGCCAGTGCATCCATGACGGTTTTGGGCTGACCCGTTTTCAGGAAACGCTCAGCGGCCCGGAATACGCCCAGCGCTTTATCGATCAGGTGAAGGAGTGGGGGATTCCCTATGTGACCGATACCACCGTCATGGAAGTGACGGCGGATAAGGCCGTGTATGCTGCATCCAGAATGGGACTTTTGGAATTTAAGGCAAAAGCAGTGGTTCTGGCTATGGGATGCAGGGAGAGGACGAGAGGTGCGCTGAGCATACCGGGGGAACGCCCTTCCGGTGTTATGACGGCAGGAGTGGCCCAGGCCTACATGAATCTTCATAATAAGATGGTAGGCAAAGAGGCCGTCATCCTGGGCTCCGGAGACATTGGGATGATCATGGCACGCCGCATGACTTTAGAAGGAGTCCGTGTCAAGGCAGTATTTGAGATACAGCCCTATGCCAGCGGGCTTCCCAGAAATGTGGAACAATGCCTTAACGATTACGGCATTCCCCTCTATTTGCGCCATACCGTGACGGACATCATCGGAAAGGAACGGCTGGAAGGTGTAACAGTGTCTGAGGTGGATGAGCAGATGAAGCCCATACCCGGAACAGAAAAGATATGGAGCTGCGATACTCTGATCCTTTCCGTAGGGCTCATTCCGGAAAATGAACTGTCTCTTGGGGCAGGGGTGATTCTGGATGACAGAAGCAAAGGCCCGGTTGTGGATGACAGCTATCAGACCAGTGTTACCGGAATCTTTGCAGCCGGAAATGTGCTTCACGTTCATGATCTGGTGGATTTTGTATCCATGGAGGCGGAAAGCCTGGCAAGGGCGGCGGCAGAGTATATACGCATGGAGAAGACGGAAGCTTTTTCAGAGACAGATACTCTGGAAGTGAAAGCGGATGAGAATATCACTCACACCATCCCCCAGAAAATCAGCGGAGCCAGGGACTTTAAACTGTCCATGAGGGTCAGAAGGCCCATGAAGGACTGCGTCATTGAGCTGGTTCAAAACGGCAGGCTGATCCAAAGCAGGAAGATGAAAAAAGCTCTGCCTGCGGAAATGATACAGATTCCGGTGAAGTCTTCCCTTCTGGATAAAAAAGGCGCTTTGGAGGTGAGGGTGATATGCTGAGAGAATATGTGTGCATCATGTGCCCCAGAGGCTGTGAGATGGAGGCTGAGACAGAAGGGAAAGAGCTGCTTTCTGTCACGGGGAATTTTTGTTCCAAAGGAAGGGATTACATTTTCCAGGAGCTGACAGCCCCCAAACGAAACATTGCCACCTCAGTGCTGGTAAAGGGAGGAGAGCTGCCTTTGGCAAGCGTCCGACTGACGAAGCCCATACCGAGGGAGGATATTTTCCGGGCTATGGAGCAGATCAAAAGGGCTGCGGTACAGGCCCCTGTTTTCACAGGCCAGGTGGTTATTAAGAATCTTCTGGGAACAGGCAGTGATGTGATTGCAACAAAGAATGTAGAAAAAATGGATTTATAAAAACAGGAGGTGCCAGCCATATGGAGGTAGTAAAGGGAGGAACAGTTTCCAGACTTGTCCGGGATGTGAAGATTCCCAGGATGTTTCATGCAAGACAGACATTTCCCAGGGAGAAGATCGAACCGGATCAAATACCTGCTGCTATAGACGCCCAGTTAAGCCAGCCCCAGTTCGCGTCCAAGATCAAGCCGGGAATGCGCATTGCCATTACTGCCGGAAGCCGGGGAATCAGAAATGTGGATATTATAACCAGGGCTATTGTGGATTTTGTGAAAGCAAGAGGGGGAAGTCCCTTTATTGTCCCTGCAATGGGAAGCCATGGAGGGGCTACGGCAGAGGGGCAGAAGGAAATTCTGGCCGGATACGGCATTACGGAAATGACCATGGGATGTCCCATCCAGTCTTCCATGGAAGTGGTGGAGCTGGGCTATTCCAGCTTAGGCCGCAGGGTAGTCATGGATAAGAATGCGTATGAATCCGATGGAATCATCATTTCCTGCCGTCTAAAACCCCATAACGCATTCCGTGGAACCCATGAAAGCGGTCCCTGCAAAATGATGACCGTGGGCCTTGGAAAGCAGGCGGGGGCAGAGGTGGTTCACAGCGACGGAATGGGAAAGATCGCTCAAAACATCCCCACCATGGCCGCCGTTGTTCTGGAAAAAGCTCCTATCCTGTTCGCCATTCCCTGCATTGAAAATGCTTATGACGAAACCTGCCGTATGGAGGCAATTCTTCCTGAGAATATATTGGAGAGGGAAGCAGAATTATTGAAATACGCCTTTTCCCAGATGCCCCGCCTGATCGTAGAGGAAGGGGATGTGCTGATCGTGGATAAGATAGGCAAGAATTTCAGCGGAACCGGAGTGGACCCCAACATTACGGGAACCTTTTCCACGGAATACGCCACAGGCGGCATTCAGGTTCAGAGGACCTGCTTTCTCAATTTGAGTGAGGAATCCCACGGAAATGCCCTGGGCTGCGGTTTAGCCAGCGCTATCACCAAAAAGATTTTCGATCAGATGGACATTGAACAGATGTATCCCAACTGCATCACCAGCACTGTGCTGGCATCGGCCCGGATTCCATGTGTGTTAGCCACAGATCAGGAAGCCATACAGCTTTGCATCCGCACCTGCAACGGTTTGGAAGGAAAGGATGTGAGAGCAGTCCGCATCGCCAACAGCCTGCATATTGCAGATATTATGCTGTCGGAGGCGTACTATGAAGATGTGGTAAGGGGAAAGTATCAGGGGCTGGAGGCTTTGGATAAACCGTCAGACTTGAAATTTGACGAAGAAGGGAATCTGATTACAGTGATGTAGCAAATACCTCCTATGCAGGTGTTTGGATTTTTCGCATAGGAGGCATGTTTTCGGTATGTTAAGAGTTCCAATACTGGGAGGCCAGATCAATAAAACGCCTTGCAGCCCGTGAAAGATAACTTCCGCCCTTGTAAGCTGCAACCGTTTCCCAGGAAGGATGGCCTGGAAGGGAAAAGGAAGAAATGCCGTCAGAACAGGCTTTGGCATAATATTCCGGAAGGATGCCGCAGCAGAGGCGGGCCTGTATCATGCGGGTGATGGTATTGTAGCGGGAGGTTTCAAACAGTATGTTGGGCTTGACCCCTGCTTCCTCGAAAATGCGGTCAATCAGGGCCCGGTTGGTGGATTCCTTGTAAATCAGCACGAATGGCTCATACTGGACGGAGGAGATGTCCAGGGTGATGGCTTTGTTTAAACCTTCACAGGCACCGGAGGCCAGAGGATGTCCCGATGGGATGGAAAGAAGCATTTCCTCAGAACAAATGGGTATGTAATAACTATCAGGCATTTGATCCCTGCATAAGGTCTGGAAGCCGATATCCACTTCACCGCTGGCAATGGCGGCCATCTGTTTTCTCACGCTCAGTTCAAAGGGAATTACGGTGATTTCAGGGTATTCAGCGTGAAAAACAGGATATACATGAATGAACATATCACTGCCCCTTCCGGGAGGAAAGGCGATGGAAAGATATCCTTTTTTCTGCTTTAAGAGATCGCTTATCATGGCATACGTATCTTTTTTCATCTGGAGCATCTCTTTTGCATTGGCAATGTAGATTTCTCCGGCAGGGGTGAGGCGCCAGTTGGTGCGGGACCGGTAAAAGAGGGGAGTTCCCAGTTCTTTTTCCAGACGCAGCAGTTGCTGGTTTAAAGCCGGCTGGGTGATGAAAAGCTTTTCGGCTGCCCGTGTGATGTTGTTTTCCTCGGCTATTGCCAGAATATACTCAATCTGCTTTGTGTCCATGGGTCTATGCCTCCTGAGTCCAATAATCTGTCCTAATCATATCACGGCGGAAGGGCTCAAAGCAAGGCTGTGCAATCAAAGAAAAATTTAGAGACATATAACATCTATTAATTTTACACGAGTCGGAATTGTATATATAATCAAAGTAAAACAGTAAAAGACAATATCTGACAAAATAAAGGAGGGCATAAATATGAGTAAACCACTATATATAAAGATCAAAGAGCAGGATAACGTAGCCATTGCAGTAGATGAAATTAAGGCCGGTACCGAGGTTATGGAAGGGGTGCAGGCCCGCCAGAATATTCCCCAGGCCCATAAGATCGCCCTTGTTGACATACCAGAGGGAGGGGAAATCATCCGTTATGGGGTGATTCTGGGCTACGCCGTAAATCCCATATCAAAAGGGGAATGGATCAATGAGCATATGCTGGAACTGCCGGAGCCTCCTGATGTGGACAGCATGGAATTCGGAACCAACCTGGTCACCGATCTGCCGAAACCGCCTGTTACGGTCTGGGAAGGATATGTGAATCCATATGGAGGGCCTGCCGGAACCCGCAACCTTCTGGGAATCAGTACTACGGTCCAATGCGTAACCAGCGTGTTAAATGTAGCAGTTGAAAAGATGAAACGGGAGCTGCTGCCCAAATACCCAAATGTGGACGACATTGTGCCAATCAACCACGCTTACGGCTGCGGCGTCGCCATCAACGCACCGGAAGCAAAGGTTCCCATCCGGGCTCTCCGCAATTTATCCAAGCACCCCAACTTTGGAGGCCAGATGATGGTGGTGGGACTTGGATGTGAAAAATTTACAGTGGATATGCTCTGCGACGAGGCGGACATTACAGAGGAAAATGTGATCATATTGCAGGAGAAAAAAGGGTTTGACGATATGATCGGTTCCTTGATGGACATGGCGGAAAAAAAGCTGAGAATCTTAAATGAGAGAAAGCGGGAATCCCTTCCCCTGTCTGATCTGCTGGTGGGAATGCAGTGCGGAGGCAGCGATGCATTTTCCGGTGTGACAGCGAATCCGGCAGCAGGCTATGCCTCTGACATGCTGGTAAAGGGAGGGGCTACAGTCTTATTTTCTGAAGTTACGGAAGTGCGGGACGGCGTATATCTGCTGGCTCAGCGCTGTGTGAATGAAGAGGTGGGAAAAAAGCTGGCGGAAGAAATGAAATGGTATGATAATTATCTAAAAGAAGGTGAAGTAGACCGGAGCGCAAACCCCACCCCTGGAAATAAAAAAGGCGGGTTAGCCAATATTGTGGAAAAAGCCATGGGTTCCATTGCAAAGTCAGGCACATCTCCCATTGTAGAAGTGCTGTCCCCGGCGGAAAAGCCCACAAAAAAAGGCCTCATCTATGCGGCAACTCCTGCCAGCGATATTGTCTGCGGTCCATGCCAGCTTGCAAGCGGCATCGGGCTTCAGGTGTTCATGACAGGAAGGGGAACCCCTTACGGCCTTGCCATGGCTCCTGTAATCAAGGTATGTTCCAGAAATGACATGAAAGACCAGTGGATGGACTTAATCGACGTAAACGCAGGCCCCATTGCAACCGGAGAGGCCACCATAGAGGAGATCGGCACACTGCTGTTCCATGAGATCATTGATGTGGCAAGCGGGCGCAAGCAGACTTATGCGGAAAAATACAGGCTTCATAACGACATGTGTATTTTCAATCCGGCTCCCATCACTTAAATTTTCTGCCTTTCGCAACTGTTTTCTTCGTAAGGGGGATTGCGGCCTTAATTTTCTAAAGGAATTATTTCAGTGTAGAATATAGATAAAATAGAAGAAACTGAGGATAAGGAGGGCTTCCATATGGAATATCGAAAGTTTGAGCATACATTTGTGGTGCGGCTGGACCCAGGCGATGAGATTCTTCTCAGCCTGATAAAGCTTTGCAGGGAGGAAGGGATAAAGCTTGCGTCTGTGACCGGTCTTGGGGCAGTGGACACAGTTCAGCTTGGAGTTTTTGATACAGAAAAGAAGCAGTATTACAGCCGGGAGTATCGAGGGCTTTATGAGATCGCTTCGCTGATGGGAAGCATCACCCAAAAGGATGGAGCCCCTTATCTGCACCTGCATATGGTAATCGGAAATCCCCATACAGGGGAATGCCATGGAGGCCATTTGAGCCGTGGAGTGATCAGCGCCACCGGTGAACTGATCATAACGGAAATTCCCGGAACAGTGGAACGGAGAGAAGACGAAGATATAGGGCTGAATTTATTTCAGTTTCATGAGTGAAAAGGCTGATAAAAGAGAATAAATGCAATCGGTCATAACAGGCTGCCGCAAAAGAAGGAGATTCTTTGCAGCAGCCTGTCCTTGCATGAAGGAGGAAAAAGGGGATGCAAAAACAGGGGGATGGTGGTATGATAAATAAAGATGAGATAAAAACGGGAAATTACTTAATCAATGACAGAACAAAGGCGGAGAAGAAAACAGAAAGAAGGCAGTAAGGAAATGACTGATACAAAAAATGATTTTTCACAAGGAAGCATAGTGGGAAACATATTGAAGCTGGCCCTTCCCATGACTCTGGCCCAGTTTATCAATGTGCTTTATAATATTGTGGACCGGGTATACATAGGAATGATACCTGAAAATTCCACCCTGGCCTTAACGGGCCTTGGTTTGTGCCTTCCCATCATTTCCATGGTCATCGCTTTTGCCAATTTATTCGGAATGGGCGGCGCTCCCTTGTGCTCCATTGAACGGGGCCGGGGAAACGTAAAGGAAGCGGAACGGATCATGGGCAATTCCTTTGTGCTTTTAATGGCTGCCGGAGTCATACTGACAGTTTTGGGATTGATATTTAAAAAGCCCATGCTGTATCTGTTCGGGGCCAGTGACCTGACTTATCCCTACGCGGACCAGTACATCACCATTTATCTGTTCGGAAATATCTTTGTGATGATCGGACTTGGAATGAACAGCTTCATCAACTCCCAGGGCTTTGGAACCATCGGGATGATGACGGTTCTTTTGGGAGCAGTTGCCAATATTATTTTAGACCCCATATTCATTTTTGTTCTGGACATGGGGGTCAGAGGGGCGGCTCTCGCCACCATCATATCCCAGTTTCTTTCTGCGGTCTGGATTGTTAAGTTCCTGACTGGTAAAAAGGCCATCATAAGGCTTAAAAGCTCCTGTTTCCGTTTGGAAAAGTACAGAGTGAGAAATATTACAGGCCTTGGCATGTCAGGCTTTACCATGTCCATCACCAACAGTCTGGTCCAGATTTTATATAATTCCTCCCTCCAGCGCTACGGTGGTGACCTATACGTTGGAATCATGACTGTCGTCAATTCAGTCCGGGAGGTAATTACCATGCCTGTAAACGGGGTGACCAGCGGCGCACAGCCTGTTATGGGATATAATTATGGGGCAGAAAAGTATGACAGGGTAAAGCGGTCCATCGTATTTGTTTCGATTGTGTCCATCGCGTACACCACACTTATGTGGATATTGATCCATAGCTTTCCGGAATTTTTCATCCGGATATTCAACCGGGATGCAGAGCTTTTAAAAGAAGGGGTTGCGGCCATGAGAATCTATTATTTTGGATTTTTCTTCATGTCCCTGCAATTTGCGGCCCAGTCTGTGTTTGTTGCCTTGGGAAAAGCGAGGAAGGCGGTGTTCTTTTCCGTTTTCCGCAAGGTGGTGATCGTGGCTCCTTTGATCCTGATCCTGCCTGTCATTCTGGGAAACGGCCCGGCAGGAATCCTGATGTCAGAGCCCATATCCAACTTAATCGGAGGATGTGCCTGTTTTATCACCATGCTGGCTACGGTATGGCCGGAACTTGGCAGGAAAACGATAGATAAAGAAACCAATAAATAGAGAAACCAATAAATAGAGAATTCAGAGGTATTAACATATGAAAACCATAACCAGAAATCATATTACCAATATCCTGTCCAAGGAGAACCCTCCCTGTGACAGCATAAAGTCGGGAGAGACGGTTGTATTTGAAACATATGACTGCTTCACCAACCAGTTTCTGCCTGAGGAGGCCACCTTTGAAAACGTGGTTAGAAAGCCGGGAAATCCGGCTACAGGCCCCCTTTACGTGGAAGGCGCCATGCCGGGAGACATGTTAAAGATCGAGATTCTGGACATTGAAATGGGCCCTGTAGGCATTGTCATGCTGGGACCGGGAAGCGGAAGTGAAAAGGAAGAATTCCCCCATAAGGTCTTAAAGAGAGTTCCTGTAAAAGACGGATTTGCCCTGTATAACGAAAAGCTTCAGATTCCGGTAAAGCCTATGATCGGGGTCATCGGCGTGGCTCCGCAAGGAGAGGGCGTTTCTACCATCACCCCCATGGACCACGGCGGAAATATGGACTGTACCCAGATCAGAAAAGGCGTTACTCTCTATCTGCCTGTATTTGTGGAAGGAGCCCTTTTGTCCATGGGAGACTTCCATGGAGTGATGGGTGACGGAGAAGTGGAAGACTGCGGACTGGAAATTGAAGGGCGGGCTGCGGTCCGGGTAGAGGTGATCAGGAACAAAAACTGTGTTCCCTATCCCATGATCGAAACCGAAGATAAGCTGATTACCATTGCCTCCAAAGAGAGCGTGGAGGAGGCCTGGCGGGCGGCTTCCAGACAGATGTTTGACTTTATAAAAGAAAAGGCGGGCATGGGCAGTGAAGATGCAGGCATGCTTTTGACTGTGGCCGGTGATCTGGTGATCTGTCAGACTGTGAATCCCATGAAGACTGTGAGAATGGAATTTCCCCGGTATATAACTCAGAGTTATGGTTTTGATTCCATTTCGGCAGAGTAAAACAGACTGAAATTTCTTGACAGAAGATGGTTTTTGGACCATAATGATAAACAAATTATAAAAACTGACAGATATGCCGGTATGGAAAGCACCCTCCGGGTATGATGTTATACCCAGACAGCGTGGAGCCTTAAGAGGAAGCACCCTGCGGGTATACCGCGATGCCCAGAGCGCGTGGGTAGGAAAGGAAGAGTACAAGATGCAGACAATCAGAATTGAAAAAACCGCTTGTCCCAAGGAAAAACCAGGCAAAGAAAATCCATTGGTATTTGGAACCATTTTTACAGACCACATGTTTGAAATGGATTATGAGGAAGGAAAAGGCTGGTATGATCCCAGAGTCGTGCCTTATCACAAGCTGGAGCTGGAGCCTTCTGCCATGGTATTCCACTACGGACAGGAGATGTTCGAGGGATTAAAGGCCTATAAAGCGGAAGATGGACGTATTCTGCTGTTCCGCCCGGATAAGAATATTGAGCGTGCCAATAAGAGCAACCGCCGCCTTTGCATTCCCCAGATTCCGGAGGATTTATTCTTAGAGGCATTAAAGACCGTGGTGTCTGTGGATCAGGACTGGATTCCCACAAAGCCGGGAACCTCCCTTTATGTACGGCCTTTTGTCATCGCTACAGACCCATATTTGGGAGTGAGAGCATCCCATACGTATAAATTCATGATCATTTTATCCCCTGTAGGCGCTTATTACGCCAGCGGCCTTAATCCGGTCAAAATCTGGATTGAGGACGAATACGTCAGAGCGGTTAAGGGCGGAATCGGAGAGGCGAAGACAGGCGGAAATTATGTGGCTTCCCTGGCCTCTCAGGTAAAGGCACATGATGAAGGATATTCCCAGGTGTTATGGCTTGACGGAGTTCACCGGAAGTATATTGAAGAAGTAGGAGCCATGAACATCTTCTTTAAGATCAACGGCGTTGTGGTCACACCTGAATTAAACGGAAGCATTCTCCAGGGAGTCACCAGAGATTCTGTCCTCACCCTTTGCAGGCAGTGGGGCGTTCCCGTGGAGGAGCGGAAGGTTTCCGTAGAGGAAGTGGTTGCTGCCGCAGAGTCAGGAGCCCTGGAAGAGTGCTTCGGAACCGGAACAGCCGCCGTTATTTCTCCGGTAGGAGAGCTTCGTTTTGAGGAAGACAGGATGTCCATCGGAGGCGGAAAGATCGGAGAACTGACCCAGAAGCTTTACGACACCATAACCGGAATCCAGCTTGGCGCAGTGGAAGGGCCAAAGGGCTGGGCTGTGGAAGTGAAATAAATATCTTAGTATCCGGCGGGGCCCATTGCGGCGCCGCCCAAACTTTGGTATGAGCAGACAGATTCCTTCAAACATAAAATACAGAAAGAAAAGAGAGCGTTCTATGGCAGCAGTATTGGCAAAGGCAGTTGCATTTGTAGCGATTATTGCAATGGGCTACCTGCTTAAACTGGCAGGATTTTTTCGTGCAAAGGATTTTTACTTATTTTCTAAAGTGGTCATTAAAATCACTCTTCCGGCAGCTATTGTGTCTAATTTCAGCAAGATTGCCATGGAGTATTCCCTGTTAGCCATGTGTGCGATCGGGCTTTTATGCAATCTGGTCACCATTGTCATCGGTTATGTGATGAACCTTTCAAAATCAAAGGAAACGAAAGCCTTTGCAATGATCAACATGTCGGGATACAATGTGGGAAACTTCACCGTGCCTTTTGTCCAGAGCTTTTTAAGCCCCATGGGATTTGCGGTCACAAGCCTTTTTGATGCGGGAAACGCCGTTATGTGCACAGGAATCAATTATACCTTGGGCAGCATAGTAATGGGAGAAGAGGAAAAGCCTTCTTTAAAAAATATTCTGCGGAAGCTGTTTTCCTCTATTCCCTTTGACGCTTATGTGGTCATGACTGTTTTAGCCATGTTAAAGATCAAGCTTCCCGCTGTGATTCTCAGCTTTGCAGAAACAGCAGGAGCGGCCAATGGATTCATCGCCCTGCTCATGCTGGGAATTGGCTTTGAAATACAGATGGAAAAAGAAAAAATCGCCCAGGTCATTAAAATTTTAGCTGTCAGGTACGGGCTTGCCCTTCTCATGGCTCTGGGATTTTATTTCCTCACTCCCTTTGGTCTGGAAATACGCCAGGCTTTGGCCATTGTTTCCTTAGGGCCCATATCTTCCGTAGCTCCGGCCTTTACAGGAGCCTTAAAAGGAGATGTCGAGATGGCCAGTGCCATCAATTCCATGTCAATTATCATCAGTATTGTGGCGATGACAGCTGCCCTTATTATCCTGCTGTGAAAAAATCTGCCGCCTACTTGACAAACAATTTCATCGTGCTATAATTTGAATAGAAATGAATATAAAAAGCGTTGATGAGACCAGTATCATATCAGGAAAGTTCAGAGAGAGGCCCGTTTGGTGAAAGTGCCTTACCGGAATGCTATGAGAAGACCAGCTCGGAGCGTCCCTTAATGGGGAACGGTGATTCCGTTATCATCACAATGAAGTGGTTTGAACGTTTTTTGTTCATTCAATCAAGGGTGGAACCGCGATTCCTGTAGTTGAGTCGTCCCTTTCTGTGTGGAAGCATATGGAAAGGGACTTTTTTATTTGTCAGAAAAGGAGATTAAAAGATGAAGATTACATTAAAAGACGGCTCAGTCAAAGAATATGAGCATTCAATGTCAGTCATTGACATTGCCTCCGATATAAGCGAAGGCCTGGCCAGAAATGCATGTGCAGGCGAGGTGGATGGAACTGTTGTGGATTTAAGGACTGTTGTGGATAAGGACAGCAGTTTGAGCATTCTGACTGTCAGTGATCCGGCAGGTCTTTCCGCTTACCGCCATACAACGAGCCACGTCCTGGCTCAGGCAGTGAAGAGGCTGTACCCGGAGGCAAAGCTGGCAATCGGACCTTCCATTGAAAACGGCTTTTATTACGATTTTGATATCCCCTCTTTTTCAAGAGAGGACTTGGACAAAATTGAGGCCGAAATGAAGAAGATCATAAAGGAAGGCGCTAAAATCGAGCGGTTTACTCTTCCGAGAGATGAAGCCATCAAGTTTATGGAAGAAAAGGGTGAGCCCTATAAGGTGGAGCTGATTCAGGACCTGCCGGAAGGAGCGGAGATTTCCTTCTACAGCCAGGGAGACTTTACAGACCTCTGCGCAGGACCTCATCTGATGAGCACAAAAGCCATCAAGGCATTTAAGCTGACTTCTTCTTCAGGCGCTTACTGGAGAGGCAGCGAGAAAAACGCCATGCTGACACGTGTTTACGGAACGGCATTTTCCAAGAAGGAAGAATTGAATGAATATCTGGAGTACCTTGCAAACATCAAAAACCGGGATCACAACAAGCTGGGCCGGGATTTGGAAATCTTTGCAACGGTTGATGTCATCGGCCAGGGTCTTCCCCTCCTGATGCCAAAGGGCGCCAAGATCGTCCAGACCATGCAGAGATGGATCGAGGATGAGGAAGAGAAGAGGGGCTATATGAGAACAAAAACTCCTCTTATGGCTAAAAAGGACCTCTATGTCATTTCCGACCATTGGGATCATTATAAGGAAGGAATGTTTGTGCTGGGAGATGAGGAGCATGACGATGAGGTGTTTGCACTCCGTCCTATGACCTGCCCATTCCAGTATTACGTTTACAAGCAGAGCCAGAAATCCTACCGTGACTTGCCATGCAGATACGGCGAGACTTCCACCCTGTTTAGAAATGAGGATTCCGGAGAAATGCACGGCTTGACCCGTGTGCGCCAGTTCACCATTTCTGAGGGACATTTGATCGTCCGTCCTGACCAGATCGAGGAAGAATTTAAGGGCTGCGTGGATTTGGCAAAGTACTGTCTGACAACACTCGGTCTGGAAGGCGATGTAACGTACCAGATGTCCAAATGGGACCCTGACAAAGCGGATAAATATCTGGGAAATCCTGAAATGTGGGATGAAGTCCAGGATATGATGAGAAAGATTCTGGACCACATCGGAATCGAATATACAGAAGCAGTAGGAGAAGCGGCTTTCTACGGACCTAAGCTGGATATTCAGGCTAAAAACGTGTACGGCAAGGAAGACACCATGATCACCATTCAGCTTGACATGTTCCTGGCAGAGCGGTTTGACATGAGCTTTGTGGACAGAGACGGAACCAAGAAACGCCCTTATATCATTCACAGAACTTCCATGGGCTGCTATGAGAGAACTCTGGCATGGCTCATTGAAAAATACGAAGGTGCATTCCCCACATGGTTATGTCCGGAGCAGGTTCGTGTGCTTCCTATTTCTGAGAAGTATCATGAGTATGCCGAGAAGGTGGAAGCCCAGTTAAAGGAAAACGGCATTCTGGCAACGGTTGATGAGAGAGCGGAGAAGATCGGCTACAAGATCAGAGAAGCCCGCTTGTCAAAAATTCCTTATATGCTGGTAGTAGGACAGAAGGAAGAGGAGGAAGGCGTGGTATCAGTCCGCAGCCGCTTTAACGGCGACGAAGGACAGCGTCCTCTGGGCGATTTTATCGACGATATCTGCCGTGAAATCCGCACAAAAGAAATCAAAAAAGTAAATGTGACAGAAGAAGCAAAATAAATTTATATTTTCAAATGGTCAGGAAGTATTCGTGAGAATATTTTCCTGACCATTTGCGCACACTACCTCCTGAACCATCAGTTCAAATTTCTTTCAGAAATCAAAGGAGGTCACAGGTCATGACAAAATTAGACTGTAATGTTACAAGCTGTATTCATAATTCCGATAACTGCTGCTGTAAATCTGCTATTATAGTAGAAGGGAACCAGGCAAAGGATTCCTACGATACATTTTGCGGCAGCTTTGATGAGAATAAGGACGGTTCCTTCCGGAACGTGTTCAAGACTCCGGAAAGCAGGCTGGAAGTGGACTGCGAAGCATCTAACTGCGTATATAATGAAGACCGCCACTGTTCAGCGTCTCACATTGGAATTGCAGGAGATGGAGCCAGAGAAGCTGGACATACGGAATGTTCCACCTTTAAGACGAGATAAAGACAGGAAAAAGTAAAATGCGCCGGGGGCTGTCCCTGGCGCATTTTATTTTTATGTTTTTCATGCTTTTTATAATGACCTTTTATGCGGTAAAATAAGCAGCTTCCCGCCTCCTGGTACTTGGAACAAATCAGATTTATGATAAAATAAATAAAAACAACTTGTGCAGTGGTGCATACAAGTTGTAAATTGGTATTAAGAGGATGACCGGATCGCTCTCATGGAAATTCAATAAAACAAATACATAGAAAAGCGAGGGGTAATTAATATGAAAAGTAAAACGTATCAGTTTTGGTTTGCCACGGGTTCACAGGATCTTTATGGGGAAGAGTGCTTGCGGGATGTGGCGGAGCATTCCCGGATCATAGTGGAAAGGCTCAATGCATGCGGCCGCCTTTCTTTTGAAGTGGTTTTAAAGCCGGTACTTATTGACAATATTTCCATCCGCAGCCTGTTTAATCAGGCCAACGGGGACGAGGAATGTGCGGGGGTTATTACCTGGATGCACACCTTTTCTCCGGCAAAGTCCTGGATTTTAGGGCTTCAGGAATACAGAAAGCCCCTGCTTCACCTTCACACCCAGTTTAACCGGGAGATTCCTTATGATGCCATTGACATGGATTTTATGAACGAAAACCAGTCTGCACACGGGGACAGGGAGTTCGGCCATATGGTTACAAGAATGGGAATTGAGAGAAAGGTTATTGCAGGCTTCTGGGATGACGAAAAGGTTCAGGACCGGATAGACTCCTGGATGCGGACTGCGGTAGGAATCATGGAAAGCAGCCATATCCGCGTGCTCCGGGTGGCGGACAACATGAGAAATGTTGCCGTTACCGAGGGAGATAAGGTAGAGGCTCAGATGAAGTTCGGCTGGGAGATCGATGCTTATCCGGTCAATGAAATCGAAGCTTACGTAAAGGATGTGGCAGCAGGGGATATCTCGGCTCTGGTGGAGGAGTATTACAGCAAATATGAAATCCTGCTGGAAGGAAGAGATCCTCAGGAGTTTAAAAACCACGTGGCTGTCCAGGCACAGATTGAGCTGGGCTTTGAACGGTTCTTAAAGGAGAAGAATTACCAGGCCATTGTTACCCATTTCGGAGATTTAGGCGCATTAAAGCAGCTTCCGGGCCTTGCAATCCAGCGTCTGATGGAAAAGGGTTACGGCTTTGGCGGCGAAGGGGACTGGAAGACAGCGGCCATGGTCCGTCTGATGAAAATCATGACAGCCGATATGAAGGATGCAAAGGGTACTTCCTTTATGGAAGACTACACCTACAACCTGGTTCCCGGAAAGGAAGGTATTCTTCAGGCTCATATGCTGGAGGTTTGCCCCTCCGTTGCCGACGGGAAAATAGGAATTAAGGTAAATCCTCTGTCCATGGGACAAAGGGAAGATCCTGCCCGCCTTGTATTTACGGCAAAGGAAGGAAGGGGAATCGCAACCTCCCTCATTGATCTTGGCAGCCGTTTCCGCCTGATTATCAATACTGTGAACTGCAAAAAGACGGAGCAGTCAATGCCTAAGCTTCCTGTTGCAACCGCTTTCTGGACACCGGAGCCAAACCTGACTACAGGAGCGGAAAGCTGGATTCTGGCCGGTGGAGCCCATCATACGGCATTTTCCTATGATCTGACAGCAGAACAGATGGGAGACTGGGCTGATGCCATGGGCATTGAAGCTGTTTACATAGACGAGAACACAACCATCAGAGATTTGAAAAATGAATTAAAGTGGAATTCTGCAGTATTCCGTTAAACAGGTCATGAAAGGCAAGAGGAGGGGGTTTCAATGGAGAAAAATATAATTGGGGCGGCTATACGGGAAGGCAGGACTGCCCTTGGAGTGGAGCTGGGCTCTACCAGGATCAAAGCTGTGCTGGTGGATGAAAATCATGAACCCATTGCTTCCGGAAGTCATGAGTGGGAAAATCAGTACATAGATGGAATCTGGACCTATTCGATTTCCGATATATGGAAAGGGGTGCAGGACAGCTACCGGAAGATGGCGGAAGCTGTAAAAGAGCAGTACGGAGAAACCCTGACAAATGTAGGCGCTATCTGCTTTTCTGCTATGATGCATGGATATATGGCCTCTGATAAAGCGGGGGAAATTCTGGTTCCTTTCCGTACCTGGAGAAATACCATGACAGAGGACGCTTCAAAAAAGCTGACGGAGTTGTTTTCCTACCAAATTCCCCAGAGATGGAGCATCGCCCATTTATACCAGGCCATTCTCAATAAAGAAGCACATGTGCCGGAGATTGATTATCTCGTCACTCTGGAAGGGTATGTGCACTGGAAGCTGACAGGAAAAAGAGTGCTGGGAATCGGAGACTGTTCAGGCATGTTTCCGGTGGACAGCGGCACAAAGGATTATCATGAACGGATGGTGAGGCAGTTTGACCAGCTGGTTTCCTCTGAAAATCTGCCCTGGAAGCTTCGGGATATTCTACCTCAGGTGCTGACCGCAGGAGAGGAAGCAGGTACCCTGACAGAAGAAGGAGCAAGACTCCTCGATCCAAGCGGCAATTTAAAGGCTGGAATACCCTTGTGTCCCCCGGAAGGAGACGCAGGGACCGGAATGACTGCCACCAACAGCGTAGCAAGAAGGACGGGAAATGTATCCGCCGGAACCAGTGTGTTTGCCATGGTGGTGCTGGAAAAAGAGCTTTCAAGGGTTTACCCAGAAATTGATCTGGTGACAACCCCTGCCGGGGATCCGGTTGCCATGGTCCACTGCAACAACTGTACTTCGGATTTAAATGCCTGGGTATCCCTGTTTGCGGAATTTGCGGAAACCATGGGAATAGAAACCGATAAAAACGTCCTGTTTTCCAATCTCTACCGGAAAGCCCTGGAAGGTGACAAAGACGGCGGAGGCCTCCTTTCTTACGGATATCTTTCAGGAGAGCATATCACTCATTTTGAAGAGGGGCGGCCTTTGTTTATCCGCACGCCGGAAAGCCGCTTTAATCTGGCAAATTTTATGAGGGTCCACTTATATACGGCTCTGGGAGCCTTAAAGATCGGAATGGATATTCTGTACGGCGAAGGGGTTGAACTGGATGCTCTTTTAGGTCATGGCGGTCTCTTTAAGACAAAGGAAGCAGGACAGCGGATCATGGCTGCTGCCATGGGTGTTCCGGTCTCTGTTATGGAGACTGCAGGAGAAGGAGGCGCCTGGGGAGCTGCTCTTCTGGCTTCTTACATGATCCAAAAGGGTGAGGAAGAGACTTTGGATCACTATCTGGCAGAAAAAGTATTTCATGGGAAATCGGGAATCAGAATAGAACCGGACCTTGAGGATGAAGCCGGCTTTGCCGTTTTTATGGAGCGGTACAAAAAAGGACTTTCTATTGAGCGGGCTGCAGTGGACAGCTTAAAGTGATTCTGGAAGAAGAAAGGAAGGGTTTGACATGTTGAAGGAATTGAAACGAGAAGTATATGAGGCCAACATGGAGCTTCCCAGAAAAGGACTTATTACTTACACATGGGGCAATGTCAGCGGCATTGACCGCAAAATGGGTCTTTTCGTTATCAAGCCCAGCGGAGTGGATTACGAAAAACTTACGCCGGAGGATATGGTGGTCATAGATATGGAGGGCAATAAGGTAGAGGGGAAATTAAATCCTTCCTCAGATACTGCCACTCATTTAGAGATATACAAGGCATTTGAAGCTGTCGGCGGAATCGTCCACACCCATTCTCCTATGGCAACCTCCTGGGCTCAGGCAGGAAGGGTTCTGCCTTGCTACGGCACCACCCATGCAGATTATTTCTCCGGTGAAATTCCCTGTGCCCGGAATCTCACCAGAGAAGAGATTGAGGAAGGATATGAAAAAAATACGGGACTGGTCATTATTGAGACGTTCAAAGGAATGGACCCCATGCACGTGCCTGCTGTTCTATGCAAAAACCACGGCCCTTTTACATGGGGAACCAATGCGGCCGATGCGGTTCATAATGCCGTTGTTTTGGAGGAGACCGCTAAGATGAGTCTCATGACTGAACTGTTAAATCCTCAGGTAACATCGGCTCCCCAGTGCATGCAGGATAAGCATTTTATGCGGAAGCATGGGCCCAATGCATATTACGGACAGAATTAATAGTAAGGAGTGCTATATGGCGGAGGACAATGGAAAAACAAAATATTACATGTTGATGGAAGAACTGAAAAAAGACATTATTTCAGGAAAAAGAAAGCCGGGGGACCGTTTGCCCTCGGAAAATGAACTGTCGTCCTCCTGCCATGTCAGCCGCCATACGGTGAGAAAAGCCCTTTCCATTCTGGAACAGGAGGGATTCATCGAGGCGGAGCATGGCCGGGGAACTTTTGTTTCCAGAAAAAGGTTTGGAAAAAAAGGTTCGGGCAACATTGCGGTAATTACTACCTACTTATCCGATTACATTTTCCCCCGGCTGATCCAGGGAATTGACCGGGTGCTTACTGCGGAGGGTTACAGCATCATACTGAAGAATACGGGAAACAGCAGGCGCCGGGAAATCAAGTGCATAGAGGAAATCCTTGAAAAGGATGTTGACGGCCTTATTATAGAGCCAAGCAAAAGCGAGATCATGTGCAGGCATAAGGGGCTGTATGACAAGCTGGATTTTTACGGCATTCCTTATGTGTTCATACAGGGATATTATGACCAGATGAAAGATAAGCCCCATATCCTGATGGATGACCGTATGGGCGGTTATCTGGTCACCAAACATCTGCTGGATCTGGGACATAAGCATATTCTGGGAATATTCAAAGCAGATGACAGCCAGGGAAAGGATCGGCACAAGGGCTATGTAAAGGCCATTCAGGAAGCAGAAATTCTTTATGATCCGGATATGGTGATCTGGTTCCATACGGAAGACCGCATGGCGAAGCCGTCAAGCATCTTAACGTATATGCTTGAGAAAGGCGCCCCCATAGACGGGATTGTCTGCTACAATGACCAGATTGCATTGGAGATCATAAAAACCATTGAAGAAAGCGGACGGTCGGTGCCGGGAGATATTTCCGTTACAGGCTATGACAATTCCTTTATAGCAGAAAACGGAAAGGTAAAACTGACCACCATTGCCCACCCCCAAGAGCGCTTGGGAGCCGTGGCAGCGGAGCTTCTTTTGGAAAAGATGAATGGCATCTCTGATGAAGAAAGTAAAGTGGAACGTATCCTGAAACCAGAGCTGGTGGTCCGGGAATCCTGCAGGGACCGCAGAGAGAAGACCGGATTGCCGAAGGGGGAAGGAAAATGATGAAGGTTTTTCTTGTAGAAGATGAAAAAATAGTCCGGGAGGGTATTAAGAACGGAATTCCATGGGGGAAATACGGGTTTGACTTTGCAGGCGAGGCCTCTGACGGAGAGCTGGCTTATCCGCTGATTTTGAAGTCAAAACCGGATATTCTGCTGACCGACATCCGGATGCCCTTTATGGATGGACTGGAACTGGCCGAAATGGTGAAAAAGGAGATCCCAGGCATTCATATCATATTTTTCAGCGGCTACGATGATTTTGAGTACGCAAAGCGGGCCATAAAAATAGGGGCATCGGATTACCTGTTAAAGCCTGTGACCAGTGTCCATCTTTTGGAGGCCCTGGAGCGCATGAGCGACACCATTATGCAGGAGAGAAGCGAAAGGGGCTACAAGCTGGAGTTTTTAAAGCAGCAGGAAGAGCGGAAGCGGATGGAAAGGGACAGGCTGTTTGACACCATTCTGTCGGGAAAAATGGGACTTCAGGAAATTCTTTTAAAAGGACAGGAGCACAGCCTGTCTTTAAGTGCGCCTATGTATAATTTGATCCTGTTCCAGGCAAAGGACTCCGGCGGTCAGGAGCAGTATTCGGACGAAGGGGTGATCTTTGACGAAAGGCTAAAGGAGGAGCTGGACAGCAGGGGAGATATAATCGGCTTTAACCGGCTGACGGAAGGCTATGCTTTCCTGGTCATGGGAAATGATCCGGAGGATTTAGAGAGGAAAGTTTTCTCCTGGAAACAGCTTCTGGCAGAGCTGGTGAGGGACTGTCCGGAGCTGGAGTATTTCGGGGGAATCGGAATGCCTGTCTCCAGACTCAGCGAGATTAAGTCCTGTTTTAAGGGAGCAAGCAGGGCTTATGCCTGCCGCTACATGCTGGAGCACAACCAGTTTCTTACGGCAGAGGAGGCGGTCCGGCTTCATGACGATTCCCAAAGAATCAGCATGGCCGGAATGGATATGAGCCGGCTGAGCAGGGACATCGTTCCCAACTTTCTTAAGAATGGTTCAGCGCCTGAGGTAAAGTATTTTGTGGAAGAATATGTAGACGCCTGCGGAAATAATTTTAAATCCCTGATATTCAGGCAGTACATTTTAATGGATGTGTATCTGGCGGCGGTGGGGTTTGTGACCCAGTTAGGCTTTGAACCGGAGCAGGTCATAAATGAGCTTGGAGATGCTCAGACCCTTCAGCCCAGCGCAGGCTCTGAGGAGTCGGCGGTTTCCTATACCCGGTCCATTCTTTCCAAAGCCATTAACTTAAGGAATACCTGCTCCCGGAAAAAGTACCGGCTGGTCCTTGAAAAAGCCAGGGATTATATGGGAGCCCATTACCAGGATGAAGACATTTCCTTAAATGCGGTGGCTTCTGTGGTCAACATCAGTCCCAACCATTTCAGCACCATTTTCAGTCAGGAAATGGGCATCACCTTTGTAGAATGTTTAACAAAACTTCGGATGGATGCGGCAAGGGAACTTCTATTAAAGACAGATTTAAGAACCTCGGAAATCGGTTACCAGGTGGGCTATAAGGACCCTCATTATTTCAGCTACTTATTTAAGAAGACTCATGGAATCACCCCAAAGGCATTTCGGTCAGGAGGAGAAAATGAAGCGCAAGCGTGATTCAATCAAAGCAAAAATACGGTCTATGCAGGCCATTGTCTTTATCCCAGTCATCATCATGATTGGGATATTGCTGTATGTAATGGCGTGGCAGAATGAACAGTACCGGCAGAGCATCCGGAATTTAACCATGGCTACGGAGTTTAATTTCGATTTTAAATCCAACATTGATTATAAGATGTACCGTATTGCCATAGGGGCGGATTCCTTTGATTCCTTAAATCCTTACGAGGACTTGGAAAGCTACAGAAAGCTGTTTGAACAGCTAAAGGACTCCACCCCTCAGGAGAGCAGCAAAAAGGGGCTGGACGGTATTCTGGTACTCATCGGCATCCTGGAAAAACGGATTGAGGATATCCGCACCAGCAGCGTCATCGGTGATTATGACCGGAATATGGAGCGTCTGGACAAGGACATTTACGTCATTACCGATTTGATTGAGGAAACCATGTCCGACTACATATACAGCGAGACAAATAACCTGGAGGCCATGCGAAAGAAGCTGGATGCCCAGATCCGGCAGGTCATTGCCTTGTGTATTGTGATTTGCGCTTACATCATCGTGTTCCTTATGATTTCCTTCACCACCTTTGGAAAGAAGATCACAAAGCCCATTGAGGAATTGTGCGCCTATACCATGGAGATTGCCAGCGGAAGCTTAAAGGTCAGCGCCCCTAAGAGCAATATTGAGGAAATTCAGACCTTAAGCGACCAGTATGACCATATGGTGTTCCGCATCGGGGAGCTGCTTGACCATGTGAGGCAGGAGCAGGAACTGAAAAGGAAGACGGAGCTGAAGCTTCTCCAGGCTCAGATCAACCCTCATTTTCTTTATAATACCCTGGACACCATTGTCTGGCTGGCAGAGGGAAAACGCCATCAGGAGGTGGTGGAAATGGTAACGGCCCTTTCTTCTTTCCTGCGGATGGGACTTAACAACGGGCGGGATTTTATTGCTATAAGAGGGGAGGCGGAGCACATAAACAGCTACCTCCAGATCCAGCATTTCCGGTATGAGGATATTCTGGATTATGAAATTGACTTTGAAGAGGGAATCATGGATTTTTCCATTATGAAGCTGACCCTTCAGCCCATTGTGGAAAATGCCCTTTATCACGGCATCAAGAACTGCAGGAAAAAGGGTTTTTTAAAGATCAGCGGCTGGCAGGAAGGAAATGACATTTTTTTAAGGGTAGAGGATAATGGAATCGGCATGAAGCCTGAGTCCCTCTTAAAAATGCAGAAGCTGGTGAGCAGGGGAGGAGAGGATGTGGACATGCGGGAAGGCTTTGGCATAGCCAATGTGGCGGAGAGGATCAGGCTTAATTTCGGAGCAGACTACGGCCTTTCTGTAGAAAGCCAATACGGGGTGGGGACCTCTGTTACGGTACAGATTCCGGCGGTTCAGAGATCTGCCTAAAAAAATCAACCTTTTTCCGAAAAAATCCAACTTTTTGAAGGAATAGGCTTTAAAGGCGTAAGAAACTCAACTGTTTGCAAAAGATTTTCCATTGAGAAATATGGGGCAAAAAGCTATGATACAGGCAGATACAAAAACAGCAGACACTATATCAAACGGAGGGAAAGATATGAAGAGAAGATTACTCAGCTTTATGACGGCGGCAACCATGACCGCAGCCGTGGTTTTATCCGGATGCAGCGGCTCCCAGACAGCCACCACCACAGCGGCGGCTTCCGCGGAAACCAAGGCAGCCGAAACTACAAAGGCAGAAGCAGGGGGAACCGCAGGGGAACAGATCGCAGTAGGCTTTTCACAGGTAGGTGCGGAGTCTGACTGGAGAACGGCAAATACCGAATCCATGAAATCCACCTTTACGGAAGCCAACGGCTATAAGCTGATTTTTGACGATGCCCAGCAGAAACAGGAAAACCAGTTAAAGGCGGTCCGCAACTTTATTCAGCAGGATGTGGATTATATCGTAATCGCTCCGGTTACGGAAACCGGATGGGATACTGTGTTACAGGAAGCAAAGGATGCCGGAATACCGGTCATTATCGTTGACCGTATGATCGACGTATCCGACGATTCCTTATATACCGCATGGGTTGGCTCCAACTTCCTTCAGGAAGGCTATGATGCGGTTGCATGGCTTGATGATTACTTAAAGAAAAATAACCGTGCAGACGAGGACATCAATATTGTAACTCTTCAGGGTACCATCGGCTCCTCCGCACAGATCGGACGTACTGACGGTGTGGAAGAAAAGATGAAGGATCACCCCAGCTGGAAGATGTTAGAGCGCCAGACCGGCGAATTCACCCAGGCAAAGGGCCAGGAGGTTATGGAATCCTTCTTAAAGACTTATGATGACATCGATGTTGTAATTGCAGAGAATGACAATATGGCTTTCGGAGCCATTGATGCCATCAAGGCGGCTGGAAAGACCTGCGGACCTGATGGAGACATTATCATCATTTCCTTTGATGCGGTTGCGGCAGCCTTTGACGCCATGATCGCCGGAGACATGAACGTATCCGTAGAATGCAACCCGCTTCACGGTCCCCGCGTATCTGAAATCATTCAGAAGCTGGAAAAGGGCGAAAGCGTTGACAAGATTGCATACGTACAGGAAGGCGTATATCCGGCAGATACTGCAGCAGCAGAGAAACCAAAGCGCGCATATTAATCCCCCGGCCGTCTGCGGCAGAAAGAGGATGAAAGCAGAATAAACAGGTGCAGGGGCAGGGAGGTTTTTAGTTCTCCTCCCCGCACCTTTTTTAATCCCAAAGGCTGTCCGCAAGGCAGAGAGCGGGAGGAAAGGAAGAGGTTTCAATGGCGAAGGAAATTGTATTAACCATGCGCAGCATATCGAAAACATTTCCAGGCGTCCAGGCCCTGGATCATGTGGATTTTACCTTGAGAGGCGGGGAAATCCATGCTCTCATGGGGGAAAACGGAGCGGGAAAGTCCACCCTCATCAAGGTCCTAACAGGGGTGGAAGAGTTTGAAACAGGAGAAATAATCATTGCCGGAATCGAGGGCAGCATTATAAACCACTCGCCTCAGGAGGCCCAGGCACATGGGATCAGTACTGTGTACCAGGAGGTAAACCTCTGTCCCAATTTATCTGTGGCCGAGAACTTATTTATCGGGAGGGAGCCCAGACATGGGGGGCTGATCGACTGGAAGACCATGAATAAAAAGGCAAAGGAGCTTTTGGAAAGCCTGGATATCCACATCGACGTTACCAGAGCCCTGGAGAATTACTCCATTGCCTTACAGCAGATGTTTGCCATTGCAAGGGCAGTGGATATGTCGGCAAAGGTTCTGATTTTAGATGAACCCACCTCTTCTCTTGACGACAATGAGGTGGAGAAGCTGTTTAAACTGATGAACCGCTTAAAGGGGGAAGGAGTGGGTATTATATTTGTCACTCATTTTCTGGAACAGGTCTATGCGGTCTGCGACAGGATCACCGTCTTAAGAAACGGAGGTCTGGTAGGGGAATATGAAACAGAAAAGCTTCCAAGGGTACAACTGGTGGCAAAAATGATGGGAAAGGATTTCGACGATCTGTCTGCCATAAAGAAGGGGGAAGAGGCAAAGGTCCAATCCCGGGATGTGGTTATTGACGCAAAGGGCGTCGGAAGGCAGGGTACTATAAAGCCTTATGACTTACAGGTGCATAAGGGAGAAGTAATCGGCCTTACGGGCCTCTTAGGCTCCGGCCGCTCGGAGCTTGCCAGAAGCTTATACGGTGCGGATAAGCCGGACAGCGGGGAGCTGAAAGTAAACGGAAAGGCGGTTTCGGTCAATACTCCCCTTGATGCCATGATGGCCGGAATGGCTTATCTTCCTGAGAACCGGAAGGAGGAGGGGATTGTGGCGGATTTGTCTGTCAGGGACAATATCATCCTGGCCCTTCAGGCAAAAAGGGGAATGTTTCGCTTGATTGGAAGAAAAGAGCAGGAAGAGCTTGCGGATAAATATATAAAGCTTTTACAGATCAAGACAGCCACCATGGAAACTCCCATCAAGAGCTTAAGCGGAGGAAACCAGCAAAAAGTCATCTTAGGCAGGTGGCTTCTCACAGACCCGGATTTTCTCATTCTGGATGAACCGACGCGGGGAATTGATGTGGGAACCAAGACAGAGATCCAGAAGCTGGTGGTAAAGCTGGCCCAGGAGGGGAAGTCGGTGATGTTCATTTCCTCTGAAATAGAAGAGATGCTGCGCACCTGCAGCCGTATGGCGGTGCTCCGGGATGGGCAGAAGGTGGGAGAGCTGGGAGAGGAAGAACTGGGCCAGAACAGCATTATGAAAGCCATTGCAGGAGGTGAGAGAGATGAATAAGATACCGGTAATTATAAAGAGATTAACAGGATACCGCCTGTTTCTGCCTCTGTTCTGCCTCGTTCTTGTGCTGCTTTCAAACCTTATAAAGACTCCTGGTTTTTTTGATGTGACCATAAAAAACGGTGTTTTGTATGGCTACATCATTGATGTGATCAACCGGGCCAGCGATCTGGTGATTCTGGCTGTGGGGATGACCCTGGTGGTGGCTGCGTCAGGAGGTACGGATATTTCCGTGGGAGCAGTCATGTCCGTGGCAGGGGCGGTGTGCTGCTTTATTCTGGCAGGGGGTCAGCAGACAGTCAATGAGTTTCAGAATCCTTATTTGCTGGGAGTCCTGGCAGCAGCAGGGGCCGGAATTTTATGCGGCTGTTTTAACGGATTTCTGGTGGCAAGGCTGCGGATTCAGCCTATGGTGGCCACCCTCATATTATTTACGGCAGGCAGGGGGATTGCCCAGCTCATCACAAAGGGACAGATTACGTATATCCGTGTGGAGTCCTATAAGATGCTGGGAGCCAGCATTCCGGGAATTCCAATTCCCACTCCGGTTTTTGTGGCACTGATCGTGGTGGTGCTGACTTATGTCCTGTTAAAAAAAACCACTCTGGGGCTTTATATCCAGACGGTGGGCATTAATTCCAGGGCCTCCAGGCTTATGGGAATTAAGTCTGCCAGGATTATATTCCTTTCTTATGCATTCTGCGGCTTATGTGCCGGCATATCAGGGCTGGTGGCCTCTTCCAGGATTTATTCGGCGGATGCCAACAACATCGGTCTGAACCTGGAACTGGATGCCATCCTTGCGGTAGCTCTGGGAGGAAACAGCCTGGGAGGCGGTAAATTTTCCCTGCTGGGAAGCGTTATCGGCGCTTATACCATTCAGGCCTTAAGCACCACCTTATACGCTATGGGAGTTTCTCCGGACCAGATTCCTGTTTACAAGGCTGCGGTGGTGGTCATTATTGTGGCTCTCCAGTCGGCAGAGCTTAAGAGGCTGGTAAAAAAGCTTCAGGCAGGCCGTGAAGCCGGAAGGAAGGTGGCTTAGATGAAGAACAAGGGAAAAATCGACGGAAAAGTATTTCTGCTCATGATTACCATTGCCCTGTTTGCAGTGATGTACATAGCCGGAATGGTTATCTTCAGCGGCAAGGGGTTTGCAAAGCCCCAGGTATTTTTAAACCTTTTTATTTCCAATGCAGGCCTGATCGTCATTGCTGCAGGCATGACCATGGTCATGATCACCGGAGGAATTGATATTTCCGTCGGTTCGGTGGTAGCACTGACCTGTATGATGATGGCCTGGATGATGGAAATAAAGGGAATAGGAGCTGTTCCAGCCCTTCTGGCAGTTCTGGTCATGGGCCTTGTTTTCGGTCTGGCACAGGGATTTTTCATCGCATATTTAAAAATACAGCCCTTTATCGTGACCCTGGCGGGGATGTTTTTTGCAAGAGGAATGACGGCCATCATCAGCCAGGAAATGATAAGCGTGAAAAATGAGATGTTTTTGAAGTGGGCAAAAAGCAAGATCAATTTAACCTTTCTGGGGGGCACTGTCAATAAAAAGGGTGTGGTTAACTATCCCTTTATTTATCCCAGCGTAATAATCGCCCTGGCGGTGCTGGTACTGGTGTTTGTGCTGTTGAAATATACAAAATTCGGCCGGGCCGTTTATGCAGTAGGCGGAAATGAACAGTCGGCCCTGATGATGGGACTGAATGTGAGGAAAACAAAACTTCTGGTGTATGTTATGAACGGTTTTTTATGTGCCCTGGGCGGTTTTCTGTTTGCCTTAAATACCTGTGCCGGGTTTGTGGAGCAGGCCAAAGGATTTGAAATGGAGGCCATTGCCTCTGCGGTCATTGGCGGAACTCTTTTGACCGGCGGTGTGGGAAATGTGTTCGGAAGCCTGTTTGGGGTTTTGATAAAGGGGACGATTGAAACATTTATCACCTTTCAGGGAACACTATCCTCCTGGTGGACTAAGATTACCATTGCGGCACTGCTGGCTTTCTTTATTATTTTGCAAAGTTTGTTTGCAAAAGCAAAGGAGAAGTAGAACCAGATAAAGATAAGAAAAAGCAAAATGCGCCAGGGATTGTTCCTGACGCATTTTGCTTTTTGCCCCGCTTATAAGATCATGACGAAGGTTCCTGCTGTAATCAGAAGAATTCCAATGAGCTTTTTTATGGTGATCTGCTCATGGAGAATCAAAAAAGCCAGAAGAACCGTCAGGACAATGCTCAGCTTATCCACAGGGGCTACCTTTGAAGCTTCTCCCATCTGGAGGGCTTTGTAATAACAGATCCAGGATGCTCCGGTGGCAATGCCGGACAGGATGAGAAACATCCAGCTTTTTTTGCTGATTTCAGAAATTCCGCTTTGGGCTCCCGTTAAGAAGACGATCAGCCATGCCATCAGCACCACAACAATCGTCCGGATTGCCGTAGCCAGATTGGAATTGACTCCGTTGATGCCCATTTTAGCCAGAATAGAAGTGAAGGCGGCAAAAATAGAGGAAAGAAGAGCAAAAAAGAACCACATAAACAAGCCTCCTGTATGAATGTATTTACTGTATATTTTATTGTAGCTCTGTTTGGGAAAAGCTGCAATACAATTTTTAAAGAAAACCGGTTGACAGATGGAAACAAATGTAGTATCATAAATAAAGTTGTGAGAACAACAGACAGGAAAGTAGGTATCCGCCTCACCACGGCACGAGTAAGTGACCCTGGTTCATAGCCTTTGGTACGTAGGTGTACTGTGTAGAGACTTTGGTGGTGGATAGCGTTTGTCTATCTACTTTTTTTATGCCTTCGGGCGCATGTGGATTCCAGCCAACACACACTATATGATGGAGGTGCACGACAATTAGCGATTTAATGATTAATGAACAGATCAGAGACAAGGAAATTCTGTTGATTGGTGAAAACGGTGAAAAATTAGGAGTTATGGCTACCAAGGATGCTATGCAGATGGCAAAAGATGCAGAACTGGATTTGGTAAAGATCGCCCCAACCGCAAAGCCGCCGGTTTGTAAGATTATCGATTACGGTAAATACCGCTATGAATTGGCAAGAAAAGAAAAAGAAGCTAAAAAGAAACAGAAGGTAATCGAAATAAAAGAAGTTCGCTTATCTCCGAACATTGATACCAACGATTTAAATACAAAGATGGGCGCCGCAAGGAAGTTCCTCGAAAAAGGAGATAAAGTAAAGGTAACCTTACGTTTCAGAGGTCGTGAGATGGCGCATATGTCAAAGTCAAAGTATATTCTGGATGATTTTGCTGAGAAATTATCAGATATTGCAACCATTGACAAGCCATCTAAAGTAGAAGGAAGAAGCATGGTTATGTTTTTAAATGCTAAACGCTGACGAACATTATCAAGGAGGAAAATACAATGCCTAAATTAAAAACAAGCAAAGCAGCTGCAAAACGTTTCAAAGTTACAGGAACAGGAAAGCTTGTAAGAAATAAAGCTTACAAATCTCACATCTTAACTAAGAAATCCGCTAAGAGAAAAAGAAATCTTAGAAAAGATATTGTTACTGATGCAACCAACGCAAAAGTAATGAAGAAGATTTTACCATATTTATAATTTCTTAGATTAAGAAGGAGGAAAAACCGATGGCAAGAATTAAAGGCGGTATGAACGCTAGAAAAAAACATAACAGAGTGTTAAAGATGGCTAAAGGCTACAGAGGCGCTCGTTCCAAACAGTATAGAATTGCAAAGCAGTCCGTAATGAGAGCATTAACAAGCTCCTATGCAGGCAGAAAAGAAAGAAAGAGACAGTTCAGACAGTTATGGATTGCACGTATCAACGCTGCAGCCCGTATCAATGGATTATCTTACAGCGTATTTATGCACGGCTTAAAGCTGGCAGGCGTTGACTTAAACAGAAAAGTTCTGGCTGACATGGCAGTTAACGATGCAGCAGGCTTTGCTAAGCTGGCAGAAGTAGCTAAGAGCAAGGTAGCTTAATAGAAAAAAGACAGAAACTCCGTATACCCCATGGGTGCGGAGTTTTTTTGCTATTCACACCTCGTCTATGCGTCCCATATCATATAATATAATCCATAGAAGAGAGGTACTGAGTATGAGTTGTTTTGGTGGATGCAGAAATAACTGCGGCTGCAATAACAATTGCAATAATAGCTGTAATAATAATTGTAACAATAGCTGTAATAATAATTGTAACAATAGCTGTAGAGATAAAGAAAAAGAGTGGGAAGAAGCAAGGAACAGAGCTTACTGGGCCGGTTATAAAGATGGATGTAAAAATTCCTGCTGCCGCTGGCTTAACGAAGATGACAATAATTGCCGCTGATCATGATACTGCTGAAATAAAAAGAGTGCAGATGTTTATCTGCACTTTTTGCATGAAAAAACTCCCCGAGTAGGACTTGAACCTACGACCCAACGGTTAACAGCCGTTTGCTCTACCGACTGAGCTATCGAGGAATACATGATATATTATACTCAAAAAAAGAAATCTGTCAATAGAAAAGCAATAAAAAAAGTGCGGGAGATGGGACTTGAACCCACACGATCATACAACCACAAGATCCTTAGTCTTGCCTGTCTGCCAATTCCAGCACTCCCGCACAACGATAGTAATTTTATCACTTCCGGAAGGAATTGTCAATGTTTTTTGAAAAGTATATACAAAAAAATAATTTTAAAAATATGGGAAAATGTTGTTGACATATGAGGGCCTGTATAATATAATAACTATTGTTGCTGCGGAAGCGGTAACAAAATGCAGAAGTGGCGGAATTGGCAGACGCGCACGGTTCAGGTCCGTGTGGTAGCAATACCTTGAGGGTTCGACTCCCTTCTTCTGCATGAAACCTTACAGAAAGTCATGGCTGTTGGGTTTGACATTTACATGACATGCGGGAGTGCTGGAATTGGCAGACAGGCAAGACTAAGGATCTTGTGGTTGTATGATCGTGTGGGTTCAAGTCCCATCTCCCGCATTATTATTTTTATAAGAAGAGGCTGATTACTGATGATCGGCCTCTTTTGTTTTTATAATAAAATACAGAAATCAAATAAATTTTCAGGAGGGGTACGTACCGATGGGATATAAGGTACTGGTAGCGGACGATGAATACATCATCCGCCGGGGGATTATCAGTTTTTTAAAACAATACGGTGATTTTGAGCTGGCAGCAGAGGCAGAGGATGGGGAAATGGCCCTTGAGCTGGCAAAGAGCATTTCTCCGGATGTCTATTTCGTTGACATTAACATGCCGTTTCTAAATGGCCTGCAATTTATAAAACAATTAAAGGAAACGAATCCAAAGGCTGTGGTGGTGATCATCACCGGGTATGACCGGTTTGATTATGCCAGGGAAGCCCTGAAGCTGGGGGTCTTTGAATATCTTCTCAAGCCTCTCATGGAAGGTCCCTTTGATGAGATGATGAAACGGGTCCGGGAAAGGCTCCAGAAAGAGGAGAGCGAAGACAAGTACTTAGACTGGGCGAAAAGCATGCTGGCACAAAACCGCACCTATCTTGCCTCCAACTTTTTACAGAAAGCTCTGGAAGGCCATTATACGAGGGAAGAAATTAGAGAGCGTGCCCAATACTTAAATCTGCTCCTTCCCGAACCCTTTACGGTCACGGTTGTTTCTCTGGAATATTTGAAAACAGAAGACGTAAAAAGCACCTGGAATGAAGACCTGCTTTTCTTTGTTGCTGAAAACATTGCAAATGAAATGTTCCTGGGCCTTGAAAATCCCTGCAGTTGTCAGGACAGGCATGGAAATCTGGTAGTGGTCTCAAAAGCTGCGGCTCAGGAAAGGGCAGAAGGACAGGTGGCGGCCTACTGCAATATGCTGGAGACTCATTTACCGGTGCGCAGTACGGTCATGCAGGTAAACGGCGATGATTACGGGACTCTGGCTGAGACGTATGAAACGGCTGTCAGCCGCTTAAAGGAGCTGGAAACAGGTTCTTCCGTCATCAAGGATGTGAAACTCTATATTGAAGACAACTATTCCAGAGAGGACTTTTCCTTCCAGGATGCGGCAGGCCATGTGAACCTGTCTGTTCCCCATTTAAGCCGGATGTTCCGAAAAGAGATGGGAGTCACCTTTATCGATTACCTGACCAGCGTGAGAATCCGCAAGGCCATCGAGCTTTTGCACAACAATGAATTGAAGATTTACGAAATTGCGGAGATGACCGGGTATGCGAACCAGCATTATTTCAGCAATGTATTTAAAAAGAATTTAGGGGTCAGCCCTGCGGAATACCGCAGGTTTATAAAAAATGACAGCCAGCCTTCCGCCATGCAATGATTTTATACCTTTTACTCAAATTATTGCAAAGACTTTTTATCCTCCTTCCTGCATAATAAATATATAGTTGAAAGAAAAAAGGAGGATCATGAAAATGAAAAAAAGATTTTTAAGCGTATTGCTTTGTGCGTCCATGGCAGCGGTTTCCTTAGCAGCCTGCGGCGGAGCCAGCACTTCAGCGACCACAGCAGCTCCCCAGACCACAGCGGCACAGAGCGAGACCACAGCAAAGGCAGAGGAGACAACTGCCAAAGCTGCTGACACAGCAGGAGAAAAGCTGGTAGTAGGATTTGCCCAGATCGGCCAGGAATCCGGATGGCGTGATGCAGAAACCCTTTCTATCCAGACGTATGCATCTGAGAATGCGGATAAGGTAGAACTTCTTTTTGCTGATGCACAGCAGAAGCAGGAAAACCAGATCAAGGCAATCAAGAACTTCATTGAGCAGGGCGTAGATGTCATCGGTCTTGCACCGGTAGTAGAAACCGGATGGGACCAGGTATTTGCTGAGGCTAAAGAAGCCGGAATCCCGATCATTCTTCTGGACCGCAGAGCAGATGTGGGCGAAGACTTATACGCAACCTTCATCGGTTCCGACTTCATTGAAGAAGGAAAGATGGCAGCTCAGGAAATGGCAAAACTGATTGGCGAAGAAGGCAAGATCGTTGAGCTGGAAGGAACCGTAGGCGCTTCCGCAGCAACTGACCGTAAGACCGGATTTGACGATGAAATCAAAGCAACCTATCCTAAAATTGAAATCGTAGCTTCCCAGACCGGTGATTTCACCAGAGCTTTGGGAAAAGAAGTTATGGAGTCTTTCTTAAAGTCCAACAAGGACATCAAGGGTGTTTATGCACATAACGACGATATGGCTCTTGGAGCAATCGAAGCAATCAAAGAAGCTGGATTAAAGCCAGGCGAAGACATCAAGATCGTTTCTATCGACGGTGTACGCGCAATCTTTGAAGCAATGGCAGCCGGAGAGGCTAACTGTACCGTAGAGTGCAATCCTCTGCTTGGACCGCTTTTATTTGAAACTGCAGCAAAGCTGAAAGCTGGCGAGACTGTTGAGAAATGGGTAAAATCGGTTGATGGCGTATTCACTGCTGACATGGCAGCCGAAGCACTTCCAAACCGTAAATATTAAACCGCGGGGCTGTTGCAAAAGTATATCATTATTTTTGCAGCAGCCCTTTTTTTATCAGAGGATATGCCCTCTTAATTTGAAAGCGAGGAGGAAAGACCATGAGTGCTGGGAACCAGTTGCTGACAGCAAGAAATATATCCAAGTCCTTTGGAAAAGCGGTGATTGCTTTATCTGACGTGCAGTTTGATTTGAACCGGGGAGAAATCCATGCCCTGTTAGGAGAAAATGGTGCAGGAAAGTCAACTCTCATTAAGGTGCTGACAGGAGTAGAGGCCAAGGATCAGGGAACCATTGAACTGGAGGGAAAACAGATCAATCCAAGATCCACACAGGAAGCGCAGAATCAAGGAATATCCACAGTATATCAGGAGGTAAATCTCTGTCCCAACCTTTCCGTGGCGGAAAATATTTACATCGGACGGGAACCGAGAAACCGTTTTGGAACTATTAATTGGAAAAAAATCAATGCCGATGCCAGTGAACTGCTGGAAAAATTTGATTTACATATAAATGTTACGAAAAATCTGGATCATTACTCTGTGGCAATTCAGCAGATGGTGGCCATTGCAAGAGCCAGTGATATTGATGCAAAGGTTTTGATCTTAGACGAACCCACCAGCAGCCTTTCTGCCACAGAGGTTGAAAAGCTGTTCCAGATCATGAAAAAGCTTCGTGAGGAAGGCATGGGAATCATTTTCGTCACCCACTTTCTGGATCAGGTTTATGAGGTCACGGACCGGATTACCGTGCTCCGGAATGGAAAATATGTGGGGACTTATTTGACGAAAGAGCTGCCCAGAGTGGAGCTGGTAGGAAAAATGATAGGCAAGGACTATGCAGGCCTTAAGGAAACCATGAGCTCCAAGCGGACCGAGGAAGCAGAGGAAGAGGAGCAGGAAGCATTTATTGAACTGATCAACGTCAGCAGCCCCGGAACGGTCAAAGGATTCGGGCTTAAGGTGAAAAAGGGAGAGGTTTTAGGCCTTTCCGGGCTTTTGGGCTCCGGACGTTCTGAGACGGCCAGGGTCTTATTTGGAATAGATTCCATCAGCGAAGGAGAAGTAAAGGTAAAAAGTGAGGCGGCTCACCTTCATTCTCCTTTGGACGCAATCCGAAGCGGTATCGCTTTCTGCCCGGAAAACAGGAAGACAGAAGGAATTATCGGCGAACTTTCCATCTGGGAGAATATCATACTCGCCCTTCAGGTGAAAAAAGGCGTATTCCATAAGATTTCCAGAAAAGAAGCGGAAGAGCTGGCAAAGGAATACATTGAAAAGCTTCAGATTAAAACGCCGGGAACAGAGCAGTTGATTAAGAACTTAAGCGGCGGAAACCAGCAGAAGGTGATTCTCGCCAGGTGGCTTGCCACGGAGCCGGAGTTTTTGATGCTTGATGAGCCCACCAGAGGAATTGATATCGGAACAAAGGCGGAGATTCAGAAAATCGTCATGGAGCTGGCAGGAAGAGGGATGGCAGTGCTCTTTATTTCCTCAGAGATTGACGAGATGCTCCGCTGCTGCAGCAGAATGATCGTGCTCCGGGATATGAAGCAGGTGGGAGAGTTAAACGGAAAAGAAATATCAGAAGAAGCGATTATGCGGATTATGGCGGGAGGTGAAGCATCATGAGAGAAACCTGGAATCGTTTGTCAGGAAAGCAGTATTTCCGCCCTCTGGTCATTTTTATCATGATCCTGCTTTTTAACGGCATTGTCAGCAAGGGAGAATTTTTTGCCCTTTCCATTGTGGATGGGCATTTATACGGACGTATCATTGATATCGTGAGAAACGGAAGCAAGCTCATGATACTGGCCGGGGGCATGACCATGATACTGGCGACAGGAGGAACCGACATTTCCGTTGGTTCTGTTATGGCCATCAGCGGAGCCATTGCCTGCAGCATTGTAAACGGGAACATTTTCCCTTCATTAAACGGAAGTGTTGCGGCAGCGATTGTGATCGCAATTCTCGCAGGAGTTGTCAGCGGCATCTGGAACGGACTTTTGGTCGCAAAGGTCAAGATTCAGCCTATTGTGGCTACCATGATTTTAATGGTGGCTGGAAGGGGTATTGCCCAGTTGATCACCAGGGGAAAGATCGTTACGATCACTTCAGACGCCTATTATTTTATCAATGGCGGTTATGTGCTCGGACTGCCTTTTCCGCTGTTTCTGGTGATTATTCTGGTGGGACTTTTGGTGTTATTTACAGGAAGAACGGCCTTTGGCCTGTTTTTGGAATCCGTAGGCTGTAATCCCACTGCTTCTAAATATGTGGGAATTAAGGTAGACCGGATGCTTTTGGCAATCTATACCCTTTCCGGAGCCTTTGCTGCTGTGGCGGGATTGATTGAAAGTGCGGGAATTAAGGGAGCGGACTGCAACAATGCAGGCCTTGGAATTGAAATGGATGCCATTCTTGCGGTGGCAATCGGCGGAACCAACTTAATGGGCGGGCGCTTTTCCATTCCAGCCAGCGTCATCGGTGCACTGATCGTGCAGAGCATCACCACAACGGTATTGGCCCTGGGAGTTCCGGCAGCTTATATCCGTGTGTTAAAGGCGCTGCTGATCATCGTCATCTGTCTGTCCCAGTCAAAGCAGTTTAAGGACTTGATCCTCAAACGGAAAACAGTAAACAGAAAGGTGGTTGATAACTGATGAAGCAGACGGGAAAAAGATTTCAGATTAATAATATTTCACTGGTTATCACGGTTGTGCTGTTTGTCCTGATGTTTGTGTTTGGCTCTGTGAAATACAAAAACTTTTTATCTCTGTCGACTTTTTTAAACCTTTTTAATGACAATGCATACTTGATGATCGCAGCGATCGGAGCCACTTTTGTGCTCATAAGCGGAGGGATTGATATTTCCATCGCCTCCACTATCGCCTTTACCGGCGTAAGCTCTGCTTTTTTATTGGAGCGGGGTGTTCCGGCAGTTCTAGTCATTGTTCTGATGCTTGTTGTGGGGATTATCGTAGGCTGTACTCAGGGAGCTTTGATTCATTATTTTAAGCTTCAGCCCTTTATCGTGACTTTGGCAGGCCAGTTCCTGATGCGGGGGCTCTGCGTTGTAATCAGTGAACGCTCGATTCCCATCAGTGACCCGTTTTTTAAGACAATGGCTCTTGGAAAGGTAGCGGTCCGCCTGGGAGAAGCAAAAGCGCTGAATGGAAAGATTTACTATTATGTGTTTATCCTTGTGATTGTTTTTGCCGCGGCAGTCTATACTTTGAGATATACGAAGTTTGGAAGGTGTCTCTATGCTCTGGGAGGCGGTGAAACTTCCGCAAGCCTTATGGGATTAAATGTGGCGAAAACGAAAATTGCGGCGTATGGGATCAGCGGCTTTTGTGCTGCTCTCGGAGGAATCGTGTTCAGCTTTTACACTCTGGCAGGCTTTGGCCTTCAAAACATGGGCCTGGAGCTGGATGCACTTTCTTCTGCCGTTATCGGCGGAACACTGCTGACGGGAGGCGTAGGCACTGTGGCGGGTACGGTTGTGGGTGTCATGATAGAAGGAATTATCCAGACAATTGTCACTTACCAGAATTTAAATACCTGGTGGACTAAGGTTACGATTGCGGCTCTTCTCTGTTTCTTTATTGTCATCCAGAGAATTATCGCAATCCGTGCAGAAAAATCGAAGGGGAAGAACGGTCAATAAAGCAGTTGCAGGAAACAGTTAACTTGGGTATACTGGATGGGCGGGATATATGATATGAAAACAGGAGTGAGCGCAATGAAATATTGGAAGACACGGTTCATGAATATGAAAATTCGTGACAAAATGATTAATTCTCATATTCTTATTGCCCTCATTCCTTTTTTCTTTGTGGGAATTTTAGGGGTCATCAGCTCAACCAGAGAGGCGGAGCGGAATGTGACCCAGCATACCTCCCTTTTGGTGGGACAGGTACAGCATACAACGGACATTTATATAAACAGTATTGAAAAGACGGCCAATATGCTCATCCAGGTCATTGAGCCGATGCATCTTGGCAGGATTCCTTCTGCCGGGGACATGCGCTGGAAGGAGTATGAAGCAGCCTTAAAAGACAGCTTTGAGACGGTGGCGGACACCCACGATGAAATTGCGGGCATTTTTTTTGCTACAGAGCATGATATGTACGTGGGAACCGGGATGTCCAGAATCTCCAGGGACCCCTTTGTCAAAGAGGTGTGGTATGAAAGGGCAGCGTCATTTCCCGGAGAAATGCAGATCATGAGCAATGTTGCCGGAAGAAATATTATTACGGAGGCCGCTTATAGTATTGACGATGTGTTTTCCGTGATGAAAGCGGTTATTGACCCGGATACGGGGGAGAGGATCGGCGTGCTGCTCTTTGATGTGAAGCATGAAATCATTTCTTCCGCCATTCAGGATGCCAATATCGGTGAAAATGGGTTCGTATTCGTTTTGGATGAGCAGAATCACTTAGTCTATGCGCCGACCAATAAAATCGTCTACCGCATCCGTCCGGAATGGCTTTGGAATGAGGAAGAGCCTGTAACAGCCGTGATCAATGGGGAAAAATACCAGATCAGCTATCAGAAATCCGCTTATACGGGCTGGAAGACTGTCAGCGTTTCTTCTTACAGGGAAATCATGGGCGGAATCAACACCATGCTTTTCATGTTTGGCTGGGTTCTGGTTCTGACCATTCTCACGGTATTTATCGTGGCGGTAAAAATTTCAGAGACAGTGACAAAACCCATTGTCAGACTGCGAAATCTGATGAAGGAGACGGAAAAAGGCGACTTATCCGTCCGGTTTGAAGGGAATTATCTCGATGAGGTCAGCGAGCTTGGCCGCCGGTTCAATCAGATGCTGGAGCGCATACAGGAGCTGATGGAAGAGGTGTATAAGGAACAGGAGAACAAGCGCAAGGCGCAGCTTAAGGCGGTTCAGGAGCAGTTTAAGCCTCATTTCCTATACAATACTCTGGATACCATAGGCTGGATGGCGAGAGAGCATTCCGCTTATGACATCGTTCATATCGTGGATGCCCTCACCAATGTTTTCCGCATCAGCTTGAGCAAGGGAAAAGATTATATTACCATTGAAGAGGAAATCTGTTATATTTCCAATTATCTGTATATACAAAAAATCCGTTACGGCCCCAAGGTGCAGTACGAAATTCAGGTGGAAGAAGAGTGCAAGAAGGTGATTCTGCCTAAAATGATCCTTCAGCCTCTGGTTGAAAACTCCATTTACCACGGGGTGAAGATGAAGAGCGGGGACGGGCATTTGAAGGTAACCGGAAGGGCGGAAGATGACTGGGTGAGCCTGGAGGTCTGGGATGACGGAAGGGGAATGGAAGAAGAAAAGGTCTGGGAGCTGTCCAGACTGTTAAATGAGCCGGGAGAAGCCGGCAAAAACAGGAGCTTTGGTTTGTTTTATATTAAGGAACGGCTGCGCATCCGGTATGGAGAGCAGTTTCAGGTGCTGGTGGAAAGCAAAGAGGAGCAGGGAACGCGTATTATAATACGGATTCCGAAAGAAGTTCAAGGCGATGTTGAAAAAGGGTAAAATGGAAAAACGAGCGAAATTACTTGTGGTATTATTAATAACGGTATTTGTTTTTCTGGGATACCGGATTTATAACGGGTCAATTACGAAAACGGTTTATGAAAGCGATGTGGAATATGTGATCGGCGTTTCCCAGGCCAATATGAGGGAAGCGTGGAGGATTGCGCTGATTCATGAGATTCAGGAAGAGGCAGGGAAGTATCCAAACATCAGGATCGTTACGGCAGATGCCACTTCCAGCGTGGAGAAGCAGGAGAAGGATGTTGACAGGCTTCTGGCCTTTGGCATTGATCTTTTAATCATTTCCCCCTGTGATTCCAGCCGTCTGACAAAGAAGGTGGCTGAGGTCTATCAGGAGGGCGTTCCGGTCATTGTTATGGACCGGAGCGTGGAAGGATTTGACTATAACCTGTTTATCGGCCCGGATAATAACCTCATCGGAAAGCAGGGCGGAGAATGTGCGGTCCAGCTTCTTGGAAATGGCAAAGGGAAAATTCTGGAGCTTCGCGCGACTGCCGGTTCTCTTCAGAGCGAGGAGAGAAGCGAGGGATTTGACTCTGTGATCAGGGATTACCCTGATATTGAAAAGACCGTCTGTGATTTGAAAAATGACATGAAGGACCCGGCCTATGATGCGGTTTTTGCCATGGAGAAAGAGTTGAAAGGTGTTTCCCTCATATTCGCCAACAATGATTCCGTGGCTTTTGGAGCGTATGAGGCCTTAAAGGACAGGAATCTGGCTGATAAGATAAAGGTCATTGGCTGTGATGGCTTTACCGGGGAAAATGAAGGCGTGGACCTGGTGCGGAAAGGAAAGCTTGCGGCAACGATTTCCTGTCCCACAGGAGGAAAAGAGGCGGTGCAGTATGCCATTAATATTCTGCGCAGTGAAAGCGGTGTTCCCAAGCAGGTGATTTTAAGAAGCCATACCATCTATCCCCAGAATGCCAGCGAATATCTGGCTTCTCTTGACAGAGAAACGGTTGACGATGGCAGGAGAATCACCGTGGGATATTCCCAGGTGGGACAGGAGAGCCAGTGGAGGCTTGCCAATACCCGCTCGATCCAGGAGGCTGCCAAGGAATTTAACGTGGAGCTTCTTTTTGACAGCGCAGACCAGTCCCAGCAGAAGCAGATTGAGGCTATCCGAATGTTTATTAAGGAAAAGGCGGATGTCATCGTGGTTTCTCCGGTGGTGGAAACCGGCTGGGATGAGGTTTTAAAAGAGGCCAAGGAAGCTGATATTCCTGTGGTCATGTCTGACCGAAGGATTGAGGCGGGGGATGATTTGACTACCACTTATATCGGGGCTGACTTTTTAGAGGAAGGGCGAAGGGCCATGCGCTGGCTCAAGGCACATGTAAAGCCGGAGCAGAAGAATCTCCATATCTTGGAGATTCAGGGAAGCGAAGGCGCCACGCCTACGGAAGAGAGAAAGAAAGGATTTTTTGAAATACTGGAAGAGAATCCCCAATACCAGATCGTCTATACGGATTATGGAGATTTTACGTATGATGGAGGAAAACGGGTGGTTGAGGAATACATCAGCAGCCACAACTGGGGTGTGGACATTATCTTTTGCCACAACGATGACATGGCCCTTGGGGCAATTGAAGCCCTGGAGGCACATAAGTTGAATCCGGGGACGGATATCATCATCGTTTCCGTGGATGCGACCAAGGAAGCGTTTCAGGCGATGATAGACGGCAAGCTCAACTGTGCGGTGGAGTGCAGTCCTCTTTTGGGGCCTCCGCTTATGAAGGCGATCAGGGATATGATGGCAGGGAAGGAAATGCCTCTTCGGATTATAACGGAAGAAAAGGTGTACGATCAGTCTGATGCGGAAACAGTTATAAAAACCAGGGAATATTAAGCGTTTTTAAGAGGGACCCGGCTGTCGTCCTCTGGTTTTGGAGACTTGTAAAAGATGAGGAAGTTTGTAAAAAACGCTTGATTATTGGCTGAAAATATAGTATTATACTTGTGCAAATTGATTTGTCAATTTACACAATTGAAAAGCATAAGCGGGGGAATTGGCAGATGCGCACGATTTTATTTTGTGTGGCAGAAATACCTTAAGGGGTTTAAGTCCTGTTTTCCGCGTTTGGAAAAGACATACTTTCCTGACAAGGTGAGGTATGTCTTTTTGTGAACTGTTGAGATAGAGCCGTGTAAAGGGCAGCAGGACGAAAAAAGTCTTATGTAATTTTGCGAAATCGCGCAAGAAAGGGATCGGTATGCCGGAAGAGAAGAACAAAAACAGAATATTGATTGTTGAAGACAGCATATTTAATCAGAAGATATTGGAAAATATTCTGATGGATAGCTATATTCTGGAGACAGCCGCAAGTGCCAGGGAAGTGTTTTCTATTGTGGAAACCTTTGATCCCCATCTGATTCTGCTGGATATTATTCTGCCCGATGCAAATGGCTTTGACGTTCTCCGTTCCCTGGGGGAATGCGAACGCACGAAACATATCCCTGTCATTATCATCAGCGGTCTGGATAGAGAAAAGGATGAAGAAAAGGGCTTTTTGCTGGGAGCGGTGGATTATATAAAGAAGCCATTTAAGAAGGCCATCGTAAAAGCCCGGATCAGCACTCAGATTCAGATTATCAATCAGATGCGGGCCATTGAAGAGATGAGCCTGCTTGATGGCCTGACAGGTATTTTCAACCGCAGGGCCTTTGACAGAAAGCTGCGGGCTGAATGGGACAGTGCTCATGAAAAGGCCGCTCCTTTAAGCATGCTGATGATCGATGTGGACATGTTTAAATGTTACAATGATACATATGGCCATCCCCAGGGGGATATGATGCTGCAGGCGGTGGCAATTACCATAAAATCCATGTTAAGACCGGGAACGGGCATTCTTTGCCGTTATGGTGGAGAAGAATTTGCGGTGATTTTGCCGGAAACCGATTTGTCGGAGGCTGTTATCACTGCGGAGAAAATACGTCTCAGCATCAAGGCTCTGCACCTACCTTCCCCTGATTCCGGTACCGCAACCAAGGCTACCATCAGTATTGGGGCGGCTTCTTTGTATCCGGGGGATTCGGGAAATCCGAAGGAGCTGATTGAAGCAGCAGACAACATGCTTTACAGGGCCAAGGAGATGGGGCGCAATCAGGTGCAGTATGAAGGAAAATAGAGCCTGAGAGGGCGAGAAACAAAATAAAAAAAGTGCTTGATTATTTTGGAAAAATGTAGTATTATAATTGTACAAATTGATTCGTCAATTTAGACAATTAAAAAGCAGAAGTGGCGGAATTGGCAGACGCGCACGGTTCAGGTCCGTGTGGTAGCAATACCCTGAGGGTTCGACTCCCTTCTTCTGCATAAGAAAAGATATACTTTCTCTGTAAGAGTAGGGTATGTCTTTTTTCATTATTATTCAATGATATGGTTTTAGAAAATGGGGGTGAAGCTGTGTTTGAAGAACTTCAAAAATCTGGAAAGTGGAAAAGAGTTGTGCCTATCCAAAAAGGCTGGTCTGATGACAGGAAATATTATATCGAAACCGCAGATGAGCAGAAATTGCTTTTGAGAACATCAGACATAAAGTATTACGAACAAAAGAAAAAAGAATTTGATATCATCAAAAAGTATTCTGCATTGAGTTTTGAGATGTCAGAACCTGTTGATTTTGGTACGCTTCATAGCCGGCAAAATGTATATATGCTGCTGACCTGGGTCGACGGTGATGATCTTGAACTGGCTCTGTCCAAACTTGACCGAGATGAACAGTATCGGTTAGGCAGGGAAGCCGGCGAAATATTAAGAGAAATTCACAGCCTTCAAATACCGGCTGACGAGTTTCCGGCGCAAACAAAAATTGCCAGGAAAGTCGCACTGCTTCAAAAATATATGGAATCCGAGCATAGAATTCAAGGCGACGAAGCTGTTATTAAATTTATCAATCAAAATATACATAAAATCTGGTCCAAGCCACCGGTCTATCAGCATGGAGATTTTCATCCGGGGAATTTAATATTGACCCCTGAAAATAAAATTGGTGTGATAGACTTCAATCGCTGGGAAATCGGAGACCCTTATGAGGAGTTTTACAAACTCGAAAGCTTTGGAACAGATGTGAGCATCCCTTATTGTATTGGGCAAATCGACGCATACTTTGACAATGATGTGCCGGCTGATTTCTGGGATATTCTGGCCGTCTATGTGGCACACGCCGCTCTGTATTCCATAAAATGGGCTGAAGGATTTGGACAAACTGAAATTGAAAATATGGTCAGAATATGTAATAAGTCCTTTGCTCATTATAACAACTTCGAAAAAAGTGTGCCAAATTGGTATAAAAAGTAAAAAAAATTCCCTGCGGTTTTTACAAATTAAGATAGGTTTTTCCTTCATTGTGCTCAAAAGACTTATCTTCCTCTTGATGGAAGATAGGTCTTTCTTTTACTTGAGAAAATGTGGTATGATGGATGAAATGTTTATGATATTATGGGAATAAACGGTAATTATAAGTATAACGTGTTTGGGGGAGCTAATGATGAGTGATGTTTTAGAATTTGCTGATAGAGAAGCGTTCAGGGACTGGCTGGATAAACACAGTGCTGACCACGATGGAATATGGCTGCTTTTTGGCAAAAAAGGTGGTCCAGTGACACTTTTAGCCAGTGAGGCCTTGGAAGAAGCTCTTTGCTTTGGGTGGATAGATGGGCGTATGCAAAGCCTTGATAATACCAAATACAGGAAATATTTTGCCCGCCGTACGGCGAAAAGCAATTGGTCCGATAAGAACAAAAGGTTGGCGCAATCCCTTATTGAACAAGGAAAAATGACTCAGCGAGGCATGGATGCCATTGAAAATGCTAAGAAAAGCGGTACATGGGATTTATTGGGACGTGTTAGCATCTGCGATGAACAAATACAGGCATTCAAACAAATCATCCAGCAGTATGAACCTGCATATACCAATTTATTGGCTATGCCTTTGTCCATACAAAAGACATACACCGGCTTTTATCTTGACGCAAAGACTGACAAAACACGCCAAACCCGATTAGAAAAAATCATTGACAGGTTAAATAAAAATTTAAAACCGATGTAAAGGTTACATTCCAATCTATCATCAGGTTATGAGCAATATACGATTCTGTCCTATCAAAGGGGGTACTAAAATGAAAAAAGGATATTCCGCGCTTATGGTTCTTTTGATAATCGCGCTGATTTGCACTGGCTGTAGTTCATCTCCGGACAATCCTGGGGAATCATCCCCTTCTTTTACAAACGCAGAGATATCGCCGCCAAAGCAGACCACGGAATCTGGTCAAAATATAACTGATCGCAAAGAGCCGCTGCCATCAGTTTCTCCAGAACCTCAACAGAAAGTATTAGATCTCAAAGCTTATTTTAATGGTATCAATGGATGTGCAGTTTTTTTTCGTCCCACTCGCAATGAATATCTCGTTTATAACGAGAGTTTGTGTAATCAGCCATCTTCTCCATGCTCTACATTTAAAATCGTTTCCTCATTAATTGGCTTACAGGAAGGGGAGATCGTTCCTGGTAATTCTCTGCCCTGGAGCGGTGAAAAGTATTGGAATGATGCCTGGAATAAGGATATAAATTTTCAGGAGGCATTTCAAACGTCCTGTGTATGGTATTTTCGGGAAATAATCAACAGGGTTGGAAAAGAAGCTACGGAAGAGGCCCTTCAAAAGCTTGAGTATGGTAATTCAGATATAAGCGACTGGGAAGGACGGCTCAATACAAACAACAGCAATAGAGATTTGACAGGTTTTTGGCTTGAATCTTCATTAAAAATTTCTCCACGGCAGCAAGTAGATGTACTGGCACGGATTTTTCAGGGCGAGAGTTTTTTCGCGGAGGAACATACGAAAACCGTGAAGGATGTGATGAAAATTGAAACGGGCGATACAGATATTACCCTGTATGGCAAAACGGGAATGGGTAAAATAGATGGAAAATGTGTGGATGCCTGGTTTGTTGGTTTTTTTGAGATTGAGGGTGAAGCGATTTATTTCGCTGTCCGCCTTGATGACCCGGAAAATAAAACTGTCACAAGCACGGTAGCTAAAGAAATCGCCATGGATATTATATTTAATGAGCAGTGGAATGATTAACTTTGCCTGATTCCAATTACCTGCCAAAACAAAAAACAGGAGGTTTTCTCATGAACCACGCTGCCGATACACCCGAAACATATATAGAGAATCTGCCGGAAGAAAAGAGACAGGCGATTGAACTGCTCAGAAAAACCATAAAGAAGAGCCTGCCCACGGGCTTTGAGGAAACAATGCAGTACGGTATGATAGGATATGTGATTCCACACAGCCTATATCCAGCGGGCTACCATGTAAATCCGCAAGAGCCGCTGCCCTTTATATCTCTTGGAGCTCAGAAAAACCATATTGCCCTATATCACATGGGTCTGTACGCCTTTCCTGATACGCTGGAATGGTTCACAACAGAATATTCAAAGCATGTAAAGACTAAATTGGACATGGGTAAGAGCTGCCTCCGGTTTAAAAAGCCGGATACGATTCCCTATGAATTGATTGGGGAACTTTGCCAAAAGATCACTCCCCAGGACTATATAGAAAAATATGAAATGATGGCGAAAGGGCAGGGAGAAACAGGCAAATAAGTTTAAAGTTTGCGGTATCTCATGGATAAAAAGGATTTGGTTTGTTTATTATTTTATTTTGCATAAAGGGGATGGTGATAGTTGAACGGTCAAATGTATCAGATTTGCTGTATTACTGCCGCAGCAAAAAAAGCATTAAGAGAGAAATCAGCACTATTATATACACCGCTTAAATATGAGAATAAAATAGAATTTCAGTTTCTGCCGGAAAAGAAACTGTTTGGCACCAAAGAATATAAGGCGGAAAATGTACCCGCATGGTATGATTATTGCCTGAAAAAGGGACTGTATGACTTAAAGTTTTTGGCCCCGGCTGCAGTCGGGGATATCAGTATTCTTGGCTTTTCCAATACAACACAAAGTTCTATGGTATGCTTTTATGAAGACGGCAAAATCACTTATTTCTCTGCACAATGGGACTTTAATTCCATTCAAAAAATGTGGGATATTCTTTATACAGAGCAGGAGTGGAAAGATGCCCCTTCGGGAAAACCGCATTTTGAAAACAATATTGACAGTTTCAAATCTATCTTATCCGAAATAAAAGAATTGGCCCGCAAAATTAATTGTGATGAATTTGCCGCAGTGTTTCAGAGGGCTCTTGATATTCTGTCAGGATGCTCTGATAATACGGATACCCCGTATCATATGCCGCTTTCGGAACTTCCAGAAGAGAATCTACGCCTTTTTGAGGCAGCCAGTACTGCCGATGTTTTTGGCGCAATGGGTTCTTGGAATGATAGTCCCCCCTATATGGCACATGAAAAAGGGCTGGATAAAGAATATGAGTTCTTATCCAATGAATTGCTGAAACAGATTCGGCTCGCAATTTTATATGCCATTAATGAATGGTAAGAATGTGAACATAACACATGCTTACCCTGCAATAAATTCTGCTAAGTTTGGAACCATTATTCCTGATGAGTTGCCAGCGTAACGGCCATATTTAAAGTAAGAATTTGCAATAGTCCAAAGGTTCTGGTAGAATAAAGATAAATAGCAGAGGGAAATCTTTTTGATAAAGATTTCATGCGGAATTATGGATAAGGAGAAATCAATTATGATAAGTAATGTGGATATGAAATATCTGAAACGTTGTGTTGAACTTGCTGAAACTGCACTGGAGAAAGGTAATGCGCCTTTTGGTTCCGTTCTTGTGGCAGCCAACGGTGAGCTGCTTGCAGAAGAGCATAACCGCATTGGAACCGGTGATCATACACAACACCCGGAATTTGCTCTGGCAAGATGGGCTGCTGAAAATATGACACCGGAAGAAAGAAGTCAAGCGACAGTATATACCTCCGGCGAACATTGCCCTATGTGTGCGGCAGCTCACGGCTGGGTTGGCTTAGGCCGAATTGTTTATGCATGTTCATGTAAACAACTGGCTGGGTGGTTGGATACGATGGGCGTTGAACCCTCCCGTGTTAAAAGTCTTCCCATTCAAGATATTATCCGTGATACAACCACAGATGGCCCCGTTCCTGAACTGGAAGAACAGGTTCGCGAGCTTCATCGTCTGTTTCACACAAAGGGACGTTAAGAATATTCACTCCTTTTTCTTAAAAGACATATTTTCCGCTATGGGAAGATATGTCTTTCTTTATGTGGTGGGCGTTTGATATTCTGGTTTTATCCATTATTATATGGTACGGGCAAACTTGACAATGATAATAATGTAATTACGGGAGAAAGTGCAGACGAAATAAATTGTGTAATCCAGTTCAGAGAAATCTTTACGGCTGTTTTACAGTAATAAAAATTTTTAATCCAAAAGTCTTTTTCTATCATTTCTTTTTTATATTCCATAGGCTATAATAAAAGGGTATATTGCTGTGCTTCAATAACTTAAATTCAGATATCATCTGAGTTTTATCAATGCTATCGAAGGGGGAATTACTATGGAAAAGGTTTACGAGAAGGCGAGAGAATTTATTTACTGCAACGCACTAACCTATTTGGGATAGTTTATTTCTTAGATGAAGTTATGTCTTTTTATAAGTGAAAAAATAGGAAAGTTATCGTTAATGATGGATTATAATAGAATTTATAGATGAATGGGGGAGATATTTATGAGAACAGCAGAGCAGATTTTTGAGTTTATTAGTAAGCAAAAGGTGGCTTTTATTGGTTCAGTCGATGATGACGGTTTTCCCAACATGAAAGCTATGCTGATGCCGCGTAAGATTGACGGTAGTTGTTTTTATTTTTCGACTAATACATCTTCTATGCGTATAGCGCAGTATCGAAAGAACCCGAAAGCAAGCGTTTATTTTTTTAATAAGGGGCGTTTTCGTTATGAAGGTGTTATGCTTACCGGTACAATGGAGGTTTTGGAAGATGCTCAGATAAAAGAGGAAATCTGGCAGACGGGTGATACGATGTTTTATAAAAAAGGGGTAAATGATCCTGATTACTGTGTCCTGAGGTTTACTGCCAGTAAAGGAAGGCATTACTGTGACCTTAAAACTGAAAGCTTTGAGCTGTAAACGGAAGACAGTTTACTTAAGAACAAAAATATTTTACATAAAAGTATAAAAAATAAAGATGATATGTGATGGGGGTAAAATGACTGAAATTTATTTCGTAAGGCATGCGGAACCCAATTATATGAATCATAACGATGAGTTACGGGAACTTACTGCGAAAGGCTTGGCAGATCGAAAGCTTGTTACGGATTTTTTGAGTGACAAAAATATTGATGTGGTTTTGTCGAGTCCTTATAAACGTTCTATTGATACTGTAAAGGAGTTTGCAGACAAATACGGTCATCAAGTAGTAACTGTTTCTGATTTCAGGGAAAGAAAAATTGACAGTGTTTGGATTGATGACTTTACTGCATTCAGCCAACGGCAATGGAATGATTTTGATTATAAACTTACCGATGGTGAAACATTGAGAGAGGTACAAACAAGGAATATTGATGCTCTGAAACGGGTTCTGGACCAATATAGAAATAAACACATCGTTGTCGGCAGCCATGGCACTGCACTGAGTACGATTATTAATTATTATGATGCCTCTTTTGGGTATTCCTCTTTTAAGAATATAAAAAAACTTATGCCTTGGATTGCAAAATTTACATTTGACGGGGATTATTTGCAAAGGATTGAGATGTTTGATGTTTTTGCAGGACAAGTTTAAAATTTTTTTCTCAGTCCTATTCCGATAAGACATATTTTCCACTAGAGGAGAGTGTGTCTTTTCTTAATATGAAGTACTGTGAACAAACGGGACATCTGATTGCGGACTGTGCAGTCTAACCGCGAGGTAATGGGATATTTGTTCAGGGCACTCAGAGATGATTGAAAAGTTAAAAAAAGTTTCTAAGAACTGTTGACATTAACGTTACGTAATAGTCTATACTTCTTTTTGCAGGGAGGTGAAGAAATGGAGTACACCATTAATAAACTGGCGAAATTAGCGGGAGTAAGCACCCGGACGCTGCGGTATTACGATGAGTTCGGTCTGCTTTCGCCGGTACGGATGAGTTCAAATGATTACCGTATCTACGGACAAAAGGAAGTTGACCGGCTGCAGCAAATCCTTTTTTACCGTGAGTTTGGCGTATCCCTTGAAGAAATCAAGAGAATTCTGTCTTCTGAAAATTTTGACGGGCAGGCTGCACTGGAAAGCCATTTGTCGGCCCTGCTGGCAAAGCAAAAACAATTAAGCACATTGATCGCTAATGTGGAAAAAACCATAAAAGCGGCGAAAGGAGAAACTATTATGAATGATCAGGAAAAATTTGACGGCTTCCTTCAGAAGCTGGTCGATGACAATGAGCGGCAGTACGGTGAAGAAATCCGGGAAAAATACGGCGATGACACTGTTGACCGCTCCAATGCCAAGGTTAAAGGAATGAGCAAGGAACAGTATGCTCAAGTTGAAAAGTTGTCGGATGAGCTGAACGAGACGCTGAAAGCCGCCTTTGAACAGGGTGACCCTGCAAGCGAACTCGCACAAAAAGCATGTGAACTGCATAAAAAATGGCTGTGTTTCTTTTGGGACCAGTACAGTAAGGAAGCTCATATCGGTGTAACACAGATGTATGTGGATGATCCCCGTTTTACTGAATATTATGATAAAATTGCGGTTGGATGCGCGGTATTCCTGCGGGATGCAGTATTGATATACTGCAAATAATCCTATAAGTTTTGAATGTGAAGAAGCCAGCACTTATTAAAAAGTGTTGGCTTCTTTATGTTCGGATTTCAGGAGATAAGCAAGGGTTTTATGATCATTGATTCTTGCATGTTCTTCTAAAGTAGTATAAACTAATAAATTATAAGGTTTTTCAAATCTTTTCACATATATTTTCTTCAATATTATCAAACAAATATTCTTGATGAGCAACGCAGTCAGAATGGATATGTCCCTAAAAGATATAGCTTCTTTCATTGATCAAAGTCATATTTTTGTATAATAAATCCAGGAGGCACTCCAATGATCATATATTATAGCTCAACCGGCAATTCGAAACATGTTGCTTTAAAATTACATGAAGCATTTAAGGGAGATATTATCGATGTCTGTGACTTTGAACAGCCATCCTCATTTTACCTGGCAGATGGCGAAACATTATTTTTGGTGACCTTTAACTGTTTTTGGGGTATTTCCAACAAAATCGAGACGTTTATCCGAAACAGCGAATTTAGGAACGTTAAGAAAATTGTGGCAATCATCACCTGCGGTGGATATTTAGGCGGTGGGGATGATTTGATAGAAAAGCTGTTTTTGGAAAAAGGGCTTCCTAAGCCCGTTGTTTATTCACTGATCATGGTTACGAATTATTCGATATTACATAATGTGCCGTCTTTTGAGGCACAGAAAAGGAAATTGCTTCGGGCAGAAAAAACGCTTGACAGGATTATTGAGGGGATACAAAGGCCTTATCATAGCAATGGTCTTATTTGCAAAATAACACCCAAGATTCACGATCAATATGAACAAGTGCGAACCACTGTACCTTTTCACGCCAATAATTCATGCATCGGATGTGGGATATGCATGAAAAATTGTCCAGTCCATGCAATTGAAATGATAGGAAACAAGCCCTCCTGGGTGCAGCCAAAGTGCGATCATTGTCTGAGATGTCTGCATCGTTGCCCGGCTGAGGCCATCAACTACGGAACTACCACCCAGAATCGTTTGAGATACACCTATGAAGCTCACAATTCCGGGCATTTATAGATGATGAGTGTCTGCGGGTCAGGCTGTGGGCAATCTTAATGAGCGGTTAACCCGATATGGAAAGATAAGGATGTACTGTAAAATCATTTTACAGCACGTCCTTTATTTGTATGGAAATACATGGTATTATGGATACAAGATTCTTATGTCACATAAATAAATGGGAAAATGGCGAGGTAAAATATATGAAATACGATGCATTGCTTATTGTAGATGTGCAAATTGCTTTGATGGAAGAGCGTCCGTTTAATGAGAAAATGATGATTTCTAATATAAAACGAATCATAAATGCCTTTAGAGAAAAGAACATCCCCATTATATATGTCCGCCATGACGGAGGAAAAGGTGATGAGTTAGAAAAGGACAGCAGGGGCTGGCAGATTTATGATGAAATAGCACCGGAAGATAACGATAAAATAATTGATAAAAAATATAATAGCGCATTCAGACAAACGGAACTGCATCAGTACTTGCAGTCAATTGGTGCAAAAAATATAATCATATGCGGTATGCAGACGGAGTACTGTATAGATGCTACCTGCAAAGTTGCATTTGAAATGGACTATCATGTTACGATTCCTAAAAAAGCTACCACAACATATGACAATGACTTTGCCAAAGCAGAGGATTTGCTGGAATACTATGAAGAAAAGATATGGAATAACCGATATGCACAGGTTTTATCTGTGGATGAAATTATAATGGGTTGATTATGGATATCTAAAAAATAAATTGCATTTTTCTATAATTAACAGATAGATAAATAAAAACATGACGAGGTTGATTATGAATATAAGGAATGCCAGCCTTACCGATTTAGGGGATATAAAGAACATCGTGTGTCAAACAATACAAACAATATATTCCCGTTACTATCCAAAGGGAGCCGTTGAATTTTTCCTTTCCCATCATTGTGAGGCGAACATAAGAAGTGATATTGTGTCACAGACTGTATCCGTTCTTGAAATCGAAGACGTCCCGGTTGGAACTGTAACTATTAAGGAATTTGAGATATGCCGCCTTTTTGTTTTACCTCAATACCAGGGAAACGGATATGGAAGGGCATTACTGGATTTTGCAGAGCAGATAATAGCAGATAAACACACAAAAATCCGATTGGATGCCTCCCTCCCTGCAAAAGAAATTTATTTAAAACGTGGTTATAAGGAAATAGAATCTCATTCTATTTTAACTGAAAACGGAGATTACCTGTTTTATGATATAATGGAAAAGAGCGTATCTATATCAAATTCCCAAATAGATTACAACGGAAAGGTTTTTATTCCAAAAGTCAATAGCGAAAATGGGGAAGCAGACGGGGACACGATTTTTCAATATCATCAAAGCCGCAATCTTTTGTGGGCTGAATATGCCGGGGGTGAAGTTGTCAGAGGGCATTTGATTGGAACGGTGTCTGATGATGGATTATTGGACTTTCATTATCAGCACATGAATGAAAAAGGCCAAATAAGAATTGGAAAATGCCATACTGTTCCCCGTGTTTTAAAGAATGGGAAGTTAGAACTTCACGAAGAATGGCAATGGTTAAATGGAGATAAATCAATGGGCTCATCAATTTTAATCGAAAGATAAACCTGTATTTCCGCTCCACCATAATCTGACGAAAGGAGAACGTTAATCATAAAACACGTACCCAACATCATTTCTTTTATCCGGCTGCTGATTTCCATTGCTTTGATATTCCTGTTTCAGCACCAGGGTTTATTTATAACAGGATATTTTTTGTGCGGTATCAGTGATGTGGCAGACGGATATTTAGCCCGCCGCTGTAAGTTAGAGACAAGGATTGGAGAGCGGCTGGACAGCTTGGGCGATACCGCTTTCTGCGGAGCTGTCCTATATCTGTTAGTTGCTCATACCGATACTATTGAAACACCGTGGGCCATGACCGGCATAGCCATCGTCACGGTTTTAAGGGTGATTAACTTCATAATCACAAAAGTGAAATTTAAAACGTGGGCGGCAATGCATACCTGGGGGAACAAAGCTACCGGAATCCTTTTATTTTTATATGCTCCGGCTGTGCTTATCTTCAATACAATTTTATTGATCCCCGGACTTGCGCTCTGTTTCATTGCTGCCGCTTCCTCCATAGAGGAAATGGCTATCCTCTTGACCTCCAAGCAGTATGATGCTAACTGTAAGAGTATTTTTATAAGGTGAATGCAGATGCCGTGCTGAAAAAAGCTGTAGAAAACGGCGCAGCGGTTGGACAGGAGCCGTCTGAGTTCTGTGGAGAACCAGGAGAGTAAAGAAGAATAAATTTTCACAAAAAAGGCAGCCAGTCAGATTATCATTCATAATCCTGACCCGCTGCCTTTGCACAATCACTGATTTGGCATAGACATCCCTGCTTCATAGACCGCGTACTGGTTCCTCCCCTGAGATTTGGCATGGTAAAGCGCAATATCAGCCTTTTCATACAATTCCTCAAAGGCAGTTCCGTTCTCCGGATATGCCGCCGTTCCCAGGCTTCCGGAAATAAATGCTTCCGGCTCTAAAGAACTGGAGATAAGTCCGCAGAACTTTTCCAGCCTTGAATACAAATCCATGCAATAGGACACATCTTTTAAAAGAATAATAAATTCATCTCCTCCCATACGGCCCAGTACATCATCACGCCTTAAAGCGGATTTCAGCCTTGAAGCTGCCCGGTGAAGGGCCTTATCCCCAAACATGTGCCCGTATTTGTCATTGAGCTGCTTAAAACGGTCAATATCCAGCATAATGAGGATATGGTGGCCCTGGCTGTCTTTTAATATGCTTCGGATTGTCCGTATGGCTGCGGCCCGGTTTAAAAGCCCTGTCAGGGAATCCCGCTCCGACATTTCCTGGAGACTTAAAGCTTCCTGCTTGGATTTGTCAATATCCTTGATGAAAATAAAGGCCTTGATGGTGTCCGTATAAGGATCAGAAACGAGCTGAATAAGGCCAAGACTCCAGTAAACAGTCCCATCCGCCCTCAAACGGCGGTGTTCCAGGCGCAGGGACCGGCAGCCCCGGTAATAGTCGTAGAGAAGCTGGTTTTTATTAAAAAACTTCAAATAAATTTCCCTGTCCTCTTCGAAAATGTGATGTTCAGCGATGTAATTTACCATATCGGAAAAAGAATTGGAAATGCTTTCCGGTATGTTATGGGTCGTTTCTCCTATGATTTCCTCAAATAAATCAAATTTCAAATTATATTCATAATAGCCGATACAGTCTTTTTTCTGCTCCTCCATATACTCCATCCACCGTTGGTAGGCGAGCTCTTTTTCGTACTGGTCCGTAATATCCTGATAAGATATGATCCCTCTGAGCGGCCTTTGATCCTCCGTATAAACGAGGGAGTAACGGGCGGAAAACCAGCGGTAGTCCCCGCAAATCGTTTTCAGCCGGAGGATGGATCTCCCGTTTGGAATACCCTGATCCATTTTTTTATAAAGCTCCCAGGCATCCAGGACGCTTTCCTTATGTACCATGCCGTTTTGTGCCAGAGATTCAGAAGAGAGCGGCTGGGTATAGGGAAATGGAAACGTTTTGGAAAATTCGGGAGAGGGTATCAGGGTTTTGGAGTGGATGTCATAAATGCTCACAAGGCAGCCGGAATGCTGGCTTGCCAGCCGGTATTGCTCCTCGCGTACCCGAAGCTGTTCCTGGAGTTTTTTTGGATACGTGATATCAGAAAGGGAGCAGTATAACAGTTCTTCCTCAGGGATGAGTTTTATCTGTATGGAATACCACATATAAGGTTTTGGTTTTCTGGCTCTGAACTCGTATTCCGCCTTATCTGCCTGCCCTGATAGATATCTGCGTATCCCTTCTGAAAGTCCGGGATAATCTGCTTCCAAAACCATGTCCTCCAGGAGAGCAGGAGTCTGAAACCATGTTTTGATCGTTGAATTGCAGGAAAGGACAGTAAAGCATTGGTCGGTTTTAAGCGTCAGTATGCCGCAAGGAATTCGGTCTAAAAAGGATTCTTCGTTCATTGTTTGAGCTCTCCTATAAATGCTTAAAGTAGAAAGATTTTATTTAAAGTATATGAGACAAGTTTCCAAAAAATACATGAAGAATCAAGCATGAGATGGGAAAAAGAGGATTCGTAAGAAAGACTGGATAAGAAAAGACACAGCAGTTTCCGGCTGCTGTGCCTTCTGGGAAAATGAAAATATTGGAATTACTTCCGGTACAAATATAAGGGCCTTCCGTCTTCGATTTTTCTTTGAACCTCTCCCTGGATTAAGGGAAGAGCATATTCGAAAAAGTCGTCTGTCACATCGGTTCCATTGCCGCAGATCCACTGGCTTGGAAAAAGCTTTTCTTGGTTGCACACCTGATTGACGTCAACAGCCTTGCATTCTATGGAATAGGGAGAATTTCCGGTGCGGCAAAAGGCGATCATCATTCCGGTCAGGCCGTTTAAAGCGGCTTTTACACCTTCACATCCGGCTCTGGCGGATTCCTCAATATCGGTTGCAGAGGCCAGCATGCCGCTGCAGCGCTGGCTCACATTGAGCTCAACGGAGCGGACTTTTACGCCGAAACGGCTGCGCACGAAGTTTTCCAGAGTTTTTGCGCTTCCTGTCAGCATCTTATGTCCGAAGGCATCCCGGCGGACTTCCTCTCCGTATTCACAGATGAATGTTCCGCTGCCGTCAGAAAGACCTTCCGAGACGCAGATGATCAGGGAACTGCTCTTACGAAGAGCGGCTTCCACATCAGAAGCAAACTGTTCAAAATCAAAAGCTGTTTCAGGAAGATAGATGAGAAGGGGGTTATCCCCTTTAAACTTCCTGGCTAAGGCGCTGGCAGCAGTGAGCCAGCCTGCGTGGCGTCCCATCAGCTCGATGATTGTAACAGATTTCTGCTGGTAAACAGAAGCATCTAAAACGATTTCCCGGACTGTATCGGCCACGTATTTGGCGGCGCTTCCGTATCCGGGAGTGTGGTCTGTAAGGATCAGATCATTGTCAACGGTTTTTGGAATTCCGATAAAGCGGATATCGCTTTCGTGGTGAGCCGCATAGCGGGAGAGCTTGCTCACCGTATCCATGGAATCATTTCCGCCGATGTAAAAAAAGTATCCAATCTCCATGGTCCTGAATTTTTCAAACAGGGCCGGGTAAAAGGGAGAAGATAGGTCGTCGGGAAGTTTATAGCGGCAGGAGCCTAAATAGGCAGCGGGAGTTAATTTGAGAAGCTCCAGCTCTTCTTCTGTCAAATCCTTTGTCAAATCCATGTAATTGCCGGACATGAAGCCTTCAATACCGTTGATCATGCCGTAAACCCGGCCGATTTCTTCCCGTGCCATCCCTTCCCTGATGACGCCGTAAAGGCTTGCATTGATCACAGCGGTAGGTCCGCCGGACTGTCCTACGATTGCATTTTTCTTCATGTAAAGTATCCTCCAAGTTTGCATATGCCATGGGCATCTTCTCTATTTTATAATAGAACATGTTTCTTTGCAACGGTCATTGTCCAAAAAAATCTTTGCACTTCACAGTTTCTTCATAAGACGTACAAATATTATTTACATCTTCTCCAAACTTTTTTCATATCTTGGGTCTATAATAACTTTATAAACAAGAACAACGCCAAGACTTGTTTTATAATTAAAGACTTTTTTTCATAACTCGCCGGTGAAACCCACATTTCACCGGCTCCTCCCATTTTATGGATCATATGAGCCTTGACATTCCTGCATCGGAACAGTAAAATATGATCATAATATTGTGAACTACTTTGAGAGGAGCGGTATTTATGGGAAAAACAAAAGGAATGGCAAGTGAATTTAAGGAATTTGTTTTGCGGGGAAATGTGGTGGATCTGGCTGTCGGTGTGATTATCGGTGCCGCTTTTCAGGCTATCGTCAATTCTCTGGTAAAGGATATTATTTCCCCTTTGATTGGAGTTGTTACTGGAGGCGTGGATTTTTCGGGAAAGTTCGTCCTTTTATATGAGGCTCCCCAGGGTGCGGATGTTTCCACTTTAGAAGCTGCCCAGGCTCTCGGCCCGGTATTTGCCTACGGTTCGTTTATTACATCGATCATTAATTTTCTTATTATGGCTTTGGTTATCTTCCTGATGGTCAAGGCTATCAATTCCCTGCACGGCAAAAAGCAGGAAGCAGCACCGGCTGTGGCCAAGGAAAAAAACTGTCCTTACTGCCTTAAGCCTGTGGATATCAATGCCACCCGCTGCCCCTACTGCACAAGCCAGTTGGACAACCAGTAAAATAGGATTTACATCTTATAAGAGACAGATTTAAAAACAGGTAATTGCAGAATAAGCCCGCAATTACCTGTTATTTTTATATGATCAGAAGAATTCTCTCCAGGGTATTGTATAAATCCAGCATGCCGTTGCCCCATATATTGTTGGGATAGGAAAATGCGCTGCTGCGCCTTGCCCCTCTTATGAGAAGCCGGCTGGCCTGCTCTCCGGCCATATCCGTTAAGTGTCCGGTGGCCTGGGTCCATTGGAAGAGGACAGCCACAGCACCGGCAGCCGAAGCTGCACCGGCTCCTGTGCCGGTTAATGTTCCATACTCTCCTCCCGGCAGAGCGCATGGAATCTGATAGCCCGGAGCAGCGATATTGGGTTTGACCAGCCCTTTTCTGGAATAGCCTCTGCTGGATTCATCCAGGATGTTTCCGGTTATCTGGTTATAAGCCGTAACAGCCATGGCATGCCTGCTGTTGGCAGGAGCCGTTATTGTGGTGTCCGGATTGGGACTTAAAAAGAAGGTTTTGTCTGAAATCAGGTTTCCGGCAGGAAGCCAGGAGTGGAAGGAAAATGGCTCATTTTCCGTGCTCTGGACCAGGAGGTGCCAGATTCCCGGCAGAGGATTCTTAAACCGCAGCAAAATGAGCTGATCTCCGGTGTTGCGCTCAAATATCATATTGTTTACGATGACCTGGCTGCTGCTGTTTTGAAACTCATAATGATAGCATTTGTCAAAGGTGGGATAGAAAAATGGCGTGGTTTCCTGGTTCGGAGAGGCGATTTCAATGGAAAGCCTTCCCGGAACCTGGGTCCAAAGCTCCATGGCAAACTCCCTGTCTTCTTTTCCTATATTTAATTGGAATTCGTGGAGAAATGGAGGGGAAAGGGTTTCATTGTAATAATGCCTTTTATTGTCCGCCTCATTTCCGGCTGATACGGAAAAACCGGTTTTGGGAAACTGGACAAGAGTGTCCAAATAACCGCTCAACACTCCCAGGCCGTCATGGCTTCCCTGGCTGCTTCCCATAGCAACGCAGATGACGATGGGCTTTTTTAACTTCTGGGCTACAGAAACTAAGTACCGGATTCCGAGCACAATATCTGATTCCTGAAAACAAATCTTATCCTCTGGAACACAGAATATTTTCTTCAAGCTGTTTTTCGCTTCCTTCAGCTTCACAACCGCTAAATCCGCTTTCGGGACAACGCTGGTAAAGGCGCGCTCCGGGTTTGGAGTGCCTGCGGCAATGCTGGCAATGGCGCTCCCATGGCCTAAAATATCGGTGGAAGGAACGACGGAAAGAGGGTCCTCCTGTCCAAGGGCTTCATTAATGTGGGCGCTGGTGTATTCGGTGCCAAAGGTGAACCCATAGGGCGGAAGGCCCTCCTGTATGGTCTGATCCCATATGGAGAGAATCCGGGTGGTATGATCTGTATTTAAAAATGCGGGATGCCGGTAATCGATACCGGTATCTACGACTCCGACAATGATATCGTTTCCGTAGAAAGGCTCGCTTACAGCCGGCTGGGTGGTTCCGATGGAGTTGCTGTCACAGTCAATGGCAGCAGTGGGGATATAAATGGAAGGGAACAGATGGTATGGATAAAGTCCTAAGTCACAGGGCTGCATATTTTCCGCAGAAACATGCACCAGAGAAAGACGGTCATTCAGCGGAGTGACATCGCTGTTTTCGCCAAAGGAAGAGATCAGAAGATTGTTTACAATCAGATCATAATAATTATTATCTAAAATTTTTTCCATAACGAAATCTCCCTGAGCATATTGATTCGAACATATGATACAGTTTATGCGGCGGTCCGGGCGATATGAATGAAGAAGGCCGGGAAGTTTTCCAGGCTCATAATAAAGAATCAGGCGCATAAAATATATCATATGTGCCATTTACAGAATGCAGGGAGGCCTGGCCGTGGAAAAAGTAGTGGATGATAATTACTATGATATCATTATCAGCAATGGTATGATACCGGCTTATGATACCGGGGACAATATAACGAATATGAATTTCCGCCATTCCCTTGTCCATGTACCCGTTTCCTCCATGAATCCCTGTGAATTGGGGATATATCCTTACAATGCATTTCCCTCCGTGCTGACTCTCAGCTCCACCATCAGCCTGGAGAAGTCGGGAATAGGAACCGTGCAGAGAAATCCTTATCTGGCCCTATTCGGGCGTGGGATCATTGTGGCAATTCTGGATACCGGAATCGATTACCAGCATCAGGCGTTCCGGTATAATGACGGGACCACCCGCATCCTTTCCATATGGGACCAGACCCGGCAGGAGGGCGTACCTCCGGCAGGCTTTACCTATGGTACAGAGTATACGAGAGATATCATCAATACCGCATTGAAGTCAGAAAATCCCTTAGCCATTGTTCCTTCCGTGGATACCAACGGACACGGCACCGCCATAGCCAGCGTAGCCGCGGGAAAAATCAATTTAGATGAGGCTTTCAGCGGCGTTGTTCCGGAGGCTGATTTGCTGATCGTAAAGCTGAAACCGGCAAAAAATAACTTAAAGAGGATATTTTTTGTGGCCGAGGATGCGGAATGCTATCAGGAATCTGACTTGATTATCGGGTTAAATTATGTGACTTCTTATGCCCAGAGCTTAAACCGCCCTATTGCCATCTGCGTTGCCATGGGAACCAACCAGTCCAGCCACGACGGGCGGGGGGCCACCAGTTATTTTACCAATTATCTTTCCCAGCTTCCCCATACAGGCGTTACCATCACCACTGGAAATGAGGCAAATAAGCGGAGACATTATTATAACAACACCACAGTGACCCCTTTTTATAATGAAGTGGAGTTTACGGTGGGAATCGAAGACCGGTTGTTTTCCTTAGAGCTGTGGACCTTTGCCCCGGCCAGACTGGCGATTCAAATAACAGCTCCAAACAGGGAAGCCACCAATGAAGTGCTTCCCACATTGGGCGGATGCAGCCAGTTTTCTTTTGGGGAAAATGGAAGCCAGGTTTGGATTAACAATTTTCTCTTTGAAGAAGAGACTGGGGACCCCATGATCCTGATGCGCTTTGAGAATGCCATTGCGGGAACCTGGACGATACGGATACGAAATATCGATGAAGAACCTTTTTCATTTCATATATGGATGCCGTCGGGGGACTTGATTTCAGAGGGAACATTTTTTTTAAGGCCAAATACGGATACCACCATAACTGCCCCCGGAACCTCCATGCATCCTCTGGCTGTCACGGCCTACAATCAGTTCAATGACAGCGTTTTACCGGAATCCGGCAGAGGCTATACGAGAACCGGCTTCGTCAAACCGGATATCGCCGCACCGGGATATGAGCTCACCTGCGCCGTTCCGGGAGGCAGGTACGGCACCATAACAGGAAGCGGATGTGCCGCCGCCCATGCCGCCGGCATCGTCGCCATGGTCTTTGAATGGGCTGTTCCAAGGGGAAATTATACCACCATTACGGGGAATGATGTAAACCGTCTGATTGTGCGGGGAGCCGTGCGGACCGCCACAAATATTTATCCCAATAATGTGTGGGGGTATGGACAGATTGAAATAAACAGCCTGTTTGAAAGGCTTGCCAATATTTAGAATTTGATATGAAAAATAATTTTTGAATGATTATGAATAAAACACACAGTTGAGGCAATAATAGGATTATACCAAAGAGAAGTGAATACTTATCCTCCCCTTTTTAATCCGGCCTGCTTACGTTTATCGCAAACAGGCCGGATTTTTTGTATGAAACCTTGTATTTACAAGGAAATCAGGTGTTTCAACCAATGTGCAGGAGGTTGTCATTCTTGTGTTTTGCTTGAGTTTGCCCCAACTTTGCCCCAACTTTGCCCCAACTTCTACAAAAAGGCCTGCTATTTTCTGAATTTCAACTGCCTTTGTGTCTGGAAGTACATGAGCGTATAAATCCATTGTTGTTGATAATTTACTATGTCCAAGGATTGTTTTTAATACCTGTGGCTGCATTCCATTTTCAATACATCTAGTTGCAAAGGTATGACGAAATGTATGAGGGTGGATAGCTTCAAATTCGTTGCCTGATAAGTGGATACGCTTAAGAGTTTTATCCATCTCTTTCTTTAATCTGTCCCGGTTTAATGGTCTCCCAAAGTCATTGGTAAAGACGAGGTTATCCAGTCCGACTAAGGGTTTCCATTCTGTACGGGTGAAGATACTCCATTCGGATTGTTTGGCTTTATGCCTTAATAATAGCTGATATACGTTATCTAACATTGGAATATCCCGTTTACTGGTAGGAGTTTTAGGTGAATCCTTTCTAAATTGTCCGCCATAATCTACGAGAGTTCCCGTTATATGAATGACTCTGTTTTTAAAATCTATATCACTCCATTCCAGACCTCTTAATTCACCGCTTCTCATGCCAGTAGAAAGTGCAAGTTCAAATAGACCATAAAGCTTACTTTCCTTTGCGTATGCCATGAAAAATTGTTGCTCCTCTAAAGACATTACTCTGCATTCCTTTTCCGTATATATTCTAGGCAGATTAGCAAGAGGGACAGGATTTTCCCTGATCACTTTGTTTTTTACTGCTTGTTTAAACATTCCGCTTAAAACGACAGAGGTAAGTTCCAGGGTGTTTTTTGAATAGCCTTGTTTGTATAAGTCGTTGTAAAGTTTTTGAATATGTTCTCCACGTATATCTTTTAGTCTCTTGTTTCCTATTACGGATTTAATATAGTTTTCGTAGGTGGTTTTATATGTATGTATGGCTCCGGCTTTAACAGACAATTCTTTATATTGAGTAATCCATGTTTGAAACCAGTTGTTCATTGTAATGTTTTCCTCTTTGGCATATATACCATTTTGGACTTCATAACGAAGATTGTTGAGCTTTTGCTCACATTCTTTACTGGTTTTTCCCAATACATTATAATCAGTTCCTGCATAGCGGAATCTGCCTTCGTATCGACCATCATTTCTTAAACGTATCCCCTTTGGTAATTCTTTTCCATTCTTGTCTTTTGACATAATAAATATTCCTTTCTGAAATTAGTAATAGAAAAGGATACCCATACATGTTATAATTAATCTGCATGGGTATCCCTTGCGTTTAGATGAGGTTAGGGGTTGACTTTGGACGGAAAACTCTTAACCTTCTTTTTTGAGTTGTGTAAATCATATTTCTGGTGTCACTTCCTTTCTAGTGTAATAATTTATGGCTATTCCGCAATATTATCTAGATATTGCTGGATTAGTTTTGTGCTCCATAAAATCCTTTTTCCAATATGAATTTTGGCTTGAGCCATAGTTCCAATATGGGTAGCTGTTGCCCGGCCACAGTCCAGTAGATTCATTAAAGTGGCGGTGCTGACTGTTATTTTGTCATGAATGGTATTATTTTCATTCTCTGTTTGAGGTGATTTATTCATGCTAATTAGATCCTTTCTCGCTTGTTAATAATGCGTATATACTTGGGATTTCGTCTATCTCGAAACTATCTGGGATTACAATAGGTTGTATGCCTAATGAGCGGATTTTTTTCAGCCAGCATTCCCGAAACGTCCGTAAATTACCATAGTGCGAAGGTGTGTAGGTATTTTTATCTTCAATGGCTTTTTCCAGTTCATACATTCCACCAAATTCCAATATCATATCAATAATGGATATCATCACCTCTTTTATGTAATCCGAGTATAAGCTTTCTTGTATGATTTTTATTGCTTTAGACCTACTGACATATTTTTGGGGGCCAAAGACTGGTAATATCTCCTTTTTAAGATAATCGTGACAAAAGTTTTTATCTAAAAACGGATTAATTCGGCGTTGGTCTGGAAATTTTAACTTTGAATTTAAAATGTGTTTTTTCATTATCTGTATTTCAATCCTAACAGTCTGCTTTAATTGTTTCCTTTCCTCATAACTAATCTTGACGTTTTTGTTACAATTTATGATAGCCCTCCATTTAGAGTAAATATTGAATCCCCTTAATTGGTTAGCAAAACAACAGCTTTCCTTATTTAGTATCTCACGTTCTTTTTTTATGGGTTTTCGAATCATATTACAGTGATGATATGGAAATGACATATTACAAAGATATACAATAATTTCCGGAAACTTATGGATTATATCTATAGCGATGTCAGCCCGTTCAACCTTAAAACTTTCGATTGAAGATAAATGTAAGCGAACATGACGAAACTCATTGATTTCAAAAAGACGTTTGTTCATTTGTTTGATAATTTCATTAGACGAATATTTATCCATGTCCAGTAGAAAATATTTGCTGTCGCCCATTATTATTGATAGATTACAACGTAAAGTGAGATAATACTTTTCGCAGGTTACTCCACAAGAGTTGTAACGCATTATTTTTAGCTCAATTTGTGTAATTCCTTTTCTGGAATAATAATTAGTACGTTTTACCCGCCTACTCACTGTTGATAAGCTTTTTAGGTTATTACATAGATAACTGTAGGTTGAAGGAGGGATTCTTTTAATTAGTTCTAAAGTATGTATAATTTTCACTTCCTTTGCTGACTTATACTATGTGTCTGAATCGCCCTGAATTAAAGTTATATGGATTTGTCAGGGGAACAATTTGATAAAATTATTCCCCTAATTATCCATGTAAAGATTAGAGTCAAATTGTATATAAAATACTGGATTTTATATTTCATGATTTGTTTGATATCATATATAATAGAGAATCCATTCTTACTTCTGTTCTTTTATTCGAGACAGTTTAATGTCCTGCATAGCTGATAGAACCTGGTTTTTTTGATATTCTGTTAGAGGGTATCGAAACCATTTTGACAGTACAGATTCATGCATGTTTAGTTTATCGGCCACCTGCCACAGATAGACATTTGACTTTCTCATTTCTCTTCTTATCTCATCATTGTTCATAATATGGCTCCTCCTTTCGTGATATTAATTATTAACATTGATTACTGGCCAGAAGTTAATAAAGTTGATGCTGAAAGCTTATCATGGTATGCTAAAGAAAATCTATCATAAAAATAGATATTATGAATTGTCAATTCTTATGTGATGGAATTTTTTGAGGAGGATAAAGATTATGAAAAGTTTTGATGTGATTGATTATGGGCGAGAAAAGGGTTTTTTATTAAAAGGAAATCAATATAATGGTTTAATACCATATGGTGAAATTTCTTTAATGATTGCCACTATTGATTTTAACGAAATAGGAGAAATTACGAAAGAGTACAGAGAGGGGGTTGAGATTCACCATAATGGAAAGATACAATATGATCGTAATAAATTGACACCCAACTACAAATATTTATTTTTAACAAGTAGGATATATAGATGTTTGGAGGAGAACTGTAAATCTTTTAGTAAAGATATAATACCTATAATAATTGATTTTGTGTCTTTGGGTGATGAAGAGGTATTTACTAAAAAGAGTAATGTCCTTGACGAAGAATTTGACATTTTTATAAAAGGCGTTTTCTGCATTCCTGGTGTATTATCACTTAATAAATGCTTTCAAGATTGTATACTAAGCATTTTGCGAAGAGAACAAAATTTAGAAGGGGCAGAAGAATTCTTTTCAGAAGTTAAAATGACTACATCTTTAAAAGTTAATTCTGATGACAGTGTAAGTATTATTTACCATTTTACTGATGTAATTTCCTTTGTGCTATTGGATTTACAAAAATATTTGGACAGTAATAAGGTAATTAATAATTGCGAGCGCTGCGGCCGCCCATACTTTCCAACGTCAGGGAATAATAAAAGATATTGTCGTTTTCCAAATAAAGGTACAAATAAGGACTGCGCTCAATTACAGCGCCTTATATTTGATGAATTTGCTTTGGTATGCAGGAAAGCCAGAAGTAATCAGAAAGGGTTCGTAGAAAACGCACTAAAGTCTGAAACCAAAAAAGATCAGAAAATAAAAAGAAAATATGATTATGATATAGAAAAACTAAACAGCGAATATGAATCTTGGAAAGAGGAACTTTGCAAAGTGCGTAAGGAATGTAAAGACAATAATGATTTACAAGGGTTAATTGATTGGGTAGAAAAAAGTAAATTTAAAATAAAGAGGTTGGAAGAGTTGGGGATAGCTATAAGAAAGTAGAGATGAAGTGTAAAACGGTTACTAAATTCGAATAGATATTACCACTTTTTAATAAAATATAATTTTTTCCGATGTATAGTGATTCATTTATAATATGCCACATAAAACAAGGGAATATCTACTTAAAACGTGCAGATATTCCCCCTAATGATCCCCAGAAGTCACACAATACTGTTACAATTTTAATCAATCTGTCTGGTATTCTGATTATGGAATAAGTACTCACTTCAAGAAAGTTAAGGAAATTAATATCGAATTATTTTAGGTCTATCACCTCTCCAATATTCTTCTCCACTAATAATTCCGCAATCTTTTGGAAGATAAATTATTTTTGGACCACCAGTGACTAAATTAAATCCTTCTCCTGTAAGCCATATTCCATTAACTGATTTATCTCCAATAGTTCTTGGGATGACCATTGTTTCTGGAGCGTCTTTGCAGTATTCATTTAAAAATCCTGTAATAAATACGGCGTTTTCATCAGAACGATAAGCATTATATTTCTGATACGGCGTCTTACTTGAAGAATATGGGCTACTTCCATCATATCCTATTGGATATCGCATAAAGAATCCGGCGTATGGAATTTGATCAACATCTGGAAGCCATGCCGGACAATAAAGAAATCTATCGGCTGCAACTTTTATATCAGTAAAATAATATTCTCTTGAAGATAAGTCTCCAGGAATCCATGTTACGATAAAATACTCTCTTCCGTGTTCTTTAATTAATCCATATTTATGATTTTGTTGGATAGTGTCTTGTAAAATTTCATTTGTAAACCATGGATAACATTTTTGGATTTTTTCTTCTGGGTAATCTTCCCATAATACACCTTCTTCGACGTCCGTAGGCCCTGGAATATCTCCTTGTGCCTGTTCCTCTGCAAAAGATACTTCCTTAAAAGCCGTAATAAATAATAAGATGATAGCCATAAAAGTTACAAGTTTTTTTCCTTTGTTTTTCATTTCTTCTTCTCCCTTAACTTAGGTTATTTTTGCCCAATTAGTAATAAAGAATTATGTATAGTTAATTCCGAGGTTTTGCAATGGTGTCTATATTTTTAGCCAATCTCACTTTGCCATATTTTTGCTACAAACCAAATGGCAAGAATAAAATTAATAATTGGAATTGGAATTGCCAAACATATTGCAAATGCTATACAAGAATATACACACTTTGCGGCAGTTCCTATAAAAAACCTTCCTTTAGCTGTTCCCCATATCAAAGCAAGTACTATTATTCCTATAATTATAGTCATTTTCTCAAATCCCTTTCATAGCATTAAAATTCCTTTTACTGCTCTTTTCTAAGCCTGAAACCTAAACCAGTAAAGAATGCACCAAATACACCACATCTTCCTGCGTTTCCCAAATTATCGAATGATGAATATCTACTCATGAAATCTGCTACAACATTTCCTACCATTGCAATTAGCAATAGGATTCCAATTACTAATAAAACTGTACCTAGTGTTTTTTTGCTTTTTGAGACTGCTTTTTTCTTCATATCAATTAAACTCATGGCTTTCATAAGCCTGGCACCACATCTTTCACAGGTTATCATGCTGCCGGTAGTGCTAGCGCCACATACCTGACAATAATCTGTTCCCACATTTTTCTTAACACCACATTTAACACAAATTTCTGCATTATCATGAATTTTGTTTCCACATGTTCTACAATACATCATTTTGCCTCCTTAATTGATTTAAGTATTTTTTTATATTGCCTTTTTATTACCCCGAAACTAATTCCAGCGCTTATTGACACATAAAAGCATAGGAATATATTGGCGATTAAATTTCTGCTTTGTATCCAATAGGATTGCACATCATAGTCGCCATACCCTATATAGTCATGAATATAAGCATTTGGTGAAATAGGAAGACTAGATGCTGACGGTATGTTATCAGGTTCTGGTCGTGCTATGAGTATAATAACGAGAACAATTGCTGTTAAAATGCCCAATAATGAAATAACCTTAGTAATCTTCATAAATTTCTTTTTACTGTTTGCCCGTTTTTGTAATTCCAATAAATAAGCATTTTTCATTTGTTCTGTAACTATGGTTCTTTGTTTAGCACCACAATTGGAACAAAATTCTGTTTTCACTGTAGTATGGTATCCGCACTCCTGACAGAACTTAGTTCCCTCGTATTTTTTAGTACCGCATTTAGCACAAATTATTTCGCTATCATTTATTTTATTGCCACATGCTCTACAATACATAATTTATCCTCCTTGTTTATAGACGGGTCTTGCACCGTTAATTCAAGAATTTCCTTTAGATATTCTCTTTCATCACTTACATTCATTCTCATTTTGCAATTCCTCCTATAAAAGTAACAAAGTGTTACATATTTTAATTTTTATTATATGTCACATTGTGGCACAATTCAATACATATTTTTATGAAGTTGCTATAATCAAATATATTATGATAAAAGGAGCAATTATGGTGAATAGCACTTTAGGGGAAAAACTCTTGGAATTGCGTACCAGCAGAAACTTAACACAACAACAGGTAAGTGACGCCCTCCATATTGGAAGAGTGACTTATACTTATTACGAGGGAAATAAAAGAACTCCTGATTTAAGTCTGTTGCTGTCCATTTGCAAATTTTATGGAATTGAAATAAAAGAATTGATTAATGAGAATACAATCCCTGTATTTAATCCAGAGGTAAGCGTGGAGGGGCCTATAAAAGCCACGGGTGTTGTTGGAACTTCAAACTTGGGAATAAATTTAATTTCTAATGTGTTAGAAGGAGCCTTGGGTGATTTGGGAGTAAAACCGCCTTTTACTAAGATGGAAAAAGAACTCATTACAAATTTTAGACAGTTAAATTCTGAGGATAAAGAAGAAGTGAGCCATTTGATCAAATATAAATTAAAAAAGCAAAAAAAGAAATGAGTTGTTTTTGATGAATATATTTTATCTATTTAGCAGATAAGTCATATAATCTAAGCCCAAAACAATACCTTCCCATTCTGCAATGGTAGCAGTGCAAAAAGCAGCCTCACCAATTTTTTCAAACTGTTCTGTAGAGAAGTTCTTTTTTTATGGCTCTAAAAGCGCATTTACCTGTTCAGTAACACGGTTTTCTGTTTCGGCGAGTTCCGGTATTTCCTGGGATAGTTTATCAAACAATTCATAATATAATGGATTCATTTGTTGACTCCTTTCTTTGCGAGTATTTATAATTATTAAAGATATACAGTGACCCTTATTCAATATCCTGAACGTATTATCATCGTTTTGCAGACGGATATCACATTCTTTTACTAATACGATATGAAATCAGGTGTTGACAATTAGAATCTGTCTGCATTGAAATTTTTACTTTCTTTTGAATAATCCCAATGGCTTAAAATATGTATAAATTCATACATCTGTTCATAGTTCAACTGTTTCCAGTCTGATAAATCATATAACTGGTATAGCAGAAAAGTAAAGAACGTTTCAGTGATTCTCTTTTGAATAATGATTCTACATAGAATCCGGTATTGTGCTTTGCTATATCCAGTAGACGGTTTTTCTTTAACAGTAGGGCGTAAATTTTGTTCAACCAAGCTTCTTACATCATAATTCAACAATTTCATGGTAATATCCTCCTTTCCTATATTAATGGACAATCTACATAATAACTGCAATACTCACAATAACAGAGGTCACATTCCCCAATGATATAGCCCTCCATGATAATAGGCATACAAGTGGTCAGATAATCAGGACAGGAGCCACAAGGACAGCTATATTCATTAACAGACTGATTATTTTTGAAACACATAGTAGATACCTTCCCTTCTTAGTTTAATGCGTGTTGTCTAGTTTCGTTTCCTACCTTTTGTGAGCCGTACTTGGCTCTTATATCATCAAGGCTTATTTCTCCCTTATGATGTCTGCGGTAATCTCCATAATGCCAGCACCATGCTTTTTTCTTTGGAGAAAACTTGAAACCGATTTCCTTTAATCTATCTTTGTATGCATAGCAATTAAAACACCATATCCAACTGCCAATTACTTCAATCTCCATATGGTAGCTGATGATGGTATTTAAAACCTCTTTAAAGGCTCTATTTTCCTCGTTTTCATCATGTTTGGGAGAATGTCCATCTGTTTCTTTTTTCGCCTTTAAATGAGCGAATAGAGCGTCATACTCTGTATTGATTTCCTGCATATCAGATACCTTTCCCCCATTGTCAGGGTGGTGGTTCATCAGCAGACCCTTGTAACGTACTCTTAATTCATTAATACTTGTCACTTCATTAAACCATTTCATTTTTTAGAACTCCTTTTCTTTAGATTTTCAGACATAAAAAATAAGCCTTTTAACGTCATGCTCAGGACGTAATAATGTTTAATGATAGCCGGGTTCAAAACGTTTTCTTTTGCTATTAATAAATGAGACCAGGTGTTCGGGAAAAATATATGATTTTTTGTGCATTCTATATGCCCCAATTATGCCCCAACTTTAATAACACTCTATGATACAAGATGAAAAGATGCTTTTTCATTTTCGAATAGAATTATACTCAATGACACATAATGAGATAAGACGAAAACATAAACTAATAACCTCCCCTTTTTAATGCCCTGTCTGTAACAGTCGTGTTGCCGGCGGGGTATTTTTTATTTAAGCCTTATTTTGTCAGGGGTTGAGAGGGGGGTGATTAAGAAATAAATCCTTGAATTTTTTTTGAACGGTTGTTCTGACACAAATTGACACAAGATATTGAATTAAGAAAAGAGATGGGCCAGTTTCTGCATTTCATTCACTTTTGTGTCTTTGAGTACATGGACATATGTAGCCATAGTGGTTACCAGGTCATTATGACCTAAAATCGTCTGTAATACCTTTGGAGTGATATCATTTTCAATATTTCGTGTAGCAAAGGTATGACGAAATGTATGTGGGGTGATATGTTTAGAATCAATACCATCTTTGCGTATTTCTTCTACAATATCATCTATGGATATTGAGGATAGTATAGCGATATGTCAGGCGGTTTGACCACCGAAAGTATACAAAAGGGCGGGGAGTGATACCTGCCCGGAAAGACAGACCGCTACTCCCGTTGCGA
>NZ_JASGFH010000016.1:0-105479 GCF_047605665.1 Lacrimispora sp. | reverse complement strand
TTTAATCCGTGCGTCTCACTTTGAACCGCTACCACAAGCGTTACCCTGACAGTTAGCTCGGTCCAGGCTGCCTCACGGCACACAGATGATTTCACTTAGTGCTGCTGCATTCCTGCCCTGACACGGTTCATGAAGATCTGTTGCGTAAGACCCAAACGTCATCGCCACTTATCAGGGGCAGCCCTGCAATAGACGGCCCTGGGTAAGACATCACCCCTGCTAGAGCGGATTGCAGGTACAGGGCACCGCTATCTCCCCGGCTGCACGGAAACTTTATGACATAATCGGTTGAATCGGAGTTTAGTATACATGGAAATGGGGCCGTTGTCAAGGATTACGGCTGCTTTTTCTTTTCCCGCAGTTCTTTAAAAAAGTTTTTCATCATCTGGGAACACTCTTCTCCCAAAACCCCGGTTTCCGTAATGACCTGGTGGTTAAAGCCTTCTTCGTGAAGTAAGTCAAGGACAGAGCCGGCGCAGCCTGCCTTTGCGTTCATGCAGCCCATAACAACTCTGGGAATTCTTGCCTGGACAATGGCTCCGGCGCACATGGGGCAGGGCTCTAAGGTCACGTACATGGTGCAGCCTTCCAGCCTCCAGTCTCCCATTTTTTTACAGGCTTTTCGGATGGCGTTGATCTCCGCATGGGACAGGACATTTTTATCTATGGTGCGGCGGTTGTAGCCTCTGGCGATTATCTTATCTTCATAGACAATGACACAGCCTATGGGGACTTCGCCTGCTGCCGCTGCCTTTCGGGCTTGTCTCACCGCTTCCCGCATATATTTTTCATCTATGGTCATATTGGCTCCTTGTGGTTTCTTGTGGTATACTCGTATCAGTATATCACGAAATAAAGGAATGGTGAAGATATGAAGATTTGCGGACTGCAAAAAACCACGCTCCTGGATTTTCCGGGCCATGTGGCTGCGACGGTTTTTCTTGACCGATGTAATTTCCGCTGCCCTTTCTGCCATAACAGCGGACTTTTGGACGGATCGGCTGAGGCTTTGTTTTCTCAGGAGGAGGTTCTTGATTTTTTAAAGAAGCGGAAAGGGATTTTGGAAGGGGTCTGTATCACGGGAGGCGAGCCCACCCTGGCGGCTGATTTAGAGCCGTTTATCAGGGAAATACGGGAGCTTGGCTATCTGGTGAAGCTGGATACAAACGGATACAGGCCAAAAGTCTTGAAAAATCTGGTTCTTTCGGGGCTTTTGGATTACGTTGCAATGGATATTAAGGCGGGAAGGGAGAATTATTCTAAGGCGGCGGGGAAGGAAAACATTGACATAAAGAACATAGAAGAAAGTGTTTCTTTTTTGATGTCAGGAAAGGTGCCCTATGAATTTCGCACCACGGCTGTGAAGGGGATTCATGAGCTTTCAGACTTTTCTGATGTCGGAAAATGGCTGGCCGGCAGCTCTCCTTACTATCTTCAAAACTTTGAGGATTCGGGACAGATTTTATGCCCTGGATTTCAGTCTTTTTCTAGGGAGGAATTAGAGGAATTTTTAGATGTTTTAAAGCCGTTTCTGCCTGATGCGGTGATGAGAGGTACACAAATCTGACCGGTACGGCAAAAAAAAGGGGCTGATATCAGCCCCCCAGTTTTACATCCGTATACCAGAATCCAAATCTGCCATCTTCCATTGGCTGGTCTTTAGACAGCACAAAGTTCGGGAATCCGAACATGGAGGCCATGTAGCGCTCGTTGCTGTAATAATGGCCCGGAACTCCCAGAAGATAGCGGGGCATTCCCTGAGGATTGAAAAGCTTTGCAATGATTAAGTAGCGGTAATTATAGTATCCGTGCAGAAGAAAGCTGTTATTGCCGTAAACCCAGGCATCTCTGGGAAGAAGGCCGATATCCTGAGGCTTGATGGTGAGGATTTCACATCCATGCTCATAGTCAAAGGCAAGGATACGGGTATGTTCCCGTTTCAGTTTATCCCAGATCATATCGTGGGAGCTTCCGTCCGGTTCTTCTTTTTGACGGAGGCGTTCCAGTTGGTCGGGATTTCCGAGTACAGGCTGTTCCTCTTCGGGCATCTGACCGGTCTCATCTGCCGCCGGTTCCTGATTGTCATAGGGCAGGATGGGCTCTCCGAATGTCATCATCCGTTCGCGGGGTGTTTCCTGTTCCTGGCTGACCGTCTGCTGGCGGCTCTGCTGATTGACTTCATCAGTTTCTTCCGGCTCTGGCTCCTGGGATTTTTCTGATTCTTCCGGCTGGGCCTCTTCTTTTTCCATCATTTCTGTGGGGAGGTTTTCCTCCTGGGAAAATTCCTGGGCCTCTTCAACAGGGCTTCCTTCTTCTGCGCTGGAGGCATCCGAAGAGGAAACCGGTTCTTCTTCCGGTTCCTGGCTGGCTGACCGGACATTTTCCGGCTCTAAGGGGAATTCTTCTTCAATTTCCTTCACTGCCCGCTTGATCCGCTCTTCTGAAATGGCTTCCTGATCTTTTTCAAGAGATGCGGAAACGGCACTCTGCAAATCTACTTCTGCTGCGTGGGCGACAGAGTCCTCCCATATGGTCGTGTAGGACCGCCATGTGTTTTTGACATCGTGGACGGTCAGTCCGTAGCACTGATCCATGGAGATTCCGGAATGCTCTATATCGTCGGCAGGCACTGAGGTCCTGAATTCTCCGGAACCTCCGCGCACAAAAATATTTCCCAGATATATTTCCTGATCTCCGGACAGCAAGTAGACTCCGATGTCATTGCCTCCTACATAAATTCTTTTGGCACTGACCGTAACTTTACACTGGGTTCCCCTGGTTTCTATCTTGGCGAATCCGATGTTTTTTCCTTTGACTCCGCCTTCGTAGGCATAAATATATGAGATTAGTCTCCGATAGTTCGACATGCCATCACTCCTTTATAACTATTTTATGGAAATATCATTGCAACTATGACATAAAAATGATATCCTGTTGAAAGAATAAACAAAAATATTTTCAATACCGATGGAGGGTAAAAAATATGAAGATTTACCAGGCTAAAGATTATAATGATATGAGCCGGAAGGCCGCAAACATTATTTCCGCACAGATTATTATGAAGCCGGACTGCGTGCTGGGACTGGCTACCGGTTCCACTCCTGTGGGAACGTATGAGCAGTTGGTTGACTGGTATCATAAGGGGGATTTGGATTTTTCCAAGGTAAAGACTGCAAACTTAGACGAATACAAGGGGCTTTCAAAGGATAACGACCAGAGCTATTACCACTTTATGCAGGAGCATTTATTTAAGCATGTAAATATCAAGGAAAAGAACACCCATATCCCTGATGGTACGGAGACAGATGCTGAGAAAGCGGCTGAGGATTACGAGGCAATCGTGAGCGGCCTTGGCGGTGTGGATTTACAGCTGCTGGGCATTGGACACAATGGACATATCGGTTTTAATGAGCCTTCTGACGTCTTTCCAAAGGATACTCACGTGGTTGACCTTCAAGAGAGCACCATTGAAGCCAATAAGCGCTTTTTTGAGACCGTTGATGAGGTTCCCCGCCAGGCTTATACCATGGGAATCGGCACGATTATGAGGGCAAGGAAAATCCTGCTTTTGGTCAGCGGGACTGAGAAGGCGGAAGTTCTGTATGAATCCATCTGCGGGCCGGTTACTCCCCGCGTTCCTGCTTCTATTTTACAGCTTCACCCTGATGTGATCATCGTAGCTGATGAGGCGGCTTTATCCAAGATGGGAATAAGCTGATTCCCGTTTCATTCCGCTTGACTTTTATTTTTTATGCTGTTATTGTTTTAAACAAATCTTGAAAAAAGGAGGTGAGACGCTGTGTGCCGTACTTCGATGAAAATCAGTTCTTTATGGATGAATATTGAGCATATTTCCGTTATTTTGGGTAATTTTGATCTGTCCGTGTATCAGTGCGCCCATTTTTACGAAAAAAACAGCGTCTTGCCTCAAATTTTGTCCAATAGCAGGTAACTTTTGTTGACTGGTATGTGACTGAATTTCCGGCCGGATGCGTTCGCAATGGAGGAATTTCATTCATGAAACAGAAAAAAGAGTTTCTTACCGGCTTCGGCTCTCATTCCAGAGCCGTTTGTTCCACTATGTTCATGTGCACCAAACAGATTTTTGACGGCGGTTTCCTGTCTGTGTCAGGCGGATATTTTGTTCAGGCCGTCCAGTTTGTCATGCTTATTTTTATCTGGAAGTCTTTAGGGGAGGACCGTATTTTATCTAACGGCCTCTCCTTGGACCAGTTGATGACTTATACCCTTATGGCGGCGATTTTTCATCAGGAGCTGAATATTATTTCTCCTGCCACCGCCTCCCTTTGGGAGGGTTCGGTCATCGGGCGCTTTCTTCGGCCCATGCCTGTAGAAGTCAGCTTTTTTGCGGAAACCATTGGAAAATGGTGGATTCCTAATTTTATATTCTTTGGCCTGCCTCTGTGGCTTTTATCCCCTCTTTTGGGAATCAGTCCCTGGCCGGCCGGGGTCTTATCAGGAATTCTGGCTGTTTTCAGCCTTATTCTGGCGGCTTCTCTGGGTTTTGCCATTGATCTGCTCTTTGCGTCTCTGGCTATTTATTTAAAAAACGGCTGCTTTGCCGCTCTGGCTGTGCGGGAAGCGGTTTATTCCCTGCTGTCGGGAGAGATGATTCCATTTTCCTTATTTCCCTTTGGAATCGGGAACCTGTTTTCTCTTCTGCCCCTTGGGTCCGTTGCCCACGGGCCTTTGACCATTTATACGGGAACGGCGGAAAACCCCTTTAAGGTTCTGGGGCTTCAGGTTTTCTGGAACCTTATTCTGTGGACCGCGGCGGCCCATGTGTTTAAAAAAAGCAAAGAAAGGATGATTTCTTTTGGCGGATAATATTAAAACTCTCTTCCGGCTCTACGGGCAGTATGCAAAAATGGACCTTTTATGGCTTCTCCGTGATACACGGTATTTTCTGCTGCAGCTCGTATCCGATGCTGTGACCGGAATCTGTACGGTTACAGGTGTGTTCCTGCTGTCTGTCAGCTTCGGAGATTTCTCCGGCATGAGCCGGGAGGAGGTCCTGTTTATGATGGGCTATTCCGTATTTCTTGACGGAATTTATACTGTGTTTTTTGTTGGAAATAATACTTCCATGGTCAGCCGGATCATTGGCCGGGGGCAGCTTGACCACATTATGATTCAGCCGGTTCCTCTATGGACCCAGCTTCTGGCCCAGGGCTTTGCTCCATTTTCCGGCTCTCCCCTGCTCTTATTGGGAACAGGGCTTTCCTGGTATGGGGCTGTAAAGGCCGGGGTGGAAGTGAGTCCGGGCTGGGTTATGCTGTTTCTCTTTTACGGAGCCTGCTCCTGCCTGATTATGCTTTCTTTTTTATATCTTTTATCCTGTACGGCTTTTTATTCTCCTGCTGCTGCAGAGGAAATTGCCGGAACGGGAAGGGATTTATTTTCTTCTTTAAAAACTTATCCTTTGGGAAATATGAACAAAACTGTCAGAGGGCTCTTCCTCACAGTGCTTCCCATCGGACTCTCTTCCTGGCTCCCTTCCCTCATTTTGCTTAAAACCGGGGAAAAGGGCGGGATTTATATTCCGGCAGCAGCGGCTCTGCTCTTTGCTGTTACGCTTTTATTCTTTAAGAAAGGACTGAAACATTATGCACTTTGCGGCTCACCCAGATACACCGGCTTTGGCCATCGATAATGTGACGAAACAATACTGCCAGTGGCAGAGAAGCGGGAAAGCCCGCGACATCATAAAAAACATGTTCCACCCGGAAAAACGGGTGGTAACGGCCCTTGACAACTTATCTTTAACCATCCGTCAGGGAGAATTTGCGGCCTATGCAGGGTCTAACGGGGCGGGAAAAAGCACTACCATAAAAATTCTCTCCGGCATCCTGCTGCCTACAAAAGGGCAGGTGTCTGTCCTCGGATTCGATCCGGCAAAGGAGAGGACCGCTCTTATGCGGCACATTGGGGTGCTGTTCGGGCAGAGGACGGAATTGTGGTGGGATCATCCCGTCATCACCAGCTTTGAGTGGAAAAAGGCGGTCTGGAACATTCCGGAAAAAGTTTATCAGGAAAATCTAAGGCTTGTGACAGAGCTTTTAGACCTTGGGGACATATTGAAGACTTTTGCCAGGGAGCTGAGTCTGGGGCAGCGGATGCGGGCGGATATCGCCATGCTGCTTTTGCACGGCCCTGAGCTGATCTTTTTGGATGAGCCCACCCTGGGCCTTGATGTTCTGGCTAAACAGCAGATGATCCGTTTTTTGAAAAAGATCAACAGAGAGCGGGGCACTACCGTTGTGGTGACCAGTCATGACATGGATGATCTGGAGGAAATGGCCCAGAGGATCGTGCTCCTCAACAAAGGGCAGATCGCTTTTGACGGGAGTTTTGACGAGCTGAGAGGTGTTCTGGGGGGATTTTACAGAATTCAGATCACCACGCCTTCCCACGAGCCTGCACCAGCGCTCCCGGCCCTGAAACTGCTGAGCTCAGAAAACGGTCTGCACGAATATGAATTTGACCGGAAGAAGCTGGAAATCCACGAAATTCTGGGCATGCTGGCCGAATTCACCCAAATTCAGGATGTGGAAATCAAAAAAGCACCGATTGAAGATGTGGTGGCGGGCCTGTATTTAAGCTGGAGGGAAATTTAACAGTTGGATTTCTTTTCAAAATGAGGTAAAATATGTATAACCTACAAAGATAAGGAGGCCATAACCATGGCATATACATTTACAAAAGAATTAGAGACAGGAAATGCGTCCATTGATTCGGAGCACCGTCAGCTCATTGATGCGATCAACAACCTGCTTGCTGCCTGCGGAGCAGGAAAGGGGCGGTTGGAGCTTGCCAATACGACTAAATTTTTGCAGGAGTACACTGCAAGGCATTTCAGCAACGAGGAAAAGCTTCAGCTTCAATACCAGTATCCGGATTATGCTGCGCACAAGCGTTACCACGATGACTTCAAAAGGGTTGTGGCGGGAATCTGTGTCAAGCTGGAGAAGGAAGGCCCTACCATCCCTCTTGTGGGAGAGGTTAACAGCACCATTGCGGGCTGGCTGATCAGCCACATTAAAAAAGAAGATGTAAAGGTTGCCGCCTATATAAAGAGCAGGTAATAATCTTCTAAACCACGGGAATAATACATAATCAGAAAGAGGGTATCGGCACAATGAAAGACCCAAACTGCGCATATTGCATGCAGGGAGACTTAGTAGCCAAATTCGGCTATTTGATCTGCGAAATGGAAACGGGATTTTTATATTTATTCAGGGAACAGAGCAAAAAAGGCAGGGTGATTCTGGCGTATAAGGATCATGTCAGTGAAATGATTGACATCAGTGACGAGGAGAGAAATGCCTTTTTTGCTGATACGGCCAGGGTTTCCAAGGCTGTTCACAAGGTATTTCACCCGGATAAGGTCAATTACGGCGCTTATGGAGATACAGGCTGTCACCTTCACATGCACATCGTTCCCAAGTACAATGGTGGGGATGAATGGGGCAGTACCTTTGCCATGAATCCGGACAAGGTGTATTTAACTGAGAAAGAGTATGAAGACATGGCCGCTGCCATCAGGGCCGCTTTATAGGTTATGAAATGATTGTAAAAGGAGGTGTCCGCTGTGTTGGAAGAAATCAGGTTACAGGCTGAACAGGCGGCTGAAGAATTGCTGGAGGCTGCTCATTTAAAGAAAGGGAATCTGGTTGTGATCGGCTGCTCCTCCAGTGAGATTTCCGACCACCGCATTGGTTCTCATTCCAGCGAAGAGATTGGTCAAGCAGTTTTTTCGGCCATCCATGAGGTTTTTAAGGCTCGTGAAATCTATGTGGCAGCCCAGTGCTGCGAACACTTGAACCGGGCGCTGATTCTGGAGCGGGAAGCGGCAGAGCTTTACGGCTATGAGCCGGTGAGCGTGATTCCCCAGCTAAAGGCCGGAGGTTCTTTTGCTTTAGCGGCTTACAGGACGTTTCAGGAGCCTGTGGCTGTGGAGGCAATCAAAGCCCATGCAGGAATTGATATTGGAAATACCCTCATCGGGATGCATTTAAAGGCTGTGGCTGTTCCTGTCAGGCTTAAGATCAACCGCATCGGGTCTGCCCCTGTGGTGGCTGCCCGCACCAGGCCCAAGTATATCGGGGGAGCACGGGCGTGTTATGAGGACTCTAAATAGCAGGCTGATGCCCGATGGATTTTTTTGAAAATACTGCATAAAAATGCGCCTTGAACCGGAGTGTGCTGTCCTTATATAGGACAGCATATCACGGTTTGGGCGCATTTTTCTGTCTTGCCTGATGTTTACGATATTTTATTTGCGGTCTTATCCTCTTAGCGGTATGAGGTCTGGACTGCCTTTGCTAAAACCTTGGGGTCTTTGACGTAAGGTGTGATCGGACAGATTTTTTTATCCGATCCCATAAGGGTGTATACGGCTATTCTGGCGGCGCGGACTGAATATTCCTCGGTGAATACCATATCATCGGGGATTTCCACAAACTGGCTCACCATGGCAAAGTTGGTGGAGCCTGCAGGAACTACATTGGGACGGTCAGTCATTTTGCGGGGCTGGAACTGGGCATCCACGTAGGGCATCATACAGGGGATGACATTGACTACGTCGGCAAGGATTTCCTCTAAGCGGTCTTCCATATGAAGATGGTGAAGGAGCTCTGTCAGCATCTCTTCTCCGGTGCAGTCCTTCATGGGCTTCTTTACATAATCGCCCACCCGGTCGGTATAAAGTCCGTAGCCCCAGAAAATAGTCTGGTCCATGGGCTGGTTGATGAAGTGAGGCTGGGCGGCCACTACAATGCTCATGAGCCAGTTAGAGTCTTTAAAGGTCATTAAGGCTCCGCTTCCGGGCACATTTCCAGAATAGTTCTCAATCATTTTTAAAAGTTTATTGCCCCGGCTGGTGACGGTAAAACTTTCCCAGTTGGTCTCCTGTACGTCGCAGAAAAACGGATAGGGATTTCCAAGGCCCGGCTTCTTTGCGGCGACCTTGCTCCAGAGCTCTCCTGATATGGGTCTTAAATTAGGGGCAGGAGCGGGGGTGCGAAGGTCTCCCAAGGTGGCGCTGTCGGTCATACAGGCATTGGTCATGATGCAGATATCGCCCTTTTGAAGCTCGATGGTGCGCTCTTTTCCTTTGTCTTTTAAGTGAAGCACTTTTGCCGTGATTCCAGCGCCGTCAGCGAAGTCAATGTCCTCCACAACACAGTTTTCCTCAAAAATGACTCCCTGTTTTCTCAAATACTCTTCCAGAGGACGGATGACACTGTCATACTGGTTTAAAGGAGTTCTTGTCACTCCTTCCAGAGTTTCAATTCTTGAAAATTCCAAAATCATCCGGCGCATATAACGGCGGAATTCAAACAGACTGCTCCAGGTCTGGAATGCGAAGGTAGTCTGCCACATGTACCAGAAATTAGTGGTAAAGAAGTGGGGCATGTCTGCAAACCACTCTTCAATGGTCATGTCATCCAGCTTTTCTTCCGGGGTGTTCATGAGCTTTAAAAGAGCCATCCGCTCCTTCTGGGTAAATCCCATGCTTTTCACATCCAGAATGTTTCCTCTTTTGTCGATCAGCCTGGCCTTTGCTTTTGTGGGATGGGCGTGGTCAAAATTTAAGATTTCCTCGGTCACGCTCCTGCCTGGATTGCTTAAGGATGGGATGGACCGGAACAGCTCCCAGAAGTTTTCGTAGGTTTCTTCATTGAGCATCCGCCCTCCCCGGCAGACAAAGCCTTTTTCCGGGGTGCCGATGCCGTCGTTGCTGCCGCCTAAAATCGGAAGTCCTTCAAAAATTGTGATCTGCTCTCCCGGCATATTGCAGTCCCTCACCAGATAGGCTGCTCCTGCCAGGCTTCCTAAGCCTCCGCCTACAAAATAGGCTTTTCTGTCTTTGGGGCTATGAATTTTTTCTTCCGGTTTTTCCGGTTCACTTTGTTTTAAATGTTTCTGCTTTTTTGAATAGTCATAGGCTTTCGCTGCTGCCATGGCTGCGGCAGTGGCTGCCAGACTCCAGGTCAATGCCTTTCCAAAACTGTTTTTGTCCTTCATGATCAATGCTCCAATCTTTGATTTGATGTAAGTGATGGCCTCATATTAGCATACTTCGTTTTACTGGTCATCATACATGATTTTTCAATTGTAAAAAAAAACGACACCACGGAAATGGTGTCAAAAAACAGGACATTTTTTGTATTTTGTCTATCGAAATTATTTTCTTCTTCTTTTACAATGAGTAAAAACAAAAGGAGGGAGAATCATGTCAGTGACCCTGCGCAATCATATCCGGGAATCCGTACTCAGGACGGCACTTCTCCATCAGTTAAAAAACGGACAGAAATCTCCGGAGCGGGCCGCCAGAAATATGGAAGAGCTGCTGCTGCGTTTTCATCCCTGTTCTATGGAACAGTTTCATTATACCGAGCTTCTTGCAATGATCAAAAACTGTACTCTGGAGGAATGCTTAAATCTCATTATGAAAAAACTCTTCTAAACCTCTTCCCGGTTTCGAAGATAGCCGATCCGCTTGGTGGCACTAACTAAGCTCTTTAACCTCCGGACCATAAGCCAGGGCTCCTGCTTCATGCCTTTTTCCGCCCAGTTGACGATCATGCCGCAGATGCCGTAGGCGTAAAACTGGGCATCAAATTCCCGTTCTTCCTCTGTAAGCTTCTTTTTTTCGTCAAGGAACAGGATTGCCTCTAAAAACAGAGCCTTTGCCATTTCCAGAAGATAGCTTTCAAAGGTGTGTTCCTGCTCTTTTATGGTATTGATGTAAAAGGCTTTCTCTTTCCGCATATTTTCAAGCAGTTCCAGCACCTTCTGGTCCCAGTTCTCAAGGGTGATATTTTCCGCAATGGCGGCAAAATTTTCATTGTAATAAATCCAGCTTAACAGCTCATATTTATCCTGATAATGATAATAGAAGGTCTGCCGGTTCAGACCGCATACAGCCGTGATGTCTGATATGGATATCTTGTTAAACGGCTTTTCCCTGCACACCTGTTTCAAAGCTTCTGCTATGGCACGTTTGGTAATCAGTGAATCCGACATGTCCCCTCCTGTAAATTTATTTTCTCATATTGGTAAAATAGTTGCTTAAAGCGGCAAACTGCTCTAAGGTCAGGGCCTCTCCTCTTATGGAGGCGCCAAGGCCCAGACTTTCTACGGCCTCTGTGATTTCCTCTTTTGTGAAGGAGACCTCCGGGGAATTGTTTAAGCCGTTTTGCAGGGTCTTTCTCCTCTGGTTAAAGGAAGCCCGGATGAGACGGAACATTAAGTCCGGATCTTCTGCCTTTACAGGGGAATTTTTATGCCGGGTCAGGCGGATTACGGCAGAGCCTACGTTCGGACGGGGCATAAAGCAGTTGGGCGGCACATTGGCTACGATGTAGGGCTGGGCATAGTACTGGACTGCCAGAGAAAGCGCTCCGTAATCCTTGGAGCCGGGCCCCACCTGCATCCGGTCTGCCACTTCCTTCTGAACCATGACCGTAATGTTGTCAATGGGGACATTTCCTTCAAAAAGTCCCATAATAATGGGAGTAGTAATGTAGTAAGGAAGGTTTGCCACCACTTTAATGGGGCGGCCTCCATTGTACTGTTCCGCGATCTGGTTCACGTCTGTCTTTAAAATGTCGCCGTGAATGACGGTCACATTGTCGTAGTCCCCAAGGGTTTCTTTCAGAATGGGGATTAAGTTGGAGTCAATCTCTACTGCCACCACATGTCCCGCATTTTCCGCCAGATACTGTGTCATAGTGCCGATTCCCGGCCCGATTTCCAGCACACAGTCATCCTTTGTCACACCTGCTGATGCGATGATTTTATCCAGCACGTGGGTATCGATTAAAAAGTTCTGGCCGAACTTCTTTTGAAATGCAAATTCGTGTTTTTTTATGATCTCAATCGTTTTTTGGGGATTTCCCAATGATGCCATGCTCGTCCTCCGTTTTCGCTTGCTTCCTGTTATATCAATCCGTATAATTTTTTTCCGTTGCGGTTGGTAATTTCTATGACCTCTTCTTCTGAAATCCCCTTAATAACGCTGATCTCTTTCACCACATAAGGAAGGTTCAAAGAGGAATTTCGCTTTCCCCGGTTGGGAACCGGTGCCAGATAAGGGCAGTCTGTTTCTAAAACCATCTGCTCCATGGGCATATATTCCACCACCTCCCGCAGTTTTCTGGCGTTTTTAAACGTCAGCACTCCGCCGATTCCAAGGTAATAGCCCATGTTTAAGTATTCCCTTGCAATTTCCTTTCCATAAGAAAAGCAGTGAATGACTCCGCTTAAGTTCTTTTCTGCATGGGCTTTCATCAGGTCCAGGGTGTCCTTTGCCGCATCCCGGCTGTGGATGACCACGGGAAGCTTTACTTCTCTTGCAAGGTCTAACTGGCGGATGAACCACGTTTTCTGAGTCTCATGATCCGGTTCCTCCCAGTAGTAATCCAGGCCGATTTCCCCGATTGCCACCACCTTTTTATTGGCAGAGTGTTCCTTCAGCCAGTTTAAATCTGCCTCCCTCATTTCCCCGGTGTCATTGGGATGAATGCCGATGGCGCCATAGACGTTAGGGTATTTTTCTGCCAGCTTTAAGGTGTTTTTGGAAGTCTCCATGCTGGCCCCTATATTGGTCACCGCCTCAATGCCATGCTCTGAAAGGGAGCCCAGCAGCGAGTCTCTGTCTTCATCAAATGCCTCATCATCATAATGGGCGTGTGTATCAAAAATCATAATATTCTCCTTTTAAGTGATGCTCAAGCGCAGCAAATACAGCAAAAGAAGGTGGACCGGATAAAACCAGTAGAAAAACTGTTTTAAATTCTTTTCCCCTCTTTTCCCGTTATACATGCGGATGGGGATAAACGCCAGAGCCGCTGCGCCGGAAAGGCTTAAGCTGGATACCACTGCCAGCATCCCTCCAAACAAGGTCTGAAGCTTTTTATTTCCACGAAACACATAGAAAATCAGGATCATGCCAATTCCAATGGCATCGTAATCACTTCTTATAAAGGAAGCGATTGCCATGCCTGCCAGAGCTATAAGGCCCTGTTTTACCGAATTTCCTGCGGCCTTGTCATAAAAATACAAAACGCAGAGGCCCAGAAACAGGGTGAAATAGACATTCTGGTAGCCGGGCTGAAACCACCGGTCAAAGATGGCCAGGTCAAAAGGGACCTCAGAAATAAAGGCAAAGGCCAGAAGCCGGATTCCATACTTTTTCACATCTCTCGTATGAAGAAAGCCTTCTGTCAGCAGAAAGCAGAATATGGGAAAGGCCAGCCTTCCGATGGTTCTAAGCACCACGTATGCCAGGGGCCAGAGGCTTCCTTCCTGGATCACATTGTCTCCTAATATGCCTCCTGCAACTAAAACCACGCCTGCATGGTCCAAAAACATGGTTACAATAGCAACCATCTTCAACGTATTTCCGGTAATTCCTTTTACAGAAGCTGTTCCTGTCTCGTACATGGAATTCTCCTTTTTTAATAAGGCCGGATCAAAAACCCGGCCTTTTCTTCATTCTCATATATATTTATCAGCAGATTTCTGCTCCTGAAGGCATTGGCTTTTCAGGAACCATGAGGGATAAGTTTCCGTCTGCATCCTCTGCACAGAGAAGCATGCCCTCAGACATGACTCCCGCCAGCTTTGCAGGCTTTAAGTTTACCACAACCATCACCTTTTTGCCAACCATTTCTTCCGGTGAGTAATGGGCCTTGATGCCGCTGACGATCTGCCTTACCTGGCTTCCGATCTTTACCTGGGAGCATAAAAGCTTTTTGGATTTGGCAACGGCCTCGCAGGCGATGATCTCACCTACCTGGAACTGGAGCCTGGCAAAGTCATCGTACTCGATTTCTGCCTTTGCTTCTATATCAATGCCGTCTTCAGAGCCTACCTCAGAAGCTGTTTCTCCTGATCCTGACTCCTGGGCTGCATTCATGGCTTCCACCTTTTCAATGACTTCCTTTATATCCATGCGGGCAAAGAGGATTTCCGGTTTGTCGGTCACCTGATTGCCAGAAGGATAGAGGCCGAATTCATTCATCTGGGACAGCTCTCTTTTTGTCGTGTTAAGCTGGGCCAGGATTTTTTCTGAGGTTTCAGGCATGAAAGAGGCCAGCAGGGATGCACCCACGGTGATGGCTTCTGTCAGGTTATACAGTACGGTTGCCAGACGGGGCTTTGATGCTTCATCTTTGGCAAGAACCCATGGAGCTGTTTCGTCGATATATTTGTTGCTTCTTCGGAAGATGTTAAAGATAGCTGTCATGGCATCGGCAACTCTCAGCTTTTCCATCTTCTCCTGAACCTTTTTCACTTCTTCCAAAACCACTGCCTTTAATTCCTGGTCAACGGCTTCTTCCGTATTCTCATTGGACACAATGCCGCCAAAGTATTTATTGGACATGGAAATAGTGCGGTTTACCAGGTTTCCAAGGATATTGGCAAGGTCTGAATTCATACGCTCCACCATCAGCTCCCAGGTGATGACACCGTCATTGTCAAAGGGCATTTCATGAAGCACAAAGTAACGGACTGCGTCCACGCCGAAGAAATCCACCAGAGTGTCGGCATAGAGCACATTTCCCTTGGACTTGCTCATCTTTCCGTCTCCCTGCAGCAGCCATGGGTGGCCGAATACCTGCTTTGGAAGGGGCACGTCAAGGGCCATAAGGAAAATGGGCCAGTAAATGGTATGGAACCGGATGATATCCTTTCCGATCAGGTGAAGGTCAGCAGGCCAGAATTTTTCAAACTGGGGAGTGCTGTTTCCATTGCAGTCATAACCGATGCCGGTGATATAGTTGGTTAAGGCATCCAGCCATACATACGTCACGTGTCTGGGGTCAAAGGATACAGGAATGCCCCACTGGAAGGTGGTTCTGGATACACACAGATCCTGAAGGCCCGGAAGAAGGAAGTTGTTCATCATCTCATTCTTTCTGGACACAGGCTGGATAAAATCAGGATTCTCATTGATGTGCTGAATCAGCCGGTCAGCATATTTGCTCATACGGAAGAAATAAGCCTCTTCTTTCGCAGGCTTTACTTCCCGTCCGCAGTCAGGACATTTTCCATCCTTTAACTGGGATTCTGTGAAAAAGGACTCACATGGGGTGCAATATAAGCCTTCATAATGGCCTTTATAAATGTCGCCCTGGTCATACAGCCTCTTAAAGATTTTCTGAACCTGCTCTTCGTGGTCCTTATCTGTGGTCCGGATAAATTTGTCATAAGAGGTGTTCATCAAATCCCAGATACTCCTGATCTGATCCGCAGCGCGGTCTACAAATTCCTTTGGTGTGATGCCTGCCGCTGCCGCCTTCTCTTCAACTTTCTGGCCGTGCTCGTCAGTTCCTGTCTGGAAAAATACATCATATCCCTCAGCTCTCTTGTAACGGGCAATGGCATCTGCTAAAATGGCCTCATAGGTGTTGCCGATATGTGGCTTTCCTGAAGCATAGGCAATGGCTGTGGTGATATAATATGGCTTTTTGTCAATATTACACATGTGTTTTCCTCCTGTTATAAAATGAAATAGACTTTCTGCAAAGAAAAAACCCGCCTTAAACATCCTTTCGGAAATTTAAAGACGGGGAACAGTCCCGTGTTACCACTTTAATTCATCTGCGCCTTACAGCACAGACCTTAACGGCTGCGTTCACATCCATAGATACCTCTATGGCTGCTGTTAACAGTCTGACACGATAACGGGTGTAACCGTCGGAATTTAAAAGCAGATGGCTGCCAGTTCAATTCCGCTGCTCCAAGGCCATGTTGGGAAATGCGCTCAAGCTTCCTTTTCAGCTTCCGGAAGTCTCTGTTCATGAGGTGGATTTCTTACTCTTCTTTTCTCAGCATTCTTACAGATATAGTTTGTCGGTATCCTTAGTGTAATGGCTCCCGCCTGGTTTGTCAAGCGGGTAGGCTCCATATGAGCTTATTTGTCATGACTTTTTTTTAAGGATCATATATATAATAATAGTGAAGGTTGGAGGAAGATTCCTTTATCCTGACACAAATTACGGAGGAATCGTATATGAAAAACTGCATCTCAAGGAAAATCCCCTGTCTTTTTCTCATGATTCTGGCGGTTTTCCTGCTCGCTTCCTGTAAGGCCCTGCCCCAGAAACCGACTTCCGCTGATACCGGGAAATATGAACAGTACCGGGCCGGTGATACGGCCATGCAAGACCAGTTCGATCAGTTTACAGAAGATTTGTTCCGGGAGGAAATAGAAAACTCCGGAATCAGTTTTCATTTCAGCATCGCAGATCCTGCTGCACGGGGATTTCACACCATTCCTCTGACTCTCGGCGATTTTTCCCTGGATAAGATGAAGGAGAGCGCTGAGGAATTGAAGCAGTTGAAAAAGAAACTGAGGGAATTTGACCAGCGCCGGTTAACGGCTGAACAAAGGCTGACCTACAAGGTCCTTGATTCCTACATAGACACAGAGCTGACCTCCGAAGGGCTGGAGCTCTATGCAAAGCCTCTCACAAGCACCATTGGAATTCAGGCACAGCTTCCCGTTCTGTTTGCAGAATACAGCTTTTACACCAAAGATGACGTGGACCATTATCTTTCTCTTCTTTCCACCATTGATAATTATTATGGACAGATTCTGGAGTTTGAAAAGAAGAAATCGGAAGCCGGGCTTTTTATGTCTGATTCCGCTGCCGACCACGTATTAAAATCCTGTGAAGCCTATTTAATCCAGCCGGACCACAGCTTTCTGGCGGAAACCTTTAACACCCGGATCGATGCTCTTACAGATTTGACAGACGAGGAGAAGGCCGCTTATAAAGAACAGAATTTAAAGGTTTTAGAGGAACACTTCGTCCCTGCCTATAAAAATCTGATCAATGGAATTACTGCCCTCATGGGAACCGGGACCAACGACAAAGGCTTATTCTGGTATCCGGAGGGAAAACGCTATTTCGAGTACGTGGTGAATTCCGGAACCGGGACCTCTTACGGTTCCATTGAGCAGCTCACAAAGGCCATCGAAAAACAGATGGGAGCCGACATACAGGCTTTAAGTGAGATCACAAAGGAGCATCCTGAGGTTCTTGACTCCCTTGAAAGCTATTCCTTCGAATATCAGTCACCGGAGGAAATCTTGGAAACCTTAAAGGTTCAGATCACAGAGGACTTCCCGGAGGCACCGGAGTGCACCTATACGGTCAAACACGTTCCCGCAGCTTTGGAAGCTTCCTTAAGCCCGGCCTTTTATCTGGTTCCGCCCATTGACCGCTATGAAGAAAATACGATTTATATTAACAATAACCCCCGCTTCCAGAACGAAGACTTATTTCCCACTCTCGCACACGAAGGCTATCCGGGGCACTTATATCAGAACGTTTACTTCCTGAGTAAAAATCCAAGTGATTTGAGAACCATCCTCTCCTTCCCCAGCTATTCGGAAGGGTGGGCCACCTACGTGGAATTTTATTCTTACACTCTGGATAACGGGCTGGACCCCAATCTTGGAAAACTTCTGGCCCACAATACAGCAGTTACTCTGGGCATCTATGCTTATCTGGATATCTGCATCAACTATGAGGGCTGGGATCAGGAACAGGTGGGAAAATATCTGGGAACCTTTTACAACGTGGAAAACACCGATATCGTGGACTCCATCTACAGCAGTCTGGTGGAAAACCCCGGCAACTACATGGAATATTATGTGGGGTATTTAGAAATCATGGAAATGAAGGGAGCGGCTCAGCGGATTTTAAAGGAAAACTTTGATTTAAAAGCATTCCACACCTTTCTTCTGGACACAGGGCCTGCACCGTTTTCTGTCATACAGCCCTTATTCCGAAGCTGGCTGAACGAGCAGCTTCGCGGCAAATAAAAAGAGAATTCAACAAAAAATATGCGCCCTGGGAAGGCTTATGAAGCTGCCATATTCCCAAGGCGCATGTTTTATATTATTTAATTTCCTTGTAATTTTTCACATACTGCAGATAGTCGTTATCTCCCTGCTCAATATGACCGCTGGAATAATTCTTTCCATTCACCAAAAGCTTTAACTGGCGCAGTTCAAAATTCTCGGTAAAGGTATTACCCAATGCCGTCAGCATAAGGAGCTCTCCTGCTGAACCGCTGGTCGGAACCTTGGAAAGGTCCAGAGTGCCTGTCTCGTCTGCTTTATCAAACTTTAAAACTTCTGTTCCCTCTTCTAAAACGCCGTATTCAATCAGCTTGTCCACAAGAGCTTCTGCAGTCAGTTCATCCACCGCATCCATGGCCTGATTGAGGCCTGTTGCGTCATCATTCTGGCTGTATACGGAAATGATTTCCATAGGCTCCACATTGGGATCAGGAACCTTATCAGATGCTCCTCCGGTAGGGCCCATCATCTGAGGGTCCGGTGCCTTGGTCTCCACCTTTGGCTGGGTGGGAGTACAGGCTGCCAGAGAAGACAGCAGCATAATGCTCAATAAAAATAAGAAAATTCTCTTCATAATCGGGTATTGCCTCCTTAAATTCTAGTAAAGCGGACATTCACAATGGGTCTCTCTGCTTGTCCATAAACCAATAAGCCGCTCTGCCGCTTACTGGTTCAAGCCCCGGAACCATCGATTCAGCTTGGTCAGCGCTTTTGTTAAAACTTCTATCTCATTTTCACTTAAGCCTGAAATAGCACCTTCGATCATTTCCTGGTGGAATCTGGCATGGTGCTCATAGACTTCTTTTCCTTTTTCCGAAAGAGAGATATAAACAACGCGGCGGTCTTCCTTTCCCCGTTGGCGGATCACATACCCTTTTTTTACAAGACTGTTCATGGCAATGGTCAATGTGCCCACCGTAACAGATAATTCCTTTGCTATGGCCGACATATTCTTTGGCTCATCGATTCCGATGGCCTCTATTACATGCATATCATTGTTCGTGACATTATTAAATTCCGGTGTAATGACAGCACGCTGTTCTATATCCATAATATCCCGAAACAGTCTTACCAATACTTCGTTAAGAGTTCCGTAAGTATCCACGTCTATCCCCTTCATACCTTTATGACAATAAAAGCTTCCCCGTAATTATACATGATTATGTATTCCAAGACAACCACCTGAATTCTTATGAAATTCTTAAAATCACCATTAAAAAATCCCTTTTATACCAAATAACGGCTTAAAAGGACGCTGACTGCCACTCCTGCGGCAGTTGCAGCCAGGGCGCCGGCCAGGGTGTAACGGGTTTTCTTTATTTTTACAGTTCCAAAATAAATGCTCAAGCAGTAAAATACCGTTTCCGTACAGCTCATCACCACCGAAACCAGCATTCCCACATAGGAGTCTGTTCCGTATTTTTTAAAGATATCAAGAACAAGACCCATTGCCGCTGAGTTTGACACCAGACGGACTAATATCACCGGGACAGCAGGGGCCGGAAGAAACAAAAGGGCCGCCGGCTTTGTCAGCAGCTCTGCCAGAAAGTCTAAAAATCCGGAAGCCCGGAGAACTCCCACAGCCGTCATAAGCCCGATCAGGGTGGGCATGATACCCGCCACAGTTTTCATTCCTCCCTTGGCTCCGTTTATGAAGTCATCAAAAACAGGCCGTTTGGACAGTATGCCAAAGCCTACAATATAAAAAATAATGAGGGGCACTGCTGCCTCCGATAAAAACAATAAAAATCTCATACTTCACCTGAAATCACTGAATTGTTATAGTTTATTCCAGCAACAGCCTTTTCATTCAGCCGGTTTCAGGATATAATAATGGGGAAACAAAAGAGAAACCGAAAGGAGATCTGCAATCATGAAAGTTTTATTTTTACAATATCCGCCCTGCAGCACCTGCAAAAATGCAAAAAAATGGCTGGATGCCCATGGGGTAGATTACGATTCCAGAAATATAAAAGAAGAAAATCCCAATGCCGGCGAGCTTACAGAGTGGATTGCCAAAAGCGGCCTTCCCATAAAACGGTTCTTTAACACCAGCGGCATCCTCTATAAGGAAAAGCATTTAAAGGACCTTCTTCCAGGCATGAGCGAAAAAGAACAGATCGATCTGCTGGCAACAGAAGGGATGCTGGTAAAACGCCCCTTAATCATCGGAACAGATTTTGTCCTGGCCGGATTTAAAGAAGAGGAATGGGAAAAAAGCTTAGTGAAGTAAAGAGCTTTTCATTCAGAGAAAGACCCCGACAGCATAAACTGCTGCCATGATTATGACCGCCATAAAAAGAGTGAGGGGCTTTTGAAAAAAACGGACCGTCCGGAAGCTTTGATGAAAAAGCCTGATCTGCCGCCTCATGACAGTTTCTGGGCCCCTTCTGCCAAGCTCCTCCACAATTTTTTGAAATTCCCCTGTGGGAGGGGCGGTCTGCCCAGGTGTTAATTCCAGGTTTTTTTGCATATAATCAACCAAATGAGCCTCCAGCTTTTCCTGGGACTCTGCGCCGTACATGATCCGTTTTAAAACGGACCTTTTTTCCTTGTTCTCTCTTTCCATCTTTCCGTTTCCACCTCTTATATACAAGTTATCCTCAAATTCCCGGCTGCTTCGGGGTTGACTTTTTACGGCTAGCGTTTACTATAGTATTATAAAATTATTACAGGAACATTCTTGTTTCTGCAGCAGATTGAATTCTGGAGGCAAGCTTTATGAAAAAAATCATTTTAACCGGCGGAGGCACTGCCGGCCATGTCACTCCGAACCTGGCTTTAATTCCGTCTTTAAAAGCAAAAAATTACGATATACGCTATATAGGATCTTACCAGGGAATCGAGCGGACCCTCATCGAGAACGCCGGCATCCCCTATTACGGCATCTCTTCCGGTAAATTCCGCCGGTATTTTGATTTAAAAAATTTCTCCGACCCTTTCCGGGTGCTGAAAGGATATGGAGAAGCGTTAAAACTGATCAGGGAATGCAAGCCGGATGTGGTATTTTCAAAGGGCGGCTTTGTAACCGTACCTGTGGTGCTGGCTGCAAAGCACTGCAAGGTTCCCGTCATCATCCATGAGTCGGATATGACGCCGGGCCTGGCCAATAAGATGTGCATTCCGTCTGCCGCGACGGTCTGCTGCAACTTTCCTGAGACCCTGGCCTATCTTCCAAAGAAGAAGGCAGTTCTGACAGGCTCACCCATACGGAAGGAGCTTTTACAGGGCGACCGGATGAAAGGGCTTTCCCATGCCGGCCTTTCTCCTAACAGACCTGTCATCCTGGTCATCGGAGGCAGCTTAGGCTCTGTTACAGTCAACAAGGCAGTGCGGGGCATTCTTCCAAAATTGTTAAAAAATTATCAGGTGATACATATCTGCGGAAAGGGCAATCTGGACAAAAGTCTTGCCAATACCCCAGGATATGTACAGTTTGAATACGTTGACGCGCCCTTAAAGGACCTCTTTGCCGCTGCCGACCTCATGATTTCCAGAGCAGGCGCCAATGCCATCTGCGAAATTCTGGCCCTTAAAAAGCCCAATATTCTGATTCCTCTTTCTGCCTCAGCCAGCCGGGGAGATCAGATCTTAAATGCCAAATCCTTTGCCAGGCAGGGCTTTAGTTTCCTTCTGGAGGAGGAAAAATTGTCCGGCGATTCCCTTCTGCAGGCTGTCACTGAAACCATGAAAAACCGGCAGGACTTCCTGGCAAAGATGGAGCAGAGCCAGCTAAATAACGCTGTCGACTCCATCATTGACAAAATTGAAGCTCTGGCCGGTCACTAAATTATCTGATATCGAAGCTGGGACCGAGAATCTTTTTTAAGCAGACTCTGGTCCGGTATATCCGGGAACGGCACACAGTTCCCGGAATTTTTAATTTTTCACAGATTTCAGGGATTGTCCGCTGTTCCAGGAAATAGAGAATTGCAAGTTCCCTCCATTCCTCCCGCATGCTGAATATCCCGCTGGTTATCCTTAAAAGTGCTTCTTCTCCAAGAATGACATCCAAAGGATCGGTGACCACAAAACCTGGTATTTCACTGACCGCATCTTCCTCATCTAGGCTCACCTTTTGGTAATGGCCGTTTCTGCGAAGGCTGTCAATGGACTTGCTCTTTAAGATTTTAATCAGCATGCTCTTTTTTCGGGCATCCGTCCATGTTAATGAGTAATTTTGAAAGTAGGAAATAAAGGTTTCCTGTACCACGTCATCCAATTCTATATCCGGTACATTAAGTGCTTTTGCGATCCGCCTGAGCAGGCCCTGATACTGTCCGTATATGGACATCAATAACAAATTTTCATCTTCATGTATGTTCATTGATTTTATTCCTCTGATTATAGGGCGCTTCTTATAGCGGCTCCTGTTTGTTTTAATTCTTCCGGATCTGCTTTTTCCGGTGCCCATGAAACCATGTCAGGGCCTTCCTCATAGCGGGGGATCAGATGCACGTGATAATGAAAAACAGTCTGACCTGCTTCCTTTCCATTATTCTGCACAACGTTAAAGCCCCTGCATCCCAGTGATTTTTTCATGGCATCTCCGATTTTAGCTGCCAGGGGAAGAACTTTTGCTGCCGTTTCCCTGTCTAAGTCACACAGATCCCTGTAGTGCTGCTTGGGAAGAATCAAAGCATGGCCCTTGGAAGCGGGTCCTAAGTCCATAATCGTGCGGAACATATCATCTTCGTAAATCGTTTCAGAAGGGATTTCTCCATTCGCAATTTTGCAGAAAATACAATCATCTTTTCTCATACTCTCACCTCTTTTTAATCAATCCCATATTTCCCTGTAAGGTCGTCTGCCGGGTTTGCGGTATAAAAGAAGACCAAACAAAATGCCCAGCACCAGCCCTGCAATATGGGCCGTATTGTCCACACCCGTACTGGTGAAACCAAAGTACAGGGAGCTGACAATGACGATTGCCAACTGGCGTGTGCTTAAATCTTCTAACTGACCCTTATTAACGGCTACCGCATATAAAAGACCGCCGATCACACCGAATATGGCACCTGAAGCGCCTGCAGAAACCACGGCCCGGTATTCCCTCACATTCACTGCCATGGACACCACATTGGCCCCCACTCCGCAGAGCAGATAGAATATCAGATACTTGATGTGGCCCAGAGCCCTCTCCAGGTTGTCACCCAAAATAAACAAAATGAGCATATTGTTCATAATGTGGTTAATACCAAAATGCATAAAAATTGAAGTGAGCAGACGATAGTATTCCCCGTTTTCCAGAACAAGAGGCGCATACATGGCTCCGTGAGACACCATAAATCCTGTATGGGACGTCGAACCGGTCATTTCCAGATAAAAGAAATAGACTACATTCGCTGCAATCAGCCCCATATTCACATATGCCCTTCTTCTCCATCCCAGGTTTTCCATTACCACTCTCCTTCAAAATAATATGTTTATTTTAGCACAAGCGGGCGGAGTATGTAAATATAAACACGAAATTTCAATGATGAAGTTTTTTCTGCATACAAAATGCAGGTCAGATGAAGTAGTTCTGACAGCATTTATGGGATAACCTGGATTCCCGTTCTCTTTGCAACCTCCAGAACCATTTCTTCTGAAACCCCCAGCATTTCAACAGTATGCTGCACACAGTTATCCTTTTTCAGAAAATTGGCAACGACTATTTCCATGCCTTCCTGCACTCCTTCCTGTCTGCCTTTCGTTACTCCCTGCTTTTCAGCATAATCCATTACAGTACACATACTGACAGCTCCTTTCTCTGCTTCCTTCATAATAACCGGCTTGCAATCTTTAAAACGTTTATCTCTTCCAAAAACCGAGAAAAAATCCAGCATCTCTGACACATGTGTTATTTCCTGTTCATGATACCGCAGTTCTTCTTCCCGTTTCTCCCTCACTGCACAGAAATAATCTGCAATGATCCGAAAATCAGAGGTGAATTGATTTCGGGTCTCCTCCGGGATAAAAGCGACATCAATCACATTGATATGCAGATTTGAAACAATTTCCGGAAAGTACTTCGCATAAGGCAGATTCTGATCAATAGCGGACAGTATATCCTTAGGGCCGTCCCACGGACTCATGCCAAAATGCAGGATCAGGGTTATAACCGGATGCTTAGGGTGTTCATCCTCATCAATCTGTTTCTTATAAGAAGTGAAATCATACCCCATCACCCGAAAAACCATGTCCTTATCCACCCTGCTCTGATTCTCAATTCCAATAACGGCAAGGGTGGTCTTCTGTTTATCATACTTTACAACATCCCGAATATGCTCCCGGATCTTTTTATCTGCATCTTTATATCTGGAAGCTGTCCGGCCATCCGCAATATTGGAAGGCTCCAGCAATCTTTCTCCCTGGAATGCCAAAACATTGATGATATCTGCGAACACATCCGCATAATCCTCAATCAGCTTTTCACTTAAGTCTTTTTCTGCCATCACATTCTTCTCCCAGGCATATTTTTTCTTTTCTCTGTCACTATAGGAACAGTACACAGCCTTCCCGTTTTATATAGAACAGTGGATATGCCTTACAGGGATTCCAGACGCCGAAGGCTCAGTTCTTTATCAAACTGAAACACCCTCTTCAAATGGCGGTTTTCTGAGTAAATTATAACAACATTTGCTTCTTCATGCAATTATAATCTTACACATTCTTCCCCGCCGGCATATCTTCTAAATAATATACAGCAGATCAACCTATCTGCAAAAACATCTGATTATGTAAATATGAATGCAAAATCCGCAATAAGGACCTCATCTCCCTTTTTTAAGACCACAGTCTCATTGGTTTCCAGCAGCCGTCCATTGACGCAGGTCCCATTGGTGGAATTTAAATCGCTGATCCGGTATTCTTCTCCCTCCCGGTCTATTCTGGCATGAATCCGGCTGATGGTTTCACTGCTTAAAACATAATCCACCAGCCCCTCCTGTTTCCCGATCAGATAAGGGATGTAGCTGATCCCAATATCTTCCATATCAGGAGCCGTTGCCCGCAAATACCGGATAGATTCATCTTCTGTCCTGTCTGTCAGAAGAACCGTCTGCAGTGCGGTTTCCCTCCTCACCTCTTCCTGCTTCGGTTCCTTATCCTTTTCTTTGCTCTCTTCCTCAAAAGTCATCCTCCAGTCATATTCTTCTCTCTCCTGGCGGAGGCCTAAATCCTTCATTACAGTGCGCTCCTCCTTAGAAGTTTGGGGCTCCTTTCGGGCCTTAAGTAAAACTGCACTGGCAGTAAGAACGCCTGCTCCAAGGCTTCCATACCAAAATTTCAAGATTCCTTCCATACCAAAAATCAGCCATAAAACCGCAGCGGTTCCGGCTGCCGCGGCCAATGCTGCAGCTGCTGCCGTCCACAGTCCCGGCTCCCAAAGGTTTTCTTTCTTCTTTTTATGGAGGGAATCTTCTCTCCCTGTTTCTTCCATGGAAAAATAAGGTGCTCTCAGTTCAGGAGTTTCACTGATTTTTCTGCTATCCCTGAGTGTTTCCTTTTCCTCTTCCTGCTTTTCTTTCTGTCCCCCATTCCTTCCCACAATCTCCATTAAGTCCCTTATTCCGTAATTTTCCTTGAGGCTTTCCTGATACAGGCCGTAAGCCGTCACCACACACTCCTTATCCTGGTGGTTCACCTTTCCCAGAAGGTATCTCAATAACCCGCTCATTTCCTCCGGAAATCCGCCCTGCCTTCCCGGTATGAGGCAGAGGTAAATTTCAAAGGTTTCAGGGTTTACATAAATATATTCCGGTTCCAGAAGAATCTGCTTTTCATGAAGCAGATAAGCCTCCATCCGGTCCAGCGTCTGGGCTGTTTTGTTGATCAGTTTCTTTAATTCCCCTTCCCCCAGACTGTGATATTCCAAAACCCGGTTCAAAGGCTGCTTTGAAGTGATTTCGTAGTAATAATATCTCCTGCCGTCTATCTGTTTCATCTGGAATCCCAGCAGTCCCTCTATCCGGTTTTTCTCCATCATATAGATTTCATAGCCGTCATATCCGGCATCTTCCGGTTCAATGATCAAATAGTTATGTTTCATTTCCCGCCTGTATGTAGTCTTCATCTCATTCCTCCTGATGAATCAAGGTCAGTATCCGTAAAAAATTTTCAGGGTCAAACACATCCCGTTCCAGTTCAAGGCCCCACTTTCCACCCTTTCCCGACGCCTTTACCTTCCTCCCTGTAATGGGATTTCCGGATAAGTGAATTTGAAATTCATACTGTTTCCAGGAAAAAGGAGTTCCGGCTCTATTAGAGGCCCACGAAGCAGCCTCCGAAGGCAGTTCCGTCTCATTATGGGAGAGCCGCTCTGCAGATTCCGTCAGAGCCATGGCTCCCACCACCTCATCCCGCAGACGGTATGCTGACTGAACGGAAAACAGCAGGGCCCAAAGAACCAGGGCCATGACAAAGGATGCCTCTATGGTATAACTTCCGCGCAGACCTCCCTTCATAATGCCACCAGCCCAATCCACACCGGAACCAGAAACGGCAGGAAGGCCACGGGCTTCTTCCTCACATCTCTCCCCTTCAACCGGCTGTAAAGATAAATTCCTCCGCAGACGAATCCGCTTAAAAAGGTTCCGTAAATCAACAGCTTAAGGTTTAAAACAGGGGTTAAGTAAAATCCGCTGACGGTAAAGAACCAGCCATCCCCTGATCCGATGGCTTCATCAGTCAGGCGGCTCACCATAAGAAGTCCTGCTCCTATCAGGCAGCTCAGCAGCCTTTCCATGCCAAAATCTGCCCGCAGAAAGGACAGGAAAATACCTGCCAGCCCGGCGGAGGCCAAAAGCCATACCCTTATATGCTTCTCTCTCCCGTCCTGCCAGGCTGCCAGCAGTAAGAAAACGCCGAATGCGATTTTATTTATACTTTCAAGCACAAATACACCTCCTCCCCCCCAGGGGGTCTTCTCTTTGCCCTTTTGGCAAATTCACCTCACTGTGAACAGTATGAACAGCCGCCTAAATGGCGTACCTCAGACAACGGCACCGCTTCTGCGTATGCGGCAATGGAGGAGCAGTGGGCATCGCTGTGATACCGTTCCCCTCCGGGCATAATATAAACGCTTCCGTTTTCCTGGGCAAACCTGCCGCACCGGCTGCAAGGCAGATACTTTCTGCCAGAAGCGTTGCGCACACTTTCTGCTTCCTGAAAAGAAATCTTTTTCAGATCATTGTACAGATAATGGCAGGTCCTGTCCCTGTGATATCTGGTGCTGCTTCTTCCCACGTAGACCAGCTCATCCTCTGTATCCCCTTCCTCTTTGACCCCCTCCCTGCCAATCCAGGCTCTGCGGCAGCTCCTGGCCGTCATGGGCACACTGTCCAGTCCAAAGGTGGAAAAAGGAAGCTTTACCTGGTAATTCATGACCAGGTCTATTATTTCCCCATCCCTTAAAACAGAGGAACGGGAAAAGGACACAGATTCCAGCCTTTTAAAATCCAGGTTTTTCTCCACCCGTTTTTTTACATAAAATAATACTCCCTGTTCTGTCAGTCCCTCTAAAAACTCGTCCGGAACGCCTTCCAACCCGGCTTCCTCCAGCTTTTCTCCCAGCTTAAGCTGATCCAGGACATAGGCATACTGGCTCACCTCTTCTCCGGCCTTTTCCAAAGCTGTCTGAACCTTCCGTTCCTGGTTCATCAGCTCCATGGGCATCATCAAAATCACCATGAAAAACAGGAAAAGAGGCAATGCGACAGCTGCTTCTACGGTCAGGCTCCCTTTTTCCCGGAGGCCGGAGGCGGATGATAATGCCCTCTTTACAAAAAGCCCGCATTTCACGAGAGGGACTTGTACCTGGAGAGTAACTTGTTTTTTATCTTTTTTTCCTGAAAGCTCCTTGAAAAAGGGCATCATCATCCACCTCCTTTCCTCAATATGCCTTTTCTGTCCGGACCTCCATCCGGTAATAGGGATCTCTTCCTCCGAAAAACATATGCCTTGCATTGGCCGTCCCCTTAATTTCCGCCTGATAGACGCAGTGAGCCATCCGAAAGCCCTGCTGTTTCCGGCAGATATTCATCTGAATCACATCCATCAGCCGGTATCGGTGAGTTTCTCCGTTTCCTATAAAAAGAAGGAGCTTTAAATAGCCGGAATAGCTCATTCCCTTTTCATCCCCATCTCCTCCCGGACACGTTCCTGTGCTTCCCAGCTCTAAAAGTCCGGTCAGGGATAGATTCCAGGTCTCCTTTGTCTTGACAAATGCCGCCTTTTTCCCCTCCAGCAGCATTTTTACATCTATGATGGATTCTCCCAATGCCCAGACGCTCATGATGAAAAATGCCACAACTCCTGCGAGGGGAAGCAAGCCGACAGAACCGGTAATCACGTTTGCAAGAGCCTTGGCTTCATCACGCTTTTGCCGGTCTGACAGAATGTGGATCAAATTCATGCCTTCCCTCACCATCAAAATATCTCCCACTGCCTTTTTTAAGTTTTCCTCATCCGTATTTTTCCCTGCGATTAAATACTCCAGCTCATACTTCACCTCCTTATCCTCTTCGGAAAGAAAGTCTGTAAGAAACTGATCGCAGTATTCCTGAAACAAAATCCGGTCCACCAACCCGTCCATTTCTGCCTGCCCTTCTTCCAGGGAGGCGGATGGAAATTCTGTAAAATCCAGGACTCCCTTGGATATCTCACTGCCCTCCGGAAGAACCAGATTCATAAGACCGCTTTGGACAAAGCCTTCCACCTGTTCTAAAAGCTTCTGCTTTTCCGGGTCTTTGACTCCGTTGGAATAAGGCAGCGCCGGAATACGGATTTTCTGCCATATTTCTTCTACTGATCCCCACAGTTCTTCTTCATCGGGACCGTCATCCTCTTCATCGTCGTCATCATCCCATTCTGAAATGATTTCTTCTACTTCGACGGAACGCTCCTTTGCCCGGTCTATGATCTCCTTAATCCGGGTCATCTTCTCCGGGAGGGCTTCAATTTCCCTTCTCCGCGCTCCGTCTTCATTGACATAAGACTCATAACAGGCCGTTTCCTCCCGCAGCGTGTCACGGACCTCCTGGCTTAACTCCTCCCGCGCCTGGGACATGGCAGCCTCCGTTCCCTTCAATTTCTCTTTCAACTGATCCGCCATCTTCCCATAGGCTCTCACAAGGGAAGGAATCCCGTTCATCTCCTGTTCAAGCTCTGCAGCCTTTCTCCGAAAGCCCCGCCCGTCATAATCGGACAGCTCAGAGGCGGCTTCCTGCCATAACTCTTTCTGCTTTCTCAAAGAGTCGCTGATATCCTGAAATGCCCGTTCCAGACGGACAGCCTCCTTCGTATGTCCGCTGTAGGCTCCTGATAAGTTTTTTACGGCCCCAGCTTCCTTTAACAGGGTCATCAGATTTTCCGCCCCTGTCTCATCGGTGAGATTTTCAAATATTCCATATTTCATATAGTCCAGGATATCCTGTTTTAAATACTGCCCTCCCTGATCCGTCATGCGGTAGACCTGCAGGGCCTCAGCATTTTCTATTTCCATGGAATACCAGCCGGAACTTTCCGTATAAGGTTCCATAAATTCCTTCCAGGCCTCTTCCAGTTCAGCATTGTCCTTTCCCTCCAAAAGGAAAAGGCGGTACTGGTCCCAGGCTTCCTTGTGGTATTGGCTGAACAGAGAGTCCATGGCTGAATCTGCGGCCATCTTTAAATAATACCTGGAGCCTGCGGTCCGTGCGGACTCTAAAAGTCCGCACATCAGGCTGAATATGCACATCAGCACCATGCTGAAAAACACTGTTATCTGACCGCTTTTTCTCATTAGTACACCTCTTTGGACTGACTGTTGATCTCCTTAAAAATATTATCAAGAAGAGTTGTTATCTGTTTTTTGAACATGATTACAAGTCCGATTAAAACCACCAGGATCAACACGATTTCAATCACGCCTACACCGTCTTCTTCCCTCAAAAAAGCCATTGATTCCTTTTTCAGTAATTCTCCCATCTTATCACCCCCTTTCTAGTAAAATGCCAGAAATGCAGGAACCACAATCATGACCATAACCACTCCCAGCATCAAAAGCAGGGGAAGCAGCAATTTCGTTCCCGCCTCCTCTCCCAGCTTTTTGGCCAGGTTCTTTCTCTGCTCAAAGGCGGAAACCAGCTCCAGCTCCAAAGCAGGGCGAAGCTGGCGGCTTCCATTTTTCTGGCTCTGTTCCAAAAGGGCGGAAAGCTTCAAATAAGATTGAAGCCCGCACCTTCTTCCAAACTCCCCGTAAGCCTTTCCCTCTCCCAGTCCGCTTCCTAACTGCCTCACCGTCTTTACCACTTCCTCATAGGCAGGCCGCCCTCTTTTCTTTCCCGCGCTTAAGGATTCTTCATAGCCTGCTGCCATCCGTTCCAAAGCCCCTCTGACCGTAAGCCCTGCTCCCACATAGACCACCAGCTTGGAAACCACCTCAGAGTAATCAAAAAGAAGCTGCTGCTCTCTCTCTTTGGCCTGTTTTTGCTTGTCCATTTCTTTCTTTGCATGAAGGAGGGCGGCCAGCAAAATTCCGATGATCGGTAAGAACCGGTAATCCTCATCCTTTACCAGGCTGTAGGTCAGTGTCTGCCCGTCATAAACAGCCGGAAGCAGCAGCCTGTCTTCTGTCTGCTGGCTCACATCTGCCTTATCCACCCACTTTTTAAAAGCTGCTGCCAGTTGTTCCTCCGGAGTGAGCACCGGCGGATAGACGACAACTTTATATTCATATCTGCGCTCATGAGTTCCATCTGTCAGCCAGGCACCGAGCCAGACAGGTTCTCCGGCCTCAGAAACGTCTTCATTATGAACAATCCCAAAGGAGTCAACCAACTCAGGATTTTCCGATTCCCAACTGATTTTAAACCCGTACCCGGACAGGCCGGTCTTTAAATTTAAATCGGTTCTCACCTCCTCCAAGGATTCATTTTCTCCCAGAATCTGTACCTTGAGTTCCTCTCCCAGCTTCTGAAGCAGCTCCCTGGCCTCCTGCTCCCTATACCTTCGTTCCCTTACGGGCAGGTCAACGGTTATTTCCCCGGTTCCCTCCTTCTGGTGAAAGCCTGATACGGAGAGCTCATAAGAGGTCTCCCCATTTCCCGGTCCGGCCCTTTTAAGCCCTTCCTGGGATAAATCCCCTCTGCCTTCATTAATAGCGCTCATGACGGCATATAAAATTACTCCTCCTGCCGCGCAGGCTGCCTGGGTTTTCGTGACAGGCAGCTTTGACAGTTTAAACCTGTTTTTTTCCTTTCTCTCCATTCCATGCTCCCTCCTATATCTCAATCCGCATAATTCTTCTGGCAATGACAAATGCGGCTATGTAGGCGGCCATGCAGACAGTCATGAGAATTCTTCCCACACCTGTGCCGTACATCAGATCAAAAAAGCCGGGTGAAGTCATATCAATATAAAGGACAATGAAAAAAGGGATGGCATTCATGATCTTCTGTTCAAACTGCTTGGAAGCCGTCATGGTCAAAATCTCCTGCCTCACCTGAACCTTATCCCGGATCACGGAGGCGGTCCGGCTGATGATGGAAACCAGCTCTCCTCCGCTTCGTTTTGCTGCCGCAAACACCTCTGCAAAGTTTTTCACATCGTCAAGTCCGCTTCGCCCGGCAAATTCCAAAAGGGCCTGTTCCACCGAACGGTTCATCCGGATCTGGCCTGCGATATGGCCGAATTCCATGGAAATCAGCCCTTCCTCTCCATACAGCAGATTCAATTCCCTGACTGAAGCGGAAAATGCATTTTCCACCGAATATCCGGCACTTAAAAAGGAAGATAAGAGTAAAATCCCTTCTTTAAATTCCAGATTCAGCTTTTGAAGCCTCTTTTCTTTTAATTCTCTTTTTTTAATTATGGGAAAAATAATTCCAAATGGAAGAAATATCAGAAATGCCGCCATGCTGCGGTAAAAGACATAAGCGAACAGCCCGCCTGCTGCCACGCCCTGAAATCCGTATAAACACCACTGAGCCGGTGTCAGAATATACTCATCGTATTGTAATGCCTGCTGCTTTAAGCTTTTCGGTGTTTTGAAGGCTTCCCACCTTTTTAAGGCTCCCCTGCACACCTTTTGTTCCTTCCCGGCTTTCTTCGTCTTCTTCAAACCGGAACAGGGTATTAAGCCTGATTTCTCCGTTTTCATAGCCAGCCACCTCCGCAATGGACAAAATTCTCCTGCTCTTATCCCGCAGGCGTCCTAAATGTATCAGGATATTAATGGCTGCCCCGATCTGGCTTCTGACAGCCGCAAGCGGGATGTCCGCTCCCATCAGCACCATGGTCTCCAATCTGGACAGCATATCCCTGGGACTGTTGCCGTGTCCCGTACTGAGGCTTCCGTCATGCCCTGTATTCATGGCCGATATCATGTCCAGAGCCTCCTTTCCCCTCACCTCTCCCACAATAATTCTGCTGGGGTTCATTCTCAAGGATGCCCTGATCAGGTCCCCGATGGTGATCTCCCCTTCTCCCTCTCCATTGGCTTCCCTCGTTTCAAGCCGCACCAGGTTGGGAATATGGGTGATCTGGAGCTCTGCAGAATCCTCTATGGTCACAATTCGTTCATCCTGGGGAATATAAGCTGAGAGGGCATTGAGAAAGGTGCTTTTTCCCGAATTGGTCCCGCCGCTGATGAAAATGTTATATCCGGCCTCCACAATGGATTTTAAAAAGGCTGCCGCCTCTTTGGTGACTGAGCCAAGGGCCAGAAGCCCTGCCATGGTAATGGGCTCCGGGAATTTCCTTATGGTCACCGCAGGGCCGTCTATGGCAATGGGCGGAAGCACCACATGGACTCTGGAGCCGTCCGGAAGCCTGGCATCGGCTATGGGCCTTGATACATTAACGGTGCGGTTTACCCTGCTGACGATCTGCTGTATGGTATCCTCTAACTGTTCCTGGCTGTCAAAGGACTTTTCCCACTGGGCCATATGCCCCTTTCTCTCCACAAAGATGCGGTCTGACCCATTTACCATGATTTCAGAAATCTCCCTGTCATCCACCAGCTCCTGAAGAGCCCCTAAGCGCCGGAAGGAGTCAAAGAGCCTTCCCCTGAGCCAGACCCGGTCCTTTAAAGGCAAAAAGCTGTTTTGTCCCTGACTCAAAAGGCGCCGGTCTATCATCTCATACAGCTCCTCATCACTCACCGCCTGCCTTTCATCCAGCTCTCTCATAATGTCTTCCCGGAGTCTCCTCCTCTGTTCCTCGTCCATCCCTGTCCTCCTTACGGCTGTTTCCTCAAAAGCTGCCTCGTGTAATCTCCCAGCTCTCCCCATAAAAGCTGCTCCAAGTAATTGTCCGTCCTTCCCGGATTGCAGTGGTAAGGAAGTTTCAGCTTCTGAATGCGGTTTTTTAAGGGTTCATGGCCGGAGGAAAGGAGATACTCTTCAAATTCCTCGATCTTTGCCGCGGAGACGCAGTCTTCCTTCACCGGCATATACACCACATCGCAGATTTCCAGCACCTCCAGAGCCTTTGCTCCAAACTGTCCTAAGTCTAAAATCACAGCCTCATAGGCGCTCTCTCTGGCAATCCTCTCCACCAGTTCCGCCATTGACTGAGCCGTCATCTGGAAAAGGTCCTCCGGATAACGGACCGGAGGCACATAGTCCAAATCTCCCCAGGTATAGACGAGAGAGCCTAAACGCCCCCAGTTAAATTCATTCTGGCTGTAATAATACAAAAGCTCCGATAAGCCTCCCCTGTATTCTTCTCCTGTCAGATGCTTTAATCCGGAGCAGTCCTCCAGATTCAAGTACAGCACCTTTAAATCACGGGCCATCAACTGGCCCATGGTCAGGGCGAGAGAGGTCTTTAAGCACCGGTTTACCGGGGAATAAATGCCGATGATCCGCCCTGTGCCAGACACTCCGGCAAATACCGGATCTCCTTCTGCCGAGCAGTAACAGGCCATCACTTCCCGCATCATGCTGTCTGCGGCCTGGTATTTATAAATCTGCACCGGCCCTCCTTCCTCATACTCTTCTTCCTCACCCGCCAGCCGGATCACCCTGGCTGCCCCGATCTTTTCCGCCTCCTCTGCCGAAACAGAGGAGTGGATCAGCAGCAGCTCAATCTCATGATCTTTCGCATAGGCCTTTAACCCCTGCAAAGAGGTGAACGCTTGAGCGGAAAAAGGGACCTGCCCCCTATGGCTGACATATTCAGCAAACCGTTCCCCATAAGCAGGGTCCGGGTCATAAACTGCCATCACTTTTTTTGCCAAATAAAAACCTCCTTCTAATACAGTATTATGATGTAAACCACCATTCCCAGAAACATGCACAGGCCCAGAGGGATGACCACCTCATAACCGTCTCTGGAAGAGCTGTAGTAAGCGGTAAACTTACCCGTCTGGCGTACACGCTTTACATAATCCACAAAATAGGATAACCGCTTAAACAGAATTCCCTTTGAAGCCATCTTGACAAAGGACCAGACAGCACCTATCAAAAGTCCGGGCAGAAGGGCTGCGGCCCCGGCCATGGGACCCAGGTAGGCAAAAATCAGCCCAATGACCTTAATGTCCCCCGCTCCTATCATCCTGCAGAGAAAAAGCGGAAAAAACACGGCTGCGGCGGCTGCAAATTTAAAGCAGAACAGAAACAGAATCTGCCAGAAAACAGCGCCCTTTAAAATTTCCGCCGACTTAAGCAGGTCCAGCAGAATGCCGCTTATAAATCCCGACAGCACCAGCCAGTTGGGAATCCGGTGCTCACGGACATCAAAATAAGCCCCTGCCCCTAAAATGAACAGCAAAATAACGTGTCTGACGATACGATCAATCCCCCTCTTTTTTTAAATATAAGTCCTGGAATTTTTTGCTGGAATATCAGCCTTGGAATAATAAAAATGATACCAAAGAATGTACGCAGAAAGCATACACGAATGTGCCTTTATTATGCACAAGTTACCAGCCGATGTCAACAGTTTTTTCCAAGAAATATTGTATACATCGCTTTTTCCCAAAGTCTTCCTAATTATTGGGATTTCTCTCCTGTTTTTCATATTTTGAACAAATTTTTCTTATTTTTTTGTTTTTTTACAGCATATATTACAATTTTTCACCCTGAAAACATTGACGTTCTCTGCTCCGGATGGTAGAATATAATTAGTTTATCTTTTTAAACCAAAGGAGGGATTTCACCGTTGGAGGCCCAGGATTTTAATAAACTTTTTCAGGATTGCATGCCTCTTTTTATCGCCCTGGGAGATGAGGTCCGCCTGACTATTATTTCAGCCCTTGCACGGACAGGCCTTTATGACAGCCGGGGAAATGATATGTCAGGCGCAATCAGCGGCTACACTGCTTCAGACAGACAGGGGATGAAGGTAAAAGAGATCACGGAGCAGACCAGGCTGTCACGCCCTGCCGTCTCCCATCACCTGAAAATTTTAAAAGACGCGGGCCTGATTGATGTCCGCCAGGAGGGGACAGCCAATTATTATTACCTCACCATTGGGGACAGCACGCAAAAGCTTTACTCCCTGGGACAGTTTTTACAGGGACTTTCAAACCGTATTTCATAAAATCGAAAATTATACAGGTAATTTATGAATAAAGTACCATTTTCCAGATATACTAAACCTTACAGGTATAAGAATGTCCGGACAGCCTATGGCTGATCAAGGAGGTCCTGGTATAAAAATATGAATCTGGAGATGACAATATGAAAAACGGGCTTTTAAAAAAACCTTTGGCTCCATCGGAAGAGGAATGGAATTTAAGATGCGAGATCGAACGTTCCAAAACCGCTATCGATGCCGCCAGAAATCACTTTGAGCAGGTTGTAGACCCAACCTTAATCGACTGTTACATTTACGAGCTTAACGCAGCCCAACTGCGTTATCAGTTCCTCCTTCGCCGCTTTAAGAGCAGGGAGGTATAAAGTACATCACTAGAAACCGGAGGATAAGTATATGAGCAAGTGGTATGAAGGGGGAGTGTTTTATCACATCTATCCCCTGGGACTTGTGGGAGCACCGAAGGAAAACAGAGGAGACTCTGTCACCGACCATTTTGGAGAGCTGGAACAATGGATTCCCCATATCCGTTCTCTTGGGTGCAATGCGATCTACATCGGGCCACTGTTTGAATCCTCTACCCACGGATACGATACCCGCGATTACCGGATGGTGGACCGCCGCCTGGGAAGCCAGGAGGGCTTTTTAAAATTTACAGCCCTCTGCCACGAGGCAGGAATCAAGGTGGTGGTAGACGGTGTGTTCAACCATACCGGAAGAGATTTTTTTGCGTTTCAGGACATTGTTAAAAACAGAGAGCAGTCTCCTTATAAGGACTGGTATAAGGGAGTCAATTTCGGAGGAAGCAGCCCCCTTGGGGATTCCTTTGGATACGAGGCCTGGCAGGGGCATTATGAACTTCCCTGTCTCAACCTCCATCACCCCATGGTAAGGCAGTATTTATTCGATACCGTAAATTTCTGGATTCAGACCTTTGGTATCGACGGCATCCGGTTAGACTGCGCCAATGTTCTGGATTTTGGATTTATGAATGAACTGCGAAAAGAGACTGACCGTATGAAGGAAGACTTCTGGCTCATGGGCGAGGTCATCCACGGAGATTACGGCAGGTGGGTCAACGATTCCACGCTCCACTCTGTCACCAATTACGAACTACATAAGAGCATTTATTCCGGTCACAACGATCACAACTACTTTGAAATTGCCCACAACGTAAAACGGCTTGACCCCATAGGGCTTTGGCTTTATACCTTTGTGGACAATCACGACGAGGACCGGATCGCCAGCAAGCTGCAAAACCCAGAGCATTTATATCCGGTTTATACGTTATTATTTACCCTTCCGGGCATTCCGTCTGTCTATTATGGCAGTGAATTCGGAATAGAAGGAAAAAGGACCAATTGGGATGACTTTGCCCTTCGCCCTGCCATTTCCCTTTCAGACAGGGAGGCAAAATCCAATTCTCTGTCGGGTTTCATAGGCAGGCTGGGACAGATTCATAAGGAAAATCCCCATTTTCACGGAGGGCGGTATCAGGAGCTGCTTCTCACCAACAGGCAGTACGCCTTTGCCAGATTTTACGAGGGACAAGCCCTTGTCACAGCAGTCAACAACGATGACAGGGAAGCATTTGTGCAGATCGCGTGTCCGTCACAAGGGGACATTGCCGTAGATCTTCTAAGCGGGGAAGAGTACCCCGTTAAAGATCAGAAAATCCAGTTAACCATTCCGGCAAACCGGGGTGTCATATTAAAAATTATGGAGGGGTGAGCATATGGCAGAGAAGAAAAAGGAAATCGGAACAGGTTTTATTACGGAAGTAGACCGGTATCTTTACAACAATGGAAGGCATTACGAGATTTATGAAAAGCTGGGAGCTCATCCGAAAACCTATGAAGGAAAAGATGGGATGTATTTTGCAGTCTGGGCTCCTCACGCAGAACAGGCAGGGGTTGCAGGCGACTTTAACGGCTGGAATCCGGACACCACTCCCATGGAACTGCTGGCTGACTCCGGAATCTGGGAAGCCTTTGTTCCAGGCGTGGGCGTTGGAGAGCTTTATAAGTTTGCCATTACCACAAAGAGCGGAAAGATTCTTTTTAAAGCCGATCCCTATGCAGCCCAGGGAGAGTACCGTCCCCAGACAGCTTCTGTTACGGCTGATTTATCCGGATTTAAATGGAAGGATGGCCCCTGGCTGGAAAAGCGGAAGGCAAACGCCCTGTTAGAAGGGCCTGTCAGCATTTATGAAGTCCACTTAGGTTCCTGGAAGAAGAAAAGCAGGGAAGAAAAAGACGGGTTTTACACCTACGTGGAAGCGGCTCACGAGCTGGCGGATTACATATCAGAAATGGGATATACCCATGTGGAATTGATGGGAATTGCAGAGCATCCTTATGACGGCTCCTGGGGCTATCAGGTGACAGGCTATTTCGCCCCTACCTCCAGATATGGGACGCCGGAGGAGTTCATGTACTTTGTGGATTACATGCACAGAAAAGGGATCGGAGTCATCTTAGACTGGGTTCCCGCTCATTTTCCAAGGGATGCACACGGGCTGGCTGACTTTGACGGAGAAGCCTGCTATGAATACGCTGATCCGAGAAAGGGAGAGCATCCGGACTGGGGAACCAAGGTGTTTGACTACAGCAAATCAGAAGTCAGCAACTTCCTCATCGCAAACGCACTTTACTGGGTAGAAAAATTCCATGTGGACGGACTCCGGGTGGATGCGGTGGCCTCCATGCTCTATTTAGACTATGGAAGAGACAACGGAAACTGGGTTCCCAACAGCAGGGGCGGCAATGAAAACCTGGAAGCCATTGAATTTTTCAAGCACTTAAACAGCGTGATGAAGGAGCGGGGAAACGGCGCCATGGTCATTGCAGAGGAGTCCACAGCATGGCCCAAGGTTACGGGAGAGCCCAAGGAAGACGGACTCGGCTTTACCTTCAAATGGAACATGGGCTGGATGCACGATTTCCTGGAATACATGAAGCTGGACCCCTATTTCCGCAAATTCAACCACGATAAAATGACCTTCGGGCTTTCCTATTTTACCAGCGAAAAATACATTCTGGTGCTGTCCCATGATGAGGTCGTTCATTTGAAATGCTCCATGATCAATAAGATGCCGGGGCTTTTAGAGGATAAATTCTCAAACTTAAAGCTGGGCTACACCTTTATGCTGGGGCATCCGGGCAAAAAGCTCTTGTTCATGGGACAGGATTTCGGACAGTTCCACGAATGGGATGAAAAGACGGCTCTGGACTGGTATCTGGCCGATGAGCCTCTGGGAAAAGAGCTTAAGGAATATGTGAGCGATCTTCTCCATCTCTATAAAAAGCATCCGGCTCTTTATGAAAATGACTACGACTGGAACGGTTTCTCCTGGGTCAATGCAAACGACAGCGAACACAGCATTTTCAGCTTCATCCGGTACGGCAAAAACGGCAAAAACAATCTGCTGTTTGTATTAAACTTCACTCCTGTGGCTTATCCGGACTTCCGTGTAGGCGTTCCGAAACGGGGCAATTTCACCCTTGTTTTAAATGAGAGCCACGGACTGTACAAACGGGGAGAAAAAGCCCCTGTCTTCCGTTCCGCACAAAAGGAATGGGATGGACAGGAATACTCCTTTGCTTACTCCCTTCCCGCCTATGGAGCAGCGGTTTTCCGGTTTTAATTCCAGGTCATAAGCAGCCTTTCAGACTTTGATAAAAATTTAACTATACATTTTACAGGAGTTGTAGTAATATATAGGTACAAGTCAATGCATTGCTTGCTTTAAACTTATGGTATGGAAGGAGAGAGGTTTTTATGGCAGCAGAATTAATTGTGACAACTGCAACAAAAAAGGTCTTTCGCGATGGAGATAAAGCGCTGAAGGTTTTTAACGCGGATTTCCCGAAAGCAGAGGTTTTAAACGAGGCCCTGATTACCGCCCGTGTGGAAGAGGTGGGCGGAGTTAACGTTCCAAAAGTGTTGGAAGTCAGTGTCTTTGAAGGAAAGTGGGCCATCACCTTTGATTTCATCGAAGGCAAGACCCTCCAGCAGCTCATGGATGAAAACCCTGAAAAGTTACCGGAATACATGGAAAAGATGGTGGACCTTCACTTGAGCATCATGTCAAAACAGTGTCCTCTTCTCAATAAGCTGAAGGATAAGATGTCACGCCAGATCATGGATACAGAAGTATTGGACGATGTGACCGTGTACGATATGCGGACACAGCTCGACAGCATGCCAAAGCATACAAAGCTGTGCCATGGGGACTTTAATCCGACCAATATCATTGTAAAGGATGACGGAACCATGTTCGTCCTGGACTGGGTACATGCCACCCAGGGCAATGCCAGCGCCGATGTGGCCAGAACCTACTTGCTCTTCTGCCTCCAGGATCAGAACAAGGCCGATATGTATATGGACCTCTTCTGTAAAAAGACGGGAACAGCAAAAAAGTACGTTCAGAAATGGCTTCCCATCGTTGCAGCAGCCCAGTTATCCAAGAAAAGGCCTCAGGAAGCACAATTACTGCAGCAGTGGGCCAATGTCTGCGATTACCAGTAAAGATAAAATCAGTACATATAACAAAAATGGTATCCCAAAAGCCGCAATCTGGCTTGGGATACCATTTTTTCTGTTTTATTTCTGTTCCCTTTTGGACATGACCTCATGTTCCTTCACGAGCTCCTGGTACAGATCATAAAGCTTCCATTTGCAGTTGGTGTCGGTCACCACTGCCTTTAAAGCGATACGCTCCACGCCTGCCCGCCGCAGGCTCATCAAAAACTCATCCAGCCTCGCATTGGAAAAGTTCTTCATGACCAGAACCTCTTCCTTAACAGGCGGACACACCTCTGCTTCCTGTTCCTCAAACCCTTCAAGGCCTGCCAGATAGCCTACGGTCTGTCCCATCTGCTCCTGGGAAATATTTTTAATCCGGATGCCCATGCGCACCAGCACTGCCTTCATCTTAGCAGCCTTTGTATCGTTGCCCTTCTGCTTGTCCGATTCCGGCTGATAGTACAGAACCATCTCTTTTCCTGCTGCCACTTCTGTCCCTCCTGTTCCTGCTCAGATTATAACAGGTTTTTCCTCAATTCTTCCCCGCTTAAGGAGCTTAAATACGCCGGAGCGATATCAAAAACCGTCTTGCAGCCCTGCTGTCCCTCCTGATTTAAGCGGTATGCGGCTCTGGCATAAGCTGCCAGCACGGAAGCCGTAAACTCCGGGTTAGAATCCAGCTTCAAGCTGTATTCGATCACATGGCTGTTCTCATCCTCCCAGCCGGTTGTCCCGGTTCTGATGACAAATCCGCCGTGGGGAATGCCCTTGTGATCCCGCATCAGCTCTTCCCCTGTAATAAACTGAACCGTTGTATCATAATCGGCAAAATAATTTGGCATGGTCACGATCTCTTCTCTGATCCGGTCTAAATCAGCCCCTTCTTCTGCCACCACAAAGCACTCACGGGTGTGTTTCTGTCTGGTGGTCAGCTCTGGGTTACTTCCGTTTCTCACCGCTTTTAACGCTTCTTCCACCGGAACCGTATACTGTCTGGCATCCTTAACACCGGAAATTCTGCGGATGGCATCGGAATGGCCCTGGCTGACGCCCTTGCCCCAGAAAGTATAATCGCTGCCTCCCGGCAAAACAGCTCCTGCGTACAGGCGGTTTAAAGAAAACATGCCTGGGTCCCATCCTGCGGATATGACTGCCACCTTTTTCCCCTTCCCGGCAGCCTCGTCCACCGCTTCAAAATGCTGGGGGATTTTGGCATGGGTATCAAAGCTGTCAACCAGATTGAAATGCTCTGCCAGCTCTTTCGTCTGCACCGGAAGGTCTGAAGCGCTTCCGCCGCACAGAATCAGCACATCAACAGAGTCCTTAAAAGAGAGAATTTCCTCATAGGAACACACCGTGGCACCCGGTGTCAGCACCTTTAAAGACTCCGGATTTCTCCTTGTAAATACTGCGGTAAGCTCTAAGTCCGGGTTATGCCGGATGGCACACTCCACGCCTCTTCCCAGGTTTCCATAGCCTACAATACCGATTTTTATTGTCATATCTTAAGCCGCCTTTCCAGAAAATTTTTCGTTTTTTATTATAACTCCAAAAAGAGCCATGTGTAAATCCTGTTTTGAAAATACTTTTGCATGCCCAGGAAAGAGGCAGTCTCAAATGTTCTGTTTAAAACATCAAAAAAAGCTGATGTTCCGGCAGATATGTCTTTGCCTTTCCAACAGCTTCTTCCTTTTAACTATGCCATTGCTACTGCATCCGGTATTTCCAGGGTCGTAGTCTCATACTTATCCAGAATCACCTTCTGAATCATATCACGGGTTCCTGAATTTATGGGATGGGCAATATCCCGGTATTCTCCATCGGCCGCTTTGCGGCTTGGCATGGCGATGAATAAACCATTTTCCCCCTCAATCACCTTAATATCATGGATAACAAATTCGTTATCTAAAGTAATGGATACAATGGCCTTCATCTTTCCTTCTTTTTCAATCCGTCTCACTCTCACGTCTGTAATCTGCATGTTAAAACCCCTCCCACCGCAATCCTTATAATGCGTATCTCTCGTTCTTTTCCAAAACGACTTTTATGTCATCCGGAGACCCGATATGGGTAGTGTTGGCCCGGATGGTGTCCCGGCTCTCCACGATACAGTTTTCAATCACCGTATTATCCCCTATATATACGTCATTTAAAATAATGGAATTCTTAATGACACAGTTATTCCCCACATATACCTTTTTAAATAAAACGGAATTCTCCACCACTCCATTGATGATGCTTCCGCTGGAAATCAGGCTGTTCTTCACTGCTGAACCGGGATTATACTTAGCCGGCGGCAGATCGTCGATCTTGGAATAGACCTCAGGAGACTGGCAGAAGAAGTAATCTCTCACTTCCGGCTTTAAGAAATCCATGTTGGTCTTATAGTAGGATTCCACGGAAGCGATGTTGCTCCAGTAAGAGTCCAGCTTATAAGCATAGATTCTCTTCAAGTTCCGATAGCGCACCAGAATGTCGCTTACAAAATCGTAGGAATCTTCCATGACGCAGCGCTCGATCAGCTCGATTAACTGGCGTCTGCGAATCACATAAATTCCGCAGGAAACCGTATTGGAAGTGGTCACCATGGGCTTTTCTTCAAACTCTGTAATCCTTCCGTCCTCGTTGGTCTGAACAAATCCGAAACGGGTGACATCCTCTCCCGGCTGAAGTTCGGAGCACACCACAGTGATGTCCGCTTTTTTCTCAATATGATATTCCAGAACCTTGGCATAATCCAGCTTATAGATGCCGTCGCCTGCTGCGATCACAACGTAAGGCTCATGGCTGTTCTTTAAAAATGTCAGGTTCTGATAGAGGGCGTCGGCCGTACCGCGGTACCAGTCACTGCTCTCTGCAGTGATGGTCGGGGTAAATACGAACAAGCCTCCCTGCTTTCTTCCAAAATCCCACCACTTGGATGAACTCAAATGCAGATGAAGGGACCTGGAATTATACTGGGTCAAAACTGCCACGTTCTGAATATGGGAATTTGTCATGTTGCTGAGGGCAAAGTCAATGCTGCGGTAGCTGCCTGCAATCGGCATAGCTGAAATCGCCCTTTTACTGGATAATTCCTTCATCCTTCTACTGTTTCCGCCTGCTAATATAATTCCTATTGCTCTCATCGCATACCACCTGCCTTTATGATGTAATCTCCGCTAGCCAGTTCTCCGCCATGGTAGTCCTCTGGCGTTGTCTCCCCCACGATTGCCGTGTTTTTTCCGACCTTCACATTGCTGGGAACTGTCGAATTCTCTCCCACTGTCACCAGGTCAAACTGGTATACCTTGGGATCGTATTTGCTTTCGCTGTATTCTCCGACTCCAATCTCCGTATTGTCGCCGATCTTTACGTTCTCAGCAATAATGGCTTTGTAAACCTTGGAATTCTCTCCCACAACGCTTTCACGCATGATGATGGAATCCCTGACTACAGCGCCCTTTTTGATGAAGACACCTGCACCAATGACAGAATTATAGACCTCTCCGCAGATTTCCGAACCTTCTCCGATGATGCTTCTGTCAATGACCGCATTCTCTGATACGTACTGAGGCGGAATGATGTCGCTCTTGGTATAGATCTTCCAGTACTCCTCATAAAGGTTGAATTCAGGAATGATGTCGATGAGCTCCATATTGGCCTCCCAGTAAGAGCCAAGGGTGCCTACATCTTTCCAGTAACCGTTGTATTCATAGGCGAATACCCGTCCGCCTGATTCGAAGCAGTGCGGAATGATGTGCTTGCCGAAATCGCAGCCCGGAACTTCGGACATCTTGATCAGGGCGTCTCTGAGCACCTTCCAGCTGAATATGTAGATTCCCATGGAAGCTAAATTGCTTCTGGGGTTCTCCGGCTTCTCCTCAAACTCCGTGATCCGGTTATTCTCATCAGTGATCAGAATTCCGAACCGGCTGGCCTCTTCAATAGGTACAGGCATGGCAGCAATGGTGATATCAGCATTATTGGCTTTGTGGTATTCCAGCATGACCTCATAATCCATCTTATAGATATGGTCGCCTGACAGTATTAAAACGTATTCCGGATTGTAGGTCTCCATATACTCTAAGTTCTGGTAGATGGCATTAGCGGTACCTGTATACCAGTCGCTTCCCTTGCTCTTTTCATATGGCGGGAGAATGGTAACACCGCCTACATTGCGGTCCAAATCCCACGGAATTCCAATTCCTATATGGGTATTCAAACGTAATGGCTGATACTGGGTCAGAACTCCGACTGTATCTACTCCGGAGTTGATACAGTTGCTTAGCGGGAAATCAATAATGCGGTACTTTCCACCAAAAGATACTGCTGGTTTGGCCACCTTCTGCGTGAGCACGCCCAAACGGCTTCCCTGTCCGCCAGCTAAAAGCATGGCAATCATTTCTTTTTTAATCACGTTTATCACCTCTTGCTGTTAGAATTTTATTGTACTAGCATTATACCATACATTTGAAGAATAGTGAACAAATTTTTGAATTATTACGATATTTTTTTGTGCATTTTCCGACATTATTCATGCCTTTTTTGTAACTGCACAGACTTTGGGTCACAAATACCTATTTTCAGTACATAACTTTATCCATATCCCATGTTTTTGTGCATCCCCCCTTGAATCAGCGGCCAAAATACAGTATAATCTTGGTAAGTATGCCAACACGCAAAAGGAGAAACCATTATGGATTTGACAACAGTAAGACAAATATATAAGGACAAGGAATCCTTCTTAAATACCAGGGTCACCGTAGGCGGCTGGGTGAGAAGCTTAAGAGATTCCAAGTCCTTTGGATTCATTGTTTTAAATGACGGAACTTATTTTGAAACACTTCAGATCGTCTATCATGACACCATGGAGAACTTTGCCGACGTTTCCAGGTTAAATATCGGAGCTGCCGTCATCGTAACCGGAACGTTAGTCGCCACACCGGAGGCAAAGCAGCCATTTGAGATTCAGGCTGAGGAAGTATTCATTGAAGGACCTTCCGCACCCGATTATCCTCTTCAGAAAAAACGACATTCTTTTGAATATTTAAGGACCATTTCCCATCTGCGCCCCAGAACCAACACCTTCCAGGCTGTGTTCCGTGTCCGCTCCTTAATCGCCTATGCCATCCACCAGTTTTTCCAGGAGAGGGACTTCGTTTATGTCCACACTCCCATTATCACCGGAAGCGACTGCGAGGGCGCCGGCGAGATGTTCCAGGTCACTACCATGGATTTGAAAGACATTCCAAAGACCAAAGAGGGGGATGTGGACTTTTCCCAGGACTTCTTCGGAAAGCCTACCAACTTGACGGTAAGCGGACAGCTCAACGGTGAGACCTATGCCATGGCATTCCGCAACATCTACACCTTCGGACCTACCTTCCGTGCGGAAAACTCCAACACCACACGCCATGCGGCTGAGTTCTGGATGATCGAGCCTGAGATGGCATTTGCCGATTTAAACGATGATATGGAGCTGGCAGAGTCCATGTTAAAGTATATCATCCGCTTCGTTTTAGAGCATGCTCCCGAAGAGATGGACTTCTTCAACCAGTTTGTGGACAAGGGTCTTTTAGACCGTTTAAACCACGTGCTGAATTCTGAATTCGCCCATGTGACTTATACGGAAGCCATCGAGCTGCTGGAAAAGCACAACGATGCCTTTGATTATAAAGTGTCCTGGGGCTGCGACTTACAGACAGAGCATGAGCGCTATCTGACAGAAGAGCTGTATAAAAAGCCTGTTTTCGTCACCGATTATCCGAAGGAGATCAAGGCCTTCTATATGAAGCTGAACCCCGACGGAAAGACTGTAGCCGCTGTGGACTGTCTCGTTCCCGGAATCGGAGAGATCATCGGCGGAAGCCAGCGTGAGGACAACTACCAGAAGCTGGTGGAGCGCATGGAGGAATCCGGCCTTAATAAAGAAGATTATGAGTTTTACCTTGACTTAAGAAAATACGGGTCCACCCGTCATGCAGGCTTTGGCCTGGGCTTTGAGCGCTGCGTCATGTATCTGACAGGAATGGGCAACATCCGCGATGTGGTTCCTTTCCCAAGAACTGTTAACAACTGCGAACTTTAATCTGTGAAACAACTTCCCTTCCTTTATGGCAGGGAAGTTGTTTAAAATCAGGCCATATATGGCTAAACCGCAAAACAGCGAGGTAATAACAATGAAATTCATACATATTGCAGATGTTCACTGGGGGATGAGCCCGGACAGTGACAAGCCGTGGAGTAAGGAACGGAGCCAGGATATTAAGGATACCTTTGCAAGGGCTGTGACCCAGGCGAAGTTTCTGGAGGCCGACTGCCTTTTCATATCCGGAGACTTATTCCACCGCCAGCCTCTTGCCAAAGACTTAAAAGAAGTGAATTATTTGTTTTCTACCATACCCACAGTTCATGTGGTCATCATTGCAGGCAATCACGACCGGATCAGAAGCAATTCTGCCCTTTTAAGCTTTACCTGGGCTCCCAATGTGACCTATTTGATGGGAGATGAGCTGGAAAGCGTTTATTTTAAGGAAATCAATACGGAAGTCTATGGATTCAGCTATCATTCCACGGAAATCCCGGAGAACCGGCTGGACCATTTAAAGGTGCCAAACAACGGGCGCATCCACGTCCTTTTGGGCCATGGCGGAGATGCCAACCACATCCCCTTTGATAAAGGCGCCATGAGCAGCCTGGATTTCTCTTATATCGCCCTGGGACATATCCACCGTCCTGAAATCCTTCTGGAAAATAAAATGGCCTTTGCGGGCTCTTTAGAGCCTTTAGACAAGTCCGAATCCGGCCCCCACGGAATGATGGTGGGTGATATCAATGAAGTGACCCGTGTGGTGACTTCTCTAAAGTTCATCCCTTTGGCAAAGCTTCAGTATATCTCCCTGGTGGTCAACGTAACCACTGCCACCACCAACACGGAGCTGGCAATGAAGATCACCCAGGAAATCCAGAACAGGGGAACGGAAAACATCTTCCGCTTCCGCATCCGGGGGATGAGGGACCCGGACATTTCCTTTGACCTAGAAATGCTCTCCACCCGGTTTAAGATCATGGAAATCATTGACGAATCCGAACCTCAGTATGACTTTTCCGCCCTCTTTGCAGAACACCCCAGCGATATGATCGGCTTCTTCATCCAGGCCCTTCAAAAGCCGGAGATGAGCCCGGTGGAAAAAAAGGCCCTTCACTACGGCATCAATGCCCTGCTGCGCACAACGGACGAAAGGAGCTGACCCATGAAAATACTGGATATCTATATCAACGGCTTCGGGAAATTCCATGGAAGAAACCTCTCTTTCCAGGATGGGCTCAACATTGTCTACGGCAAAAATGAGGCCGGAAAATCCACCATACACACCTTTATCCGGGGAATGCTCTTTGGCATCGAACGCCAGCGGGGACGGGCTTCCAAAAGTGATCTCTATACCAAATACGAGCCCTGGGAAAACAGCGGCACGTACGAGGGACAGATAAGGCTGGAGCATAAGAATCACATTTACCGGATCGAACGCACCTTTCAGAAGAATAAGAAGGAATTTAAAATTGTAGATGAAACCGCCGGAAGGGAAGTGGAGCCTACCAAGGCATTTTTAGATGATCTGCTGTGCGGTTTAAGCGAAGCCGCCTACATCAATACAGTCAGCATCGGGCAGTTAAAAAGCGCCACAGACGAGGGGATGGTTTCTGAGTTAAAAAATTACATCGCCAACTTAAATACTACGGGAAATTTATCCCTTAACATCACAAAGGCTGCTGCCCTTTTAAAATCCCAGCGAAAGGAGCTGGAGGCTCAGATGGTTCCTGAAGCCGCCCGCACCTATACTTCTCTCTTAAGTGAGATCAGGAATACGGAAAAGGAGATTTCCTCTCCTGAATATGAAAACCAGATTCAGTCTTACCAGAAACGGCGTTCTGAGGTGAAGACCACTTTAGATGAGCGGCAGAAGGAAAAGGAAGAGCTGCTTCAAAAAGTCGCCAGAGGGCGGCAGATGCTGACCGGCAACCAGTTTTCTGATCAGGAATCCATCCTCGCCTATTTGGAAAAGGCCCAGGAAACCTTTGACGAGTATAAGGAAGCAAAAGTCTCCTGTGAGAAAAAGCCCAGAAAGGCCCTGTCCATCCTTTCTTTAGTCATCGCTACGCTGCTCTTATGCTGCACGGGAGTGATGTACTATCTGGGGGAATCCAATTATTTTACGGCTTATTACGGATTAGACTTAATCCTTTTAGTAGGGCTTTTTATCGGGGCCTCTATTATATTCTATCTGATCGGCCTGATTCTCTTTCTGCGGATGAGGCACAGCCAGCGGGATATGGAAATGAGCGCCAAGGTTCTTCAGGAAGTCCTCTCCAGGCATCTGGGCAATACCGATATCTCTGAGGACGCCATGAAAGCCTTCCAGGCCAGGATGGCGGAGTTCACCCGCCTCTGTACGGCTGTCACCAAATCAGAGGCCGCTATCGGCCAGAAAGCGGCTGAGATCGAACAGCTTCAAAAGGAACAGGAAGGCTGCGGGGAATCCATTGAAAAGCAGCAGAAAAGCCAGTGGGAGCTGGAGAAAAAGCTGGAGCATTTATCCAACTGCAAGACCCAGGCAGAGGGGCTGAAACACATTTTAGAGGAAAATGACCGCATCCGGGAAGAGATATCCGCCATTGATCTGGCCCTGGAAACCATGACCTCCCTCTCCTCCTCCATTCGTGATTCCTTTGGCCTGTATTTAAATAAGGCCGCCTCTGACTTGATTGCCGGAATCACAGGGGGTATTTATACCAGCATGAGCGTGGATGAAAACCTCAACGTATTTTTAAATACAAAGACCAAGCTGGTTCCCTTAGAGCAGGTCAGCAGCGGCACCATGGATCAGGTGTATTTAGCCCTCCGTCTGGCAGCCTCTTCTCTGGTTCAGGAGAATACGGACCGGATGCCCTTTATCTTTGACGACAGCTTTGTGCTGTATGACGATGAGAGGCTCCGCACTGCCTTAAAATGGCTGGTAAGCACTTATTCCGACCAGATCATCATCTTCACCTGCCATCAGCGGGAAGCCCAGATGCTGACCGCAAATCTGATTCCTTATCATCTGGTAGAAATATAATCATCGAACCGGTGCAAAAAACATGAAAAAATGCACCTCCAGGCTGTTTTTACAGATCAGCTTGAAGGTGCCTTTTTTATGTGCCTGAACAGGGAATTCTATTACCTGTCTCCGGCCCTGTAGCGCTCCAGAATGCGGTTGATTCTGCCCGTTGGATTCAGCAGCTCGCTTAAGGATGCGTCATGGTTTAAATTATCTATAATGAGGGCAATGTACTTGCTCATATCCACATTAATGTAATACGGTCTGGAAAGGAGGTCAGGAGTCTGATATACCAGGTTGGTGGTCAGAATCCGGTCAATGAGGCCTTTCTCATAATACTCATCAAACTTCGCAAGGCCGTTTGTAAAGAGTCCGAAGGTGGAGCAGACAAATACCTTTCTGGCTTTCCTTCTCTTAAGCTCCTTGGCAACATCAAGCATGCTTTCTCCGGAGGAGATCATATCGTCAACGATGATCACATCCTTGCCCTCCACGCTGCTTCCCAGGAATTCATGGGCAACGATGGGGTTGCGTCCGTTGATGACCTGGGTGTAATCCCTGCGCTTATAGAACATACCCATATCAAGGCCCAGAACGTTTGCAAAATATACAGCGCGTCCCATGCCACCTTCATCGGGGCTGATGACCATCATGTGATCGCTGTCAATTTCCAGTTCCTTTTCTACCTTTAACAGGTACTTGATAAACTGGTAAATGGGCTGAACCGTCTCAAAGCCCTGTAAGGGAATGGCGTTCTGCACTCTTGGGTCGTGGGCATCAAAGGTGATGATATTTTCAACTCCCATGTTCACCAGTTCCCGAAGAGCCAGGGCACAGTCTAAGGACTCCCTGCTGGTTCTCTTGTGCTGTCTGCTTTCATATAAGAAGGGCATGATCACATTGATTCTGCGGGCCTTGCCTGCGGAAGCTGCGATCAGACGCTTTAAATCCTGAAAATGGTCGTCCGGTGACATGTGGTTGGTCATTCCGCAGAGGGAATAAGTGAGGCTGTAATTGCACACATCCACCATGAAATAGAGATCATCTCCCCGCACTGACTCCAGCAGGGCTCCTTTTGCCTCTCCGGTTCCAAATCTGGAAGTCTTGGCCCCGATGATATAGGAATCCCTCTGATAACCGGAAAAAGCGATGGTAGATTTGTGCTCGCTCTCCCTCTCATGTCTCCAGGACACCAGGTAATCGTTGACCTTGTTTCCCATTTCCTGGCAGCTCATGAGCGGCACCAGGCCAAGAGGGCCTACCGGAATGGTCTCTATAATTTTCTCTTCGTAAAGCATTATCTTTTCCTCCAACGTATTCAATTGCCTTGCAACGGTTCTTTTATATCATTAAGTCGGTCAATAGTCAAGGCTATCGGCTTATTTTGCCTTCTTCCTGATGCGAATATCATCGCCGTAAAGGGGAATCACCGTGTAGCGGCTGATCAGCCGGGAAGTCACGCGCTCCGTATAGCGGTCTCTCAGCTCGTTCATGGGGTGATTGGTGGAAATAATGGTGGACTTTGAGGAGTTGAGCCGTTCATTGATGCAGTAAAACAGTTCAGAGGAAGTGAAGCTATTGTTAAGCTCTGTTCCCAGGTCATCAATGATCAGAAGATCGCAGTCTAAAATGTACTGATACATGCCCCTCATATCTTCCTCATTCTGGTAATCGAACCTGTTTTTGGAAAACACCTCAAATAAGTCATTGGCAGATAAGTAAATGACGGAATAATACCGGTCCATCAGCTCCTTTGCAATGCAGTTGGTGAGAAAGGTCTTTCCAACCCCTGTCGGGCCTGTAAAAAGCAGGTTTCCATGGTCCCTGGAAAACTTGTCCACAAAATTGCGGCAGATTTCCACCACCTGCCCCATATACTGTTTCACGGTCCGGTTGAGAACGGGAAGCACTCTGGTGTCATCAAAGTATTCATAGGAAAAGGTGCTGAAGTTTTCAACGGCAACAATTCCCTCAATATTGGACTGGGCATAGAGGTACTTCATTTCAGACTGGCGGAAGCAGTGGCACTTTCTTCCATCTCCATATCCTGTATCCTTACAGTCCGAACACCGGTATTTCATTTCCATATAGTCTGCCGGAAAGCCCGCTGATCTTAAAAGCACCCGCTTTTGTTCTCTCAAGTCTGCGATTTCACTCCGCATTTCCTTAAGGGCTTCCTGATCTCCTTCCAGCAGCCTGCGGGCGCTGTCCACCGCCTTGGTGCTGATGGAATCATCAAGCTCCTTCATAACCGGAATCCTGGCATATACTTCTGCTATCCGTTCCTCCTGTTCATGGCGGTTTTTAAACTGCTGCTGCCCATAGGCCCGCATGATGGCATCGTATTGTGAATTGCTCAGAGCCATAACGGCCTCCTTCCCATATATACTGGTATGCTACTGGTCTGCAAGCTGCTGCAATACCAGCGCATCGTAATCGATTTCTCTTTGGGGGAAATTCTGGAACTGGTTCTGGCCGCCTCTTCCCTTTGAAGAAGGTGCCTGCTTATACGTTCCGGCTTTGCCGTCAGATTCCGGCTTTTTGCCTCCCCTTGCATCTGCGTTTCTCATCCGGTCGGCGTGCTGTTCATCCAGCTTTTTCACCTCTTCTAAGGAACGGACACCTGACTTTTTCCAGCCCTCCAGAATCTTGTCTGCATACTGGAAGCTGGGGGAGTGGGTGGCTGCCAGAGTCCGGTTGCAGGCTTCGATTACCAGCTCTCTCGTAAAGCCGTAGGATTTAAACCACCGGTCCATAAAGCCCCGCTCCATATCACCCGGTTTCCTGTCATTGAGTCCAAATGCCTTCATAACGGCAAAGGAATCCTTGGAAAAGGAAACAGCGTGGTTTTTGGCTTCTTCCACAGTCCGAAAGCCCTTTTCATGCCAGCTTATGGCCACGGTTTCAATGTAGCGGATGCTGCTGTGTCCACCCTGGACGCAGTATTCCACCACGTACTCCAAAAGTTCAGCAGGCATGGAAAGGCCGTCGTAGAGATAGGCAAAGACCTCGCATTCCCTCTGGGTAAATACCTTGTTCATATATTTCTGAGCTATGTAGAGAAGCTGGGAAAAGTCTTCGTCGCCGGCAAGGCTGCTGATCTGGTCAGGAGAGTAGGAAGGGCGCTTTAAAGGCGTAGCTGGGGTTTTCTCGGCAGGAGCCGTTCCGACGGCGCAGGCTGTCTCTGAAAAGGCTGGAGACGGTTCCTGTTTTGGGGGAAGGTCTTCCAATAAAACTCCGGCCTTTTTCCAGTAAGATAATGCCCGTGTCACATCCGCTTCCGTATGGTTTAAGGCATCGGCGATCATGGAGATGGTCACTTCCTCGCCTTCGTGGCGCATTAAGTACAAGTATGCTTTTACATACTCTCCGTTGGCGCCTGCCATATGCTCATCAATGAAATCGTTGGATATTATGGTTGCATTTATCTGAAAACTGCTCTTTATATTCACTGGTATAACCTCGCTTTTTGGGGGGGCTGGGGTGTTAGCCGGTTAGTCCGCTGGTCCGCAGTGCCAAGCCAGGAAATCCTGGGGATTTCCTGGCTCACGGGCGTTCGCCCTATGAATCAGGTCATGTGAAAATTTTCTTATGTGCGAGCACAACGAAAATTTTCGCACGCCCTGATTCTGCACTGCTCATCGCTTTCGTGAACATCATAACACAACTCCCCTCAAAAGGAAATAGGGGGGGTTATCCACCAAATGAATTGTGGAAACTGTGGATAATGTGGAAATCAGGTATACATAATTTGTATTTTCTTCCCGATTCCTGTCGATTTGCTGATAAAACCGTGACTTTATAAATTGTAAGACTATAAATTATGTAAATTAAAAAATCCACATAGTTTTCCAGTTAAAAATGTTGAAAACTATGTGGATAATGTGGATAACTACAAGCCTAATAGCTTTTCTCCCACTTTTACAATGTCTCCGGCCCCCATAGTTATCAACAAATCACCGTGTATACAATTTTCTAAAATAAATGTTTCAATTTCATCAAACGACGGCAGGTAATGCACCTTTACCCCTCTTTTTTCAATTTTCTCAGCAATATCCCTGGAACTGACCCCTAAATTGTCGGTTTCACGGGCCGCATAGATGTCCGCCAATATCACCTCGTCAGCAAGAGACAAAGACTCCGCAAATTCCTCCAGAAACGCTTTTGTCCTGGTATAGGTGTGGGGCTGGAACACCACCCACAGCTTATTCTTCGGGTAATGCTGTGCCGTTTCCAGAGTCGCCCTTATTTCCTGGGGATGGTGGGCATAATCGTCAATGATGGTCACGCCGCCCAGCTCACCCTTCTTTTCAAAGCGCCGGTTGGTCCCTGTAAAACGCTTTAATCCCTTTTTGATCATTTCCAGAGATATCCCCAGTTCCATGCCGACTGCGGCTGCGGCCAGAGAGTTATACACATTGTGTTCTCCCGGAACTCCAAGTGTAACCGTATCCACAACCGTTCCGTCTATCTTAAGCTCATAGGAAGCCCTGGCAAGCTCATCGAAGCGGATCGCCTCCGCCTCATACCGGCTTCCCGGCTTTTTGCCGAAGGTGATGATCTTGCAGGGCAGATCTCTGGTGATCTCTTCCACGCTCTCAATATCATTGTTAATAACCAGTACACCTTCCTTTGGAAGCTTCCTGGCAAACAAACGGAAGGAATTGCGGATATCCTCCAAATCCTTAAAGAAATCGAGATGGTCGGCCTCCACGTTTAATATGACTTCCATGGTGGGGAAAAAGGATAAAAAGCTGTTGGTATATTCACAGGCTTCCGTTACAAATAATTCAGAGCTTCCCACGCGGATATTTCCGCCGATGGAATTTAAAATTCCGCCTACGGATATGGTGGGGTCCGTATCCGCTGCCAAAAGGATTTCCGTCAGCATGGAGGTGGTGGTGGTCTTGCCGTGAGTTCCGGAAACAGCGATGGCATTTTCATAGTTTGTCATCATCTGGCCTAAGAGCTCCGCCCTGGTCAAAAGGGGAATTTCTCTTTTCTGAACCTCTGCAAACTCCGGATTATCGGGATGAACTGCCGCCGTATAGACTACCACATCAATTCCATCGGTGATATTTTCAGGCCTCTGGCCGTAAGAAATCCTCGCTCCCTTGGTTTCCAGGTGGCGGGTCAGGGCTGATTCCTGGGCATCAGAGCCTGTGACCGTGAAGCCTTCGTCAATGAGGATTTCCGCCAGACCGCTCATGCTGATTCCGCCGATTCCTATGAAATGAATTGCTGACTGTTTATGAAAATCAATCTGATACATGTTTTTTCCATCCTTAATTTTTCTATTTGGTTGATACTTCTTCTTACTTTTCAGCAGTAAATTGGGTTCCTTCTATTATACAGGAAAGCAGTAAGAAAATCCACAATATAATCTTATAGAAAAACACCTGCCCTCATGCCTCTGTTCTCAAAACAAAAGGCCGAAAAAAAGCCCTCCGGACTTACAGGGTCCGGGGACTTTGAGTGAAAAAGCTATGTAATTACTGCAAAACCGCTTCAACTTTACTGGAATCTGACTCCACCGCCAGGGTGACCATATGAAGCAGCTCCTTAAAGCTTCGGAAGGAAAGCTGCTCTCTGCCTTCCCGCCAGTAGACGACTCCCTGCCACGTAGCCCGCTCCCGGTACATGATTTTAATGGAAAAAGAAGCCTTGATTCCCGGTTCCATGGATAAATCGGAAGACAGCCCTGTACCGTTTCCTTCCATAAAGCATTGCAGGGTAGAGGCTAAGTCCACCGGAGTGTGAAACTGCCTGGTCTTATTGGCGGATATGCTTTGATAGCCGCCAATAAATTTTCCCAAATCGTAATCAGCTACGGTCAGATGGCAGGAATTCAAGCCTCCCTCTTCTCCTGTTTCTGGAAAAGTCCGGTTGACCCCGCCCTTAATCAGTTGAAGCAGTTGGAGTTCGCTTTCAAATGCCTCTCTTTTCTCGCCGTTTCGCCAGCTCACAGTGCCCTGCCAGCCTGCATGGTAGCGGTACTGGATGCAGACCGTAAAGGTTTCTGCATTTCCCTTCCGTGGCTCTCCGCTATATCGATTTACAGTAAAATCAGAAGGAATGATTCCCGGAAAGCAGCGCATCTGAAGCGTCTGTTTGGGGCTTCCCACATCATCAAGGATCTGGTCTATATTCAAAATCAGTTCCTGCACACTGCCAAAGCAGATTCCGGAAACTCTCTCATGAAAGAGGATTCCGTTCATTCTCCAATCGCTGCACTCATCCACTGCTATTGTAAAATAGTGATCCGCATTACTGACTAAGCTCATTCTTCCTACTGACATATTCTCCACCACGATTCTTTTGTAATGTTAACATTATAAGTCATACCGGCTTTATCAGTAATACTCTTCCGGACCGGACATTTCACTTAGCGGAAAAACGTCCGAAAACAATATGCTTATAATGGTTTAAAGCACTCATTAAAATATTTCCCAGAACACCGATTGCAAGTACCTCACCAATGCCCACAGTGATCATGGAATATAGAATGAGATCTTCCGAACCGTAGGCATACCGCAGCACCCATGGAATGACAAGGGTATTTGCCAGAATCGGCGGCACGCATACGAGCCACTTCGTTTTGCGAAACTTATAGGACCCTATCGCTCCCGCCAGAGTCGCCAGGCTGCCGAAAATGACATCCAGGGTAGCCGCGCCGCACAAAAAGTTGGACAGCAGACAGCCGATAAACAGTCCCGGAACTGCCGCAGGCGTAAAAAATGGGAGGATACAAAGGACTTCCGAAACTCGGAACTGGATTGGGCCAAAGCTGATAGGCGCAAATATCAGGGTCAGTACGGTGTAGATTGCGGCAATAGCCGCTGAAAAGACAATAAAATGGGTCCTTTCAGATGTTTTGTAATTCATATTCAATTCTCCTTTAGTTTTGTTTTAGGTGTGGAAGGTCTCGAACACACCGGTCTTTGTTGTGAAATCCCTTTAAAGCCTAGGGTTTCACGGCCTTATTCGGGTGTAACTATAGCATAAAAACAGGGGAAATGCAAGCATGCACCCCGTTTTACCCCATCCTGTATCATATCGGCATAAATCGCCTTTCCATAAAGGCAATATTCAAATTTTCTTACATTTTACTGATCTTTTTTGTTCACTTTCGGTTACTCTATTATATCTTCTTATGGCGTTTTTTTCAATAATGTATTGTCTGAATTGACCTCTGAATGACTTTTATCCGTAAAATACCAAAATTTCTTCCATATATTCCCATCATCTTATCGTGATAACCGTTCCATTCCGCTTTCTTTTTAAAAACTTCTTGACTTCATTACCATAATTCGCTAAAATCGAAAAAGACTTCGAATGTTTTTTAAAAATATATCGTTTGGCGGTGAAAGTAATATCTTCAAGCCGGAAAGAGGAAGCCATGAAAACCGACCAACAAAAAACAGGAAAGAGAGCGCATCCGGGCCGGAACTTCCTTTTTATGGGGATCATCCTGGTTTTTGCCGTTTTGCTGGCCTGTGTCACCGGTCAGTATTATCTCAGTGTGGAAGATATTTTAAAAACAGTATACGATGCTCTGGCGGGCAAACCTGCTGCAGACGAGACGGCGTATACCGTTCTTTTCCACGTACGCCTCCCCAGAATCCTGGCGGCTCTCCTGGTTGGAGCTGGTCTCAGCACAGCAGGGGCCTCTTATCAGGGAGTGTTTAAAAATCCCATGGCCTCTCCCGACCTTCTGGGTGCATCAGCAGGGGCCAGCCTGGGAGCCGCAGCCGCCATTTTGATGAACTTTAACTTTGCAGGCATCCATATGATGAGCTTTGGCATGGGCATTATGGCTGTAGCGCTCACCTTTTTCGTGGCCTCAGCCATCAGCTACGGAGGCAACCAGGTCCTCACCCTTGTCCTCACGGGCATGGTGGTGGGAGCCTTGTTTCAGGCTTTCGTTTCCATTACAAAGTATGTGGCCGACCCTTACTCAAAACTGCCCGTCATCACCTTCTGGCTCATGGGCGGCTTTGCTTCCATCGGTTTTAAGTCCCTTTTGTTTATGCTGCTTCCCCTTCTGTTTGGAGTGATTCCCCTGATGTTTCTCCGCCACCGGATCAACATCCTGTCCTTCGGGGAAGAAGAAGCCTATACCCTGGGTGTGGACGCCCGGCAGATACGCCTGATCATCATCCTCTGCTCCACCTTAATCACGTCGTCCTGTGTGGCCGTAGCCGGTGTGGTGGGCTGGGTGGGTCTGATCATCCCTCACCTCTCCCGTCTTTTGATGGGGCCTAATTATAAAGTGCTTCTGCCCGCATCAGCCCTGATCGGTTCCATCTTTCTGGTTCTGGTGGATACCATAATCCGGGGAATGTTCATCGTGGAACTGCCCATCGGCATCCTCACTTCCATTATGGGAGCGCCTTTTTTCATCCTTCTGCTTTTGAAAGGAAAACGGGATGCTTTAAAATAAAGCCGGAAGCAGACGGCACCTAAACCTCTGTTCATTGCGGACGGCAGCATAAAAAGCTTTATTCTGCTGTTCCGTTAATAAAAAATAAGGAGAATACCTATGAAACGTACTTTATCCCTCATCCTGGCGCTGACCCTCTCACTGTCATCTTTAACAGCATGCGCCCCCCAGCAGTCTCCTACGGCCGCTGCTACCCAGCCCAGCCAGACCGCTGCAAGCACTGAAGCGCCTTCCGCAGAAAGCTCTGAGGCTGCCTCCGGCGAAAGAACTGTAACCATTTTAAGTGACGGCACACAGGCCCAGGTTCCTGCTGTGGTGGACAAGGTGGCCGCCATCTTCGGTCCAGCTTATGAAAGACTGGTTGTCTTAGGCGCTGAAGACAAGATCGTCATGGCTTCCGCCTCCCACAAAAAGGCCTGGCCCTGGTCCAACCTGATATATAAGCGTCTGGGCGAAATCGATGTGCTGGAAAATGGAACCGATCTGGACACGGAAGTTCTGCTGAACAAAGGCACTCAGGTGGCTTTCTGCTTTGGCAATCCCCAGACCGTAGAGGCCATTAACCGGGCCGGTATGGTGGCTGTGCCCTGGGACCCCAGCCCCGAACCGTTTGACAACATCAAGGGAATTCTTTTCCGCTATGCGGACATCGTGGGCGGAGACGCGCCTGAGAGAGCCCAGAAGTATGCCGATTATTTCGATGAGAAGATGAAGCTCATCACAGACTATACCAATACCCTGACCGATGAACAAAAGCCTACAGTCTACTTTGCCAGCAGCGGCATTGAGCGTTCTGTAGGAGCTGACTCCGATGTTACGGAAATGATCGCCTATGCAGGCGGAACCAGCCTTTCCAAGGAGATTCCGGGCCATTCCTTTGTAGATGTTTCTCTGGAACAGATCATTTCCTGGAATCCGGACCACATCTTTGTAGACCACATCGGCGTGTCCCAGGGACAGACCATTGACCAGGTTCTGGCCGAGCTCACAGGCGATCCCAAGTTCGCCTCTCTGCAGGCTGTAAAAGACGGCAGGGTCTATGCCTCCCCGGTGGGCGTATTCTATTGGGATTCCGGCGTACAGTGTATCCTTCAGCTCATGTGGATGGCTCAAAAGCTCCACCCGGAAGCATTTACCGATATTAACATGGCAGAAGAAGTCAAGTATTTCTATCAGGAATTCTTTGACTATGAGCTGACCGATGAACAGGCTCAGAAGATTCTTAACCTGGAAAATCCGTGATTTAAAAAATGTGTAATGAAAGACAAGAAAACGGGCTCAAAAAGAGTCCGTTTTTTCATATCATAGGCGAAAGGATGATAACTGTAATGGATGTTGAAAACCCTTATGAGGATTCCATATACTTAGAAAAAGCATCCCGTTAAAAACGGGATGCTCTTCAATTAAACATTTTCTTAAAACCTTGTTTCCTTAAATCCTTTACACCTCTTTTGCACTCCCAAGAAAATCCTCCCGCTGAGGCGTAAAGATATCCAAAATCACAGAGTCTTCCAGTGCAGCCGCCCCATGGAGCACATCCGGTTCCACATAATAGCTGTCACCGGCTTTCAGCGTATATTTGACGCCATCCGCTTCATACCGGAAGGAGCCGGATACGATATAGCTGACCTGCTCATGAGGATGTCTATGAAGGCTGCCGACAGCCCCCTTTTTAAAGGACGCCTCCACCCCCATCATGCTGCCGCCTCTCGCCAGAATGCGTCTGGTGATTCCCGGCTCCGGGTTTTCAGGGGTTATATCTTCATACTTTAATACCATTTCAAAGTTTCCTTTCTATCCTATTAAATGAACACCTGGCCGCCATTGATCTGGATCACTTCTCCCGTGATAAAGGAAGCTTTTTCAGAAACCAGGAATCCGATGACGGAAGCTACCTCTGACGGTTCTCCAAGGCGTTTCATGAGAATTCCTTCCTTCCAGGAGTCCAAAATCTCACGTTTTGTGGCGGAGTGGAATGCGGTGTCAATGGTTCCCGGTGATACGGCATTTACACGGATTCCATACTCTGCAAGATCCTTTGCCAGCGCCCGTGTCAGCCCTTCAATAGCAGCCTTGCTTGCCGCATAGATTCCTGCGCCTGGGCCGCCTCCGGAGGTGACTGCAATGGTGCTGTAGTTAATGATGGAGGGACTCTTTCCCTTTTTCAGCAGAGGAATCGCCGCGCGGCTTGCGAAAAATGCGCTGTCAAAGTTGAGGGCCATCACCCTTCTCATAAAAGACGTTTCCATCTCTTCCAATCGCTGTCTTCCTCCAAGTCCGCCCACGTTGTTCACCAGCACATCGATGGAATCATATGTCTGGGCAATCTTTTCAAAGCAGAGATTGACGTCTTCTTCCTTCATGGAATCCGCATAAATGAACTCGCCCTTTATTCCATGGCCCTTTAATGTCCCCAGTGCCGTTTGTGCATCCTCCTGATTAATTCCGGTGATAATGATGTCGTAACCGGCCTTTCCCAGCTCCATTGCCGCACTTAAGCCAATTCCGCTCGTTCCTCCTGTGATGACTGCTCTCATATTCAATCTCCTTTTCTCCGTTTTTATTGTTTTGTCTCCAGCATTATTTTCAAATGATAATGGGGAGAAGTTCCTGTACTCCTCAGTAAAATCGTATTTCTCCTCTGATTGACCGGATTGTCCATGGTCTTTAACAGATACAGCCGTTGATTCTCTTGAAGGTCAATCCGTATGCTCCATGCGGCATCTTCTGTTCTGACATGAAGCACAACCTGACTTTCTTTCGTTTTCACCCGTTTCGTTTCAAGGATATGCTGATAGCCGTTTTCCTGAAATCCCAGGTCCCCGTCCTCCAGCTCCAGGTCATATTCCAGACAGAGGCCGGATTCCAAGTGGAAAGCGTAGTCAAAAACTCCATCCTTTTCACTTTCCACCCAAAAATCATCGAGGAAGGAGTCCTCCGTAATCTGCATTGTCCTGGTATAGTGAATCCCTTCATAGACATTTCTGGCTTTTGCAGTGACCTTATTTTCATCATAATACAGGCATTCCCCCGGACTTATGGAGGTGATGTCCTTTCCGTTCCAGCAGACCGTATTATGGGACAGGGTTTTCCGGTGCCATTCATTGCAAAGGCGGGCCCGGTATCCTGCATTCGATAAATCCCTGGATATTCTGTGATCCCCGCACATCAGCTCCACATTCATAATGTCGGGATGGGCATGGGATTTGCCGTTCAGCCCGTATTTCATGAACCCATTCCATGTGTTATTTCTTAAAATCACATAATTGGATTTGGGGAAGTTGCGGGATTTCTGTTTTACCGGGGTGAATTTCCCGTAATCAAAGTCAATGTTAAATAAAAGCTGCTCCAGGCAGACTCTGTTATTGCAGTAATATGGCTCTGACAAGGGCAAAGCCGTGCGAACCGAATCCGATGCTTCTATGTTCTTTAAAAGGTTGGCGACTGCGCTGTCCCCTCCCATGGCCCTGGCAGCCGTGTGGTAGATATAGCTGAACGTCTTCAAATTTAAGTTGGGCCAGCCATCGTTGGGATTGGGGAGAAAATGATTGTCAAATGCATAATCGTATGCCTGTACAAACATATTCTGTAAAATCTCAGTCCCTGTTCTGCCAAAGTCGTAATCGTAAATCCTGCTGAACAAAAACAGGTACGCAATGCCTTCCAGCAAAAAGAAATTATAATGGATGGAGCCCTCATACCAGAAATAGTCCTTGGTCACACCTGTTTCTAACTGTCTTCTGATATTGAACTCACTGCTGAATGCAAAATCGATCATCTCCTGATCCTGAAATGCCAGGCCCATCACGCCGATGGCCGATAAGTTCCAGCAGCTTATATTGTGAATTCTGGTGGCCTGGGGGGCCAGAAGAGCATACATTTCCCGGAACATGCCGTGATACATCAGATCAAGGAATTCCCGGCTTAATTCATCCCTTAAAATCTCAATGGTCTGGACGAAACGGATTGCCACAATGGATTCATTAAGGCCCTGAGGCATCATCCTTCCACAGCCCCACGGCATCGCATCATAGGACTCCCCGGTTAAGTTTTCTTTGTTATGTAAGGGAAACTCCTTATAATGTCCGGCATAAAACTCCATCACCGCCACGGAATAGTCAAAATACTTCTTTTCCTTCGTGGCTTTATAAATAAACGCAGACACCAGAGCCATGATCACCGCTTTATTGCGGTAAAAATAAACCCATACCCCATCAAAAACCTGATCTTCAAATATCTTGCCGCACACCTCACACCGGTGCTTATAGGGGGAATTTAAATCAAAGATCAGCCTTCCTCCGTCATCATCGCAAAAGTAATAGTGCCCCCACCGGCTGAGCCGGTCCGGGGAATCCGAAAAAGAGGGAAGAAATTCGTCCACTTCCTTTTTCATTTCCTCTACCAGCTCCCGGTTTTGGGCGCCCTCATTGATCAGGCGGTAAAACGTGTCATTTACATACTTCATTTTCTTTCCTCACCTTTTCCTCAACATGATGGAATCCGATAGCTCTTTCTCTCCCCGTTTTCGCCGGGGGCCTCTATGGTGATCCCAGCCATTTCATCGCCAAAGGTCAGCCGGTATTCCTTTTCCCTGCACTTAATAAAAAGCTCATTTCCTTCATATATAATTTCCGTATGAACTTCGTCAAAGGTAAAGCATTCTATGAACCTCTGCTCTTTAACCGGCACAGCCGATTGAAATGCCAGGGTATTGATAGAAGCCTTGCAGACTTTGTCCGGTTCCTGGGTCGTCATCACGCTGACTACTTCCTGGGTATACTGTTCTGCGCGGATTTCACAGTCTGAAAAAACCGTATACGTCATGTCTCCCGTTTCCATGGGGTATTTATATCGGTGGCCGCTCTGCTTTTGGGCCGGCATATCCGTATTGGAAATGATGCGGTAGATATGCTCTTTTTCCGATATGCACACGTCTGCAAACAGGAAAAAGGATAATTGGTCCGTAAATAGCAGGCGGCTCACTTCTTTCATGGCAAGCTCTTCCGGGTATATCCCTGATGTCTCGCCTTTGTAAATGACCAAGGAACCGTCCAGCTCAAGGCGGACCACTTCTCCCCTGTAGCGTTCCTCTATGGGGTATAAAGGGTCTTTTTCAAGCCTCATCCGGGCGCTGCTCACATAGATATCATTTTCATCAACTGCATCGGTGTATTGGCCGTCCACTAAAATCACATTGTGGTTATCCGGCATGATATTCCGGTTATACCCGTCTTCACACGTTAAGTATTCACTTCCCCTTGCAAAAATATAGGAAAGATTGTCCGGATGGTGGTGGGAAAGGGAAAGACACTTCACACCCTCCCTGCGGTATAAATCCCAGCCATTGACCCATTGCTTCCTGCCTCCTGGGCAGCCGCATTTTATGGTCAGGACCTTGCTGCTTTGGCTCCAGTCCTCCCTCATATACAGCAGACCTAAATCCTCAAAAAACCTCACCTTCGGAAGATCGGAAAGCCGTTTCTCCAATACCTCAGGGTCATACCATAAAAATTCAAATGCCGCTTCCGGCAAAATGCCCGGCTTGATCTTGCTCTCTCTGGCTTCAGCTTCCAGAAATTCATCAAGAACCAGATTTCCAAAGGTCTGGGCAAATCCATCCTGATATTCCGCAGCCGTTTTATAATAGACACAGGGGACGTGGCCGCTGTGACGGTCGTGACAGTCTCCGAAATTCATCTGCTGCTCAAGATCGCCGCAGGATTGATACAGGCGGTAATAAAAGGTGTTCTTTAAATAACCGCTGGTCTGAAAATAATTGATTCCTTCCTGAACCTTAAGAAGATGGGCATATACAAACAGCCACATGCCTCCGTATCTCCAGTATGGAACGCCTTCATAATTGGAACCGTCATCGGCCAGCAGCGAAAACACCCTGGAAAAGTTGTTTTTCGCCTCCGATCGATACCGGGCAGACCTGCTTTCATCTTCTGAGAGCGCATATCCGGCTGCGGCCAGACCGGTCATATTGATCCAGTTGTGGTTCTGGTAGTAATTGGTGGACCAGCCGCTTCCGTATGTATCCAGCTTATACTGATACATGATGTCCCCATGGTGTTTGATCTTGGCAGAAATCCGCTCCTTTTCTTCTTCCTTTAAATACGGCTTTAACCAGTCGTATCCCAGGGACAGGCCGAATAATATCCAGGAAGCGGACAAATCCACGTTTACCAGATGGGCATTTCCCCATTTCTCATAGGACAGGACCGCTTCCATGAACCGTTTGGCCTCGGACAAGTACCGCTCCTCTTCGCTGAGGCGGTAGGCCAGGGCCAGGTTCATGATTGCAATTCCCATATAAGTGGTGCTCTCCTTCGGGTGCCGGGCGGGCAGCTCACAGGAGGCATACCGGTCTGCCTGCTCAAGAAGCCTTTGATACTGCTTTTTCCTGGCTCCGTTCATCTGTTCCTTATAAGGCTTTAAATCACCGATAAATACGAGACTGTTCATCCTGCTTTTCCCTCCCTTTCCGCTTCATTTGTTCCGCTTTATCCCCCAGCCTCGTCAGCAGATGGTAATAGATGACGTAAATTGCAGCAAAGCCGAAGGGCTCTCCCGGAATGATGACCGTTCCTTTGGGAAGGCGGAGCAGACTCTCCAACAGCAGATTTACGGTTTGATAGGTCATATAGACAAAAAATACGAGAACCATATTTTTCAGGATTTCAGCCAGCTTAAACCTTGCATTCTGCCAGCCGCTCCTCTCAAAGTAAGACTGGTTGTAAACCTTTCCGTTTCTTACAATATCAAACATCCGGTAGGCCACCGGATTGTAAAGAAATAAAGTCGCAATCCCCAGACCCAGGCCCAGGAAAAAAATCAGGTCCAGGGGGTCGGCAAAGCCGCCTGCCTGTGTGCCGAATCCAATAAAGAAGTAGCACATGCCCGCAATCCACCACCGGAATATTCCTGCCTTGACACTGTCCGGAATTTTCTTTTTTCCATACTTCTTTTCTCTGTTCAACATAATCCCATCACCTGTTCTTTATTAAGCCTGCGATCATCAAAACGCCGGAAATGACATAAGCCAGAATAATCCCCATGCTGAAAACCACCGCATTTCTCACCACGTTCACATCGAGAGAACGCTGCAGAGAAATCGCATTTTGGTAAATCGTCACCAGATATAATCCGAGTCCTGCTGCCGCAAAGCATATGAGCGCTGTAAAAATCCGCTCTGCCTTCTCATCTTTCTTAATGCGGGTCGACTCAAACAGGGCAACCAGCCCCATGAGGACGAATAAAAACATCACAAAACCGCACATCTCATGTTCCAGCAGAAGCAATGCCTTTACATGAATATTCGTAAAAATCAGATGTGCGATTGAAACAACCGCGATGACCGCTTTCCCTATACCGGTTAACTGTTTATTCATCGTTTTCGCCCGCCTTTGCATACAGCACTAACTCCGTCGTTTCCTTATCGAAAAAGTAGAGGTGTTCCATTTCAAAATGAATACTGACCTGTTTATCAAACCTGTCTTCTATACTCTCAATCTGGCATGCCAGAACTGTTTCCCCGATTCTCACATACAAAATATAATAATTTCCCAAAAACTCCTTATTTTCCAGCTCCCCCGTCACGGTGTTTTCAGCCGCCCCATCAGAAACGGAAAACTGTTCCGGCCTGACCCCTAATATGAGGCTTTTGCCGGAATATGCTTTTAAGGAATCCGCGGCCTTTTGGGGAAGAGTAAGGGCGTGGGAGCCAAATAAAAACCGGTTTCCCTCAACCGTCCCTTCCATGAAATTCATCTGCGGCGCTCCGATAAAACCGGCCACAAATAAATTGCAGGGTTTATAATAAATCTCATTGGGAGTCCCTACCTGCTGGATGATCCCATCCTTTAAAACCACCATGCGGTCTGCCATTGTCATGGCCTCCGTCTGGTCATGGGTGACATAAATGGTCGTTACCTTCAATTCCCTTTGAAGCCTGACGATCTCAGCCCTTGTGCTGGTCCTCAGCTTTGCATCCAGGTTTGACAGAGGCTCATCCATGAGAAATACTTTGGGCTTTCTCACCACTGATCTGGCGAGAGCCACCCTCTGCTTCTGGCCTCCGGACAGTTGCCCCGGCAAACGGTTTAAAAGACTTTCCAGGCCTAAAATCCCGGAGGCTTCCTTCACCTTATCGTATATGACTGTATCCCTTTCATGTCTGAGGCGCAGGCTCATTCCCACATTGTCATAGACAGACATGTTGCCGTATAACGCATAATCCTGAAATACCACTGCGATATCCCGCTCTACAGGCGGGCACTTATTGATCACCTTATCCTCCAGAATAAGTTCTCCCTCGGATATCTGTTCCAGGCCTGCGATCATGCGCAGAACCGTTGATTTTCCGCAGCCGGAGGGGCCTACGAAAACAATAAATTCACCGTCTTCCACCTCCAGATTGAAGTGATCGACTGCATGGAATCCATTGGAATATACTTTACTGATATTTTTAAACAGGAGTTTCCCCATACCTTTCACCTCTCCTAGCCGGCATTTGACTGATTTAACTGTTCCAGCAGCCGCTGTCTTCTGTTCGTATTCTTCAAGCTGATCAAACCGGCTGCCAGGAGTATGATTCCTCCCACAATATTTGCAGCTCCGATTTCCGTCTGCCTGCCGTAGGGCTTTAACAGGAAAGGCACCAGTACGGACATGCGTACCAGCATATAAATTCCCAGAAAAACAGCGGTGACAGCCCATTTTTTATGGTAGACGCTGACCTTCATGGCGCAGGTGAAGAGGGCAAATAACATCATGATGTTGACCATTACCGTAATTCCCATCAGATAGCTGACAGGCATCACATCCAAAACCATAATCACATAGACCAGTTCCGCCAATATGGAGCATAGAATCAGGGAATACGGCAGCACATTCTTTTTATACAGTGAGACGTACGCCTTTTTTTCCTTTTCAAGTGATCGGCTATCCATTCCTTGTGCCTCCCTTTTTCTGATTATTCAGGAATTTAAAATGACTCCGGCAGATGACAACGCCATAATACAGGCTGCATATGATGCTGGCCCCATAGATTCCCGTTCCTACCCGGAAGGTGGTGAAATGAGGCTCATAATCGCTTGCGCTCTCCAGCCTTAAATACTGGAAATCCATCCCGCTGTAGTAGGCTTCGATGGCCTGGAGATTAAACAGGGCATAGGCACAGCACAAACAGCAGGCAGCCAGTGACAGCTCTATTACGATCAAAGCAAATTTATCAGGTATCTTCTTAAAGGTCTCCAACAGAAAGGAAAGCAAAAGAACGAGAACCCCAAGTACTGCAAATGCAAAGATCTGTTTGTTAAATACCTGCAGGATGGAATCGTGGAAAAAGGAAATCTGGGCATTCTGCTTTAATTTCAGCCCGAATAAGTCTTTATACTCTGTCATAAAGCAAAGAGCATATAGGAACACAGCCACTGCGATTGTACCGTGCAGCCATGCTGCCAGTCTTTGAGTTTTTAAGCACTTCTGCATCATCCGCTTCCACCTCTTTAACAGGGGAGGAGAATTTCCCCTCCCCGATTTTCCTGCTATTTATCCGCTGTCATAACCTCATAAGCTGCCTGATACGTTTCTTCATATATACCGAGGCCCCGCTCATTGAACTTTGCCAAATAATCTTCATAGCTTCCTGCTACTTCTGCTCCCTGAGGCGCATTGCCCTTTGCCTGATAGCGGACGATGTTAAACATGTACTCCACAATATCATCCGTATCCAGGGACGTTGTATCTGATACGGTTTCCTTCTGTCTGGAAGTCAGGGAGAATACCGGAGGCACCATCTTGTAGTAATTGGGGTTATCTCCTGCGATTCCCTTTCCTGCATAAGTTGCAAAGTTAGTCGTTGAATTCTGCAGAAGGGCCCAGCCGTCAAATCCCCGTTCAGAGGTATACTGATATTCAAAACCGATTTCCTTCTGGTATCCGATTGGCATGAGACAGCCCATCCAGTCTCTTAAGAACGTCGATAAGTCTCCTTTTGCCACGTTGTTTGAAGTTTCATATACCCATGGAGTGAACAGCGGATACTGGATTCCGTCCGGTCCTTCATACGTTTTTCCAGCTTCCAGGTTCATAGGCAATCCGTAATTCTGCAGTACGCTTCCTTCTTCTGTAAAGAAGTAATCCATAACCGCACAGGCTCTTTCCACTTCCGCTTCTGTGGAACCTGCTACGGAAATGGCCCAGCCGTCAGGCTTGATGGCTCTTCCGTTGTCCAGGAAATACTGCCATGCGCCGTTTACCTTGGCAACAGGAGGCAGAATCACAACGGTATCGGGATTTAAGGAATCAGCGGTAGAAGAGGCAATCCAGTCGTAAGTCATAAATCCAAAGGAAGGTGCTTCTCCGGTGTCGGTTCCCCATAAGGTGGAGCGGTAATTTGTCTTTTCATTTAAATCATAGGCGTCGGAATAGATCAGTCCTTCCGCTTCCATCATGGATAAGTACTGTAACACCTTGTAAACGCCTTCTTCCGCATAGGTGTACTGCACATCGCCATTTTTATCAATATACCATCTGGCCTGATAGGAGTCGGCTCCATGGACCTTGATGCCGTCAAAGTATGTAGACAGGCGGAGCAAATCCTCACGGTAGGTGGACTGTCTGACAAAGAGAGGCCATACGGCTTCTGCCTTTCCCTCTGTGAGCAGGGCAGGATTGGCTTTGATACAGCGCATCAGGGCGATCATCTCGTCAATGTCGTAAGCAGCAGCTTCTCCAAGGAATAACTCAGACGGATGCTCATAATCGTAATTGTCTGCAATATACTGGATCAGCGCCTTTGTTAAGGTTTCTCCGTTTTTCACATCCAGCGCATTCTGGATTTCAATGATGCTCTGGTCTGTTTTCTTTACAATGTCAATTCCAATCTTAGGAGTAACGGTTCCTCCGTTTTCCCCCACTCTGCGGTTGCCTTCCACATAAAAGCCGTTATAATGCACATCATACGGTTTCTGATCATAAGCAGCGCCTTCTGCATCCAACAGCCCTGTCACCCAGGATTCCCGGATGACAAAGGTTCTTGCGATCTGGTTTAACTCAGCGATGTAAGGCACATGATAGATGCTTCCGTCGTAAGCCGTAACAGCCGCCTTCACATCGGGATTCTTTTCCAGATATTCTTTAAAATTCGGCATATAGCCGGCTTCCATCTTCTCCGTCAGGTTTACAAACTTGCCTTCCGTTCCGTAAAACATAAGGCGCTCTGCAATGGACTCGCCGCCGTAAATATTGGCCCCTGAAAAGTTGGAGGTGGACTCGGTCTGGATCATGTCTTTTGATTTCACATCCTGTATGGTCACGTCGGAAAACTTGCTGTTTAATTCCTTTTCCACGTAGGTCCACATGGGCTTGAGCATGCCGGCGGTGACCACTGTGCCGTCCGGCAGGGTCAATGGCGACTCCTGATTGTAGGTCATGGTTCTCGATTTGTTTCCGTTGGCAATATTGAACTTTAACGGAACCGTTTCTGATAAGTCAGTCTTATCCGCTGCCTCCGTTTCTGTCTGCTGCACTGTTTCTGCAGTTTCTTTCGTTGTCGTTGCCTGATCCACGATGGAAGAATTGCATCCGGATAACAGCGATGTGATCATCGCGGCACAAAGAATACCCCCTGCTACTTTGTTTCTCATAAAAAATCCTCCTTCTGCCTTATGGCAATAAATACATTTATCCTTTTACACCGCCTACATTCACACCTTTTGCAAAGTATTTCTGAATATACGGGTAAATAACTAACACAGGTATGATCGAGCATATGATGATGGCATAAGCCAGACTGTCCGCAGAATAGGCCAGGTTAACCGGAGATTCATCGTACAGCTTCTGATAATTTTCAATTAACTGCCTTAAATACACCTGCAAAGGCTGCTCATAGGGATTTGCCAGCAGCATCTTGGACCAGTAATAACCGTTCCATCTGGAAATGGCATAAAACAGCGTTACAGTCGCAATGCTGGCTGTGGACATGGGTATGTAGACCTTTCCCAGAAGCTGAAATTCATTGGCCCCATCCACAATGGCCGCTTCCTCGATTTCCTTGGGAATACTGCTGAAATAATTTCTGAGAAGAATGATGTTATAGGCCTGAATTCCGAATGCAATGATCATTCCCCACCGGTTATCCACGTGCATGGTCTTATAATTTAAATACAAAGGGATCATACCGGCGCTGAACCACATGGTGAACACCAGCAAAAAGTTCCACTGCCTTCTGAACATCAGCTTTGACTTTTGCAGCGCATAGGCGCCTGTAATGGAAATGACCATGCTCCAGGCAGTTCCAAGTACGGTATAGAACAGGGTGTTGGTATAGGCAATCCAGAAACCCTTGTTGTGAAGCACCATGTCGTAAGCCTGGAAGGTCACTTCTTTTGGCAGGAGTACAATCTGGCCGCTTTCATATGCCACCTTTCCGCTGATCGATACACTGAATGCATATAAAACCGGATACAGGGTGAGCAATGCAAAGATGATCACCATTGTATAGGAGAATACTTTAAATATCTTTTCACTTCTGTTTAATCGCTCCATCAATTCCACCCTTCCATGACTACCACAATGATGTTTCCGATATGCTTCTGCTGATGGTATTGGCCCCGATGACCAGCGCAAAGGCAATCAGCGAGTTGAATAAGCTGACCGCGGCTCCGATTCCGTAATTGCCCGCCAGAATACCGATTCTCTGTTCAAAGGTGGAAAGCACGTCTGCCGTCACATAGATATTGGCATTGTACAAAAGCAGAACTCTTTCATAGCCGATGGTCAGCATGCTTCCGATCCTCATAATGATCATGATGATCAGAGTGGGCGCCATGCCGGGAAATGTGATAAAGCGGATTTCCTGAAACTTGTTTCCTCCGTCCACCTTAAGCGCCTCGTACAGGGAAGGTGAAATTCCCATGATAGCCGCAAAATAAACGATGGAATTATATCCGCTTTCCTTCCATATTCCAGCCATAATGTAGAGAGGCCTGAAATAATTGGACTTTTGCATCATGGACATCCCCGGTTCGATGAGCCCCAGATGCTGAAATAAGGAAGCGATGATTCCGCTTGAGCGGACGCCGCTGTATACCAGCATGAGGGCGATTCCCGTAATGGTAACCTCAGAAAGGAAATGAGGAAGATATGTAGCTGTCTGGGTCAGTTTTCTGACCGTATCATTTCCGATCTCCGCAAACAGCAGAGCCAGGATAATGGGGACAGGAAAACCGAATATGAGGCTGTAGGCGCTGATGATAAAAGTATTTCTGAATGCCTGCCAGAACTCGACCTTATTGACCCCTGAAACCAGGTTGATGAAATTGTCGATGCCTTTAAACTCACTTCCCCAGACACCGAACTGAGGGTCAAACCTCTTAAATGCAATCAGCAGTCCTCCCATGGGCTTATAGGCCCATAAAGCAAACCAGACCACCAGGGGAAGCAGGAGCACATACAATCGCCAATCCTTTTTCACTGCTTTCCATATCTTTTTCGCCTGAGGCTCCCGCATTTTAACTTCTTCCGTTTCCATTGCCTTCTCCTTCCGTCTCAGTAAAGTAATATCTCATATCGCAAATGAGTCCGTTCCGCATTTGCAGCACACAGCACACGATGGTGTTGATGATCAGGGTAAAAAATGCTGCTCCAAAGTAATCCATGGCCCCCGTTGTCTCCCCTGTCAGCAAAAATATGGCGACTCCCTTTCCGACAGACAGGCTGCAATGGGAAAGGAAGATATAAAGCAATAAAAAAACGTGGCCCTCTGCAATGGTATCCCTGTTCCGGTCCCCATAAACCGCCATGGGAATGGCTATGAATGCATTAGACAGGACGTAAAACAAAATTCCGGACCAAAGGGGCATATCAGAAAACAGGATGCCCGGTATTCCTCCGATCATGGCTGCAATAACACCGGTCCAGCCCCAGCGGATCATGGCGATGAGGCAGAGAACTGTAGAAAAGCTGAAATGAAAACCGCTGTTCCAGACTCCCAGCATCCCATAACTCATAATTTCTGAAACAGCGGCGAGTATGGAAAAAAACAACAGATCCAAATGCCGGAAGGAAAAAACCTCTTTTTCTCTGTTCATAATTAAGAACTCCGTTCATGATAATGTTTAATAAGTGAGATCTCTTTAAAAGAGATCTTAAAATTCATAAAGTTCATATATAAGAACTAGGTTTTCAATATGAGCATATTATACATTTCATTTATGTTTTTGTCAATATAAATGTGCATTTTATATTATTCCTTCACAAATATACAGGGCGTACAAAGAAAAAATGCGAGAATTCCCTTTATGTTGTATTTCTCATCACAAGTAAAAAGGATATTTCTCGCATAACACATGCTCACCGGCATACACCGGGCTGTTACGGGTGGGGATTGTATCCCAAATTTTTTGATATGTTCATGGCCACTTCTTTCAGTTCCTTGGCAACCTGCTCATTGTCAATTTCTTCATTATAGATATCCGACAGGGAGACAGCCGCTATCACCCTTCCCGTATAGTCAAAAACAGGGGCTCCGCAGCAGCTCGTTATGTTCTCCAGCTCCCGCTGGTCCAGGGAATATCCGCGTTCCTTTGTCTTTTTCAATTCTTCCAGCAGCTTTTCCTTGGAAGTGATGGTGTAATCGGTTAAGGGCTTAAAGTCAATCTTATCCAGGACCGCGCTCTGCTCTTCCTTTGGCAAAAATGCCAGGATGGCCTTTCCAAGAGAGGTTGCATGGGCATCCTTTCTGGTTCCGATGGCGCAGGAGGCCAGTCTGGCGTTCTGCGCCACGTACTTATGCACATACACGATCTTGGTTCCATTTAAAACTGCCACGAAAGCGGTTTTGTTATACTTTTCAGCGATTGGCTGTAAATTCACGCTGCATTCCTGTATCAGGCTCATTTCATCCACATATTTCATGCCCAGGGAAAAGGTCTCTATTCCCAGACAATACTTCTTATCATTGTCCCGAAGTGTTGTAATGTAGTTCAGTTCCAGTAAAGACTGAACGATGACAAAAACGCTGCTTTTGGCCATCCCCATTTCATTTGTGATCTCCTGCAGGGTTATGCCCCTTTTCCTGCCGGCGATCAACTGCAAAATCATAAATGTGCGCTCCACGGTCCGATTCATCTCATACCTCCAAAAGTTTATATATACGAATCAAATTCATAATTACATTGATTGTATTCTGTTTTTGCCATAGTGTCAATATTGAAGATCAATGTTCTGGAATTCCTTTCCATTATTTTCTGCCATAACCTTGTAAAACCGGTTGAAAAAACCATTCAGGTCCGGTATAATTTTCAGCAACAGACACTGATTCTGATGTAAAAGGCGGGTCGTCAGGAACCGGAAAGGAATCCCATGGAACACCACTGCAACTGCTGCAACCGATTATGCACCTCCAGAATTCCCCTTTTTCAGCCTCTTTCCGTGGAAGAGCAGAAAGCCTTGATATCCAGGGCCCTTCATCTGGATTACAGAAAAGGGGAAACCCTCCTGCATGAACACGATCCTGCGGAAAAAATCATGATCATCCGGTATGGAAAAATCAAAATTAATCACTATTCCCTGGAAGGAAAGGAATACGTTCTGGACATACTGACAGAAGGGGATATCTATGGCGAACAGAATATTTTCGGGGGAAAGGATTTGGAGGCAAACGCCATTGCCCTGGAAGAAAGCGGAGTATGCCTCATCTCCCTGGCCGATATCCAGGACCTGATTTTGAAAAAACCGGAAGTCGGAATTAAAATGTTAAAAGTTGTGGGAGAGAAGCTTTCTCTGGCCAATGAACTGACCCAACTGTTATCCGTCAACGATGCAAAGGCCAGAATTGCCGGATTCCTCTTATTCCGCAGCAACCGGATCAAAGGGGAGGCCATTGAGCTGACGAGAGAAGAAATCGCCGCCTATATCAACATCCGGAGGGAAACCATAAGCCGGAAGCTGGGAGAGCTTCGGGCAGAGGGAGCCATTGAACTTAAGGGAAACCGGATGATTCTCATTCAGAATAAGGATATCCTGAGAAACATTCTTGAAAATGGAAGCTGAAAATTTAAAAAAAGTTAAAAATAATGATTTAAATCACATTTTTTCTCCTCTGATCCAGGTATACTGGCCTTACAAACAAAACAAAGCGTTCTAAAGTGAGCAGGAATCTGAGGAGGATAAATTATGATTACAAATAAAATGAGGATTACCGATGTTGTAAAAGCTTATCCCAGAGCAGTAGAAATCTTCAATGACTTTCACATTGATTACTGCTGCGGAGGAAAAGATTTTTTAGAAGATGCCATACAGGAGCTGGGAATTGACTCCAAAAGCTTTATTGATCTGCTCAATAAAAAGCTCGCTAAAACAGCCGGGGCAGCCGATACCGGGCAGGTGCTTCCCATAGAACGGCTGGAAAAGATGAATGTCCCTGAACTGATCGACTATATTATGGAAACTCACCACACAAAGGAAAGGGACCTTCTGGCAGAATGCGATGAACTGATGAACCGGGTGCTTCTGGCCCATTACGGACACCATCCGGAACAGGTAATCCCCCTTCACGGACTTTTTTCAGACTTGAGAAAAGAGCTTCAGGAGCATTTTGCAAAAGAAGAGAAGCTGGTCTTTCCTTACATGAAGGAAAGCTGTCTGGGCAATGGAAACAGCGGATATGTGAAGGAGCTGGAGGATGAGCACGATGCAGCCGGAAACCTGATTAAGGAAATCACAGCCTGCACCAATGACTTCACTCCCCCAAAGGACGGATGTGCCTCTTATCATCTGCTCTTTCAAAAGCTTCAGGAACTGGTAAAGGATATATACATTCATATATTTACAGAAAATTCACTATTATTTCAAAAGTATGAGGAGGAACAAAGCGATGAAAAAACTTGTTAAAAATAATGTTTACTGGGTTGGATTTATGGATTGGGAGCTGGAGTCCTTTCACGGAGCGGATTACTCCATCAACCACGGCTCCAGCCAGAATGCCTACTTAATAAAGGAAGAAAAGACAGTCCTCATTGACACGGTCTGGAAGCCTCACTCCACCGAGTTCATTGACAATCTGGAGAGGGAAATCGATTTAAAGGAAATCGACTTCATCGTTGCAAACCATGGAGAGGTGGATCACAGCGGTTCCCTTCCTGCCTTGATGGAAAAAATACCGGGCACCCCCATTTACTGCACGGCAAACGGCGTGAAATCTCTGACAGGACAGTACCACCATCCGGAATGGAATTATCAGGTGGTGAAGACAGGGGATTCCATTGATATCGGAAACGGCAAGAAGCTGGTCTTTGTTGAGATGAGAATGCTTCACTGGCCTGACAGCATGGCAACCTATCTGACAGGGGATAACATCTTATTTTCCAACGATGCCTTTGGACAGCATTTTGCAGTAGAAGAATTGTTTAATGACAAGGCCGACCAGTGCAAGCTTTGGGAAGAGGCCCTTAAGTATTACGCCAACATCCTGACCCCCTTCTCCCCTCTTGTGAAGAAGAAAGTCGAGGAAATACAGGCCTTAAACCTGCCTATCGATATCATTGCCACCAGCCACGGTTCTATCTGGAGGGAAAATCCCTTACAGATCGTGGAAAAGTATTACGAGTGGTCCCAGAATTATCAGGAAGATCAGATTACCGTGGTTTATGATACCATGTGGGATGGCACAAAACAGCTCGCCCATAAGATCAGCGCTGAAATCTCACAGATTTCACCGGAGACCAGAGTGAAGATTTTCAACATTTCCAAGACGAATAAAAACGATATTATGACAGAGGTCTTTAAGTCCAAAGCCATTGCCCTTGGCTCCCCCACCGTAGGCGGCAGCATCCTCTCATCGGTAGGCGGCTGGCTGGATTTCCTGAAAGAGCTGAAATTTAAGGGAAAGAAAGCGGCTGTATTCGGCTGCTACGGCTGGAGCGGAGAAGGCACTAAGGTTCTTCGTGAGAAGCTGACAGAAGCGGGATTTTCCGTAGCAGAGGCAGAAGCCAAATGCCAGTGGAACCCGGAGGAAGAAGACTTTAACAATGCGGCAGAGGTTGCCAAAGCTCTTTGCCAGTAAGAATAGAAAAGAAAAAATCTCCAGCCTGCAGGATTACAGTTCCTGTTGGCTGGAGATTTTTTATCACACTTTGATGCTTCTTACAGAAGGGGTAAGCATCATGGCAGATGCGAGCCCTATGGACAGAATGCCGCAGATAAAGAAGCAGTAATTGACTCCTATGAATTCAGAAACAGTGCCCCCAAGCAAAAGCCCCAGGGGAGCGGCAAATAAGCTCACGCTGTAGGCCAGGGAAAGAACTCTCCCCAAGTATTCTCCCGGCACGCTGCTTTGAAAAATGGCAGTCCGCAGCCCGTAGAAAAAAGGAAGGGTAAAGCCCATAATGCCCGAAAACACAATAAACGGCTTCAGTCCATCAGGCGGCAGCAGACCGGAGAGCATGACGCCCACGCCGTATATGCCGATGGAGGCGGTGATCGCATAGACCTTATTCACCTTATTTCCCACGATTCCGAGGATGAGGGCCCCCACCAGAGTGCCACCGGAAAAGACGATTTCCACCACGCTGGACTCTGCCACGGTTCCCCCAAAATAAGTCATGGTGATTAAGGGATACAGGGAGCCGATGGGGAAGTAAATAAACGCATACATGGTGCTGATGACCATAATCGCCATCAATCCCTTCTGCCTGCGGAGGACTTCAAACCCTTCCCTGGTATCCTGCCAGATGCGCAGGGACTTGCCCTCTTCCTCCCCACCATGAGCCGGTATGGGAAGAATCCATACAATAGAAATGGCGATCAGCGCTCCTGCCACATCTAAAAATATGATGGAGCTTAAATCCCAAAATCCAAATAAAAAGGCTGCGATAGCGGGGCTGAGTATGAGGGATACGGATTCAAAGCCCTGGGTGATTCCTGCGCAGCGGGCCAACTGCTCCCTGGGGACAATGGAGGGAACCACTGCATTAAAGGAAGGAGTATGAAACGCCGCACCCATGGACCGGACACACAGCATGACAAAGATCAGCCACACCGGAATCTCTCCCCAAAAGGCCACAAGCCCAAGGGATACGGCTGCCAGGGCAATGATGAGATCGGAGAACATGATGATCTTTTTCCTGTTGAACCGGTCGATAAAAGTTCCGGTAAAGAGTCCCAATACTGCCCTGGGCAGGTATCCGGCCAGGGTTGACATGGTCACAATGGCAGGCGAGCCTGTTTTTTGAGTTAAATACCATACGATTGATATTTGAAGGATTGAGCTGGTCAGCATGGATACTGCCTGCCCGATCCCCAGAAATATAAATTTTGCTTTCCAGTTTTCCATGGGTCCTCCGTGAAAAATTCGGGCTGCCTGCATTTCGTTGTTTTATTGTCCGCAGGCAGTTTTAAACTCAGTCCAGATTTTGGCATGAAGGTCCTGAGCCTCTGAACCGATATTCTGGATCATTTCCGTATCACCGCTGAAATCAGCAGGAAGGGTGAGGAAATCCCGGTATTCCTCGGCAATGAGTCCGTCGGCAGCCTTGTTGGTGCTGTAATATCCCAGCCATTCAAAGCATTTTGCCGCATTTTCAGGCTTGAGCACGTATTCCAGGAAGCTGTAGGCCGCATCCGGGTTGGGAGCCTGGGAAGGGATAAATGAAGGCATGATTCCAAGGCCGATTCCCTCTGTCGGGAATACGACTTCCAGCTCAGGATTTGCCATCTTGGCCTGGGTCACCTGAGAGGTGTACATGATGGCCGCATTGATTTCTCCGGAAATCAGGTCATCCTGCAGATTATCATCCTTGATCAGACGGATATTTGGTGCCAGGGTGAGAAGCTTATCTCCTGCTGCCTGGATTTTATCCGTATCCTCTGTATTATAGCTCTCACCCAGAACCTTGAGAGCCATGCCGTTGATAACCCGGTAATTGGCTACAATTCCCAGGCTGTCCTTTAAAGAAGAATCCCACAAATCAGCGTATCCGGCAATAGGAAGGTCAACCGCCGCCGGGTTGTATACAATGGTCTGCACGCCGGCACCGTAAGGCACGGTATACTCATCGCCTGGATCAAAGAACTGTCCCTGGAAAATGGGGTTCACATTGCCGATGCCTGGCAGCTTGCTCTTATCCAGTTTCTGAGCCAGGCCCTCGGCAATGACCGTCTCCACAATATAGTCATCAGTGATCACAAGGTCATATTCACCGCCCTTTGCCGCCTGAAGCTTGGTGAGCATGGTTTCACCGAAGTCGTAATTGGAATAATTGATCTTGATTCCCGTCTCCTTTTCAAAGCCGTCCAGCACTTCCTGGGGGAACATTCCTTCCCAGGTGTAAAGATTAAGCTGGCCTGCCTCTTTTTTCGGCTGATCGGCACTCTGAGAGCCACCGGAGCTGCCGCAGCCTGTAAGAAGGCCGGCAATCAGCAAAGAGGAAGCGATTTTTATCATAGATTTTTTCATAGTATCATTCTCCTTTTTTCTATATTTCATTTCCCGGTTTCAGACGCGATCCTTCCGCGGCCTTCCAATCCACATGGAAAGGAGCCCTAAAAGCAGGGTAAAGCCAAACATCAGGGCGCATAAGGCGTTGGTTTTTGGGGTCACGCCTGTCTTTAACTGGGTATATATCTTAATGGGCAGAGTATTGGTGTTCACATTGGTGAGAAACATGCTGATGATCACATCATCCATGCTCATGGCAAAGGAAATCAGCATACCTGACACAATGGCGGGCCGCAGAAGGGGAAAGGTAATGTCCCAGAAAGCCCGCATATCCCCTGCTCCCAAATCCCTGGCAGCTTCCACATAGCTTTTATCCATTCCGGCCAGCCGGGCCTTTACCATGGTAAATACATAGGGAATGCAAAAAACCGTATGGCCGATGATCAGGGACGTCATGCCAAAGGGCAGACCGATCAGGGAAAAGAACACCAGAAATACCATACCCAGAATAATTTCAGGAATCATAATAGGCAGTGTGGAAAGATACTCCACCGGACCGTTAAAGCGGCAGATGGTCCGGGCCATGCCTGCTGCACCAAGGGTTCCGATTGCCGCCGCACACGTGCTGCTGGCGGCTGCTAAAATTATACTGTTGCGCAAAGCCTCAAAGATGGAGCGGTCCCGGAAGAGCTCCTGATACCAGCTGAGGGAAAAACCGCCCCATACGGAGCTGATGCGGCTGGCATTAAAGGAATAGAGAATGACCAGAAGCAAAGGGATATATGTAAGAATCAGGATTACCGCCAAATACAGGCCGGGAAACAGGCCTCGTCTTTTCTGTTTCATGTCATCCTCCCTTCTGTACATTTACAACGTATCATACAAGACCCTCCAAATCCTTTACCTTGGTTATGCGGCGGTAAAGGTAAATAAGCAGGCTGGTAAGAACCATGAGCACCACGGAAAATGCCGCTGCAAAGGGCCAGTTATGGGCTTTCATTAACTGCTCCTGTATCACGCTTCCCACCAGCACCACTTTATTTCCCCCTAAAATATCAGCCACAAAGAACAGGCCCATGGAAGGGATAAAGGTCAGCACAACACCGGAAAGCAGGCCGGGCATGGTGAGTTTAAAGGTGATGGTGAGAAATGCCTGCATTCTGCTGGCACCCAAATCCCTGGCAGCCTCCACCAGGTTCCAGTCCATTTTTTCCGCATTGGAATACACGGAATAGATCATAAAGGGCAAAAGCACATACACCATGCCAGTCACCACGGCGGGATAAGTATAGAGCAGTTTTAAAGAATCCTGTATCACTCCTGCTTTCATAAAAATTCCGTCCAGCACTCCTCCGGCGCGGAAAATAATGATCCAGCCGTACAGACGCATCAGGGAACTGGTCCACATGGGAATGATGAGGAAAAAGGAAACTGCCCTGCGCTGCCTCTCAGGCAGCCTTGCCATAAAGTAGCCGAAGGGATATCCGATGAGGGCAATGAGAGCAGTGCAGAGAAAGGCCAGTTTCAGGGACTGGCGTATGGTTCCCAGGTATACAGGTTCCAGAATATTGATGTAATTGCGCAGGGTCACGGTGTTTTCCACGCCCCAGGTCTCTGAACGGCTTAAAAAGCTGAGAGCCACCATATAGGCCAATGGGCCTGCCACAAAGACCAGGGTGGTGATATAAACAGGCAAAAGCGCCAGGATGGATGGAAGCTTCACTTTACCTTTCATACGCTCTCCTCCAGGTCAATGAGCGCCCCGTGCTCTGCCTCCCAATCCAGCCAGACCCGGTCTCCCGCTTCCACATCAGCCTTAATGCCGCACCGGCTCACGACCATCTCTTCCCCGTCATCTAAGGATACGAGAATGCGCAGCATGCCGCCTGCGAGGTTTTTCTCCAAAACTGTGCCTGAAAGGCCGCGAAAACTGCCTTCTTCCGCTTTTCGTATGTTCACCTGCTCACCGCGGACGGCTGCATTCACCTTCTGACCCGGCTTTACACCGGCACCCCGGCGCTGGATGGAAAAGCTTCCGTTTTTATGTCTGATAAAGACCTCATCGTCTTCCACCTTCTCAATCCGCCCTCTCAGGATGTTGGCACTGCCCACAAAGCCTGCCACAAAGCTGGTTTTAGGCGTGCTGTATATCTCATCAGGAGCGCCGATCTGTTCAAACTGCCCTTCCCTCATGACGACGATGCGGTCGGACATGTTGAGGGCTTCCTCCTGATCGTGGGTGATGTAAATAAAGGTAATTCCAAGCTGTTTTTGCAGCCGCTTTAATTCGCTCTGCATCTGGCGCCGCAGTTGAAGGTCCAGAGCCCCCAGAGGTTCATCCAGCAAAAGAATGCGGGGGCGGTTGACAATGGCCCTTGCTATGGCGACTCTCTGCCTCTGTCCCCCGGAAAGCTCGTTAGGCATGCGCTTTTCATAGCCCTCCAGTTGCACAAGGGATAAGGCTTTTTCCACCTCCCGGCTGATTTCCTGTTTGTTTACGCGTTTCAGGCGCAGACTATATCCTATGTTTTCCTCCACCGTCATATGAGGGAACAGGGCGTAATTTTGAAATACCGTATTGACATCCCGCTTATTGGGCTCTGCCCACGTCACATCCCGTCCTCCCACCAGCACACGCCCCTGATCCGGCATTTCCAGGCCGGAAATAATGCGCAGAGTCGTGGTCTTTCCGCACCCGGAAGGCCCCAGCAGCGTGATAAATTCCCCGCTGTAAATTTCCAGATCAATGCCCTGAAGCACCTGGTTTTTGCCAAAGCTTTTGGCAACCTGCTCCAACTGTAAAATCACTTCACTCATTGTCCTACACCCGCCGCCTTCCATATCCGCATTCCCCATGGCGCTGATTATAGGAAATCATTGCCTTTTATGGGAATCTTTTTCAATAAGATAGATGATTACTATCATAGTACTCTTTTTTTGCTGTGTCAATATCGGGAAGAGGCCGGGACAGCCGTCTCCGAGACGCAAAAATGCTGTTTCTGCCATATGAATACGGAGAAACAGCACCTTATGAAATATCCCTGTTTTTGCTTCCTCACTCATCCACCAGCCGGTAACCAACCCCAATTTCGGTCATAATATACCGGGGCTTTGAGGGATTCGCTTCTATTTTTCTTCTCAATCCAGCCATCAATGCCCGCAGAGCCTGGGTATCACTGCCGTAATTCACCCCGTAAAGCTCCTTTAAAATATTTTTTGTCGTCAAAACCTTTCCCATGTTTCTAAAAAATAAAGAGAGCAGGCTGTACTCCAGGGGCGTCAAATGGATTTCCTGTCCATTCAAATATGTCAAATGCCGCTCAAAGTCGATTTTCAGCTCCCCCACCTGACGGACGCTGTGTTCTACTCCTGCTCCCTGCCTGTATAAATGGCGGAGGGCAACCCGGATGCGGGCCAGCAGTTCGGTGGCGGAAAACGGCTTCGTCAGATAATCATCCGCTCCCATATCCAGCACAACCGCCTTTTCCTTGTCCTGATCCCTGGCAGAAACCACGATAATGGGGATTTCAGACCATTCACGCACGCTGCGTATGACCTCCATGCCGTCAAAATCAGGAAGTCCCAGGTCAAGAAGAATCAGATCAGCCACCCCTTCCTTCACGCAGCTTAAGGCCTCTTTTCCGGTGCTGACTGCCACGCATGAAAAGCCGGCCATCTGAAGAGAATATTCTATAAAATTCTGTATTTGTTTATCATCCTCCACTACGAGAATGCGTTCCCTGTACTGATCCATCTTATTCTCCTTCTAAGGGCAATGTAAAAGTAAACTCTGCGCCTGAATCAGAGCCGCAGTTTTTTGCTGTGATCGTCCCGCCGTGAGCCTTGACAATGGTGTCGCAGATAGAAAGCCCCAGACCGATTCCCGGCCTGGCAGTGGAATGAGGAGGCATCGATGTGTAGAACATCTGGAATAAGTGGGGTAAGTCCGCCTCCTTAATTCCCGAACCATTGTCCTTCACTGAAAATACCGCCTGATTTTCCGTCTTATCCTCCATAACTGAAATGCTGATTTCACCGGAGGGCTGGGTGTGCTTTACGGCATTGTCCAGAAGATTGATCAGCACCTGGCTGATCAGTTTTACATCCATAGGCACCCAGAACGGCTCCTCCGGCGCAAAGACTGCAATATCATATTGGGGATAACGCCGTGATATCTGGCCCAGAGCCCCGGCGAGAACCTCTTCCACCGCCTCGATCTGCTTATCCACAATCAGCTTGCCGCTCTGTAAACGGGTCAGGCTTAAGATATTTTCAACCAGCGAGTAGAGCCAGCCGGCATCATTTCCGATTCCCTCAATCAGCGGATACCGCTGGTCCTCCTCACCCGTCATGGTGAGAAGCATTTCCGTAGCTCCTAAAATACCGGAGAGAGGCGTCCGCAAGTCGTGGGAAATGGAGTGGAGCAAATTGCTGCGGTAACGCTCCTGTTCTGTTTCCTCCCGCAGCTTAATGCGCTGCTGGGCCGACCGGAAACGGTCCATAGCCAGTGCAATGCTCTCGATCATGGAAAAAAGCAGCCGCTCCTGGGACTTATTTAAAAACTGCGCCGTTTCCTTTGGCAGCCGTATGACTCCCAGAGTCATTTCCCTGCCGCAGATGGGCCAGTCGTAAAATTCCTCTCCCACACAAGCCCCGCCATTTGCCTGTTTCATTTGGCGCAGAAAAGCTTCCCGGTTATCCAGGCTGCGCTGTATCTGTTTTTCAGGGGTTATCTGCTGGACAAAGGTTTTTTCCGGCATCCCTTTTTCATCAAAACACAGGCACCCGGCCTGGCCGCAGGTGACACCGCTGATAGCGCTGACGGCAATTCCTGCAATATCATGGATATCGGAGGCGTCAGTCAGGCACTTGGTCAGCCCGTGCAGGGCCTTTGTTTCCGCTTCGCTCTCCTGGGCCCTTCGCTCGCTCAATTTTGTATGGGATACCAGGGTGCTTGTAATAAACGCTGTCACCACCATGATCACAAAGGTAATGATGTAGCTGGAGGCATTGACTGTAAAGGTAAAATGAGGCTTCATAAAAAGAAAGTCAAATGCAAAAGCCGAAAGAACCGATGTGATGAAACCAAAGAGATATCTTGGGATCAGGAGCGTGGAAAGCAGCACTGCCAATAAGTAAACGATGGCAACATTGGCCTCCGGAAGGCCGAAACCGAGAAATATGAATCCAATAACAGAAGCTGCTCCAAGCAGCATCAGCATCGCCGCTATGCGCAGCGCATAATTTTTGAAAAACAACCTTACTTTCATATGTTCCCTCCTGATAAATCAGACGGATATGCCTGCATCTGTATTTCACATATATTGTTTGATATTGTACTTCTAAACTTCAAACTTTACAAGATGGACTTTTTTGAACAGGCGCTTCCCTCACAGCTTTCTCACATACCGGAAGCTATTCTCACACCGCCCTCACACCATACCCGTTATAATGCTATTTAGAAGCTGCACAAAGCACAAATTTCCTACAGAGATAGGTATGTGCAAAAATAAAACACAAGGAGTGTGACATCGTTGAATACAAAATGGTTAAGTCCGGAACGGTTTATAGCCCTGGGTTTTGCCTCTGTAATCCTTTTGGGAGCTCTTTTACTGCTTCTGCCTGTTTCCGCCAATCCGGGCGTTACAATCCATCCGGTGGATGCGCTGTTTACTTCCACCAGTGCCGTCTGTGTGACCGGGTTGATCGCCATCGATACGGCTGATCATTTCAATGTTTTTGGCAGGACTGTAGTGGCGCTGCTGATTCAGATCGGAGGGCTGGGAATCACCTCTGTGGGCGTTACGTTTATTTTGCTGGCAGGAAAAAAGGTGGGGTTAAAAGAGCGTGTCCTTGTAAAAGAATCCCTGAATCTGGATACACTTCAGGGCATGGTGCGGCTGGTGAAAGCGATTATCATGATGACGCTTTGTTTTGAAGGGGCCGGTTTCATTCTCAGCTATCTCGTATTTTCCCAGGACTATCCCCCCTTATCAGCCTTGGGCATCAGCGCCTTTCACACCATCGCCTCATTTAATAACTCAGGTTTTGACATCCTGGGAGGCTACCAGAATTTGATTCCTTACCGGGATGATGTGCTGCTGAATTTAACGACCTGCGGATTGATCATCTTCGGCGGTCTGGGATTTTGTGTCATACGGGAAATCCTGCATAAGCGGTCCTGGAAAAACCTCAGTATGAATACAAAAATCGTACTTACCATGACAGGTTCCCTGCTTTTATCAGGTACTGTCTTGTTAAAGCTTACGGATGACGTGACCTGGCTGGGCGCCTTTTTTCAAAGCACATCTGCCAGGACAGCAGGCTTTAGCACTTATCCTCTCGGTGAATTTTCCACAGCAGGACAGTTTATTCTGATCATCCTGATGTTCATCGGAGCTTCCCCAGGTTCCACAGGCGGCGGTATCAAGACCACCACCACCTTTACACTGGTAAAAAGCCTTCTTTCCTCTGCCACAAACCGGGAATGCACGGCTTTCCGGCGTAAAATTCCTCACGAAAGCATTATTAAAGCGTTTACCGTGACCAGTATGGCAATGATCACCGTCTGTATCATAACCCTTTTGATCTGCGTGATCGAGCCGGAGCTTTCTTTCATGCAAGTTCTTTTTGAGGTGGTTTCAGGCTTTGGCACTGTGGGTCTGTCTACAGGCATCACCCCTCATCTGACAGACGGCAGCAAGCTCTTGTTATGTCTGATTATGTTTATCGGGCGGATCGGTCCCCTCACCATGGCGTGTGTCTGGGTGTACCGGCCTTCATCAAGTATTTCCTACGCGGAAGAACGAATAACCATTGGATAGGAGAATCATTATGTTTGATTATAAAGCGAGTATCGCCTTCGGGGTGATCGGATTAGGACGTTTCGGATTTGCTCTTGCTGAGACCCTTGCGGAAAACGGCCAGGAGGTTCTGGTTTTGGACAACTGCGAAAGCAAAATAAGACAGATTCAGGATAAGGTTCAGCAGGCCTTTGTGGTGCCGCAGCTTGATAAGGCGGCCTTAGTAGAGGCGGGAATACAAAATTGCGGCACTGTCATCGTTTGCATCGGGGAGCAGATTGAGGTCAGCATCCTGACAGCTCTCAACGCGATTGAGCTGGGAGTTCCCAGAGTCCTGGCAAAGGCCATAAGCGCCGAACACGGCCGGGTACTGCAAAAAATCGGTGCAGAGGTGGTGTATCCGGAAAGAGACCGGGGCATACGCCTGGCCAACTCCCTGACAGCCCCCAGAGCACTGGATTTTATTGACCTTTCCAGCGAATATTCCATATCAGAATTGAGGCTCACGGACAAATTTTCCGAAAAGAGCATTCTGGAGGTGGATTTCCGCAAACGGTTCGGGCTCAATATCATTGCAATCGTAAGGGAGAATGAAACCATTGTGGAGATCACTCCTGATCTCAAGCTGCACACCGATGATTTGATCGCTGTGGTTGGCCAGAAAAAAAGCATTTTAAAATTTGAGCATCTCTTACTGACAAAGGATGGCCGGTAAGCAGGGCTGTTCCTCATGATGTGATAATGGAGCGGGGTTCAAAAGAATCCCGCTCCAGCTATTAACAATTACCCCCTCTCCTCCACCTTCCCCCGCACATCCCACAAAAGCCACGCATACCAGCGCTCCGAGTTCTGGTCCACCATTCCGTTTTCATCTGCCATAGATTTGAGATAAGAAAAAACACGTTCCGCATTAACTTCCAGTTCTGCTCTGTCTTTGGTAAAGATTCCGGCGTAATATCTGGCCAGATCAATATTGACCTCACCCTTATCCTCAATCTTCTGCTTGTGGTAATGAGACTCCGGGTTATATCCCTTCAGAAACAGAATGTTAAACAGGGAATAGTGCCAATGCCAGTCCCACTTCTGATGGGGACGCTGGCCCGCACCGAAAACCGCCTGCCCAATCTGATTTTCAAGCTCGTCATTCCAATACAGGAAATTGCTGTGAAAACAGTAACCCCGGCTCATTTTCATGGATTTTTCCAGGCCTTCCATGGAATTGATTGCAGGGGTGATGGAGGAGAACACCAGATCAAAAGCGCCTTCCCAGCCCATTTCACTGATGTCCGCTTTGCTGAAATCGCAGGGAGTAAAGGTTACGTTATTTACTCCCTGTTCCTTTGCATAGCCCGCAGCCAATTCCAGCATCTTTTCCGAAATATCAATTCCAGAGGCATGATCTGCGCACCTGGCAAATTCAACCACATAGCGGCCCGGACCGCATCCGATATCAATTGCCCGGCTGTCCTTATTGAGCAATCCTCTTCCGGTTAAATACTCCACCGCCGCACGGACCCTGTCATCTATAGTCCGCCGGAATGGGCAGTCCACACTCAGCTCCCGTCCCCAGCTTTCTGCCCGTTCATCCCACATCTGAGGCGTATGAACAGTTTTATCACTTCCGGGACGGCCTTTTTCGAACATATCCACAAAATAGGCCAGATCGCTGCCTTTATTTAACTCCATCAAGATTCCCTCCGTCTTCCTTTATTTTATAATCAATCGAACTGTTTTAAAAAACCATTTGATACATATTATATCTTACAGAAGCAGGGAAAACAAGCACTTTACCCATAAAAACAGGCCCTCCATCTTACGATGAAAGGCCATATATGGTATAGAAAACCTTTAACGGAAGTTAAGGCAAACGGCTCCATCCTCACCGATTCCCGTTATCTCATATTCGCAGGTCTTTAAGTCAGCCTTTAATCTGGCTTCATACCCATTATTTTTCCAGACAATTTCCAGCCCTGATCCATCACCCTGTATTTCCATTTCTGAATCAAAGCCAAAAGCCGGAAAGCTGTTTCTAAACCGCAGCATTTCAATCTGCTTTTTCACCACATCAAGCTCCAGCTTCTCTTCCATCTGCTCCCTGGTCAAATTGGTGCGGTTCACTTCCTTATGACCGGCTGCACCGGCTTTTTTTACGGCTTCATAATCATTTTTACCGGCAAAGAGGTCCAGATACCACACCTGAGGCTTTCCGGGCATAAAGAGCTGCAATGCCCTTGCAAACAGCATCTTCTGGTCGTCTTCTCCAAGAGCGCTGTAATACGTCGCATTCACCTGATAGTAGACGTTTTTCTGTCCATGGAGGTTTTTGACAAAACCGCCCCGGCCTACAACTGCCTCAATCAGCTTCTCAATTTCCTCATCAGAAATCAGGCCTTTTAAGTCTAACAGAGGAATTCCGTCGTGGCAGCCCAGCATGTTCACCACTTTGATCTTCTTTTCCAGCAGTTCCTTTGCCCAGCGCACCAGATGTTCCCCGCTTCCAATTTCCAGGGCATGAATGATGAGGCCGGGAAGGAAAAAGTCGTAGGTCATATAGCCCTTTTCAGACAGCAGCTCAAACGTCCTCTCCCCGTAGCTGGAGTGTATTTCCGGCAGAAGCTGTACGCTGTACTGATCCGCCAAATCCTGTACCCGTTTCAGCAAATCCCAGGTTCCCGGATCATTTAAAAAGTTCTTTTCTCCGGTCGCCTTGGGCGCATACGCAAATGCATCGAGCCGCACAATTTTAGCGCCGTACTGGGAAAGGGTTTTTAAGGTATTGTCATAATGTTCCCAGACCAGAGGGGACTGAATATTCAAATCCATCTGTCCAAGGTACTTCCGCCTTGATTCCAGCAGCTCTGTTAAGCCGGCCTTATACTTTTCATATTTTCCCAGTTCCATTTCAGAGGGCTTTTTCCCCTCTTCCAGGGCCTTGTTCACAATCTCTGCCAACTGTTCTGCCGATGCGTACTGGATTTCCATTTCCTGCATCAAGTCCCAGGCATCTACCTCTTTGTACCGGACTTCCTGATAAAAGGTATTCCAGTAAGGCACATTTTTCCCGTCAGGCAGGCGGACCATTAAAATGGGCAGACCGGGCTTTCGGAAAAACATGTCCTTTATGAGGGCTTCATCAGGCTGGATATAACCTTCCTCTGTCATGGTTCCGTGGCCTTCCCAGAACTTATTCCAGTCAATAAAGAAGTCCCTGTACCTGGATTTCTCCCCATGCTTTAAAATGTCCTGAAAGGGCTTTGACAGCACGGAAGAATGGTTTAAGATAAAATCCAGCTTCAAATCAATATCCAGGCCCTTTAAGTCCTCGATATCCTTTCGGTCTGCCAGCAGCTCATTTAACCCGTAATCGATCACGGAAAATCCCCGGTCCAAGTCGGTGTTAAAAATACTGGGCAGGATGTAAAAGGTGCTGAATACGTCTTCCAACTCCGGTTTTTTTAAAAAGTCAGCAATATGGGACAAGGTGCCGCCCATGCTGTCGGGATAAGCATTGAGCATTACCCCATTGTCAACGGATTTTCCGGCCTTCTTACTGGTCATGACTGCCTCCTTTGCTCTCTTCCATCTGTCTGCAATACTGCTCATAAGACAGCAGTTCCCCGCCTTTGGAAAGGATGATGGCTGCCTTAGGGGCCTGGGCCTCCAGCATGGCCTGTTCCAGTTCCAAAACCATCGTGGTAAATGGGCTGTCCGTAGCGCCATCTCTGTTTCTGGCCCTCCGGTGTGCCAGAGTCTCCTCAGGTGTGCTGTTTAACAGAATGGGAATATCCACTCCCTGATAATTTCCACTGTTTCCATGAGTCCATTCAATGATTAAAATATTGATATTGGAAAAGTCCACCCGGCTGTACCAGAGTTCTGTATCCTCTCTGCCCATGCGCTTTAACCAAATCTCTTCTTTTCCGCTTTTAAACTGAGTCAGAATCTCTTCTATTTCATCAAAGGCGATTTCCTTAACGGTCCCAAGGTAATTTCTAAGCCCGTCCCTTCCTCCTGATAAATAGGACTCATACCAGGGATATTTGCCGGCATGGGCTGTGTTGGCATCGTCATCTTCCTTTTGAAGCTGATGGATGATCTGAAACCGGTCTTCATCAAAGGTCCCGGCTTTAACCATGGCTTTTAAGGCCGATTCCCGGAATATGTGAAGGCGTTCCGCATCGTTATACTTTGGAATCCTGTGAGGATAGTTGTCTCCGGAAAGGGTATAGCTTCCAATGCCAAGCTGATTAAAATAGTAGGACAGCAAGGAAGCGATCTCCGATTTTCCCACGCCTGAACCGCCGCATACAGTCAGAACCACTTTTTCCGTTTTCCGCTTTTCCAAAATTTCTGACAGTTTTAATAACAGCTCCGGGAAAATGGTATTGGCCTTTTTAATATGTACCTCTCCAATTTCGACCTTATCCCCCGGCATGTCCCCGTGAGGAATGTCTCCCGGTATTTCAGGCCCTTTCCAGTTCCCGCTTTTTATAATAGCTTCAACCGCTTGCTTCAATTCCATCTTTCAAAGCCTCTCTTTCCTTCTAAGCTTGCTCCTTTACCCAAAAAAATCACAGGGTATCACAAATTTCTCATTGAGACGGGACAGCTCTTTTTCAGAAATGCCGCATTCCCGCAAAAACCCTGTAACAGATCCCCATTCCTCCACAATCTCATCAAACAGCTTCTGCATATTGCTGCCGTGAGAACCGGAAATATCCTCTGTAAAGCTTCTGATATAGTGATGGCTCATCTCATAATCCGCGATAATGTCTTCCCTGCTCACTCCCACTGCCCCCAAAAGCAGCATGGCCAAAATCCCGGTTCTGTCCTTGCCTGCCGCACAGTGGAACAGGGCCGGCCCCTCAGCCTGAATCATGGCCTGAACAGAATCCCTTATCTCAGCCCTGGAGCTGCCGATGATCTGGCGGTACATGTTGATCAGCGTCTTTGTATCCTCTTCCTCATCATTGACATCAAGGTCTTCCACAGGTATGGTTCCCAGCAGAGAAATTCCCATCCAGTCAGCGCCCTTAACCGGCACATCCGGTTTCTCTTCCCGCTCTCCGGGATAGCGCAAATCCAGAATACGGGAAATCCCCGCCCGCTCCATGATGGCCACATCCTCATCCACCGCCTTATAAAGGCTGGTGCTGCGGAAAAATACTCCCCATTTTGTCATGCCGCCGTTACAGGAATATCCGCCCAGGTCCCTGAAATTAGCCACTCCCTTCATGGGATAACGCCGGTAAGTCATCATATCTATTTCCTCTTTTCTTAAAATTATTGTTCATCCTCCGCTGGAAGGGGGTCTCTCGTGGTTTTCGCATCTCCGAAAAAGAAGAAGAAATCCTGAAGCTCTGTTTCCATCATTCCATGAATCCGGTTTAGCTCCCTGGCCTCCTTTAACGGCTGGCTTCTGTCATAGGGAACACGGCCAAAGCGGATTTCTCCGTCCTCAATGATCATATAATGAGCGGTCTTTTCCGGATCATCCGGCCTGCGGTAAGAAACGCTTCCCGGATTGAGCCACATCATATCCTGATCCAGAGCGTGAATAGACGGGCGGTGGGTATGGCCGAATATCATCCGCCTTTTTTTGCTGTCAGCGTATTCCTGCCCGGCGTGTTTTTTCCAGAACTCTTCAAACTGATACCGGCTTTCAATGGTTCCGTAAGCGTGGTCATACTGATGCTGCATCATATAGACATAACCGTCGGCCTCAAAAGTCTTATGAACAGGAAGCATTTCCAAAAAACTGATCCGGTCCTCATCCAGCCTGCGGCAGTTGTGATGAACCCATTTATATTCCTCAGGAGATACATCCTGATAATTTCCCTGTCTCCAGATATCAGCCGTATGGCGGTCATGGTTGCCCTGAACCACCACTTTGGACCCGCACTGCCTGATCCGGTCCACGACCTCGCGGGGAGCCGTTCCATAATCCACCAGGTCCCCTGCACAGCATAATAAATCAATATCCTGTTCCGTTTCCAGCACCTTTTCCAGAGCCCAGATATTGCTGTGTATATCAGATATCACCAATAGCTTCATAATACAAACCCTTTTCCGCCTTTCTTCCAAAAGCAGCGGACCTTTCTTCCGAGTTATTTTACCATAAAATTCCTTTTTGGATAATAGAAAAGGAGGAAATATGCTCCCATCCTCCTCCTCAGCCAATATAAACGATCATACCGTCATAGGACACGGTAAAGCCCTCCGGTGCCATCAGCTTTTGAAGGTCATCATGGATGATTCCGCTCATATGGGATAAATGGTTTAAATAATACCGGGTTTTTGAGTCCGCACACCCCATCTGCTCCAGCCGTTTCCTAAGCTCCCGGTTTTCCTTAATTCCCATATGCCCGTCTCCCGGCAGGGTTCCCCTTGCGCAGTCCATACTGACCGCATCAAAAACCAGGCCAAGGCCGCCGATCATCTGAAGAGTCTCTTCCGAAAGGGTTCCCGTATCATTGGCGTAAAGCAGACTTCCAGTCCCGTCCGTCACCGCATAAATGTGGCACAGCTCATCCTTTTTATGGTTTGCCTTTAAGGGGCAGAACCTTACGTTTCCGGCCTGAAACCATTTTCCCGGCTCTGCATTCACAAACCGGATTCTGGCATCATTGGCGTAAGGCTCCTCTTTTAAGGCCTTGTCAACAGCCTCCTTTACAAAGCTGCTTCCATACACGGATAAGTAATTTTCCTCTTCTTTTTTATCCGGCAGCACAGTGGCTCCATCCCTTGCCCTCAAGCCCAGGAAAAAGGAGTCAAAATGATCCTTATGAGTATGGGTCACAACCAGCTCCTGAACCTGGGAAAGCTCCAGCCCCAGGTTCAGGGACTGGGCATACAGATCAGGTGATAAATCGATCAGCACATGGCCGTCGATCAATGCACAGCTTCTGGTCTTTAAATTACGGCCTCCGGCCTTTCTTGCTCCCCGGCAGGCGTCACACTGGCAGAACATTCCCGGAAATCCTTCTGCGGCTCCGGTTCCGATATACTGAAGCTTCATAAGATTCTCCTAACCCTTAATTCCCGACATGGTCAGAGACTGGATGAACTGCTTCTGGAACATGAGGAAGATGACGAACACAGGAATGGTCATTAAAGTGGCAAATGCAAAAATCTGTCCCCAGAAAATATACACGTCCGTAGAAAGAGCCCGCAAAGCCAGCGGCAGAGTCCGGTATGTCTCATCTCTCGTCACCAGCGTAGGCCATAACAAATCGCCCCAGGTGCGGATAAATGCCATGATGGTCACAGTGGCGCAGATCGGCTTTGATAAAGGCAGCATGATCCGCCAGAATATTCCTGAGTAAGACTCTCCATCCACAATGGCCGCTTCCATAAGCTCCTTTGGCATCCCTTTAAAATGGTTGTAATAGAGAAAGATGTACATGGGATAACCGATGGTAGGCAGAGCCAGTCCTGCATAGCTGTTGAGCATACGGAATTCATTGGCTATCATGAAACGGTTGATGACAACGGCCTCAGTCGGGATAATGGACAGTGCGATGATCAGGGAAATCATTAAATCCTTTCCCTTAAAGTCCAAAAGACCCAGGGCGTATCCGATCATGGCATTTACAATAACCACCAGGGATACGTTGATCACGGCTACCACAGCGGAGTTTTTAAAGAACTTCATAAAATCCACACGCTGAATGACCTGTGTAAAGTTATCAAAGGTCAGAGTTCCCACCGGGAGAAATGCCTTGAAGGTGGACATATCCGCTACGATCTGAGAGTCTGTTTTTAAGGAGGAAACCGTCATATAGACGATGGGGGCGATAAATATAAATGCCACCAGAATATAAGCTGCGTACATCAAAAACAGATACATCATTTTCTTTTCTTTTGACATGGCTGATCTCATCAGTTATCCCTCCCTAACACTTTATTTTGAATCAAGGATATTGTGAGCACGATCAGGAAGAACACAACGGCGATTGCAGAAGAATAGCCAAGCTGATTGTTCACAAAGCCGGATTTATACAGCAGGTAAATAACCGAGGTGGTAGACCCCTTGGGTCCTCCGTTGGTCAGCACATATACCTGTGTAAATAATTTTAAGGTGTTGATGGTAGTGGAAATCAAAACGTATACCAGAGTATTTTTAAGCATAGGAACCGTAATGTACCAGAACCTCTGGGATGCGTTGCAGCCATCCATTCTTCCGGCCTCATATAAGTCCTCTGAAATAAACTGAAGTCCGCCTAAGATGATGAGCATTTCCATTCCAAGGGACTGCCATATATACATGACCGCAATGCAAAACAGCGCCCATCTGGAATCCTGAAGCCAGGCCTGGGGCGCCATTCCAAATGCCCTGAGAGCGGAGTTCATCAGTCCGTCAGGTCCGGGGGAGAAAATAAAGGACCACACAATAGCCACGACAGTCATGGTGATGATCTGGGGGCTGAAATAAATGGTACGGAACAGCTTCACCCCTTTTAAGGAGTTGTTCACTAAAACCGCCAGCATGATTCCTAAAATCACAATTACCGGAACTACCAACAGGGCATAAACCGCAGTATTGAGAAATGCCTGCTGGGCCGCTCCGTTTGTCACCAGCTTGATAAAGTTTTTCAGGCCCACGAATTCAACGGCCTTTCCCGCCTTCTGCACCAGCATCCTGTTTGTGAAAGAGTAAACAATGGACATGCAGAAAGGCAATATAATAAACAGCGTAATGGGGATCAATGCGGGCGCACAGAACATCCAGGCTGTCCGCGTCTGGCCGTCCCGAAATCCCCGTCTGGCTCCTGTTTTTTGTCCTTTCATCTTTTTTCCTCCTCTGATGAAGCCTGTAAATGACGGCCTCTGACCGCCTCCTTCAATAAACCGCCCTCCGCCTGCAAAGACAGCCGGCGGAGGGGGTTATTAGTTTCTGACAATTAATTATTTAAGATTCCATTCATTTTCAAGGATGATCTCATCAATGGATTTTGCTGCTTCCTTTAATGCCTCTGCTGCGTCAGCTCCTCCGATGATATCAGAAGTAGCAGATTCCATAGCGCTGTAAATGGTCATGTGGGCAGGAGTCAAAGGTCTTAATACAGAAATGCCTGCTTCTAACTGCTCACGGTATAAGTACAGACGTCCACCTTCTTTTAAGTCTTCTCTTGTGTCGAGAACGGATTTTCTGGAAGGAATAGCTCCGTTAAAGTCTACCATCTGAGTGATGTATTCAGGCTGAAGGGAAGCTTCCATAACAGACCATACGGCATCTGCAGTTTTGTTGTCCTTTGCTGCTGTGGTCATAGCCCATACAACAGAACCGGAACAGGTGTAAACGCCCTTTCCAAAGTCAGGAACAGGAACTAAAATCGCATCGTCTCCAAGGTTGGTCACGTGATCGGTGTATTTCCAGTGGCCTAAAAGAGCAAGAGCACTTTCTTTTCTTCCGTAAAAAGCATCTTCATAATCGCAGGCACCGTTGATATATCCCTGGTCAACCAGCCAGGTGATGTAAGAATAAGCTGCAATGGTTTCTTCGCTGTCTAAAACGCCCTCTGTCAGCATGGTGTCACGGTTTACATAGTCACCGCCAAAGCTGGCAAGAACCGGCATAAAGGTGAAGTACAGGGAAGAAGGCTTGTTCTGGCGGATATAAAGAGGATATTCCACTCCGCTCGCTTTCAGCTTTGCAAGCACGTCTTCAAATTCAGCCTTGTCCCAGGCGTCCTTATAGCTGGTAGGAATGCGCACACCTGCTGCCTCCAGCATGGACTTGTTAGCCCAAAGAGCCATACCCGCATCAAACTGGGCAGTTGTGATCATGTGTCCGTCATAAGTGGACTCATCTACGATAGACTGAAGCAGGTCAGACTTGATATCAGCCGGTACACGGTCCTCTAAAGCTTCGATCATGCCTGCCTCATAATAAGAGGGAATCTGAAGGTAATCGGCGATGATCATATCAGGAGCATCTCCAACGACAGGAGCTACCTGCATCTTGCTGTCCAACTCATCCTTTGGATAGTACTCGTCATTGATTTCCAGTTTCAGCTCTGTTTCCATTTTCTTAAACATCTCACGGTAGATGTCATCCTCTGCACCGGAGCTGACCCATACCTTGATGCTTCCTGCTCCCTCAGCAGCTTCGCTGCCTTCGGACTGGCTCTCTGCCTGGCTTCCTGCTTCACTCTGGGCGGCAGTGGTAGGAGTATCTGTCACCTTTTCTCCGCAGCCGGCTGCTGAAACTGAAAATGCCAGCACAGCCATACCAACTGCTGCTTTTTTCCACAATTGTCTCATAGTCTCTTCCGCATGACGGTCTGGAGCCGTCACGCTTCCTCCTCTTTTATTTGATAGGCCCATTATATATCTCTGATTACAATATGTCAAGCGGTTGATATAAACTTTGTATAATTTATTTGTCTTATTTTTCACGTTTTTAATGCTATTTATACAGGAATTGATTCGCTTATTTTCTTCAATTCTCTGTTTTGTATATTCTTTATGGGAATTTGTATGACTTTACTATCCTGGTTTGCGCATCTTTCTCTTTTGTGGTATGATAGGGATAAGTTAAACGATTAACACGACAGAACCATCACAATTCAGGAGGAGCTTATGCCGACATTAAAAGATGTGGCTGAAAAGGCAGGCGTTACCGTGACCACTGTTTCACGGGTGATCAACAACAGAGGGTATCTCAGCGAAGAGACGAAACATAAAGTAAAAAAGGCCATGGATGAGCTCCATTACCGGCCCAATGAGCTGGCCCGCTCCCTTTCCAAGCAGGTGACCAATACCATAGGCATCATAACCCCCCATATTACACACCCCTATTTTGCCCAGCTCATCAGCCAGTTGGAAAATGCGGCTTCGAAACGGGGTTTTAAAATTCTGCTCTGCAATTCCAAGGAAGACCACTCACGGGAAGCGGAGTACATCGACTTATGCAAAAGCAACCGGGCGGTGGGGATTATTTTCTGCGGAATGATTCTGGCTTCAGAGCAGTACACCCAGCAGGGAATTCCCTTTGTAGCCATTGAATGCAACAGCTCCTTATGCGCCTCCACCATCTTATGTGACAACTACGAGGGCGGGCGGCTGGCGGCAGAGCATCTGATCGCCTGCGGCTGTAAAAGCTTAATCCATTTCAGCGGAATCATTGACCAGGAAATGCCCGGTGACAGCCGAAGCCAGGCATTTAAAGATGTCTGTCAAAAGCACGGTGTTGATTTTGAAATCGTATGGACCAGGGACAATACGTATTATTCCATGGATTACCGGGACTCCATCAGACAGACCCTTTTAGGCCTTCCAAATACGGACGGCATCTTCGCCAGCAGTGATTTGATTGCCGCTCAGGTCATCCAGGTCTGTGCAGATATGGGAAAACAGATTCCCCAGGATATAAAATTGGTGGGCTTTGATGACGTTGCCCTCTCCTCCCTGACCACCCCCCAGATTTCCACCATACACCAGCCCACAAAGGAGATGGCGGAAATGGCCGTGGACTCTTTAATCAGATCCAGCAGCCGGGAAACGGTTCCCAGCAAGCTGGTCCTGCCCGTGTCCTTAGTCAAGCGGCAGTCTACAGGCTGGTAAACGGTCTTTATAACGCGAAAAAGGCTTCTGCAGTATAATTGCAGAAGCCTTTTTATCATTTTTTATCCCTTTACAGAACCGCCTAAGTAGTCCGGCTTTAAATACCTTTGAAGCACGAAGGTAAGCAGGATGACAGGAATAGCCAGAATGGTGGAGTAAGCCGCCCTCTCAAACACGCTTCCTCTTGACACATAATAGTAAATCATGAGGGGCAGGGTCTTTGAGTTGGTGGACAAATACATGGCATACGTGAATTCATTCCATGCATTGAGCCACACATACATGGCAGCCACCGCAATTCCCTGCATGGCAACCGGAAGGATGACCAGACGTATGATCTGGAACTTGCCCGCCCCGTCAATGGCCGCGGCCTCATCCAAAGTGACCGGTATCCCGGAAAAGGAGGATACCAGAATCCAGGCCATAAAGGGAATCTGGCTTATCATATTCGCCAGGATCAACCCCTGCACCGTATCCGTCAAATTCATCTTGATAAAGGTAACAGAGATGGGAAGGGCAATGGCCACGCTGGGAATCATCCTGGTAAAGAAGAGAGACAGGATAAAAACATACCTCATCTTCTTTGACATTCTGGAAACCACATAGGAGGCCGGAACCACGATCACCATGGCAAGCAGGGTCGTGCCTGTGGAAACCACCAGGCTGCGCTTTAATGGCTCCCATAGATTCCCGGCCCGGAATACATTGCTCCAGTGTTCCAGGGTGGGATTGTGAAGGAGCAGGGTCGGGTGCTGGGTCAAAACCTCGGCCTTGGCGCTGAAGGAAACCTTAGCCAGAATATAGACCGGGCTGATCATGATTAAGCAGACCAGTATCATCAAAGCATAAAACAGCGCTTTTTTCACACTCTTTTTCATGGCCTCTTCACCTTCCTTTCCCGTTCCACAAAAAACATATAAAGCGAAACAATCACCAGAATAATCATCAGAAGCAGAGTCGACGCCACCGCCGAGTTGGCGTGATTGTTATAAGAGTATTCTTCATAGGCGATGGTGGCTAAAAACGGAGTGCTCTGCCCCACTAAAACCTTGGGAAGTTCGAAAATCCTGAGAAGGTCCACCACTCTGGTTAAAACCGTCATGGTCACCGTAGCTTTCAACTGAGGGAGGGTGATGTGCCAGAACTTAGCCATGGTTCCCGCTCCATCCACATTGGCCGCCTCGTAAATTTCCGTTGGAATGGCCTCCAGCCCGGCCAGAAAAAGCATGACTACCATGGGCATGACCTTCCAGCTATCCGCAACTGCAATCACCAGGAGGCTTCGCAGCTTGGTAGCTGTCCAGTCAATGGGAATGGGCGCAAGGCTGAGCCGGTAGAGGACTTCATTGATATAGCCTGAGGTGCTGAACAAATAGAGCATGGCAACACCGGATACCATGGTGGGGACTCCCATGGGGAGGAGCACAAGAGTCCTTGCAAGCCCCTTCCCTACAAAAGTCTGCCGAAGCATGGTGGCAATGAGGTATCCTAAGGTCATCTGTAAAATAAGCCCGATGACGGTAATGGCAAGAGTATTGAAAATCGCCTCCCCAAAAATACCTCTCGTAATAACGCTTTTATAATTATCAACGGTCCAGGCTGAGGTCGCCGGGTTCTGAAAGCTGATCAAAACAGTTCTTATAATCGGTACAATGGTAAAGCTGAAAATAAATACAATAAGAGGAAGAATCAGTAAAATGTTAAAGCCATTTTTCTTTAAAAATTTCTTCGTATCCCTCTGTTGTTTCACTCAATCACTCACCCTTCTGAGCCTTTGCCGCCTCAATCTGATCATGGTACTTATCAAGGGTACCCTGAACGTCCTTATTTCCGTCAATTACAATATCCTTAAATGCGTCGTTGATCGCTTTATCCACATCAGACCAGTATGGCACGATGGGTCTTGACTGTGCAAACTGAAGAGCTTCCTGTACATCCTCAACAAAAGGCTTCTGCCACTCTTCGATTTCTCCGAAGGCATCGCTGCGTGCCGGAGCCCAGCCCAGCTTGCTGAATAAGGTGTTCTGAACCGGCTCTGACATTAAGTACTCTAAGAACTGAACTGCCTCTTCCTTATTAGGCGTTCCGTTTACAATGCCCATAACCGTTGTTGTGGTGACCTTGGAAATGCCCTTTGGCCCTTCAAATCCAACGTAAGAAACAACCTGGTCTTTTCCGCCATCCTTAACAACCACTGTCGCACAGTAGGGCCAGTTGGCACCGTAGTAAATGGATTCCGTTGCAAGGAGCTCATTGATCACGTTAAAATCAGCCCTCTTGGATTCCGGAGACAGATAAGGCCACAGCTCCTGGAGGAAGGTAAATGCCTTTACAGAGCCCTCATCATTCAGTACCAGGGGATCGCCGCCTGCGGAGCGGATGAATTCAAGGGATGTAATGGTAAGAGCTGACCCGGAGTTGGCCTGAATGGCAACGCGGCCTACGCCTTCCTCTTCATAGAGCTTCTTCGCTGCATTCAGCAGCTCATCCCAGGTCTTAGGAGCTTCCAGACCGTATTTCTCAAACTTGTCCTTGTAGTAGTAATTGGTCTGAACATTGGGGCGAAGAGGAACGAACTGCACTTTGCTGTCAAACTGGAACTCCTTATATAAGTTCTCCGGAATGGCATCAGGAATCTCAATTCCGCCGGTTAAATCCTCTGCCAGCTCCTTATCAATAATTCCCGGAAGATATACGGTGCTGGGCGCAAAAATGTCGATCTCATGCTTTCCCGCCTGCTTTAAGGCATCCAGCTTGTTCTCCATGTCCTTATTTTCCATCTGGATTCCGTTGATCTTGATTCCTGTTTCCTCTTCAAAAGGCTTAAACACGTCCTCACGGAATACCTGCCACTCCTCTTCTGCCAGCGGAATGGCAAAATTCAAGGTCACATCCTTTTTCTCCTTTGCCGTCTCCTGTCCTCCCTCTGCTTTTGAAGCCTCATTCGCCTTGGTGGCTTCTGCCTTTGGAGCCCCGCCGGAACACCCGGCCAGTGCAAATGCCGCTGTCATCACAGCCGCTGCTGCTGTTACTAATGCTCTTGATTTCATAATAAACCCTCCATTCATTTTTGTTAAATATTTATCGAAACCTTTCATGCCCCCTGTTTTAACAGGCTGTATAAAAGATATCTCTTATGGTCTTTTGCGGTTTTCCAGGTACCGGAAAAACCGTTCCTCATTCATGTTTAAAATCAGCTCCTCCGGAAAATCAATGCTCCGGAGCATTTCCATAGCCAGGTCCACCCTGCCTATTTTAGCTGCAAAGTGGGCATCTGTGGAAACGACGACCCAGACTTCATGCTTCTTGCAAAGCCCTGCAATGATGGGGCACCGCTCCTTTGATCCCGGCCTTCCGATGGGAGAATGAGCATTGATCTCAATGATCTTGTTGTATTTTTTAGCCTCTGAGATCACCTTCTCATAATCGTAAACGTAGTCGTCATTTCCGGAATGCCCCAGAACATCCACATAGGGATTGCGGATCACATGGAAATATCCTCTGGTGTGGTCCTCCGGAGTTCCCGGTGTGCAGCATGGAACGTGGTAGGACGCAATGACCCAGTCCAGCTTCTTTAAGAACTCCTCTGTAATATCCAGTTCTCCCTCAAAGTTCATAATATTGGCTTCCGCACCTTTGAGAATTCGGATTCCGTCAACCTCAGGCCCTATGGCGCTTTGATTTCCAAAATGCCATATATGAGGGGCTCCCGGCATCTCTGGCCCGTGATCCGTAACTGCCAGTCCCTTCATCCCATACCGTTTGGCATATGCCACGCCCTCCAGCACAGTGCTGTAAGCGTGTCCCGATGCAACGGTGTGGTAATGTGTTTCGATCACAGAATACATTCACTCATCTCCTTTAAAATTGTCTGATTCTATTCATAAGCTGTTCTGCACTCATTTCCTCAAATCCCCTGATCACAAAATCAGCATTAGGAAGAGCCTGTTCACTTCCGATCCCCACCGCCAGCATTCCGGCAGCCCTGGCCGCTTCAACTCCAGTATAAGCATCCTCAAACACCACACAGCAGGAAGGTTCTGTTCCTGTCTCAGCAGCTCCTTTTAAAAATACCTCCGGGTCCGGCTTGGCCCTTACCACCTTGGTGCCGTCAATCACCGCATCGAAGTAAGTCCAAAGCTTAAGCCTGTCTAAAATAATCCCTGCATTTTTGCTCACCGAGCCCAAAGCCGTTTTAATTCCTTCTTTTTTACAATATTCTAAAACACTCAAAACCCCCGGCAATATCTCATTTTTGTCCATTGCACTGATATAGTCCACATAATTCTCATTCTTCTCTTTTGCAAAGGAAAGCTTTTCCTCTTCCGTATAGGTCCGGTCCGAAAGGCTCAATAAAATTTCCAGAGATTCCATCCGGCTCACCCCCTTCAGCCTTTCATTGTCCTGTTCTGTAAAAACAATTCCAAGCCGGTCCCCAAGCTTTTTCCATGCGTAAAAATGATATTTGGCCGTGTCACAAATCACTCCATCCATATCAAAGATGCAGGTCTTTATCTCTCTCATCCCTCTTCTCTCCATTTAAACACTCTTTTATTTCCAAAGGCCACATCCACCGCCTCTCCCCAATGGGTTACGGTAAGCTGCCCTTCTGACTTCATCTCATAGGAGACTCCGCTTCTATCCGCCTGGACCCTGATTTCTTTCCCCCTGTATCTTACAGAGAATTCATACCCTTCCCACTGTTTCGGGAGCTTTGGCTTAAAGGATAGCTCCCCATTTGCTGCATTCATGCCTGCAAAACCATGGACAATGGACATCCACGCACCTGCCATGTTCGCCATGTGAAGCCCATCCTTTGTATTCTTCTGCATGTCGTCAAGGTCTGTCCGAATGCACTGCATGAAATAATCATAAGCCTTGTCCACATCTCCGGTTTCCGCCGCCATAACCGAGAAAATACAGACAGATAAAGAGGAATCGTGGGTTGCCAGCTTTTCATAATAGTCAAAGTTCCGTTTCTTTTCCTCATCCGTAAACCGGTTAAAGAGGAAAAATTGTGCCAGCAGAAGGTCCGGCTGCTTGCATACCTGATGGCGGTAAATAAATAAGGGATGGTAGTGAAGCAGAAGCGGAAAATTCTGTTCCGGAATTTGATCTAAATCCAGCACCTTTCTATAGAGGAAGGTGTCGTCCTGCATATGAATCTGCAAATTCTCATCATAGGGAACAAACATCAAATCCGCCGCCTTCCGGAATTCCTCCAGCTCCTGTGCCTTTAAGCCGATTTTTTCTGCAATTTCCTCATATCTCTTCCCGTTTTCCGACTTTAAAAGCCCGGCATATTTTACAGCATTCCAAAGGTTTTCCCTTGCCATCAAATTGGTGTAGCAGTTGTTGTCCACAATGGCCGTATACTCATCAGGCCCGGTGACGCAGTCAATGCAGAACTTTCCGCCTTTTAAATCTGAGTAATGGCCCATATCCGTCCAGATTCTGGCAGTCTCCAAAAGAATCTCCAGACCGAATTTTTCCAGAAAATCCATATCAAGCGTCGCATCCAGATACCGCACTACCGCAAATGCGATGTCCCCGTTAATGTGATACTGGGCCGAACCTGCCGGGAAATAGGCGGAAGCCTCTTCCCCATCAATGCTTCTCCAGGAATACAAAGCCCCTGTCTTATGGCCCATAAGCCTGGCCTGTTCCCTGGCCTTATCCAGTATGGTATAGCGGTACTCCAGCATGCTTTTCGCAATGGTTCCGTCTAAGAACATAAACACCGGAGCAATATAAGCCTCAGATTCCCAGAAATAATGGCCGCCGTAGCCCTCTCCGCTCAGTCCTTTAGAGGCAATGCTGGTAAAGGAATCCCGCCCCGTTGACTGCAGAAGGTGAAATAAGTTAAACCTGATCGACTGGGTGAGGGAAGGGTCTCCTTTAATCACCACATCTGCGTGACTCCAGAACTCTTCCATAAAAAGAGCCTGTTCCTTTAAAAGCTGTTCAAAGCCCGCGTCAGCCGCCTCACACGCCTGATCAGCGGAAGTCTTTTCATAACACTCCTCAAACTCTCTCTGACTGGTCACATAGCTGATATATTTCTGCAGCTTTACCGGCTCATTTTCCGAAGCATTGATCAAATATCTGGTGAGAAGCCAGTCGTCTTCTGCTTCCCGCACCTCATCACAAGCCTGTGATATGCTCTCAGTTATTGTACAGGCAACAGAAAGGCCGGAATTCTTTGCAGACTGCTTCATAAAAGCCGTTTTCCTTCCACGGTGTTCCCTGTGGGCCTTCTCCTTTACCTGAAAATCTCCATCCCCCAAGCCTTCCTCGACTCTGGGATCGTCTGTCTTTTCTTCTATGTACTTACTGCCTTCCAGATAAGATTCTATCTGCATGGGGCCTGAAAAGTTGAGAGGCGTCACACTGCATTCTCTGGCAGCCACAAACTTGCGTGTCATGCTCACCAGATTCCGGTTTTCAATGAGGACCCTTTTCCCGGATTCTGTGATCCAGACCACTTTTCTGATCTCAATTGCGGATTTCATATCCAGCTCTCTGTAATAAGACCCCATTCTGGAATGCTCCGGATGAAACTCCTCTCCATCCACCACGATGGTCAACTGCTTTGCATTGCAGACATTTAACATGATCTGCTTGTTTTTTGCAAATCCGTAGGCTGACTCTCCGTAGACAATGGCCGCCTTTTCAAAAAAACCGTTGATAAAGGTGCCCGGCTTGCTAAATCCGTCGGAGACCGGCTCCTCTCCGTCCCCTCTCATGCCGATAAATCCATTTGCAAGGGTAAATAGTGATTCCTGGTTGGCATTGTGGCAGAGCTTAAATTCATGTTCTACGATTTTCCAACTATCAATCTGACTGTTCAATATTATGGCCTCCCAACTTGAAACGTTTCATATTTATTCAAAATTTTTACCAGTGATCTTTCACTGATTTATTTTCAATCAAACGAAATGGCAGTACTTTGTGAATGTTATTCTTCCCTTCCCCGATACAGCTCATGAGAATTTTCGCTGCTTCACTTCCCAGCTCATAAAAAGGCTGTGAAATGCTGCTGATGGAAGGCTCGATATAATCAATCATCTCAATTCCGTCAAATCCAAAAACAGATACATCCTCAGGAACCCGGATTCCATTTTCCGTCAAAGCCTTTACAGCACCTATGGCAACCTCATCGGACACGGCAAACAATGCAGAGAACTCCTTTTTGCCTTGAAGGAAGCCCTTCATGTCCTGATACCCTCTCTGAAGCCGGTAGCCTCCGTGATGAATTAAGTCCAGATCAGGTTCAATTCCGTGTTTTTTCAATGCCCTTAAATATCCCTTTAAACGGGGAGCACCGGCATTGGGGTCATCTTTTTCTCCCGCCATCATAAGAATGCTCCTATGCCCTCTGCTGCAAAGATGGTCCACGGCCACAAAAGCAGCCTCCTCATTATCGATGGTCACACTGGAAAATGCCTCGTCCTGGTAGCTGGTCATAATGAACACCACCGGTATTCTGATTTCCTTTAACCGCTCTGCAATCTGGGCTTCAACCGTATTTCCAATATAGAAAATACCGTCCACCTTACTTCTGACAAAGGTTTCAATGGCCTGCTTTTCTCCGTTAAGCTCTAAAGCCGTCTGGTAAATAATGCCGTTATACCCTTTCTGCCTGTTGAAATCCTCAATTCCCTTCACCACCTTGCTGATGACAGGGCTTGAAATATCGGGAATCATGATTCCAACCGTTTTTGTGGAATTGACCTTTAAGCTTCTGGCTATGACATTGGGCGTGTAGTTCAGCTCCTTCACCGCTTCCTCCACACGGGCCCGAAGGTCCGGCTTTACATAAATGTGATTCAGCACCTTAGAGGCTGTCCCAAGACTGACTCCGGCCAGCTTTGCAACATCTTTCAAGTTATATGTTTCTTTCATACAATTCCTCCAAACTTGAAACGTTATAAATAATATATATCACAGTATTTTATTTGTCCATTGACTAATCTTCTATATTTTGTATTGCTTTATTGTCTATATTTCACATTTTTTAGCTATTGTTTACAATTTCACAAAGTTGAATAAACCTGCTTTGTGTTTTTCCCATTTACCTGAGCAAAGCCATGACGTATTCCGGGCTGTTTTCAAGGCATTTTTCAAACCCTGATATGGTGTCCGGAAAATCCACTCCTTGAGATTTCAGCTTTCCTATGTCCATTGCCAAGTTTCTGATTCCGCCTGCAAAGCTGTCTTCATTGGGAAGAACAAGCTTTCTTTTGTCATTATTATGAGCCAGCAAACCAAGAACCTGGATTCCTGTTTCATAGGAAGAACAGGTGCTTTCACTGCCAAAATTATAGATTCCGCCGGGCAGTTCCATGGCAGGCTCTATATTCTTCACCACCTCCTGAACCCAGGTGATTCCCCTGTAATCATGAACCGGCAGGCAGATTGGCTGGTTCTGAAGCATGGCCTTCAGCAAACGGGCCAGAAGATTATTGCTGCTTTTCAATCCCCTTACAGGAAAATCATACATCCAGGAAAGCCGCAGACATATTCCGTCCGGCAAAATCTCCAGAATTTTTTCTTCCGCCTGCTTCTTGTGCCGGCCGTAAACATTGATCAACGGTATCTGGTCAGTCTCCAGATTTGGCCTTTCCAGCCTGCTTCCGGCATAAATCTGGTCGGAGCTCATGAAAAGAAGTTTGATGCCGCTTTCCTTACACGCTTTTGCCAGGTTTACAGTTCCATATAGATTAACTGTTTCAGAGAGTTCCGGATTATTTTCACATGTGCCCACATCAGATATTGCGGCGCAATGAATGACTGCTGCCGGGGTTTTTTCCCTTAAAAATTCCGCAACAGCATTTTCGTCTGTAATATTCAAATCACTGCGTCCGGCCCGTATCACCTCATATTTCTTTTCATAATATGCTGCAATCCTGGACCCAAGAAAGCCGTCCGCTCCAGTAACCATCATTCTCTTTTTCATATGTTCCGCTCCCGTTTGTTTGATAAGTCCATTATATCAAATGCAGAAAGTATTTCTACTCTTTTTCGCTATTATACCGTCTTATGATAACAAAAAAACTGTAGCGTGATTACAGCCTGCTGCCAAAGAAAATGATTGAAAAAACAATTGTACTCCGAAAAAGGATATGGTATCATGATGACATGGAGCAATCGTGTCACTGCAAGGGCGTTGGCCTTCCATCATTACATAGATGGGAGGTGG
>NZ_JASGFH010000015.1:0-134320 GCF_047605665.1 Lacrimispora sp. | reverse complement strand
ATTTTCAGGGTTTTACATACTGTTCAATCTTCTGTTTTCAAAGTGCGGTTTGTGTTGTCGCTTCAAAAGCAACTTGCTAAGTCTATCATAACGCTTCTGACTTGTCAACACTTTTTTTATTTTTCTTTTTTGCTGTTTTTCGACAGCTTGTATATGTTAGCACATCTTTCCAGATGTGTCAACTACTTTTTTTACTGTCAAAAGCAAAAATCATTTCTTTGGAAATGAGCGGAGAAAGAGGGATTTGAACCCTCGCGCCGGTTACCCGACCTACACCCTTAGCAGGGGCGCCTCTTCGGCCTCTTGAGTATTTCTCCGTAGTTCATAATTTCCATATGAGCGGTCTTTCGAATGAAATCTTCTCCAGACGCATTGACAATTATACATAATATATTTCGACTTGTCAACCTATTTTTTGATTTATTTCTTCTTGTATCTTATCTTTTACAATTTCTGCGATTTGAATGGTTTTTAAACTCTGATAATCTTCTAAATAGAGGGGTTTTAAAAAAGAAACCTGCACTTCCATTTTCCTGGAAGAGTTCTCATCAAAGGGGCGGAAACAGTCAATGAGGGCAACGGGCACAATGGGACATTTGGCGTTTACTGCACTTTTGAAGGTTCCTCCTTTAAAAGAAAGCAATTTGTTTCCCTCCTTGCTGCGGGTTCCCTCCGGGAATATCACATAATTCTTTCCGGCTTTTACGTTGTCCGTCATTTTATAAATAATATCCATGGAGGCTCTCACATCCTGGCGGTCTATGGAAAAGCCGTCTAAGGCTTTGATCACCTGTTTTACTAAAATCCACTTGGCTGCTTCTTTTTTTACCACCACGCTGAGAGGATTGGGGCAGGCATCCATAAGAGCCAGCACATCGAAAAGTCCCTGATGGTTGGGAAAGAGGATAAACCCATTTTCGGAAGGCAGATTTTCAATGCCGTGAACTTCTACTTTAACACGTCCTGTCTTATTTACCGACTTCACCACATTTCTGATATAACCGTAACGCTGATCAAGGGTGTGGGTATCTTCCGGAAGCCCCATCTTCCAAATGCGAAAAAGCCATACAGGAACACGAAGAATATTCCTGGCTACCATATAAAAAATACGGTTCATGTTTTATTTCAGTCCTCTCTGTAATGTTGGATTGCTGTTTCATATAGATTATTACCTTCGCTGTCTATGACAACAACTACAGGAAAGTTTTCTACTTCCAGACGCCGGATGGCCTCTGTTTCCAAATCCTCGTAAGCGATGACTTCTGAACTTTTTATGCATTTTGAAAGAAGGGCTCCTGCCCCTCCTACTGCTGCAAAGTAAACGGATTCGTTTCTGACAATGGCTTCTATGACTTCTTTGCTTCTTTTTCCTTTTCCGATCATTCCGCCCATTCCCATATCTAAAAGAAGAGGGGTGTACTTATCCATGCGGCTGGATGTGGTGGGGCCTGCGGAACCGATGGGGCGCCCTTCCCTGGCCGGAGAGGGTCCCATGTAATAGATCATATTTCCTTTTATATCAAAGGGAAGTTCTTCTCCTCTGTCCAAAGTCTCTTTCATCCTTTTATGAGCTGCATCCCTGGCCGTGTAAATGACTCCTGTGAGATAGACGTAGTCTCCTGCATGAAGGCTTTTTGCATCTTCTCTGCTGATGGGCGCTTTGATGTGATTATCCATTGTATTCGACCTTTCTTGCTTCAACTATTATATGATCCTGTGTGCATGTCTGTTTACATGACAGCAGATATTTACTGCTACAGGAAGACCGGCTATATGAGTCGGATAGGTTTCTATATTTACGGCCATAGCGGTGATGGTTCCGCCCAGTCCTCCGGGGCCGATTCCAAGCTTGTTGATTTTTTCAAGCATTTCTGATTCCAGTTCTCTTACATATGGAATAGACGGTTTTTCATTTACATCTCTGGTCAAGGCGTGTTTTGCCATTTGTGTGCACTTTTCAAAGGTTCCGCCGATTCCCACTCCTACGACCATGGGCGGACAGGCGTTGGGACCGGCTTCTTTTACGGCAGTTAAGATGGCATCTTTGATTCCTTCCATACCGTCTGCAGGTTTTAACATGAATACACGGCTCATGTTTTCACTTCCAAAGCCTTTGGGAGCTACGGTAATATCGATCTGGTCGCCATCCACTATCTCATAATGAATGACTGCGGGAGTGTTGTCTCTTGTGTTGATCCGCTCCACCGGCTCTACCACTGATTTCCGTAAATAGCCTTCGATATATCCTTCTCTCACACCCTGATTGATGGCATCGTTGAGATTTTGGCCTTCTATATGTACATCCTGTCCAATTTTCATAAAAATTACTGCCATTCCCGTGTCCTGGCAGATGGGGATCATATCTTCACCGGCGATCTCTAAATTTTCTTTTAACTGGAAGAGGATTTGCCTGCCTAAATCTGATTTTTCCTGTTCCACTGATTTTAGAAACACTTCTTCCATGTCCTTTGACAGCACATGGTTCGCTTCTATGCACATTTCCTTGATATTTTTTATTATTTCTTCCGTTCCAATGGTTCTTATCATATTTTTTCCTCCAGACGGTCGCCGCGAATTCTGTCTTTTTTTATCATAAATCATTGATTTACTGAAATCAAGCACAAATATGGCAGGGAGTGATGTGAACCTTCACTCCCTGCCATTATTTAAGAACCGGATTGGCTTTTTATCAGCTTTTCCTGTATATCCTGTATGGTTATTTTTTCCATCCTGTTTCTGCAAAGCTCATTCAGTTCTCCGTAAATGTCGTCCATGACACCTGACATTCCGGAGGAAATCATACAGGGTATATTTTCATCTCCTGATTTCCAGGAGGATGAGACGAATGTGACTTCAAGAGCATCACAAATCTGTTTCAAATTCACCTGATCAGGAGCTTTGATAAAATGGTATCCGCCTTCCAAGCCTTCCTTGGTAGCAATGATCCCGGCCTTTTTTAATTTTGCCATGACCTTTCTGATGCGGGCAGGATTGGTGCATACACTGGAAGCCAGTTCTTCGCTGGAAATTGTAGTTTTCTTTTTATTCAAATAAACCAGTCCATGAACAGCTACTGCAAATTCACTTGTCATAGGAATCCCCCATTCTTACAAAAATCAAATAACCCCGTTTATCTGTAATTATTATAGTTTCAGTTTGTATCTTACCAAACTTTCGGAGGGATTGTCAAGGGACATATATGGAAAAAAGGTCTGATTCCCTCAGGAAACCAGACCTTTTGATTTTATAAATAATATTAAACCGCTTTTTCTTTTATCTTTACAATCGCTTCTTTTATTACCTTATCTTCCATTTCCAAAATCGTATAATGGTTTTTCTCATCCTCAAGCTCTAAAGGCATCTGAGAATCTTTTGGGATGAAGCCTAAAAGTTCTATTAAGTAACCGGATAAGGTATCGCAGGAGCTTTCGATCTCGTCGTGAAGGACCTCGTCGAGGTCATACAGGGAGACGCTTCCTGCTGCTTTGTATACATAAGGCTCTATTTCAACTAAATCAGGTTCTTCATCATCGTATTCGTCGTGGATGTCTCCTACGATTTCTTCGATTAAATCTTCCATGGTGATCAGACCGGAGACTCCGCCGTATTCATCCACCAGGATGGCCATCTTGGTCTTATTCTTCTGCATATCCAGAAACAAATCGTCTGTCTTTTTATTTTCCGGTATGAAGTAAGGCTTCTGCATAATGGCCTGAATGTCTATTTCCGACTGATCTTTTTTATTCATTTCTATGATAAAGTCCTTCATGAATAAAATACCGATTATATTATCAATCTCGTCTTCATAAACAGGAATTCTGGAATGACGGCTGTCCAGGATTTCATTGAGAACCAAATCCACCGGCTTGTTGATGTCAACTGCCACCATATCCTGTCTGGGCGTCATGATTTCTCTGGCCCTCTTATCGTCAAAAAGGAAAATTGACGTAATCATATCTTCTTCGATCTGGTTGAACACACCGCTTTCACGCCCTGTCTGGAGCATGGAACGGATTTCTTCCTCAGAGACTTCCTCTTCTAAATTGGCTGTCTTCATACCGAGAAGCTTTAACACTCCGTTGGTTGAAAAGGAAAGAAATTTGATGAACGGGGCCATGATTCTGGAAATGAAGTAAATAGGGCCCACAGCGAATAAGCTGAACCGTTCTGCCTTTTGCAAGGCGATTCGTTTGGGAACCAGTTCTCCGAAAACGAGATTAAAGTATGACAGAATAAAGGTCACTACAACCATGGCGAGGCTTCCGCTGTAGGGGATGCCAAGAGACTCCATCTTTCCTCCTAAAACCTGTGAAATTCCGGTGGCCGCCGATGCACTGGAAAAGAAGCCGGCAAATGTGATTGCCACCTGAATGGTGGAAAGAAAGCCTGTGGAATCCTCTGAAAGCTTCTGAATCAAAGCTGCCTTTTTATTTCCTCCGTCAGCTAACATCCGAATTCTGTTTTTGTTGACCGATACAACGGCCATTTCCGACCCTGCAAAAAATGCATTCATCAAGGTCAGACCAATTAATAATAAAATCTGTGCGACTATCTGCGCCGCGCCTGGGTCACTGTCCAAGCTGGTATTCCTCCTTTTTTTTCGGACTCATTGTCCTCGCAGAACTTTCCTGCTTAATTTCAATAAAGGAAAGACTTTGACTGCAGTAAAATTTACATGGCTGCGTTCAAAGTCCTTCACTGCTTTTTATTGATGGCTATTATTATAATATAAAAATTGCAAGATTACAATACTGATTTTCATTAAGGATTATTCTTCCTCTTCCAGCACCAGTTCTTCCAGCCCTTCGCCTTCGGATTTGCTGCCGTCATCCCGCACCTTTGCAATGCTGGCTACGGTGATATCGGAATCCTGGTCAATGTTCATCAGTTTGACACCGGAAGTATTTCTTCCGATGACGGAAATGTCGTTGACGGAAATGCGGATGACAATTCCTCCTGTTGTGATGAGAAGAAGGTCGTGATCATCCCGAACCAGCTTGGCTCCTACAATATCTCCCGTCTTTTCCGTGATCCTGTAGCAGAGAACTCCCTTTCCGCCTCTGTTTTGAGGAGTGAATTCTTCAATCGGAGTCCGTTTTCCCATGCCGTTTTCTGATACGATCAAAAGCTTTGGTCCCTGGGAATCCATCTGCATTCCCACGACCTGATCGTCTTCATTGAGCTTCATGCCGATAACGCCGATGGATACACGGCCTGTCACGCGGACGTCTTTCTCATGGAAACGGATACACTGGCCTTTTTTGGTCACCAGGAATATATCCCTCGTATCGTCCGTGGCTTTTACTTCGATCAGCTCGTCATTGTCCCTTAAAACAATGGCCTGAAGGCCGTTTTTGCGGACATTGGCGTAATCCTTCATAGGAGTTTTCTTCACCATACCGTTTCTGGTCGCCATGAATAAGTACTTGTCATCGTCGTATTCTTTCATGGGGATGATGGCGGTGATATTCTCTCCCGGAAGCATCTGAAGGAGGTTTACAATGGCAGTACCCCTTGCTGTCCGGCTTCCTTCCGGAATCATGTAAGTCTTTAACCGGTAAACCCGGCCTGTATTGGTAAAGAACATCAGGTAGTGGTGGGTAGTGGTCATCATCAGGTCTTCAATGTAGTCCTGATCAATGGTCTGCATTCCCTTAATACCCTTTCCTCCCCTGTTCTGGTTTTTGAAGTTGTCGACGGACATCCTCTTGATGTATCCCAGCTTTGTCATGGCTACGATGGTGTTCTCATCGGGAATCAAATCTTCCATGGACATGTCGAACTCATCAAATCCGATGGAGGTTCTTCTGTCATCGCCGTACTTTGCCTGGATGATGGAAATCTCTTCTTTGATCACTGCCAGAAGCTTTTTCTCATCTGCAAGAATGGCTTTTAATTCTGCAATTCTTTCTTCCAGCTCTTTGTATTCATTTTCAAGTTTTTCCCGCTCTAAACCTGTCAGAGCCCTCAGACGCATATCCACGATGGCCTGAGACTGGGGATCGCTCAGTTCAAAGCGGGTCATAAGCTCTGCTTTTGCCGCCTGAACGTTTTCAGCCGCACGGATGATTTTTATTACTTCATCGATGTTATCTAAGGCGATGAGTAAGCCCTTTAAGATGTGGGCCCTTTCCTCCGCTTTATTTAAGTCATACTGGGTCCTTCTCGTTACAACTTCTTTCTGGTGCTCCAGATAGTAGTTTAACATCTGAAGGATGTTTAAGACCTTTGGCTCCAGAACGCCGGAAGCATTCTTAACCAGGGCCAGCATGATGACACCGAAGGTATCCTGAAGCTGGGTGTGTTTAAGAAGCTGGTTTAACAGCACATTGGCATTGACATCACGGCGCAGCTCAATGCAGATTCTCATGCCGGTACGGTCAGATTCATCTCTTAAATCCGTAATTCCGTCCACTTTTTTATCTTTTACCAGTTCTGCGATCTTTTCGATCAGACGGGCTTTATTGACCATGTAGGGAAGCTCGGTCACGATGATCCGGCTTTTTCCGTTTGGCATGGTTTCTATATCGCTGACAGCGCGGACCCTTATTTTGCCTCTGCCGGTGCGGTATGCCTCTTCAATTCCCCGTTTTCCCAGGATGGTTGCTCCTGTCGGGAAATCCGGTCCTTTGATGACTTCCAGAATTTCTTCCATGGTGGTTTCTTTATTTTCTTCCACCTGGTTGTCAATGATTTTAATGACCGCACTGATGACCTCCCTTAAGTTATGGGGAGGAATATTGGTGGCCATACCTACGGCTATACCGGATGTACCGTTTATCAGAAGGTTTGGATAACGGGAAGGAAGCACGTCAGGCTCCCTTTCGGTTTCGTCGAAGTTGGGGCTGAAATCAACGGTATTTTTATTGATGTCTGCCAGCATTTCCATGGATATTTTGCTCAGACGGGCTTCCGTATACCTCATGGCTGCGGCGCCGTCTCCATCCACGGAACCGAAGTTTCCATGACCATCCACCAGAGGGTATCTGGTGGACCATTCCTGGGCCATATTGACCAATGCTCCATAAATGGAGCTGTCGCCGTGGGGATGGTACTTACCCATGGTATCACCGACGATACGGGCGCATTTACGGTGGGGTTTATCAGGACCGTTATTCAGCTCGATCATGGAATACAAAACTCTGCGCTGTACGGGCTTTAAACCATCCCGTACATCAGGCAGGGCTCTGGAAACAATGACGCTCATGGCGTAATCAATGTATGATTTTTCCATGGTCTTTTTTAGGTCCACGTCATGAACTTTATCAAAGATATTTGGTTCCATTCTATTTCCTCCAATTGTTTCAATTCACGCATCTCATTCCGTGCAAAAATTGAATTTGTACTTCAAAACCTATTTTTATTAAACATCGAGATTCTGCACATATTTGGCATTTGCTTCGATAAATTCACGTCTTGGCTCTACCTGATCGCCCATAAGGGTGGTGAAGGTTAAGTCTACTTCAGCCTCTGAGGAGGTGTCGTCATTGATGCTGACACGTAAAAGGACTCTTCTTTCCGGGTCCATGGTGGTCTCCCAAAGCTGCTCTGCATCCATCTCTCCCAGACCTTTATAACGCTGAATCTTATTGTTATTATCCCGGCCGATCTCTTTTAAGATGGAATTTAACTCATCATCGCTGTAGGCATACCATACCCGTTTGCTCTTTTCCACCTTGTATAAAGGCGGCTGGGCCAGATATACATAACCCTGGCGGATGAGTTCCGGCATAAAGCGGTAAAGGAAGGTGAGAAGCAGGGTGCTGATGTGGGCTCCATCCACGTCGGCATCGGTCATGATGATGATTTTATGGTAACGCAGCTTGCTGATCTCAAAGTCCTCATGAATTCCTGTTCCAAAGGCTGTGATCATGGCACGGATTTCTGCATTGGCGTAAATCTTATCAAGCCTTGCCTTTTCCACGTTTAATATCTTTCCGCGGAGAGGAAGGATGGCCTGGGTGTTTCTGGAACGGGCTGTCTTTGCAGAGCCTCCCGCACTGTCTCCCTCTACGATGTAAATTTCACAGTTTTCGGGATTTCTGTCAGAACAGTCTGCCAGCTTTCCGGGAAGGGTCATGTTTTCTAAAGCGGTCTTTCTTCTCGTTAAATCCCTGGCCTTTCTGGCCGCATCTCTGGCTCTCTGTGCCAGGATGGACTTGTCGCAGATGGTCTTTGCTATACCGGGATTCTGCTCTAAGTAATAGGTGAACTGCTCTCTCAATAAGTTATCCACCGCTCCTCTGGCCTCGCTGTTTCCCAGCTTCTGCTTGGTCTGACCCTCAAACTGAGGCTCTTCGATCTTGATACTGATAATGGCAGTCAGGCCCTCTCTGATATCCTCACCGGATAAGTTGGCTTCACTTTCCTTTAACAGCTTATTTTTTCTGGCATAGTCATTTAAGGTGGTGGTAAGGGCGTTTTTAAAGCCCGCTAAATGGGTTCCGCCTTCAGGAGTGTTGATGTTGTTGACAAAGCTGTAAATGTTTTCCGTATAGGAATCATTGTGCTGCATGGCAATCTCAACAAAAACCCCATCCTTTGTGCCTTCGCAGTAAAATACCTGGTCATAAAGAGAGGTTTTTCCCTTATTCAAATAGTTGACGAACTCTTTGATTCCGCCTTCGTAGTGGAATACGTGATTGTGCTTTTCTTCTCTCTCATCCTTGAGGATGATTTTTAAATTCTTGGTCAGAAAGGCTGTTTCCCTGAGGCGGACCTTTAAAATGTTGTAATCAAAGACGGTTTCTTCAAAAATATCTTTGTCAGGAAGAAATGTAACCGTGGTTCCATGTTCATCAGGGCCGCACTCACCGATGACTTTTAATGGATATATGGTTTTTCCCCTTTCATAGCGCTGCTTGTAAACGCTTCCATCCTGACGGATTTCCACTTCCAGCCAGTGTGACAGGGCGTTTACAACAGAAGCTCCCACGCCGTGAAGGCCGCCGGAAACCTTATATCCGCCGCCGCCGAACTTTCCTCCTGCATGGAGGATGGTAAAGGCTACCTCTACAGCCGGAATTCCGGCTTTTTTCTGGATTCCTACGGGGATTCCACGTCCGTCATCTGAAACGGTTATGGAGTTGTCGGGATGGATGGTGACCTCCACGCATCCACAGTAGCCTGCTAAGGCCTCATCCACTGCATTGTCCACGATTTCATAGACCAGATGGTGAAGTCCTCTGCTGGAGGTACTGCCGATATACATACCAGGCCTCTTTCTTACTGCTTCAAGCCCCTCTAATATCTGGATCTGATCTGCTCCATATTCTTGACTCATATTTATACGCTTCCTTCCTGAATCGTTAATTTTCACTGTTTACCGTACCGCTCATCACCCGGAATATCTTATCAATGGGAAAACGGTTGCTGACAAAATCTTCAAGCCCCGTACAGGTAATGATGGTCTGCACATGATCAATCCCTGCCAGTAACTGGTTTTGTCTGCTGCTGTCAAGCTCTGACAGCACATCATCTAACAAGAGGATGGGATAATCATTCACTTTCTTTTTCACCAGTTCTATTTCCGCAAGCTTTAAGGATAAAGCTGCTGTCCTCTGCTGTCCCTGGGAACCGAACCGCCGGATATCAATGCCATTGACCATAAAGCTTAAGTCATCTCTGTGGGGGCCTGTGAGGGTGGTTTTCTGCCTCAAATCCTGCTGTCTGCTCCGTTTCAATGCTTCCTCAAAGTCTTCTGCCTCCACATCAGGCTCATAAAAAATGGTGAGTTTTTCCTTTTCCCCGGAAATCTTCCAGTGGATGGCTTGAGTGGTTTCCTTAAGCTGATCCACAAATTCTCTCCGGCAGCCTATGACTTCTTTGCCATACTGAACTAACTGCATATCCCATACATCCAGAGTCTCTTCATATTCCGGGCGAAATGCCAAATCCTTTAACAGCTTATTTCGCTGGGTGATGATCCGGTTGTACTGGACTAATGAATGAACGTAAAGCCTGTTTAACTGGCATAATTCCAGATCAACGAACCTGCGCCTTTCGGCAGGGCCGTTTTTTATGAGATTTAAGTCCTCCGGAGAAAAAAACACCACATTGACGATTCCAAAGAGTTCACTGGCCTTTTTGATGGGAACCCCGTTGACCGCCACGCCTTTTGCCTTATTCTTTTTCAAATGCATGTCAATCCGGTACGGAACGTCTCTTTTTCTGATGTTCAGCTTGATATGGGATTCATCCCGGTCAAACTGTATGATCTCCTTATCCTTGCTCCCCCTGTGGGATTTGGTGGTAGCGCAGACATAAATTGCCTCCAGGACATTGGTTTTACCCTGGGCATTGTCCCCATAGAGTATGTTAGTTCCCTGACTGAAATCCATATGTAATTCGTCGTAGTTGCGGTAATTTTTCAGCTCTATAGATTCAATCATCATGGAGTTTTATTCCCTCTTAATCCGCCCATCTTTTCAGGGCATAATGGTATGCCTGCAAGGTACTTTTTCTCTCCTGCCCATGTTTCCAGGGAATTTACGTATACCCGTCAGGTCAAGCCTGGATTTTAATGGTATTCCCTTCAAAGGTAACCGTATCCCCGTCTCTTAATTTCTTTCCCCTCTGGTATTCTATCTGGCCGTTGACCAGGACAAGGCCATCCGCTATTACATTCTTGGCATCAACGCCGGAGCCAACCAGGCCGGAGGCTTTTAAAGCCTGGCCCAGTTTGATGTATTCATCTCTCAATTTTATGATTTCCATTGATCCTCTTCTCTGCACCTTTAAACGGATGCCGCATTAAAATTAACAGGAAGAATCAGGTAAATGTATTTTCCATCCTCATCCCGGATAAAGCAGGGGGTTTTTGCATTGAGCATGTAAAGAGCCACTTCTTCGTCATCGATAATCCTTAATGCATCGATGAGGAACTTGGGATTAAAGCCGATCATGATGTCCTTTCCTGTTTTGTGGATGGACATCTCCGCATTCATGGAGCCGAAGCTGGAGTTGATCTTAAGCTGCATCTCCTGATCCTCCACATTGATGATGAGAGGCTTTTTGTCATTTTCCCGAACAAGGATGGTGGCCCGGTCCAAACAGCTTAAAAGCTCTTTCCTGTTTACCATCAGCTTTGTTTCATAATCGCTGGAGAGCATCTGGTCAATGCGGAAGTAATCTCCTTCTATCAGGCGTGATACCACGATGGTATCCTCAAACTCAAATAAAATATGGTTGGGACTGAAGAAGATGAGAACTTCTTTTTCATTATCTCCATCCAGAATTTTACTGATTTCGTTTAGAGTCTTGCCAGGAACAATGACTTTTATATCATGATACGTGTCTTTTAATTCAATATTCCGGATGGAAATGCGGTGGCCATCCAGGGAAACCACCTTTAACTGGTTTCCTGTCACCTGAAAAAGCTCTCCTGTCATCATCTTATTGCTGTCGTTGGGCGCAATGGAAAAGATGGTCTGGCGGATGACTTCTTTTAAGGAAAACTGAGACAGACAGATATAGTTGTCCCGCTCAATGTATGGGAGATAGGCAAATTCTTCGCCATCCCGTCCCTGAATGTCAAATACGGACTTTTCACAGGAAATGGTGGTGGTGAACTTTTCATCGCTTGTAATGGTGATGAGGGAATTTCCTTCTGAGGAGAGCTTTCTGACGATCTCAGAAAAAAGCTTGGCTTCAAGGGCGATCTTTCCCCTCTCCAGGATGGTTCCTTCCACCTTTGTTTCAATACCGAGTTCCATGTCATTGGCAGTCAGTTTGATTTCAGAGCCGCTGGCATCGATAAAGATGCATTCGAGGATGGTCATGGTGGTCTTACTGGAAACCGCCTTTAATACAATATTAATGCCGTTTAAAAGGGCATCTTGCTGGAATGTCAGTTTCATGATTGTTGATAACTCCTTTGCTTTGAAAATGGCAATAAATGAATGGATGATATAGTTAAATTCCGTCGTATTAGTAGTAGGGGCTGTGGGTTTGTGTAAAAGCCCTGATAACCGTTGTAAGGGCTGGTTTTTCTCTGTATATAAGGCTGTGAATAACGTCCACAAAAGTCAAGTAAAACTGGAAGGTTATCCACAAGCAGATGAGAACCCATTCTGAACCCCTTTTTATCCACAGGAAATTAACACCTCATACACAGGTTACTGTGGATTAATCTTCTTTTTTAATATCTCTATGGTATTGTTTAAGGATTCGTTTTTATTGATGTCTGCCGTGATCTTTTCTATCCCGTGGATGATGGTGGTGTGATCCCTTCCTCCTAAGAATTTTCCTATCATCTGCAAGGGGGTTCCCACCATCTCCCGGCAGAGATACATGACGATCTGGCGGGGATAGACGATTTCCTTGTTCCGCTTCTGGGAACAGATATCAAGGGGGGTGATGCCGTAGTGATCGGCAACCACCTGGATGACCAGTTCAGGCGTGATTTCCCGTTTGTCATTGGGGGAAATGATGTCCTTTAAGGCTTCTTCCGCCAGCTCTACGGTGATTTCCTTATTATCAAGGCGGGAGAGAGCGACGATTTTTGTCAGGGCTCCTTCCAGCTCCCGGATGTTGGATTTGATGTTGGTGGCTATGTATTTGATCACTTCGTTGTCAATGTTATAGCCTTCCATCTCTTCTTTTTTGCGCAGGATGGCCATCCTGGTCTCGTAATCAGGAGACTGGATGTCCACGGTTAAGCCCCATTCGAACCGGGAACGGAGGCGTTCCTCCAGGGTTTCGATTTCTTTTGGAGGCTTATCGGAGGAGATGATGATCTGCTTCTTAGCTTCATAAAGGGCGTTGAAGGTGTGGAAGAATTCTTCCTGAGTACTTTCTTTTCCTATGATGAACTGAATATCATCGATGAGAAGGACATCGTTATTGCGGTATTTTTCCCGGAATTCTGTGGGGGAAAAGTTGTTTTTGTTTCGGATGGCGTCGATCAGCTCGTTGGTGAACTTTTCACTGGTCACGTAGAGGACCTTTGCTGACGGATTGTTTTTTAATATGAAATGACCGATGGAATGCATTAAGTGGGTCTTTCCCAGTCCAACGCCTCCGTAAATGAAAAGAGGGTTGTAGATTTCACCGGGAGATTCCGCCACAGCCAGGGAGGCTGCATGGGCCAGGTTGTTATTGGCACCAACGACAAAGGTATCAAAGATATACTTTGCATTTAAGTTGGCTGTCTGGATGGCTGACTGGCTGACAGAGCCTGCCGTGTTTGTAATGAGAGTGTTGCCTGCAGGAGCCGGGGATTTCTCTTCCTGAATCTGACTTTCCACCACAAAATCAATGGTGCATTCAAAACCGGTCACTTCTTCAATGGTGATCTTCAGAAGAAATCCGTATTTTTTACGGATGTATCCTAAAAATTCCACATCAGGAACTGTGACGATCACTTTTTCGCCGCTTACGGCATGAACTTTTAAGGGGAGAAGCCAGGTTTTGAAAGACACGTCAGTGATATCGTGTTCTTCTTTTAAATTCAATAAGATTTCGTCCCATTTTTCTTTTAACTTTTCTAACATTGTAAGTCTCCTACATCATAAAAATGCAAATGTGCGCATTAGCCCAATCTACAGTTCATTCTATACTATTTTAAGATAATTTTCAATGAGATTAGTAAAAAATTGTGGATAAGTGTGTGAAAACCCTGTTTATTCTATGTGAGCGGCTTGTTGATAACCATCCGGAGAGATATTTTTCCACAAAAATGGGAAAATATAAAAGTTACTTTATTCACATTCTGGAAATATTGGATTTATCTGGGGATGGAGGACATGCTTGTGAACAAATAATGGGTTATCAAGATAATATCCAGAGAGTTTTCCACAAGTTATCCCCATTTTGTTGATAACTTTATGTAAATCAACAAACCTCGACGGTATGTTGAACTTTCTTGACCTGGGTTCCTTTTTTCATGTATAATGCAGGTGTAACGAACTGCATTGTATCTTATTAAAGAACAGTAGCACAGGAGGTAAATATGAATATTTTAAACAAAACCCGCAGCATGGTATTGACAGCAGTGTTCGCTGCCATTATCGTCATTTTGGCGTTAACTCCCTTTGGACTGATTCCTCTGGGATTTATGAACGCCACCATCATCCACATTCCGGTCATAATTGGAGCCATTGTTCTTGGACCAAAATATGGCGGATTTTTAGGAGGGATATTCGGTTTGGCCAGCTTATGGAAAAACACTTATATGCCCAATCCTACGTCTTTTGTGTTCTCTCCTTTTATAAAGGTAGGAGAATACGGAGGAAACTTTGGGAGCCTTGTGATCTGTATGGTTCCCCGGATTTTAATCGGAATTGTGGCTTATTACGTATTCCGGGGAGTTTTAAAAATCTGGAAAGGCAGGAGTAAGGCTGCCCTGGCAGCGGCGGGAGCAGCAGGAGCATTAACCAATACGTTATTGGTAATGAATCTGATTTACTTATTTTTTGGGAAAGAGTACGGGATGGCTGCAAAGGGACTGACAGACGGCGTTTACGGAGTAATTATAGGAATTATCTTTGTCCAGGGAGTTCCTGAGGCGATTGTTTCCGCAATTCTCACGGTTGCCATTACACAGGCACTTTTTAAGGTCATGAAATCATGAGAAAAATAATTTTTCCCTTGACGAACCAACCTTTGTTCTATATAATTGAAACGATGTTTAACTAAAATAGTCTCAATGTGTTTCATCATATTGCCTATGATAAAGCGATTGTAACAAGAGGAGGTGTCCGTAGATTATGAAGATGACGTTTCAGCCAAAAAAGAGACAGAGAGCTAAAGTTCATGGTTTTAGAGCCAGAATGAGCACTCCAGGCGGAAGAAAAGTTTTAGCTGCCAGAAGAGCAAAAGGAAGAGCAAAATTATCAGCTTAATGGACCAGGCCGCAAGTAATTGTGGCCTTTTCTTTTCCCAAATAAAGGAAAGAGTTTCATGAAACATTTTAATTCAATTAAGAAAAACAGAGATTTTCAGGCGGTTTATGAAAACGGAAAATCTCTTGCCAACAGGCTGCTTGTCATGTATATAAAGAAGACGGACAGGCCCGAAACCAGAATCGGAATATCCGTCAGCAAAAAAGTGGGAAACAGCGTGGTAAGGCATCACATAACCAGATTAATCAGAGAGAGCTTCAGGCTTCATGTGAATCAGGTAGAGACAGGTTTAGACATCGTGGTCGTTGTGAGACCGGCGGCCAAAGAAGAAAATTACGAAAAAATTGAGAGTGCATATATGCACTTGTGCGGACTTCATAACATTTTAAAAGAAGAATCGAAGTGATCTTATGGTAAAAAATTTCATGATTTTGATGATCAGGGGATACCAGAAGTTTTTGTCTCCTCTGAAAATAAGAACTCACTGCATTTACACGCCTACGTGTTCTCAATACGCCATTGAAGCACTGAAAAAGTACGGCGTGGTGAAGGGTACATTTTTAGCTTGCAAAAGAATCCTTCGGTGTAATCCTTTTGCAAAAGGCGGTTATGATCCAGTTCCGTAAGAGATGAGGAGGTAGTTCATTGGAATTCTTAGTACTCACTAAGGTGGGAGGCATTCTGGGGCCCTTTGCGACCGTTCTGGGTGTTATCATGGATTGGCTTTTTAAGCTGACCAGCACATTCGGAATCCAGAATATTGGTTTGTGTATTATTTTATTTACTCTTGTGACAAAGCTTCTTATGTTTCCCCTCACGTTAAAGCAGCAAAGATCTTCAAAGCTGATGAGCGTTATGCAGCCGGAAATTTCTGCAGTTCAGGCCAAGTATAAGGGAAAGTCAGATCAGGAGTCCATGAGAAGACAGAATGTGGAGATCCAGGCAATTTATGAAAAGTATGGCACTTCCATGACCGGCGGCTGTCTGCAGCTCGTCATCCAGATGCCCATTCTATTTGCTTTGTATCAGGTTATTTACCATATTCCTGCTTACGTACAGAGCGTAAAAGCAGTATTTGAAAATGTGGTTGTTAAAATCAGTTCCCTTGGAATGGACCACGTGGGAATCTTGAATCAGTTTGCCAGTGAAAACAAAATCAATACAAGCCGGATCGGTGATTTAGCCACCAGCGACGGTATGGTTGACTTTTTATACCAGTTGAATCCGAGCCAGTGGAAGGCCCTTGAAGGACTGTTTCCCAGCGTTCAGAATGTGATTTCTCAGAGTGCGTCTCAGATTGAACACATGAATTCCTTTTTGGGAATCAATCTGGCTTCCACTCCTTCCAGCGTTATGTTTCCCCCGGAAGGCGGCTTCCGTTTAAGCCTTGCCCTTCTCATTCCCATTCTGGCCGGTTTAAGCCAGTGGTTCAGCGCAAAGCTGATGACTGCCAACCAGCCTCAGAATGAAAATACGGAAAACAATGCCATGGCCCAGTCCATGAAGAGCATGAACACAGTTATGCCTTTGATGTCCGTATTCTTCTGTTTCACCTTTGCTTCCGGTATCGGTATTTACTGGATTGCATCCAGCGTGTTCCAGATCATCCAGCAGCTCGCTGTAAACAGCTATTTCAATAAGATTGATATGGATGAGATGATCAGGAAAAATATGGAAAAGGCCAATGCCAGGAGAGCGAAAAAGGGACTTCCTCCTCAGCAGGTTTCCCAAAACGCTACAGCTACCTTAAAGAATCTTCAGGCAGCCAATGAAAAGGCAGAGTCTGAGAAGAGTGCCAAGAAAGAAAAGGCAAAGGAGCAGGCCCAGGCTTCCAAAGATTATTATGAAAGCGGATCTTCAGACCCTAACAGCATTTCGGCCAAGGCCCGTATGGTTCAGAAGTATAATGACAAGAACAGTAAATAGGAGGGGTGACCTATGGATATGATTACAGTTTCAGCCAAAACCGTTGACGAAGCAATTACGAAGGCATTGATCGAATTGGGTACAACCAGTGACCAGCTGGAGTATGAGGTTATTGAAAAGGGCAGTAATGGTATTCTGGGAATTATCGGTGCAAAACCGGCTGTCATCCGCGCAGGAAAGAAAAAGAAGCAGGAAGAGACCCTGGAAGAAAAAGCAGCAGCTTTCCTTTCTGACGTGTTCGGCGCTATGGATTTGAATGTCAATCTGGAGGTTTCCTTTCAGAAAGAGGAGAGAGAGCTTTCCATTGACATGTCCAGCCAGGACATGGGTATCTTAATCGGCAAAAGAGGACAGACTCTCGATTCCCTCCAGTATTTAGTAAGCCTTGTTGTGAATAAGGAAAGCGAAGATTATATCCGGGTCAAGCTGGACACGGAAAATTACAGGGAGCGGAGAAAAGAAACTCTGGAAAACCTGGCTAAAAACATCGCTTATAAGGTAAAGAGGACGAGACGTCCGGTTTCCTTAGAGCCCATGAATCCCTACGAAAGACGGATCATCCATTCCGCCCTTCAAAATGACAAATCTGTCATCACCAGAAGTGATGGAGAGGAACCTTTCCGCCACGTTGTTATTTCTTTAAAAAGGGATCATTTGAAAAAAGAACGGTATTACGAAAAAGATAAATAAGTCACACAACAATGAGGGGTTGGGGCTGTCGCAAGGCACCCTCACCCCTTTTCCATATAAATCCAGGTGATCGAATATGAAGACGAATACAATAGCAGCCATCGCCACAGCCATGTCCAGTTCCGGAATCGGAATTGTGAGAATCAGCGGCGAAGAGGCATTTCCAATTATAGATAAAGTGTTTAAAACAAAGGGAAAGAAGGAAAAAAAGCTTTCGAAAGAGCCATCCCACACCATCCATTACGGTTATATCTGTGACGGGGAAGAGGTGATTGACGAGGTTCTGGTGATGATGATGAAGGGGCCTAAAAGCTATACGGCGGAGGATACCATTGAAATTGACTGTCACGGGGGAGTTCTTGTGACGAAGAAGATTCTGGAAACAGTTTTAAAGCATGGAGCCAGACCGGCAGAGCCGGGAGAGTTTACCAAGAGGGCATTTTTAAACGGCAGGCTGGATTTATCCCAGGCAGAGGCTGTCATCGATGTGATTCATGCTAAGAATGATTATGCCTTGAAGTCTTCTGTCAGCCAGTTGGAAGGAGCTGTTTCCAAAAGAATCCGGGGGATGAGAGAAAAGATTCTCTATGAGATCGCTTTTCTCGAATCAGCTCTTGATGACCCGGAGCACATTTCTTTGGAAGGGTATCCGGAGAAATTGTCAGAGGTGATGAAGCCTTTAAAGGAAGAGCTGGAAAGTCTGATTAAGTCTGCGGATAACGGAAGGGTTCTTTCAGAAGGAATTGAAACGGTTATTTTAGGAAAGCCCAATGCAGGGAAATCTTCTCTTTTAAATGTTTTAGTGGGAGAGGAGAGGGCCATTGTAACTGACATTGCGGGAACTACCAGGGATACCTTAAAGGAACAGATCAGGCTGGAGGATTTAAGCCTTCGCGTGGTGGATACGGCAGGCATTCGAAACACCGGGGATGTGGTGGAAAAGATCGGGGTGGAGAAGGCCAGAAGCGCTGCCAAAGAGGCGGATTTGATCATCTATGTGGTGGATGGGTCATGTCCTTTGGATGAGAATGATAAAGAGATTATAGAGTTTATAAAGGACCGGAAAGCGGTCGTGCTTTTGAATAAAACCGACCTGGAGGCAGTTGTCACAGAGGAGGAATTAAAGAGCAGAACAGGCCATAAGGTGATCTCTATTTCAGCCAGGGAAAGGCTTGGAATAGAGGATTTGGAGCGGGAGATTAAATCCATGTTTTATCAGGGTGAAATCGATTTTAATGACCAGGTTTATATCACCAATGTGCGCCATAAGAATGCTCTTTTGGAGGCCCTCAAAAGTCTTTCCATGGTGGAAGAGAGCATTGAAAACGGAGTGCCGGAGGACTTTTATTCCATTGATTTAATGGATGCGTATGAAGGTCTTGGGACCATCCTGGGAGAGTCGGTGGAAGAGGATCTGGTCAACGAAATATTCAGCAAGTTTTGTATGGGAAAATAGAAAGTTATGGATTCGGAAAGGAATAATAGGATGCAGCACATAGAAGAATTTTACGATGTTGTGGTAGTGGGTGCGGGTCATGCAGGCTGTGAGGCGGCTCTGGCCTGTGCCAGATTAGGGCTTGAAACCATTGTGTTTACCATCAGCGTTGACAGCATTGCCCTGATGCCCTGTAATCCCAACATCGGAGGCAGCTCCAAGGGACATTTAGTCCGGGAGCTTGATGCCCTTGGCGGGGAGATGGGAAAGGTGATTGACAAAACCTTTATTCAGTCCAAGATGCTGAACCAGTCCAAGGGCCCTGCGGTCCATTCTCTGAGGGCTCAGGCGGATAAGGCAGAGTATTCTAAGGCCATGAGAATGGTTTTGGAAAATACGGATCATCTGACCATCCGCCAGGCAGAAGTGTCGGAGATTATTACAGAGGATGGAATTTTAAAAGGGGTTAAGACATTTTCCGGGGCAATTTACCGCTGTAAGGCGGCTGTGCTGGCTACGGGAACTTATTTAAGGGCCAGATGCCTTTACGGGGAAGTGATCAATTATACGGGGCCTAACGGCCTTCAGGCTGCCAATCATCTGACGGAGTCTTTGAAAGCCAATGGGATTGAAATGTTTCGTTTTAAGACGGGAACTCCGGCCAGAGTGGATAAGAGGAGCATTGACTTTTCCAGGATGGAGGAACAGCTTGGGGATGAAAAGGTGGTTCCATTTTCCTTTTCCACGGACCCGGCAGAGGTTCAGAAGGATCAGATATCCTGTTGGCTGACCTATACCAATGAAAATACCCATGAGATTATTCGAAGCAATCTGGACCGTTCCCCCATGTATTCCGGAATGATTGAGGGAACAGGGGCCAGGTACTGCCCATCCATAGAGGATAAGGTGGTGAAGTTCCCGGACAAGAACCGGCATCAGGTTTTTGTAGAGCCTGAGGGGCTTTCCACCAATGAAATGTACTTGGCAGGGATGTCAAGCTCTCTTCCTGAGGATGTACAGCATGCCATGTACCGGACTGTGCCGGGCCTTGAGAAGGTGAAGATTATCAGAAATGCCTATGCCATCGAATACGACTGCATTAATTCCGTCCAGCTCGACGCGAGCCTGGAGTTTAAGTCTGTCAGGGGCTTATTCAGCGGAGGCCAGTTTAACGGAAGCTCCGGTTATGAAGAGGCGGCTGTTCAGGGCTTTATGGCTGGGGTCAATGCTGCCATGAAGGTGCTTGGACGGGAACCTAAGGTTCTGGACCGTTCAGAGGCGTATATTGGAGTGCTGATCGATGATCTGGTGACAAAGGAGAACTTTGAACCGTACCGCATGATGACCTCCAGAGCGGAGTACAGACTTTTACTGCGTCAGGACAATGCTGACCTGCGACTTATGGAAATTGGATATGATATCGGTTTGATCAGCCAGGAACAGTATGACAGGCTTCTCTGGAAGAAAGAGGCCATTGAAGAGGAAATCAAGCGTCTGGAAGCTGCCAATATTGGGGCATCGAAAGAAGTTCAGGAGTTTTTAGAGAGAAATGAAAGCACTCCTTTAAAAACAGGAACGACTTTGGCAGAGCTGGTGCGCAGACCGGAGCTGGGATATGTTATGTTAACTGAAATTGATTCCAACAGACGGTCGCTTCCTGAGGATGTGGCGGAACAGGTTCAGATCAATATTAAGTATGACGGGTATATCAGGAGACAGAAGCAGCAGGTGGCTCAGTATAAGAAGTTGGAAAATAAAAGGCTGGATGCTGATTTTGATTATTCTCAGGTGAAAAGCCTTAGAATTGAGGCCACTCAGAAGCTGAATTTATACAAGCCTTTATCCATTGGCCAGGCATCCAGAATCTCCGGAGTGTCTCCGGCGGATATTGCGGTTTTGATGGTTCACTTGGAACAGCTTCGTCATCAGAAGGGGTCAGAAAATAAGGTGAATCTGTCCTCAGGGCAAAGAGAGGGCTCCCTGGGGGAGAAGGAATGAGGAGCGGCGTATGACAGAAGATTTTAAGGAAAAGCTGGAACGGGAATTGGACTTATTATCTATAAAATTGGAAGAAAATCAATTAAACCAATTTTACGATTATTTTCAATTACTTGTTGAATGGAATAAATTTATGAATCTGACCGCTATTGTTGAAATGGACGAGGTGATAACGAAGCATTTTGCGGACAGCCTGTCTTTGATCAAAGCGGTGGAAGATATTGGTACAAAAGAGTATAAAATAATTGATGTGGGAACTGGGGCCGGTTTTCCTGGAATTCCTTTGAAAATAGCATTTCCCGGTTTGAAAATTACTTTGATGGATTCCCTGAATAAGAGAATTAAATTTTTGGACGAAGTCATAAAGAATTTAGGGCTTGAAAATATAGAGGCCATCCATGGAAGGGCAGAAGATTTGGGGAGAGATTCCCTTCATAGAGAGAAGTATGATTTTTGTGTTTCCAGAGCTGTCGCTAATTTGAGCACTCTGTCTGAATACTGTATGCCTTTTGTAAAAGTGGGAGGAGCCTTTATTCCTTATAAATCCGGGAAGATAGAAGAGGAGTTAAATGCGGCAAAACATGCTGTATTTTTACTTGGCGGGAAAGTGGAGAAGGTGGAGACATTTTTGTTGCCTGGAACTGATGCGGAAAGGTCTTTGGTGAAGATTGTCAAGAATGATGGCACTTCAAAGAAGTATCCGAGAAAAGCAGGGTTGCCTGCTAAAGAACCATTGAGATAAAATTGCTTATAGGGTAAAATAAAATGTTTCACGTGAAACATCCATTTGCATCAGGAATTCCTGTTTTGGATGTTTCACGTGAAACATTATTTTTTTAAACAAAAAACATTTGAATAATATTAAACAGCTCAGAAGGATTTTCCAACTGTGGAAAATATTTGGAATCTTCAATGAGAGAACCTTCAATAGCCGGATTTAAATTCTGATACTCCTTTATAGTTTCTTCCATATTTTCCATGGAGCTTCCCCCCACAAGGTAAATGCTGTTATTGATCTTTTTCAATGCATTGGAAATATTGCATTTCGTATAGTTACACTTCACACTGGCGTATAAGGACTTTGGTGATTCTCCCAAATGAGCCGACTCATAATAAGTATCGATGAGAGAAGTCTTTACAGAATAAGGATTGCAGTGATTGGAAGTGAGTTCTTCTGTAATGGACTGTTTGCTGGCAGCAATATGATAGAGCAGAGTTCCCAAAACCGGCAGGTCTAAAATGAATTTATACACTTTCCCATGTTTATTAGGAATCTGGCTGCAGGCCAGAATGGAGTCCGGATTGATGAGCATGACCTGGTCAAACAACTCAGGAGAATTGTTGCAGGCCATAACAGCCAGAGAGGAAGAGGAACCGGATGCGATCACATTGGTTCTATGTCCTATTTCTGACTTGATAAAATCAGATATCATCTGAACGTAAAGATAATTTGTATAAGTCAAATCAGGTTTTTCAGAGCGTCCGCATCCAAGGAGGTCCAAGGTGTATACGGTGTAATGGTCTTTTAATTGATGAATCATTTGGTTCCACTCGTATCCGCTGGAACAGACATTTAAATCATGAATCAGTAACAAAGGTTTTCCGGAGCCTGTCTTTGTATAGTGAATGTTGCCGAAACGCCATTTGTAGCAGAGGGATTTTGAATCTGCCAACAAGTTTTTGGACAGGGCAGAAATTTTAACAAATTTATTTATGACAGCCGTAACAGCAACGGAGCTGGCTGATAAAATGAGCAAAGTCAGTAATTTGTTCTTTGTTTTCATAGGTTACCTCCTGAAGGGAATGATCTCTTCCCCCTATTATAATATAATCAATATATACTTACAACGGGAAACATATTAATTTATTCTTAAAACTTGGAAATGAATGGATTTTTACTGGAAAAATGTTTCACGTGAAACATTTTTTGATAATTTATGTATTTTTTACATAAAAACCATAGGAAAAAAAAATAAAATATGCTATACTCTAGTCTGTACTGCAATTTCCAATGTTATAACAGGAAAAAATATGAGGTTGAAAGAAAATTGTATTTCAGCCATGAGTTTTTGAACCAACAGGATATGGAGGCAAAATGGGAAGAATCATTGCGATAGCAAACCAGAAAGGCGGAGTGGGCAAGACGACCACTGCAATTAATTTATCCGCCTGTCTTGCGGAATCAGGGCAGAGAGTATTAGCTGTGGACTTTGATCCACAGGGAAATGAAACCAGCGGGCTGGGAGTGGAAAAGACCACCATGGAACGAACCGTCTACGATCTGCTGGTAGGAGATTGTGAAATTGAAGAGTGCCTGATTACCAATGTTCAGGAAAATCTGGATTTGCTTCCGTCTGATGTAGATTTAGCAGGTGCTGAAATCGAGCTGCTGGAGATTGAAAACAAGGAAAGACTGCTCAAAAAGCATCTTGAAAAAATCGAGAAAAACTATGATTTCATCATCATAGATTGTCCTCCGTCATTGAACCTGCTGACGATCAACGCTTTAACAGCCGCAAATACCGTATTGGTGCCGATTCAATGTGAGTATTACGCTTTGGAAGGCTTGAGCCAGGTCTTAAAAACTGTAAATCTGGTGAAAAAGAAACTGAATCCTTCTCTTGAAATGGAAGGTGTGGTTTTTACCATGTACGATGCCAGGACAAACCTTTCCCTGGAAGTTGTGGAAAGCGTGAAGAACAATTTAAACCAGAACATTTATAAGACCATTATTCCCAGAAATGTAAGGCTGGCTGAAGCGCCCAGCCACGGGATGCCCATCAACTTATATGATTCCAGGTCAGCAGGAGCCGAAAGTTACCGGCTGCTGGCTGCAGAAGTGATAAGCAGAGGAGAAGAAGTCTAAATATGGGAAAGAGAACAGGTTTAGGAAAGGGCCTTGGAGCCATTTTCGGAGACGAAGTGATGGAATCTGCGGCAGAAGAGCAGGAAATGAAGCACAATTCCAGAACAGAAAACCATAGTATAAAAACAGATCAAAAAGAAGCTGAGGCGGAAACAGGAAAAGAGATGTTTTTAAAGCTGTCCTCCATAGAGCCTAACAGGGATCAGCCCCGAACGGAATTTAAAGAAGAAGCTTTGGTTGAGCTGGCGGAGTCCATGAAGGTATATGGAGTTTTGCAGCCTCTTTTGGTGCAGAAAAAGGGTGACCTTTACGAGATCATTGCAGGGGAACGGAGATGGCGGGCTGCCAAGCTGGCAGGTCTTAAGGAAGTTCCGGTGGTGATCAGGGAATACACCAAGCAGCAGACCATGGAAATCGCTCTGATCGAAAACGTTCAGCGAGAAGATTTAAATGCCATTGAAGAAGCAAAGGCTTATCAGAGGCTGATGCAGGAATTTGGCTTAAAGCAGGAAGAAATTGCGGCCAGAGTGTCTAAAAACAGGGTGACCATCACCAACAGCATGAGACTGTTAAAGCTGGATGAAAGGGTTCAGGATATGCTGATCCAGAACCAGATTTCAGGCGGACATGCCAGAGCTTTACTGGCGGTTGAGGATGGAGAGCTGCAGTTTCAGCTTGCAGGAAAGATCGCAGCGGAGAATTTAAGCGTCCGCGAGGTAGAGCGGCTTGTAAAATCCTTGTCCAGAAAGAAAACAGAAAAGGAAAAACCGTCGGAAGAAGAAACTCTTACCCTCATTTTCCGGGAGCTGGAGGAGCGGATGAAAACGGCCATGGGAACCAAGGTCAGCATCAACCGAAAGGACAAAAACAAGGGAAGAGTTGAAATCGAGTATTATTCTGAGGCAGAATTGGAAAGAATAGTAGAATTAATAGAATCCATAAGATAAGGTAAAGGCTCCCTTGGGGCAACGTTTATGAAAGCGAGGACGAAAGAATGGATAACAGCAGATTAAATCAGTTACCGATTGATCCTGCTTTTTTAATACTTGGATTAGGTGCAGCCACCTTGATATTGCTGGTGGTGGTCATTGTGTGTATCATTCAGATAAGAAAGCTGTACCGCAGATACGATTACTTTATGAGGGGCAAGGATGCCGAAACTCTGGAAGATATCATTATGGAGCAGATGGAGGATATTGCGGAATTAAAGGCAGAGGACAGGGCCAATAAGGACTCCCTGCGCAATACCAATAAAAACTACAGGAGTGCTTTTCAGAAATTCGGTATTGTAAAGTACAATGCTTTTAAAGGGATGGGAGGAAATTTGAGCTTTGCCATGGCAATGCTGGATTACACCAATTCCGGATTTGTTTTAAATTCCGTTCACAGCCGGGAGGGCTGTTATGTCTATATCAAGGAAGTGGACAGAGGGGAAACTGATGTTCTCTTAGGAAGTGAAGAAAAAGATGCCTTAGAGCAGGCATTGGGATATCATTCATAAAAAACCAGGTGGAGCTTTATTTGGCTCACCTGGTTTTTTTTATATAAATATTATAATAAAATTTGTTTCATTTCCATATGGTGTTCTTCGGTGAGAGCCGCTCCGATGGCAGTTCCGTATTCAGCCTGTTCCGGTATGATGAAATGAACGTCAAAGAGCTCTTCCAGTGAACGGAGAATTTGAGGGCATTGAGGCAGCTTTGCCAGATTTCCGGTCATGACAAAATTATGGATGTTGCTGTTTAATGAGGATAATATGGCGGATTTTCCAATGGCCTGGACTACCATGTTGATGATGCCGATGGCGATATCCTCCTCTGATATGGAACTTCGGACCTTTCCAAAGTTGGAGGCAGTGGCTGTCAGGGGGAGTCCGGGAAGAGGAGTTTTTGAAATGTCCTGAATCTGTAAGTCAATGTTGCTTAAATTGCCTCTGCCTGCCAGATCAATGATCTGGGAAATATCGGTGGTCTTTAACAGAAGGCTGGAGAGTCCCATAATGGTTCCGCCGCCGATTCCGATTCCTCCGATATGAACGATTTTATCTCCATTGACCTGAACCATGGAAGTTCCTGTTCCCATGCTGACCACGATTAAATCCTGGAGCCCGGTAAAATACTGTCCTCCCAGGCCGTTGCAGGTAAATTCCCCTACTTTATACGTGGGAATCCCATATAAAGGCTGTTCCACGTAAGCGCTTCCTACGCCTGTGATCATGATTTTTTCAATTTCATTTAACTGGATGCTGTTGTCGTAGATGAATTTTCCCAAGGCCCCAAAGAGAGAGGCGATAGGGTTATCGGCTTTTACAAAGGTGGGAATCTTCAATTGATTATTCTGAAACCCAACGATCTTTGTGGTACTTCCTCCGATATCGATTCCAATTGTTATTTTCATACTTTAAAATCCCCTTGTTTTCCTGGTAAAAATAAAAATTTTTTAGATTCTGAGGCTACTATAGCATATATATAGAAGATTGCCAAGTTTTTATATAAATGCAAGAAAATTTAGGCAAAAATTTTTTAAGGATGATTATTGACAAAAAAATAACAATAGAATATAATATAATCATCAAGATTGTTAAAATAATAACAAAAACCTATTTGACTTATAAAACGGAGGAAAGTTAAAATGGCAAAGAAAGAAGAACAGGTAATGGTCCCCCAAATCATTGACAGCGTAGATGGTCTGATCGCCAGGATGGATGCTATGCGGGAAGCACAGAAAGTATTTGCTTCTTATACACAGGAACAAGTAGATAAAATCTTTTATGAGGCTGCCAGCGCTGCCAATAAGATGAGAATCCCCCTCGCAAAGATGGCTGTGGAAGAAACAGGCATGGGCGTTGTGGAAGACAAGGTCATTAAGAATAACTATGCGGCTGAGTATATTTACAATGCCTATAAGGATACAAAAACCTGCGGTTTGATTGAAGAAGATAAGGCTTACGGAATCAAGAAGATTGCAGAGCCCATCGGCCTTGTTGCGGCAGTTATTCCCACAACCAATCCTACCTCAACTGCTATCTTTAAAACCCTGATCAGCTTGAAGACGAGAAATGCCATCATCATTTCTCCCCATCCCCGTGCAAAGAACTCCACCATTGCCGCCGCAAAGATCGTTCTCGACGCCGCAGTGAAGGCAGGAGCACCGGAAGGGATTATAAGCTGGATTGATGTTCCTTCTCTGGAATTGACCAATGAGGTTATGAAAGGTGCGGACATCATTCTGGCAACGGGAGGTCCGGGCATGGTAAAGGCAGCGTATTCTTCCGGAAAGCCGGCTCTGGGTGTTGGTGCGGGAAATACTCCTGTTATCATTGACGATACGGCAGACATTAAGATGGCGGTCAGCTCCATCATCCTTTCCAAGACCTTTGACAACGGTATGATCTGCGCTTCTGAGCAGTCTGTGACCGTTCTGGAATCCATTTACGATGCGGTGAAGAAAGAGTTTGCAGACAGAGGCTGCTATTTCTTAAAAGGTGATGAACTGGACAAGGTGCGCAAGACCATTATCATCAACGGTGCGTTAAATGCTAAAATAGTAGGACAGAAGGCCTCAACCATTGCAAAGCTGGCAGGAATTGAAGTTCCCGAAGCCACGAAAATTCTCATCGGTGAAGTGGAAAATGTCCACATCGAAGAGGAGTTTGCCCATGAAAAGCTGTCTCCGGTCCTGGCTATGTATAAAGCGGCGACCTATGATGAGGCCATTGAAAAAGCGGAGCAGTTGGTAGCAGACGGCGGTTACGGCCATACGGCTTCCATTTATGTCAATGTGAATGAGAAAGAAAAGCTGGCAAAGCATGCGGCGGCCATGAAAACCTGCCGTATCCTGGTGAATACACCGTCTTCTCACGGCGGCATCGGTGATATTTATAACTTTAAACTGGCTCCGTCCTTAACCTTAGGCTGCGGTTCCTGGGGTGGAAACTCTGTTTCCGATAATGTGGGTGTCAGACATTTGCTGAATATCAAGACCGTTGCTGAGAGGAGAGAGAACATGCTGTGGTTCAGAAATCCGGAGAAGGTTTACTTTAAAAAAGGCTGTATGCCGGTGGCACTTAGTGAGTTAAAAGAAGTTTATGACAAGAAGAGGGCTTTTGTAGTGACAGATTCCTTCCTTCACATGAACGGTTACACCAAGCCGGTGACAGATAAATTAGATGAAATGGGAATTGCTTATACGGTATTCTCTGATGTTCAGCCTGACCCAACCCTGGCAAATGCCCAGGCAGGCGCGGCAGCCATGAATTCCTTTAAGCCGGACACCATCATCGCATTGGGCGGAGGCTCTGCCATGGACGCCGCCAAGATCATGTGGGTGATGTATGAGCATCCGGAAGTGGATTTTAAGGATATGGCCATGCGCTTTATGGATATCCGCAAAAAAGTTTACACCTTCCCGAAAATGGGAGAAAAGGCTTACTTTGTGGCAATCCCAACCTCTTCCGGTACCGGTTCTGAGGTGACTTCCTTTGCGGTTATTACGGATCAGGAAACAGGAGTGAAGTATCCCATTGCTGATTATGAATTGATGCCTGATATGGCTATTGTGGACGCGGACAATATGATGAGCCAGCCAAAGGGCCTGACAAGTGCCTCCGGTATTGACGTTCTGACCCATTCCTTAGAGGCTTACGCTTCTGTTATGGCTTCTGATTATACCGACGGTCTGGCATTAAAGGCCATGAAGAACGTCTTTGATTACCTTCCTACAGCTTACAATCAGGGAGATCATGTGGAGGCCAGATGCAAGATGGCAGATGCTTCCTGTATGGCGGGTATGGCATTTAACAATGCATTCTTAGGGGTGTGCCATTCCATGGCTCATAAATTAGGCGCTTACCATCACCTTCCTCACGGTGTGGCAAATGCCCTGCTGATCACTCTGGTTATGGAGTTTAACTCCTGCGAAGCGCCCACCAAGATGGGAACCTTCTCCCAGTACCAGTATCCCCACACCTTTGAAAGGTATGTGGAGTGCGCACGTTTCTGCGGCGTACAGGGTAAGGATGATGCGGAGATTTTTAAGAACTTTATCCAGAAGATCGAAGAATTAAAGGCGGCTGTAGGCATCAAGGCTTCTATTAAGGAGTACGGAGTGGAGGAGAAATACTTCCTTGAAACTCTGGATGAAATGGTTGAAAATGCTTTTGATGACCAGTGTACAGGCGCGAATCCAAGATATCCTCTTTTGAGTGAGATCAAGGAAATGTACTTAAAGGCTTACTACGGTAAATAAGTTAATACATGCGGAAAAAGACCGTACCGGAATTCCGGTACGGTCTTTTGTTGTGCGCCCAGCATGGGCACAATCTTGTGGGTTCAAGTCCCTAGCACGTCCTAGTAGTGGAAAGTGCATAGCCTAAGACAAGGGTGTCGTCCGTGAGGGCGAATCTGAAGGAAGTCCGTGGGCAAATCTCTGGTCTGACGAACAGAAATCACATAAAAGGCATACTTTTGTGGGTAAGACTGCAACACAAGTCAAAGCCCTATAACTACTCGAAAACAAAAGGTGTAAATGTGGCAGATAGATGGAGAGGAAGATTGCGTTCTTACCTGGGGAGATCTTAGAGATAAGTTAAGAGATGCATTTCGAAATAACAACCCATGCAGTGATGTATGGCTGAACTCTAAGAAGTCAGCAGAAGCCATAGTACCGGAGTGGTTGCAAACACTACGAGAAGGGCTGAACAATAGGAGGTTTTGACAGTTTGAAAGAAACAAAGAAATGTGATAAAAGCAGACAACTAAATATAGGTCACCCACCGATGGATAGAGTGGAACTCGAAGGTTACGTGGGGGCGCTGAGCATTTCTATGACGTCACAAAACAGACAGAACGACCAAAGTAAATGTCAGAATGAATTGCTTGAGAAGATTATCAGTAATGATAACCTAAATGAAGCCTATAAAAGGGTGAAGAAAAACAAAGGTGGCCATGGAGTTGACAAGATGGGAGTAGATGAACTTCTAACATATCTAAAAGACAATGGGAACCAACTCAAACAGTCCATACTGGATGGCAGTTATAAGCCATGTCCCGTAAGGAGGGTAGAGATACCAAAGCCTGACGGAAAGAAACGACCATTAGGAATACCGACAGTGGTAGACCGAGTGGTGCAACAAGCCATAGCACAGGTACTAAGTCCGATATTTGAGAAAACCTTCTCGGATAACAGTTTCGGATTCAGACCGAACAGAAGTGCAAGCCAAGCAATTCTGAAATGCAAGGAATACATGGACAATGGTTACAGATGGGCAGTAGATATCGACTTAGAAAAATACTTCGACACAGTCAATCATGATAAACTAATCGGATTGATATTTAAAGAGGTAAAGGATATCCGAGTGATATCACTGATAAGAAAATATCTAAATGCAGGAGTAATGATTAACGGGGTAACTAATACCACAACAGAAGGAGTACCCCAAGGGGGAAACCTGTCGCCATTACTGAGTAACATTATGCTGAATGAACTTGATAAGGAATTAGAAAAGCGGGGATTGAACTTTTGTAGATACGCTGATGATTGTAACGTCTATGTGAAGAGTAAGAAGTCAGCTAATCGTGTTATGGAAAGCATCACAAAGTTTATTGAGAAAGACTTGAAATTAAAAGTCAATCGGGAGAAAAGTAAGGTAGACCGACCATGGAAGTTAAAGTATCTGGGATATACGTTTTATCCTAAAAAGGGTGAAATGGGAATAAGGGTACATACAAACTCAATCAAGAAACTGAAAGAGAAACTGAAAGGTATTACTGGAAGAAGTAATGCAATGAGCATGGAAGCAAGGGCATTTAAGATAAAACAAACTATCCTAGGATGGGTGGAATATTTTAGACTTGCAGAAATGAAGAATGTACTTAAAGAAGTAGATGAGTGGCTACGAAGAAGAATTCGCATGTGCTACTGGAAACAGTGGAAGATGATAAAAACCAAGCATGATAACCTAATGAGGCTAGGAATTGAGAATTATAAAGCATGGGAGTTCGCTAATACAAGAAAAGGCTATTGGAGGATATCCAACAGCCCAATTCTATCAAGGTCACTCACTAATCAATATCTCAAAGAACAAGGGTTTATAACAATGTCGGAAAGATATTTACAAGTAAGTTAATTCTATTGAACCGCCGTGTACCGAACGGTATGCACGGTGGTGTGAGAGGACAGTAGGTGAAATAATCACCTACTTCCTACTCGATTCTGACTTATCTGACATTTCCGTTTTTAAAAAGCATGATCATTTCATGGGTCAGGCTTAAATTGGTAAAGTCATCGGGAATTTCCTGTGGAGACATAAAGACAGCAGTGGATAACTCGGTTTCATCCAGCCGGATTTGTGGAGAACCGGAGACCTCGGCCCAGTAGCCCACCAAGATGGAGTCGCTGAACCCCCAGGGCTGGTTTTTGTAATAACGGATATTTTTCACTTCAAGCCCTACTTCCTCCATCACCTCCCGCCTGACAGTGTCCTCCAGGGTCTCGCCAAACTCCGTATAACCGGCTATAAGGGCATACCGGGTGTATTCCCTTCCGGCGTATTTGGTCAGCAGAAGCTTCCCTTCATAGGTGATGCCGACGATGACAGCGGGAGAGATTTTCGGATAAACCGTGTTGCCGCAGGAAGTACAGATCATGGAGCGCTCTTTTTTGCTCTTCATGGTAGGAGAGCCACAGCATCCGCAGAAACGGTTGGTTCCGTAGAAACGGTGAAGGTGTTCCCCGTTTACGGCGGCAAAGGAGACCCACATGGGATTTAAATTCCGTATGATATTCGTTTCATAAAAGCCCAGAGAAGGGCTTTCCTCTAAGGACACTCTGGTTTCATCCACCAGAAAGAAATCCATGCCGTCAATGGAAAAGATATAATCGCAGTGGGACATGGCCTCCTGGCCTGGGTCTTCTATTTCTTTAAACCTGGGAATTTCAGGGGAGTTTTCTTTTTTCAGCAAAATGTGTCCGGACCGGAAATAGAGAAAATAACTGTCCTCTTGTGGAGTCTTTACTTCAAATTCATTGTGAAATACATGGGGTAAAATATCCTGGATCATATGAAAATCCTTTCTTTGGAATTGTCTGCTTCATTAGAACATTTTAAGTTTCAAAGTCCGTTCTGTCAAGCTGAGTTGAAAAAGCGGTTGGAAGAAAAGATGGAAAGATGGATGGAAAGGCGGTTGAGAGTGAAGATAAGGCTATGGTGAAAAGGCTGAGATCAAAAGGATAAGGTCAAAAAAAACGGCGCTTTGAAAGCGCCGGGTGAGAGATACGTATGTATTTCCAGATGAATTACAACTGCCTGGAAAGTATTTTTCGAATGGGCATTCCCACAATAACAGCAATTATGGTGAGAACAATGTCTTTGGGGATGAACATGGTCATGGAATAAGTAAAGACTCCCAGCACAGACATGTTTTCCGCCAGTGCTGCCCACTGCAGGCCGCCGATGGTTTCGTTGACCAGAGTTCCTATAATGGGAAAGGCAAAGGTAAAAAAGGTATTTAAGCTCTTGTTTCCTGTTTTGATTCTGGTTCCGCAGATGAGAGCCATGAGAGGCCAGGACCAGATATATCCGCCCGTAAGGCCTGTAATGGACTTAAGTCCGCCTCCAAAGTTGGCAAAGATAGGAAGTCCTACCGCTCCTAAAAGCACGTAGACCAGGGCGGCCAGGGAGCCAAGCCTCCAGCCTAAAACAGTGCTCACCAAAACCACGCCGAAAATCTGGATGGTGATGGGAACCCCTGTAGGCATGGGAAGGGATATCTGGGAAATAACGGCAAGGATAGCCGCGGACATCCCTGTTAAGGCCAGTTCTTTGGTGGAAATGGAGGACTTAACAGCGGATGAAGTATTTGGATGGGAAGATTGTGCTGTACTCATGATGGTAAACTCCTTTGCAGTAGTATGATTTTCTAGTGGAAATGGTACCATAGGAAAAAACAATTGTCAACTTAAAATATATTAAGGTTAACAATTGGAACATTGACAGAGTTTTGCCTGTTGTGTAGAATAAAAGCCAGATGAAAAGGGAAAGAAAACAGAGAGGAGGGAGAGATTATGGACTGTGTAAAGGTTGGACGTCTGATTTTGCAGTTGAGAAAGGAAAAGGGATTGACCCAGCAGCAGGTTGCGGATCAGCTTCATATCAGCAATAAAACGGTTTCCAAGTGGGAGTGTGGGCTGGGCTGTCCTGATGCAGCCTTGTGGAATGAGCTTTCCGATATACTGGGAGCGGATATTCTGGTGCTTTTGCAGGGAGAATTAAATCCCAACCGGCCTGATATCGGAAAAATTGATAAGGCAAAATTTTATGTATGCCCTGTCTGCGGCAATATTCTGGTCAGCACAGGGGAAGCATCGATTTCCTGCTGCGGAAGGAAGCTGGGCCCTTTGAAGGCTTCTCCTTCTTCAGAGGAACATAAGATCACTGTGAATAAAATAGATATGGAACATTATGTAACCCTGGACCACCCCATGAGAAAGGACCACTACATCGCTTTTGCTGCCTATGTCCACGATGACAGGGTCCTTCTCATTCGGTTATATCCGGAACAGAGCCCGGAATTTTATCTGCCTGGGGGGAAGAGAAAGGGAATTCTGTATGTCTACTGTACCAGCCATGGATTACAGAAATATCCCCTTCGCTTATAGGCTTTTCTTTCTGAATCCAAGGAAATAGAGAATTGCCGCAATCAGGATAAACAGGGAAAAGTAAAAATACATGTTGCTGTAGCCTGCCCTGGAAGCGATCATTCCGCCGATGACAGAGCCAAAGCCGATTCCTCCGTCAAAGCCTGTAAAAAAGGTGGCATTGGCCGCGCCAAGCCGTTCCTTTGGCGCACGGATCACGGCCATGGTCTGAAAGCTGGATTGAAGGGCGCTAAAGCCCAGGCCGTACACAGCGGCGCTTGCCAGAAACATGGGAAGTGTTGCGGACTTTGATAAGAGAATCATAGCCGCGGCAGTTAAAAGAAAGCCGGGGTAAACGATCACAGGAAATCCGAAACGGTCCGTCAGCTTTCCGTAAAGGGGCCTTGAAAGCAGGAGAAACAGGGCATAAACCGTGAAAAACATGCCGATGTTGGAAATGTTTTTTCCTGCGGCGTAAAGGGAGAGAAAGCCGGTTATGGAGCCATAGGTGGAGCTGATGAAAAACATGACAAAAGACGGAAGGGCGGAGGCCTTTTCGTAGGGAGAGGCTTTTAACTTTCCTTCTGTTTTTGCAGCAGGCTTTCTGCTTCTGATGAAAAAAGCCAGCAAAAGGGCGGCAGCTCCAAGGCCGGCGGACCAGCGGGAAAGGGAGATAAATCCTCCGGAGGCCAGCAGACCTAAGCCGATTCCCGGCGCAAGAGCCATGGCAAGGCTGCTGGACAGGCTGAAAAATCCCATGCCTTCCCCAAACCGGGGCTTTGGAATGATATCCGATGCCATGGTGCTGCTGGCCGTTGTGGCCATCCCCCAGCCGATTCCGTGGAGAAAACGGATTCCGATGATCATGCCCACAACAGGAAAATGGGAATAGGCTATGGTCACCAGGATGATGATAATGGCTCCCCCAAAAAATATGCCTTTTCTGCCTATTTTATCGAGGATGATTCCTGAAACAGGGCGGATGATGAGGGAAGCTACCGTAGCGGCGCCTAAAAGCCAGCCAAGGAGAGCGTCGGCCCCTCCTAAAGATTTGGCATAAAGGGGCAGGGTGGGCAAAAGCATCTGGAATCCGCAAAAAAGCAGCAGGTTTACGAGAGAAATGATGATAAAATCTTTTGTCCATAAAGTTTGTCTTTGTTCTTCCATTTGATGTGGTCCTTTCTTCAGACAGCGGGAGACTGTAATTCTGATTTTTCTTCTGATACATTTTTAAGGATTTTGTTGAGAAGGGTTATGGCCTGCTCTGTTTCCTGTTCTGATAAATTTCTTGTGGTAATGGTGACTAATTCCGTAAAGGTATCCCTTATTCTGGGGACGATTTCCCGTCCTTTTTCCGTCAGAAACAGCCGTTCAAAACGGCGGTCTTTTTCATCCTTTTCTTTTTTTATATATCCGTGGTGAATCAACTGCTTCACCGCTTTTGCGGTGGTGGATTTCCCGATGTAAAGATGCTGGCTCAGCTCTTTTTGGGTGATTCCTTCATTTTTGGAAATAACGTAAAAGAAATCGTGCTGGCCGCTCTGGATGGAAATGTCCTTTAGTTTGAAATTCAATATGCTTTGTACGTTTCTGTAAATGGCGGCATTGAGCTTTCCGATATTGTCCACGTATATCACCTCATTTCAAATTAGTTTCCCTTGCAACTATTTAAAATCATATCATTAAATGGTTTCTTTTGCAACTATTTTTCGGAGAGAAAATTAAGGAAAGGAAAATGTGAAAAAGAAGGGTCAGATTGACAATTGAGGAACAGGGCATATATAATAGATATCATGAAGAAATGGGGAATTTAAGCCCTATGAAGCATTGAGATATCGGTATGAGGAGCAGAGAATGGTTAAAAAAGAGGAGTTGGCATTTATACGGTCCCGGCTTGATTTCTGGGATAAGTTGAGTGAACGGGAAGCCGGTTTTCTGGAAAGCAATATTTCTGCGGTGTCCTATAAGAAGGATTACAACCTTCACAGCGCAGGCAGCCAGTGCCAGGGCGTTCTTCTCATCAGGAGCGGCGGGCTTCGGGTTTATATTTTGTCTGAGGATGGGCGCGAGGTCACCTTGTACCGGGTTTCTCCCGGAGAGGTCTGTGTGTTTTCTGCTTCCTGCATTTTAAGCCATATCACCTTTGATGTTCACATTGATGCGGAACAGGATACGGAGGCCTATCTGATTCACATCAGCGCCTTTAGCAGGCTGAGCGATGAAAATGTGTATGTGGAGAATTTTGCATATAAAAATGCCGTTGAACGGTTTTCCGATGTGATGTGGGCTATGGAACAGATTCTTTTTATGAGCTTTGACAAAAGGCTTGCTATCTTTTTATCGGATGAGATGGCTAAGACGAATTCCTCCAGCTTGTACATCACCCAGGAGCAGATCGCCAGGTACATCGGAAGCGCCAGGGAGGTGGTTTCCCGCATGCTGAAGGTGTTTAAAGCGGAAGGGATCATCGAACAGACCAGAGGGGCCATCTGCATCATTGACAAGGATAAATTAAGAGAGCTTACGAAATGAGGAAAAGCCTGTATTCAGAAGATGCAAACTGAATACAGGCTCTTTTTTACATGAAATTATATTCTGTCACAATGGGGTTCCTTCCGCTCACCTTATCATGGTAGTACTCGTAGAAGGAAAGGCCCAGAAAGCTTCCGGCAACATTGACAATGTTTTGAAAACCTAAGTGCTGAAGGGCCAGGGCAGCGTTATAGCTTCTCTGTCCGGTACGGCAGTGCAAATATACGGTCCGGTCTTTGGGAATTTCACCGGTCCGCTCCCTGAGCTGGCTTAAGGGAATGTTAAAGGCTCCTTTGATATGGCCTCTTTCGTACTCATAAGGTTCCCTCACATCGATGATCAGCTCCTGATTTTCCACCAGTTCCCTCACCTTATCTACATTCACCTGTTTAAATTCCTGGTTTAAAAGATTGGAGCCCACGTACCCTGCGTAATTGACAATGTCCTTTGCAGTGGAAAATGTGGGAGCATAACAAAGCTCTAAGTCCTTTAAGTCCTCTAAGGTTCCGCCTGATTTTATGACGGAGGCGATGACATCAATCCGTTTTGTGACATCCCCTCTTCCAATGGCCTGGGCGCCCAGTATTTTTCCCGTGGGAACTTCAAACAGCAGCTTAAAGTGCATGGGAGCTGCCTCAGGCATGATTCCGACCCGGTCTGAAAGGATGATGCGGACGATGTTATAATTGATTTTCATTTGAAGGGCCTGAATCAGGGCCTCATTCAGTCCTGTGGAGGCTCCGTTGTACTCAAATACCTGAATGGCGGAGGAGCCGATATACCCCCTGTTTAAGCTGTTTTTCCCGTGAATGTGATCTGCGGCTGTTCTGGCCTGCTTTAAAGCCGGGCCGGCTAGAGACAGCTTGGAAGGAGAGTGGGTCAGTTCATGGTAAATTTCCACGGCATCGCCTACGGCGTAAATGCTGGGATCGCTGGTCTGATAATGTTTGTTCACTTTGACAGCGCCCGTTTCCCCGATTTCCAGACCGGCTTCCTTTGCAAGCCGGGTTTCCGGGGATACGCCGATTGCCATCACAACAGCGCCTGTTTCTATCTCTTTTCCTGAAGCTAATATCACCTTATTTTCTTCAAAGGAGTCTACCTTGTCTCCTAAGATTAAATTGATACCGTGGTCCATCAGGGTTTTATGAAGAATCTGAACCATGTCATCGTCAAAGGGCCTTAGAATCTGGCTGGCGGCCTCCACCAGAGTGATGGAAAATCCGGCTTTCTGCAGGTTTTCCGCGATTTCAATTCCGATGAAACCGCCTCCGATAACGGCAATATCCTTACCGGGCATCTGCTTCACAAACCGGTTTAACCGGTCGATATCCACCACGTTTCGGACGGTGAATACATTCACCTTTTCAAGCCCCGGAAATTTTGGAACAATGGGAGATGCTCCTGGCGACAGGATCAGTTTGTCATAGGCCTCTTTGTACTCTTCGCCGGAATCTGTTTTCTTTACGGTGACGGTCTTATTTTCCCGGTCAATGGTCATGACCTGGCTGTTAATGCGGGCATCAATGCGGTACTGCTTGAGAAACAGCTTTGGATTCATCAAAACCAGGTCTTCTGCATCGTCTATGATTCCGCTTAAATGGTAAGGGAGAGAGCAGTTTGAAAAGGAGACATGAGGCCCCTTTTCAAACATGATGATCTCGTCTTCTTCGCTGTTTCTTCTGAGCTTTGCTGCGGCTGATGCTCCGCCTGCAACTCCCCCCACAATCAATATTTTCTGTTTCATACAATTCCTCCTGCTGTTGCATAAAGTTACTGTTTCATGGTTCCCCTGTAAGAGTTCATGCCGCCGGCAACGTCAAGGACGTGAAAGCTCTGTTTTGAAAGCTCTTTTACGGCTCTTGCGCTCCGTCCCCCGGACTGGCATATGATGTAGTACGTTTTGTCCCTGGTTAAATATTTTTCCGGTTGGGCGAGTAAATTGCCCATGGGTATATTTTTTGCTGTCTTTATGCTCCCTGTCTGGTATTCGTAGGGCTCCCGGATGTCGATGAACTCTATCTCACCGATCAGGCTATCCATATCCGCCCCGTGGACGGTTTTGTTTTCTGGTCTTTTTAAAAATTCAAACATGTTTTCCTCCCGGATTTTTTAAATTTATTTTAACAGTTAATTGTCTTGTTCTCTGCCATCTATTATAGAGGAACTGGAGAAAATGTCTGTAACTATATCACACAACTGCCAGGCGCAGGGTAAGCGGCGGATTGATGTTTTGAATTTATAATTCTATTTTATTACTTGTGTTTATTAAAATCAATGAATTAATTATATTAATCAGAATATTTTTTTATCAAGGAAAATTTGTATGTATTTTATTTTTGGTGTTCAAAAAATAAAAAATCACAGCGCCTTGACTTTATTAAATTAACTTGTTATAATTTTTTTCAGGTTATGGGAAGGCGAAGGGGCTGGAACTTGAAAAGTTCTAGCCTCTTTTTGCATTTTTTTAAATAACTTTGTATTGTGTAAGTTCATATACAATAATCCAAGGAGGAGAAAAATTATGTCATATGTAGATGAGGTTTATGACAGGGTTGTGAAACAGAACCCAGGAGAGGCAGAATTTCACCAGGCTGTTAAAGAGGTGCTCGATTCTTTGAAGCTGGTCATTGATGCAAATGAAGGAACATACCGTAAGATGGGGCTTTTAGAGCGCCTTGTTGAGCCGGAGAGAATCATTTCCTTTCGTGTACCGTGGGTGGATGACAATGGTCAGGTCCAGGTTAACAAAGGCTTCCGCGTTCAGTTCAACAGCGCTATCGGTCCTTACAAAGGAGGACTGCGTCTTCATCCTTCCGTAAATCAGGGTATTCTGAAATTCTTAGGTTTTGAGCAGGTGTTCAAGAATTCACTGACCGGCCTTCCTATCGGCGGCGGCAAGGGAGGTTCTAATTTTGATCCCAAGGGAAAATCAGATAGAGAAGTTATGGCATTCTGCCAGAGCTTTATGACAGAGCTGTCCAAATACATTGGAGCAGATCAGGACGTTCCGGCCGGTGATATCGGCGTTGGCGCGAGAGAGATCGGTTTTCTGTATGGACAGTATAAGAGACTGACCGGTTTATACGAAGGCGTTCTCACAGGAAAGGGACTTACTTATGGCGGTTCTCTCGTCCGCACCCAGGCTACAGGCTATGGTCTTGTTTATATTCTCGATGAGATGTTAAAGGACAACGGCAAGGAGCTGGCAGGAAAGACCGTAGTCGTATCCGGTTCCGGAAATGTGGCAATCTATGCGACAGAAAAAGTACATCAGTTAGGCGGAAAGGTCGTTGCATTAAGCGATTCCTGCGGCTATATCTATGATAAGGATGGAATTAACCTGGATCTGGTTAAGGAAATCAAAGAAGTGCGCAGAGGACGTATTAAGGAGTATGTGGAAGAGGTTCCGACAGCAGTTTATACAGAGGGAACAGGAATCTGGAGCATTCCCTGTGATGTGGCACTTCCGTGTGCAACTCAAAATGAGCTGAATTTAGAGGATGCCAAAACCTTAAAGGCTAACGGCTGCTTTGCAGTTGCAGAGGGAGCCAACATGCCTTCCACCAGAGAAGCTACCGATTTCTATCTGGAAAATGGAATCCTGTTCATGCCGGGCAAAGCGGCTAATGCAGGCGGCGTAGCTACTTCCGCACTGGAAATGAGCCAGAACAGCCAGAGACTGTCCTGGACCTTTGATGAGGTGGATGAGAGACTTCACAAAATCATGGTTCAGATTTATGCAAAGACAGCTTCTGCAGCAGAGCGTTACGGAGTAAAGGGAAATTATGTGGCAGGCGCCAACATTGCCGGATTTGAAAAGGTAGTGGAAGCGATGACCGCACAGGGAATCGTGTAATAGTATAGAAGAAAGAGATTCAGCCTTTTGTAAAAACAGAGGGCTGGGTCTTTTTTTATGTGTTAAGAAGCGTGTGAAATGGTGTGTCAATGTGATATAATGATTCTGAGTTTATAACGTGGGGCACAAAGACGGAAACGGTGAGAAAAATACCGATGTATGAAAGGGAGGGCCTGGAATGAACCGGAAGATTATAACGTGTTACGATGATTTTTTAACTGCACTGCTGGAAGCGGGATTTTCTATGGGAGGAGGAAACGGCGAGGGTATTTTTTCCCTGATTGACTGGAACTGGAATGAAGAGACGCCTTATGAAACCCCGGTGAAATGGCATACCGGGGACCCTGAAACTGATCCGTGGGAGTGGCGCATGAGGGTGCTTGATGAGCGTGATGACATAGGCTATGGAAAGTTTTTCTTTAAGAAAAGCGGCTATATCACGAAGGAATGGATTCCTTATTTTCTTGCAGCCCGGCGGGGCAATACGGTTTTTGAAGAGGCTTATGAGGAAGGGCTGGTCAGCAGTTATGCCAAACGGATATACGCCGCTGTGGCCGAATATGAAATACTGCCTCTTCATGCCATAAAAGAGCTTGGAGGGTTTGAAAAAGAGGAGAAAAGCCAGTTTGACCGGGCTTTGACAGAGCTGCAAATGAAGATGTATCTGACTATGTGCGGAAGAAAACAGAAGGTTTCCAGCAAGGGTGAGGAATACGGCTGGTCCTCCACGGTGTTTTGTACTACGGAACGGTATTGGGGAGAGGATGTTTTTAAAGAATCCGGTGAGATGGAAAAGGCAGATGCAATTAAAAAGATCACGGAGCAGGTTTATAAGTTAAACCAGGATGCAGAACAGAAAAAGATTATAAAATTTATAAACGGATAATGAGTTATATGACTAAAGCGCATTCCACAGCGAATAAAACCTCAAATAAAAAATTTTGAGGTTTTATTTTTTGAATTTGAAGCATAAAATGAATGTATGGGTTAAAATTGATCAAATAATAAACAAAAATAAATAAAAAATCAATTTTTTATAAAAATTAATTGAAAGTTTTCTGAAAGAGTATTATAATACTCTTACAAATGTAGATTGCAGTATCCCCTGACTGCATAAAACTATTATAAGGAGGAATGAATATGGGAAATATTCAGGTTGTGCCAGTTATAATTTTAATCATCTACATAGGAGTCATGCTCTCCATCGGCTTTTTTGTAAACAGGCTGACCATTAAAACCAGCACTGATTACATGCTCGCGGGGAGAAGGATGGGAGTTCTCATGATTGCATGCTCTCTTTCAGCCAACAATATTGGCGGCGGAAGCACCACAGGAGTGGCGGCCAAGGCCTTTAACGGTTGGGGAATGAGTGCTGCATGGTATGTTCTGGCGGCAGCGGTTGCTATGATTCCACTGTCATTTTTTGCGCCCAGAATCCGAAAGACAATGGCAGTGACCATTCCGGAAGTAGTAAACCGCCGGTTTGGAAACTTTGCAGGGGTTTTTACAGCGGTATTAAATGTTCTTTCTCTGTTTTGCTTAACGGCTTCCCAGATTCTGGCATCAGCTTCTGTTTTAAGCGCGATCACGGGAGTTCCCCTTAATGCAGCGGTTGTTGTGGCAGGCGGAATCATCATCGTGTATACCACCCTGGGCGGAATGCTGGCAGATGCTATCGCAGATATTCTGCAGTTCTTTATTATTTTCTTCGGCTTATTAATATCGGTTCCAATGGTAATCCGTGGTGCAGGCGGATGGCAGGCAGTATCCAATATGCTTCCTGAAGTAGAGCTTGATATGTTTAAAATAGGAATTCCAACCATCCTGGGACTCATCTTCAACTATTTTTGTACCTTCCTTTCCGGTCCTGAGATGGTAAGCCGTTTTTCCAGTGCAGAGGATGAGAAGACTGCTGTGAAGGCGTCGGTTTTATCGGCTGTTTTAATGGGACTTCTGGCCTTTATGCCAACCCTCATCGGTCTGGTGGCTCTGGCTGAAAATCCGGGATTAGACGGCGGTCAGGGAACCACTGCTCTTATGTATGCGGCCTCCATGTACGCGCCTCCTGTTATAACGGGATTGGTTGCAGCAGCCATTGTTGCAGCGACCATGTCCAGCGCGGACTCCAACCTTTTGTGCGCCTCTACCATATTAATAAAGGACATTTATCAGCGCTTCATTAATCCGGAGGTGACGGACCGGCGCCTGATCACCCTCACCAGAGGCAGCAATGTGTTTATCTGTCTCATTTCCATGGGAATTGCCCTGTTTAATATTAACCTGATCACCTTGAACCTGTTTGCATTTGCACTCCGTTCAGCAGGTCCATTTGCAGCTTACGCCCTTGGAATGGTTGTTCCAAAGGCGACGAAGAATGCGGGAATTGTATCCATTATAATAGGTTCTATTGCGGTTGTGATATGGCAGATATGGGGCGGAAATACGGGAGTTCTTCCTATCGTATTCGGCTGTTTCTGGGGAGTTGTTTCCTTCTTCCTCGTAACCAAGGTGGAATCTTCCATGGGCAAGCCGCCGGCACCGTCTGCATTTGGCAGTTGATAAAATATGATTGTATGGATGAGCCGTCACTTTGTGATGGCTCATTTTTTGTGTAAAAAAGAATCTTTCAAATAAATAATCCGCTTCAGGATATAGTATTAAAAAAATAAGATCAGTGCGTAACATTTCACAGGGCACAATCGTCTTTATTATTGTATATGCCAAAATCCGGATTACAATAGCTATTGAAAATGCAGAATGCCATGTTGCAGCAGTATGGAGGCAGGAATGAAAAATAGAGAGAACAACAGGGAAATGATTGAAAAACTATGCAGGGATACCTGGCGGGAGCTGTACGGCTTTATCTATTATAAAGTCCAGAACCGTGAAGAGGCTGAGGATATCACCCAGGAAACCTATGCAAAAGCCATATCTTTTTTAGGCAGGAACGATGTGAATATTCTGGAATGCAAAAAGTATTTAAAATTTATAGCGATGAATATCATCCGCGATCAATGGAGGGCAAAAAAGAGGCGGGGCAGCAGCGTGAATTTAGAGGATGTAAATCCGGAGGCGATTGTGGAGGAGGACTTCTCAGATTCTCTGACGGAAAGGGACCGGATTGAGGAAGCCATGAACCAACTGACTGAAGAACAGCGGACAGTGATTGAATTGCGGATTATCAAGGGCTATACTGTCGCAGAGACCGGGAAACTGATGCAAAAGAAAGAAGGAGCCATCCGCGTTCTTCAACTGCGTGCGGTGAGAGCTCTGGCGAAGATACTGGAAACAGAATATGGTAAGGAGGAAAGATAAAAATGGATGAAAAGAAGCTATCTCAATACATTGACGACTTAAACGCCGGAAAAAAGCCGAAAGAACACAGTAGCGGCTTACGAAAAGAAGACATGGATGACCAGGCTCTCTTTGAAACAGTGAGAAAGGTGAGGCAGCTCCGGGAAGTGGAATATCCTGATGATTTATTTTGTCAGCGACTTATCAATTCTCTGGAAGCAAAAGAAAAGCCGGTCAGGAGCCAAAGAAAGAAATATACGTTGATCAGAGCCGCTTCCGCAGCAGCAATCCTGTTTCTCGTGGCCGCATATTATTTACTCCCCAATAAGACCTCTAATATGGTATATGCAATGGAAAACGCCATGAAGGCGGTCCGGGCTTACCATGGAATCCTGGAGGTGAGTGAAACCAATGAGCTGGGAGAGACCGTCACACAGTCAAAAAGGGAGGTGTGGGCGGATAAGAGCGGCAATTATTATATCAGGCAACTGGAAGGAGTTTCCGAGGAATCCGTAACCGCAAACAACGGAAAGCAGAAGTGGCAGCTTCGTCCGGAGGAGAAAACGGTTTATCTGTTACCGGCATTTCCTGATGATTACCGTTTTACCTTTGAGATTGGAAATGAAATTGAGGATGCCGCAAAGGCCCAGACAGTTGAAGTCATTGGTCAGGAGGCCATCCATGGAAGAGAAGCGACAAAGCTTCAGATCACCCCGGATGGAGGAAGTCCTTACTTTTTATGGGTTGATAACGAGACAGACCTGCCGCTGCAAAAGGTTTCAGCAATGCAGAATGCGATTCAGATTAAGGCAGAGTATACCTCTTTTGAATTGATAAATGAGATTCCCCAGAACCTTTTAGCTTATCAGGTGCCAGACGGTTATAAGGAGGAAGATGCTGATATGGAGCAGACGGTTGCATCCCTTGAGGAAGCCAGGGAACTGGTGGGCTTTATGCCTGAACTTCCCGGTGAGATCGCAGAAGGATATGCGCTGAACCGGATAGCCGTTGAGACGGACCATGAAGCTGTGAAGCTGTATTACTCAGCCGAAGATTCCATGAATTCAATTCTCTTAATCCAGTCCAGAGCAGCAGGAGAGCTTGCGGCCTCTTCCGTGGCAATTCTTGGGTCTGTAAATCAGAATAAGGCGGAAATCATAAATTCAGAGCCGGACCGGTCTATCCGCTGGCAGGAGGATGGAATGGAATACTGTGTACTTGGGACAGCCGCCTTAGAAAACCTGACTGTTTTTGCAAAAGGGCTGTCCGGGGGAGATGTGGTAATACCGGTGAATACGGAGAATACAGAGCAGCCTCAGATTAAAGTGGAGGTTGACTTATCCGCAGAAGAAAATGAGCAAAAGAGTGTGGATGCAGGCCATTCCCCCTGGAAGCTGGACCCGGCTTTTGTGGCACAGGTATTTGCAAGCCTGCAGTTGTCTCCGCAAGGCATTACAGGGGATTATCCCATTGCTTATGAGGATATTGAAATCATTGAAAATAATGGAATTGATGCCATTGCAGAAATAAGGGATGAGAAATCCATTGCGAAATATGTTTATTTAAAGCGCCTTGTCCGCCAGGATGATACCGGCATCTGGACTGTGGTTGGGTATGATACGGATAAAAAGTGAAATGAAAAATTATATTTTTACATTTTCAGATTATAAAAATTTTACTGGAATTCTCCCCATTTATGGTATATAATAAGCGTTAAGACTTGAGGCGGAGTGTTCTTCGCCTTATTGTATTCCTTTTATTTTTTTAACATGATTAGAAAGCAGGTGATGATTTCATGCACAAATTCCTGAGAACGGTTGGCTTTAGTCTTTACCAGAAAGACAGAGACATAGAAAAATTACTGGATAAGCTCTGTGAAGATTTGTCCGGAATAAAGCGAATGCAGATTGACGAGGAATCTAACCTCTGTGAGCTTCGTAAAGAAGTGGCTCCCGGTATGGGGCTCGCTATTTTTGGAGAGATGGATCAGGAAGGACACTTTCAAAGGCATTATTACTACCCATATTTGAAAAGCATTGACATGACTTCAGACGTGTCCTGTTCCATTCAGCGCCATACGGAAAAGGAGACATACGCCGGGCTTTTGGATGAATATAAGGTGGGAATTTCCCTGATTTTTTATATAGATAATTCTTTTGAATGCAGGGAAAGGATCATTGACCACCACCCCATGGATACAAAGGATGTCTGTATGACTGGCCTGGCTATAAACGGAAAGATTCTTTTGCCCATCCAGAAGACGGAAAAGCAGAGGGAGAGGGCCAGAGTGGCTGCAAAGGACCGCAACAATCTTTTGGAGGCGGCGAAAAACGGGGATGAGGATGCCATGGAAACCCTGACGATTGAAGATATTGATTTATATTCTCAGGCTTCCAGAAGAGTGATGAAGGAAGATTTGTATTCCATCATCGATTCCTGTTTCATGCCCTGCGGCGTGGAGTGTGATCAGTATTCCATTATCGGTGAGATCATTAAGATCGATGTGAAGAAGAATCAGGTTACAGAGGAAGAGGTCTATGATTTCACAGTGGAGTGCAGTGACTTGATTTTCCACGTGGGAATTGCAAAGAAGGACCTGGTGGGAACGCCTGAAGTGGGACGCCGGTTTAAGGGGCAGATCTGGATGCAGGGAACCGTGAATTTCAAGGACTCCCTGGAAGAAATATAAGATTTGTCTTGACGAAAAAGGAAATTGTGAATATAATAATAGACGGACTGTGCAGCAGGAGCTGTTGCACAGTCCGTTAAAAAATGCAGATTTATGCGTGGGTTTCTGTAGCTCAGCAGGATAGAGCGTCCGCCTCCTAAGCGGAAGGCCAGCGGTTCGAATCCGCTCAGGAACACGAAATGTATTGCCGAAAACCTTGATTTATAAGGTTTTCGGCTTTTTTTGTGGTAAATTGGAATGAACTGAATACTTTATTTTTCAATTGCAGCAGCAACCTGTTTCAGAAGATTATCCGCCTTATAAACATTTGGCCCCATGCTTACGCGGGCAACGACTAAATCGAGGGAAGGAATTACCGTTAAAATATTAGACTTATGTCCTTTTAAGTGATACATATCTTCCGGCAATCTGTTTGCAGATGATTCAGCGATATTTGTCCAGAATCCCAGTCCGTATCGCGGATTATGAGGTGTTCCCGGAGCTGCCGCTTCTTTAATATAATCCTCCGGAATGATCTGCATATCTTCCCACTGACCGTTATTCAATAACAGATAGCCTAATTTAGCGAAGTCGAGAACGGAAATTGCTAAACCCTGGTCTCCGCAGGTGTATCGGTTACGCCCAAAACCGCCGAATTCTTCCCAATACCAATCTGTGATCCCAATTGGATCGAACAGTTTTTCCTTCGCATATTGTGCCATGGAAACGCCTGCTACTTCCTGAAAAATCATTCCCAGTTGAGAATAACATGGACAACTGTAGTCCCAGGAAGAGCCCGGTTCATAATACAATTTACCGTAATCCGTTCCATCGGTTCCTTTCACTTTGCCCAGCACATAATCAATTTCATTTTCTTCAACAGGAACTTTAAAAATTCCCAAAGCACCATCGTATTCACCCGGAATGCCCGATGACATTGAAAGTAAGTTTCGGATTGTGATTTTCCTTTTTCGCATATCTGCCAAAAGCTCTTCTTTTCCTTCCGGCATAAACTGATAGGCAGGGCTGTCCAATGTGAAATCAGGACTGTTCTTTTTATGGATCAGCATCCCGATCAATAAACTGGTCACCGCCTTTGTACAAGAATAAACCTGTCTGAGAGAATGGGCGCGCATATCATCCGTGTAAAATTCATAAGCCAAATAGCCGTGTCTGATAATTGCTAAGCCATACGAATTGCCCTCATAGGAAAACCGGTGAAGCTTTAAAGCTTTTTCCAGTTTTTCCTGATTAATTCCACAGAGTTCCGATAATTCCCGCTCATTTGCAGGCCTGCGCCATCTGCTTTTATCAGAAGCGGGAGGGAAGTATCTGGTTTCATTCATTAATATCCCTTCTTTCTTATCAATTTAGTGGTACGAATTTAAAAAACCAAAATAAATTATATCCTCATTTTAAGGAAAGTTTTTGAATGTTCTATATGGAAATAAGCGCTCTCAGCAGCACTTTTGAATCACAAAAAACTCTCCAAGAACACAAACCACCCCTTTTTCGGTATGGTAATGCCTCAGAGAGTAACAATCCATTTATCTATTATATTTGTTTCACTATATCATCTTAAATGAAGGTTGTCAAACCATAAAGTTATCAAAAATCACAATTTATTAATTGATTTCTCTTTTTATATGCATAAAACGTGTAGCGATTATCAAAGCGTTTGATGAATGCTGCGTATTTTATCCAAAAAATAATTGTTGACATAGTAAAGAATTGTTGTATAATAAAAGTCAATAAAATAATTTTTTATTAAAACTTGGATTGTAACTTTACGGAAGGCATTACCAAGGCGAGTGGATTTTTTTCATTTGCCTTGGTTTTTTTTATTCTGTAAAGTCATTAAGTCAACGTTACTGATTATTAAAAGAAAAGGAGAAAAGGAATGAGTAAACAAGAACAGTTGAAACAAACGAGTGAACAAATACTTGCCGCTATCGGGGGAAAAGAAAATGTCATTGCGATAACTCATTGCATGACACGGCTTCGCCTTAATTTAAAAGATTTAAGCATACCGAATGATGATGAAATTAAAAATATTTCAGGTGTGCTCGGTGTTGTTCACAGCGGCGGACAGCTTCAGGTTATTATCGGACAAGAGGTAGGTACTGTTTATGAAATGGTATGTGACCTGGGCGGTTTTGAAAAAACAGCATCCGTTGAAGTGAAGGGAGAAAAAGAAAAGCTGACGGTTGGCGGAGTATTGAAGGCCATGATTGATGGTCTTTCCGGAGCAGTAACACCCGTTATTCCGGCCATGCTGATTTCCGGTATTTTCATGATGCTCAACGTGCTCTTAGGACCGCAAATGTTAAATATTGTGAAGCCGGGATCGGATTTAAATGTGCTCTTTTCAATCGTCGGTGATGCAGGATTTTATTTCTTCCCGGTTCTCTTAGCTTATTCGGCTGCGCGTAAGTTTAATGCGAGCATCATCGTATCCATATTCTTAGGGGGAGTTCTCATTCATCCCACATTTGTCGGATTGGCAGCAGAAGGTGTGAAATTTTCTGTTTATGGAATTCCAGCCACTCCTCAGGATTACACACACACATTATTACCGATTGTAATTTCAGTTTGGTGTTTATCTCATGTTGAAAAAGTGGTAAGGAAGATCGTTCCTTCTGTGATTCAGGTGATCGGCGTACCTGTTTTATCCATGGCCATTATGTTACCGCTTTCCATTATTGTTATTGGACCGTTAGGAAATATAATTGGTAACGGTATCAGCGGCGGAATTGTCAGCATGGGTAAGTACGGTGGAATCTTCAATATTTTAGCGATGGCAATTATTGGTGCTTTATGGCAGGTTTTTGTTATGACGGGTATGCATCACGTTTTGGTTGCAGCTTTAATCGTTTCTATTTCTACCAATGGATTTGACAGTTTCGTACTTCCGTCGGCAACAGCTTCTGCCGGTGCGGTTTGGGGAATGGCATTTGGTGCATTTCTGCGGATGAAAAACAAAGAAGAAAAGAGTCTGGCTCTGTCACATTTTGTCACTGCAATTTTAGGCGGTATTACGGAACCGGCTTTGTACGGAATTGCACTTAAATATAAGAGACCATTTATGGGTATGATTATTGGTGGCTTTGCCGGCGGAATGATATACGGTATCTCCCATGCTACCTGCTACTTCCTCATCAATGCGGCAAACTTCATGGCATTAACCACTTTTGTCGGAGGCCCAACGTCTAATATTGTGTTCGGTGTCATTGGTTCCGTGGTGGGATTTGTTCTTTCTGTCATCATTACGTATTTATTTGGATTTGAAAAAGATAGCCCTGCACTTAAAGAGAGTGTATAATTTACACATTCTTTATATAATTTAAGCGAGGTGTGCGATATGAAAGTCATTAAAAAAATTAATAATAATGTCGCATTGTGTCTGGATAGCCAAAATCGGGAGCTGGTCGCCTTTGGAAATGGGATTGGCTTTCCGGCTATCCCTTACGAGGTGAGTCTGGACAAGATTTCCATGACTTTTTACCAGGTTAATTCTCATTATCTGGAATTATTGAACAGTATCCCTGAAGACGTATTTGAGATTGCTTCCCAAGCTGTGATTGTAGCCTTAAAAAATTTAAACAGACAGCTCAATCCAAACCTCGCTTTTAATCTGGCTGATCACATTCATTTTGCTATTATAAGACAAAAAACGTTTAGAGAAATGAAATTTCCATTGTCTTTTGAGTTAGAGACCTTCTATCCAAAGGAAACCGAATTGGCCAAACTTGTCTTGCAGTTAATAAAAAAGCGTTTGAAAATTATTCTGCCTAAAAGCGAGATTTCTTTAATTGCCATGCATTTTGTGAATGCTCAAAATGAATCACAGATAATAGAGGAATCAGATAATGTGGAAACATTAATCGAGGCGATTAAACAGGAAATGGAATCATTTTTAAAGATAAAGATTGATGAGGAATCCATTAACTACAACCGTTTTATTTTGCACGTCAGATATTTTTTAAAGCGGGTAGAAGATAACAATCAGGTTCAGGAAGACAATTCCGCTATTTTGGCTGTTCTAAGAAATGATGTTCCACTGGTATATGATTGTGCCTGCAATATCAGCAAAATAGTTGAAAGCAATGCCGGAATCCCCATATCGGAAAATGAGCTGGTGTATCTTATGATTCACATGAACCGCATTTACCAAAACACATTATTAACCAACTAACTCAAAGGAGGAGATTATGGCCTTAATTGAAGCTCAGATTTATTCGGAAATATTGATGAGTGATGTAAATGTATCGGTTGTTTTGCCGTTACCGTCCATCACCAATTTAGAATATGGCGATGATGTCGCTATTTTAACTGATGAACAAAAGTACCCCACATTATGGCTTTTGCATCCGGGAACGAATAATTATTCCAAATTGGTACGCCGAACCCGGATTGAAAGTTTTTCCCGTGAAAACAGAATTGCGGTGGTGATGATGGATTTGGGGCATAGCTACTGCTGTAATGTTCCCCATCTGGGCAATTATTTTGATTATTACACAGAGGAACTGCCTAAAATCTTAAGAGGCGTTTTTCCGCTTTCTTCCAGGCGGGAAGATAATTTTATCGGAGGAATCTCAATGGGAGGTTTCGGAGCATTTATGGCTGCTGCGAAAAAACCTGAAAACTATGCCGCAGCATTTTCGATTTCCGGTGGATTAGACCTTGAAATCGCTGCAAAACACCATAATGTCCGCCCTTATATGGAACGGGTCATGAATTTGGTGTATGGAGAAAACAGACAGTATTACGATAAACATGAACATGACTTAAGAACCGTGATGGAGGATTTGGTTTCCGGAAAAAAAGAGTATCCGAAGCTTTATGCCTGCTGTGGACTTCAGGATGAGCTCTATGAATCAGGGAAGGCAGTCATCGATTATATGCAGTCAATTGGTCTTCAAGTCGACTATGAAGAGGGACAGGGAAATCATAATTTCGATTATTATGACCCTCAGTTGAAACACATAATTTCAGACTGGTTACCTGTAAAGTCTCATGCATCCAAAGAAGGAGGGGAATAAAATGGCAGTGTTTGAAACAAAGTTCTTTTCTGAATCACTACTTCAGGATGTGACCGTATCTGTTATTTTACCTTTACCCACATCTTCTAATATGGAATTTGGCGATGCGATTCAATATCCTGGCCAGAAGCAAAAATACCAGGTGATCTGGCTGATTCCTACAGGAACTGCGGACCACAGCAAAAACGTAAGAAGCTCCCGCATAGAAGAATACGCTAAAATACATCAGGTGGCTGTAATCACTCCCAACTTGCATAATAGTCTGGGATTTAATCTGCCACACGGAGTGGAATATTTTGATTTCCTGACGAGAGAGTTACCGACTATTATGCGTTCCATCTATCCGATTTCTTCCAGGCGTGAAGACAATTTTATCGGCGGCGCTTCAAACGGAGGATTTACAGGATATATGACTGCTCTGCGCAATCCCCACCAATATGCAGCGGCATTTTCCATCGGGTCATTCCTGGATATCAGAAAATGCAGGGATAATAAACATGCTAAATTCTGGTATGAGAAAGTTTCTGCCTCCCTTTTCGGTGAAAATGATCAATATTACGATCCTCATGTTCATGATACGAAAACTTTAGCAGAGGATTTAGCGGCCAGCGGTAAGGAACAGCCGAAATTCTATTCCGTGCTCGGTTTTGAAGACCCGTATTATCCGGAAGCTGTCGGCCCAACGAAGGAGATCAGTAAAATTTTGAAAGACATGACGGTAATTGAAGAACATGGTTTTCATGACTGGGATTTCTGGGACCCTCAATTGAGAAAAGTGTTGGAATGGTTACCTTTAAAAAGAGGATTTGTAGAGTGAAATATATTTTAAACCAAGATGAATCCTTGCTGGGCTAGTCTTGGTTTTTTTTATGAAGAGTATGATATAATATGGAAAAACAGGAGGGATATTTATGAAGTTATTAATTCAGGGTGATGATTTTGGCTTTACGAAAGGTATAACATATGGAATTAAGGAAGCGATTGAACACGGAATTTTAACTTGCACAGGACTGTTTACGAATATGCCGGCTGCTGAATTAGCGGCACAGATAATTAAAGAACATCCTGAATTCTGTTTTGGAATCGATTTTAATTTGGTTTCGGGTTATCCGGTGAGTGACCCGCAGTCGGTTCCTCACTTAGTGGATTCAAATGGGGAATTTATCCGGTCTGGAATCCGGGTGAAAGATCCTCTTTATGCGGCGGAAGAGGGAAGAAGAACACTGTTTCCGGAAGAAGAAATGAGAAGGGAAGTTCGTGCTCAATATGAGAAATATATCTCTTTGACGGGAAAACAACCGTCTTATTTCCACCCCCATTCCATTATGCCGGAAACATACATGGAAGCGATTCGCCAATTATCGAGAGAGACGGGAATTCCTTTTTCTATGGATTTATGGGAAAATTCACAGGTCAGAAGCAATTTAAAATTTATATCTATGAACAAGAAAGAATTTAATCCATCGGATCAGTTAAATAAAAATACAGTCCAGGACTTTTTAGATCATGAGCAGTATTATCTGGAAGGAGAGATTGCCGTATATGCCTGTCATCCGGGTTATCTCGATGCAGAATTATTGGGGTTATCCTCTCTTTCCCTGGAGAGAATTAAGGATTTGGAATTTGTATTATCGCCGCAAATGAAAGAATGGATTAAGAATCATGAAGTACAATTGATTTCATACCATGATTGGAGAGACAATGCTTAAACGTATTAAACTGGTTATTTGCGATATTGATGGTACTTTAATCGATGATCAGCGTGTGATAAGTGAAAGAACGTGTGACGTCATCAGACAGTTACATGGACAGGGGATTTACTTTGGAATAGCATCGGGCAGACCAATCGATGAATTAAAGCGGTATGCAGGGGAATGGAATCTGGATTTTGAGTTCGATGTGATAATCGGCTCTAACGGAGCAGAGTTATATGATGGAATTCAGAACGTGAAAAATGAGTATTTTAAACTCAGGAAGGAATGGATTAAAGAAATACTCGAATTAATGAGCCCTTTTGAGAGCAATCCAATCATTTATATCGATGGTCAGATTTTAGTGAAGAAGTTGGATGACCTGGTGGAGAAATCGAAGCGTTCCAGCCAGAAACCGGCCAAAGTAGCTGCCAGTATGGAAGATTTTTATAAAGCTGAAAATGCTAAGATCATGTTCCGGGTCAAAGAAGACATTATGCCGGATATCGAAGCGTACTTGCAAGACCATCCCTCTGATTATTATAAGGGTACGAAGACACAAACGACGATGATGGAATTCATGGATAAGAGAGTTTCCAAGGGATACGCCCTGGAACAGTTCAGCCAGCAGGCGGGTATTCCTTTAAGCGAAATTGTTGCGTTTGGGGATATGAGCAATGATATTGATTTGCTTTCTAAGAGCGGCTGGGGGGTGTGTATGGCCAATGGCAGTGAAGACGTGAAGGCCATTGCTTCAGATATCACGGAATATACCAATAATGAGGACGGATTCGCCCGTTATTGTGAATCGAAGATATTCAGTGGAAAGGGATCGAAGTAAAATGATTCCTGTATTCTGTCAAACTGACCGAACACGCGAAACGGATGGAAGCCAGACTGGTGAATCTATCTGGTTTTGATGCGGACAAGAAGATGATCCTGTGGGGATTTCCTCCCCTTTTACGAATGGACCCTCATGAGCTGGATTTTCCGCCTGACTTATGGGGGTTCATTCAGGCTTAACCAGACCAGGCCGATTTTTATTGAAAAACCTTGGAACACCTCTTATAATAGAACTATTAATAAAAAATGAGTCATCAACCATTCTTTATTGTCAAAATACATAAAGTCAGACTTGATGAAACAGGGGAGAGAAAACCATGGGAATAGTTTTACACCCTTCCGATAAAAACAAAGTCCCGGAAGAGGGACGGTTTCAGAAAAATTTACAAAAATCCGTAACCAGGAAGATTGTGCTGCTTTTGATGATCAGCGCTTTCTTTTTTTGGGCAGGGCAGTACACCATTAATCTGATGGAAAATGAACTGAACGGGAAGGCCCATCTAGAGCGGCTGGAAGAAACATTTTTTGATCTTGACACTCAAAACCGGGAGTTTTTATTGAATGACCGGGTCAATGATGTGGTGAGGAGAATGCTTTCTCAGGAGGATTCCGGCGTTTCCGATGAATTTAAGAATGTTTTCCGCCAGTTTAATGAGGAGTGCATCGTTCGCAATGAGGTTATGATTGTCGATAAAGGGGGGAATATGGCCTTTACCTCTTTTGGTGAGAACCGGATTTCTTCCTATCTGCTGAACTATAACAATGCGATCTGCTATAACGCAAGAAATTTAAATGAGGGAGAAATTTACCGCGCCGTTTACTATGACAGAGGAAATTATGCCGACTCCCTTTTTGTGAAACCGATTTTTGAAGAAGGGAGCATTCAAGGGTATGTGACCTTATTTCTCTCCGGCAGCGAATGGAACTTCTACCTTTCCAAAAGCAATTTTGACGGTGTTATCACGGATATGCGGCAGAATGTCATGTATATAAGCAAGCCGGGAATGGCGGATAACAACAATAAGTTTTATGGCGTGGCCCATGGAATATGGGAAAGCAAAGGGGACCGGTATTGGAGTGTTTCAAAAGAGCTGCCTCAGTACTCAGCCGTAATCTATTCCCTGGTCCACTATCCCAGGAATCAGACGGTATACATCGGGCTTTTGGTGCTCTTTCTGGTGGGGATATGCTGGTATGTGGTTGCAGGCTGGATGTCCAGAACCATGGCCGAAAACAATGCCGCTTCCATCGAAAATCTGGTGAAAGAAATCCGCATCATCCGCAAAGGCGATTACAAGCACAGGATTCAGCTTGGAACAGAGGATGAGTTTGGGGAAGTCGGGCATCAGGTGAACCGTATGCTGGATAACATACACAACTTAAATGAACGCAACACCGAGCTTCTCACCCTCAACAGCCGCATTGAGATGGAGCAGCTCACCCAGCAGATGAACCCTCACTTTCTTTATAATACCTTGGAGATCATCCGGAATCTGGTCATATTTGATGCGCCAAAGGCGGAGGAGCTGATCGTGAAGCTGACGGAGGTTTTGCGCTACAGCGTGAATACCACCAGAAAAGAAATGACCCTGGAAGAAGATATGCAGTTTATTGATGCTTATTTAGAAATCCAGAACTGCCGCTTCGGTGACCGCTTCCGCTGCGAAATTCATATGGAACCGGAATGCAGCCAGTGTATTGTGCCGAAAATGCTGCTTCAGCCCATGATTGAAAACAGCATCAAATACGGTTTTCAAAAGAAAATGGAGTTAAATATCCAAATCCAGGGATACATGGATGGGCATACCTTAGTCATCCATGTCTTAGATGACGGGCTGGGCATGGACCCTCAGAGGGCAAAGGAGCTTGAGCGGCAGTTAAAGGAGCACGACAACAGCTCTTCTTCCATCGGGCTTTGCAACTTATCCCGCAGGCTTTACCTCCAATACGGAGAAAACAGCGGAATTTTAATCAAAAACAGAGAAGGTACCGGGTTTGAAGTAACGGTTCGGATTGAACAGAAGGGGTGAAGGCATGTACCGTGTTTTAATCGCAGAGGATGAGGATATCATCAGAAAGGGGCTGATGTATTCGGTAAACTGGGCAGAACTGGACTGCACCATAGTCGGAGAGGCCCGCAACGGCATCGAGGGAGTGGAGCTGATTGAAAAGATGAGACCGGATATCCTGATCGTGGACATCAATATGCCTGTCATGGACGGAATCGAAATGATCCGGCAGACGTGTGAGGAATACAGCTATTCCGCCATTATTCTGTCAGGGTATTCTAATTTTGAGTACGCCAAAAGCGCCATCCACTACGGGGTGACGGATTACCTCTTAAAGCCCTTAAAACGGGAGGAGCTGGTAAAGGCAATTGAAAATGCCAAGGAAAAGCGTTGGATTTATCAGACCTGGCTGGCCCAGCAGGAGGAGGCAGAGGAGCTTAAAAAGGTGAGGCTGGTTTCCAGAACCGAGGAGAACGGGGAAAATGATGAGATCGTAAAAGAACTGCTGAAATTCATCGAAGAGCATTATCAGGAAAAGATCGGCTGGCAGGATGTGGTGGGGGCCATGAATTACAGCGAAACGTTTTTGAACCGGAAATTCAAAACCCAGATGGGGACCACGTTTATCGAATATTTAAACCGTTTCCGCATTCAAAAGGCGGTGGAGCTTTTGAACCAGGGAAGTGTGGCCATTCAGGAGGTTTCCTGGATGTGCGGCATCGGGGATTACAAATATTTTAATATGGTGTTCAAGAAATACATTGGGTGCAGCCCCAAGGAGTATTCCTGGAAAGTGAAAGAGCAGCGGAAATAAAAGCTGCTTTTTTTCTTGGGAGAGAAAAGCGTTTGGTATTTTTTCCATTAAGACTGTATTTTGGGTAGAAATGATTGATGAAAATGTATAGAATATTGGTTAATAAGAGATAAAAATATACAATACATCCAAAAAGGCGGTGGGAGAAGTGAGCGTAACGATTTCAATTAGCAACGCGGTGAAAAGGTACGGTACAGTGACGGTGATCCCGGATTTGTCGGTCACCATTGAAAACGGGGAGTTATTTACCCTTCTTGGCCCGTCAGGCTGCGGAAAGACCACATTGCTGAGAATGATTGCCGGATTTAATTCCATTGAAGGAGGCAGCTTTCGGTTCAATGATAAAGTGATCAACGACATGGAGCCCGGCAAGAGGGGAATCGGTATGGTATTTCAGAATTATGCGATTTTTCCCAACATGACGGTTCGCAAAAATGTGGAGTTCGGCCTGAAGTACAAGAACATGTCAAAGGAACAGATGAAGGAAGAGGCGGATAAGTTTTTGAAGCTGGTTCACGTGGACCAGTACGCGGACCGGATGCCGGAACGGCTTTCCGGCGGCCAGCAGCAGAGGGTGGCACTTGCCCGCGCTCTGGTAATCAGCCCCGATGTGCTTTTGATGGATGAACCGCTTTCCAATCTGGATGCCAAGCTGCGGGTGGAGATGCGCAGCGTGATCAAGAGGATTCAAAAAGAGGTGGGAATCACCACGGTTTATGTAACCCATGACCAGGAAGAGGCGATGGCGATTTCAGACCGGATCGCAGTCATGAAAGACGGCGTGATCCGCCATATCGGGAAGCCGGAAAATATTTATCAGAGGCCCGCAGATTTATTTGTGGCAACCTTTATCGGCAAGTCCAATCTTTTAAATGCCAGACTGAGAAAAGACGGGGAAAAGGCAGTTGTCGCATTCCAGGGCGGATATGAGATTTCTGTTGATTCCATAAGAGACGAAGAAATCAGAGACAGAGAGGTGGTCGTATCTGCAAGGCCGGAGGAGCTGATCGTTACCCGGTCAGAAAATAGTACAGGAGAACAGGGAATTAAGGCAGTTATCCGGGACAGCGTATTTTTGGGACTCAATACCCATTATTTTGCAGAGCTGGAGACAGGAGAAGAGGTGGAAATCATCCAGGAATCTGAGATCGATTCCATCATTCCGCCGGGAAGCGACATTATCCTGACCATCAATACCAATAAGATCAATGTATTTGATTCAAAGTCCACAGGCAGCCTGATGAAAGGGGTAAAAAACAGCACCATCCTGCCGGAAGGCTTTGAGAGACAGGAGGTGAAGGAATGACCGGGAAAAAGCGAGGTGATTTCTGGAGCGCTGTCTCCGGGGTTTTGCTGGTGATATTTCTGGTGTTCCTGATTTATCCCATTGGGAAGCTTCTGCGGGAAGCGGTTTATGCAGACGGCGAATTTACCCTTGATGCTTTTCATCAGTTTTTCAGCAAGTCGTATTATTACAGCTCTATTTTTCAGAGCGTTAAAATCGGGGTCTGCGTGATGTTCACCAGCCTGCTTCTGGGAGTGCCCTTTGCCTACTTTTACTCTTTTTACAGGCTGGGGGGACGGAAAGTGCTCTTTGTGCTCTGCCTTCTCTGCACCATGTCGGCTCCCTTTATCGGCGCTTATGCCTGGATTTTGCTCATGGGAAATTCGGGGCTGATCACAGGATTTTTAAAATCCATGGGAATTTCCGGAGTTTCCATCTATGGTTTTGGCGGAATTGTGTTCGTGCAGACTTTAAAGCTGTTTCCGCTGGTGGTAATCTATATGAACGGAGCATTCCGGGATATTGACAATTCTCTGCTGGAAGCGGCGGAGAGCATGGGCTGTAAAGGCGTTGACCGTTTTAAACGGGTGATTATGGCTTTGACCATGCCCACCATTTTGGCCGCGGCTCTGCTGGTTTTTATGAGGTCCTTTGCGGATTTTGGAACTCCGGTATTGATCGGGCGGGGATACAGCACATTTCCTGTTCTGATTTACAATCAGTATCTCGGTGAAAACGGAACCAATTATCACTTTGCAGCAGCCATCAGCGTCATTGCAGTGATGGTGACTGCGGTCATATTCCTGATTCAGAAGGTGGCTTCCAACCGGTTTAAGTTCACGATCAGTGCCCTTCATCCGGTAGAGCCTAAGAAGGCTTCCGGTTTTGCCAATATAGCCATGCATGTGTACTGCTATCTTCTTGTGGGCATTTCCCTGCTGCCCCAGATGTATATTGTGAATATGTCTTTCAGGAATTATAAAAACAGTATTTTAAAGCCGGGGTATTCTCTGGTCAACTACCAGAAGGCGATGGAAAAGATGCTGGTCCGTTCCATTGGCAATACCATGATTGTCAGCATTGCGACTCTGGCGGTCATCATCGTCATTGCGGTTTTAATCGCTTATCTGGTGGTAAGGCGCAGCAACTTCTTAAACAATGCCATTGACACGATTTCCATGCTGCCCTATATCATGCCGGGAGCGGTTATCGGTATTGCCCTGGTTGTGGCATTTTCCAGAAAGCCCTTTACCCTTACGGGCTCACTGGTCATCATGGTCATCGCCCTCGCCATACGGCGAATGCCATTTACCAGCCGTTCCGCTACGGCGGCTATGATGAAGATTCCGGTCAGCATTGAGGAAGCGGCTTTGAGTCTGGGAGCGCCCAAGGTGTCCGCATTTGTAAAAATCACGGTGCCTTTAATGTCCAGCGGAATCATATCAGGAGCTGTTTTAAGCTTTGTATCAATTATTACGGAGATGTCTTCCGGAGTGATTTTATATAACAACAGGACCATTACCCTGACAATCAGCACGTATTCCGCAATCACCAGCGGTATTTACGGGGTAGCAGCAGTTTTTGCAACGATTACAATGGCGCTGACAGTAATTTGTCTGGTGATCTATTTGAAATTCACCAAGGTGGAGGATGCGCGCTTGTAAAAGGGTTATAAAGCCCAATTTTATAGAGAGAAGGGAAGAAATTATGATGAAAAGAAGGTTATTGGCAGCAGGTCTTGCAGCAGTTATGGCATTGTCTATGACAGCATGCAGCAGCACCCCAAAGGAAGCGGAAACAAAGGCGGCGGAGTCAAAAACAGAAGCTCCTGCAGCGGCAGAGACAACGGCTGCAGAATCAACTGATTCAGGAGTGCCTTATTATGTGAGACCATCCAGTGAGGTGACCGGAAAAATCACGGTTTATACCACCATGGAAGAGACCCAGCAGCAGGTGTTAAGCGATATGTGGAAGAAGTATTATCCTGACTGTGAAATGGAAATCCAGGCTGATTCCGTAGGAACTCTGGCGACCAGAATCAGAAGTGATGAATCCAGCGATGCAGATGTGGTAATCGGAGGCATGTTTGCTGCAGACGGCAATACGTATCACGATATCCTTCAGCCTTATACAGCAGCTTGTGACAAGGAACAGGGATACCATGACGAGGCTGGATACTACACCTTCTATGATGTTCAGCTCATGTGTCTGGCTGTAAATCCAGCTTTAAGAGACGAGATGGGAATTGAAATCAAGGGCTATGAAGACCTGCTCAATCCTGCTTTAAAAGGAAAGATCATCCTTGCCGCTCCTGATGCATCATCTTCCGGATGGCGTCAGTTACAGACCATACTGGCAACTATGGGTGATGAATTTAATGATGAAAAATCCTGGGAATATATTAAGCAGTTGATTCCTGCAAGCTTTTCTACCACCTCCTCAAAGGATGTTTATAACCTGGTTACCAATGGCGAATACGTAGTAGGACTTTCCTATGAGTCCAGCGTAGTGGCTTTGATCAATGACGGCGCTCCGATTGAGTGCGTTTATATGGAAGAAGGAAATACTGCAATGGCAGGAGGCGCTGCAATCGTAAAGGATGCACCAAACCTTCCAGCAGCTCAGGCCATGATGGACCTTTTATCCTCTGCAGAGTTCCAGGATGCCCGTGCAGTAGCTTCTGCAGGACGCGGCTCCAACACTCTGTGCAACTTAAGCGGTCTTCCTGATGAGGAAACTTTAGCCATCAAAGAACTTGACTTCGCTTATTTAGCAGAGAATAAGGAAAAAATGATGAACCAGTGGAATGAACTGTATGCAGAATTAAACTAAACATAATGGTGTCCCAAAGGTCACAGTCCGAAAAAGTGATGCGTTCGGCAATGGGCTTTTGGGACACTTTTTCCAAAAGCGCGGAAAGGAAAGAGAAAGAATGAAAACAAAGGCTGTGAGAATGTATGGAGAAAAGGATTTAAGGCTGGAGGAGTTTGAACTGCCCCCTATTAAGGAGGATGAAATCCTTGTAAAGGTCATGAGCGACAGCATCTGTATGTCCACGTATAAGCTGGCAGAGCAGGGGAAGAGGCATAAGAGAGCGCCTCAGAACATCGACACCAATCCGATTATCATCGGCCACGAATTCGCCGGAGTGATCGTAGAGGTGGGGGATAAATGGAAGGACCAGTTTAAGCCTGGAATGAAGTTTGCCCAGCAGCCTGCCTTAAATTATAAGGGCAGTCTGGCCTCTCCCGGCTATTCCTATGAGTTTTTCGGCGGAGCCTGCACCTACTGCATCTTTCCTCCGGAGGTGATGGAGCTGGGCTGTCTGATGCCTTATGAGGGGGAAAGCTTTTTTGAGGCTTCCTTAGGCGAGCCCATGAGCTGTATCATCGGAGGGTATCATGGAAATTATCACACCAATAAGAGGAACCATGAACATGCCATCGGAACGAAAGAGGATGGGGACATCATCATCTTAGGCGGCTGCGGCCCCATGGGCTTAGGAGCGGTCAGCTACGGAATCCAGTACCGGAACAAGCCAAGGAGAATCGTTGTGACGGATATTGACGACGCAAAGATCGCCAGGGCCAGAGAAGTCATATCAGAAGAATTTGCGGCCCAAAACGGGGTGGAGCTCCTATACATCAATACCGGGAAAATGGCTGATCCTGTGGAGGAACTTCGGGCCATCACCGGCGGGAAGGGCTATGACGATGTGTTCGTTTATATTCCCAACCGCAAGGTGGCGGAAATGGGAGACCAGCTTCTGGCATTTGACGGCTGTCTCAACTTCTTTGCCGGTCCTACGGACAATCAGTTTAAGTCTGAAATCAATCTCTATAACGTCCATTATATCAGCGCTCATATCATGGGAACAACGGGCGGAAATAATAACGATTTGATCGAAGCCAATGAGCTGGCGGCAAAGGGAAAGATCGAACCGGCCGTTATGGTGACCCATGTGGGCGGCATTGACAGCATTGCAGAGGCAACCTTGAACCTTCCAAACATTCCGGGCGGAAAGAAGCTGACCTATACCCAGTTTGACATGCCTTTGACAGCTATTGAGGACTTTGGGGAGCTGGGAAAAACAGACCCTCTGTTTAAAAAGCTGGATGAAGTATGCCGGGAGAACCGGGGACTGTGGTGCGCAAAGGCGGAACAAATCCTTTTTGAACATTTTGGCGTGGAAGCATAAAAATAAGAGGGGCAGACCTGTTGATTGAAGAAAAACAGGTTTGCCTCTTTGTGATTTTTCTTTTATTGCCCCCTTCATTCTGGTATAATTATATTTATAGTTTTGATGTTCTGTTTTGCTTTATGAAATTCATGAGAGGAAGTTTTAATTTAATCCGCAAGCGAAAGGAGTGATTTTTTTGAAAATACTGGAAAAGCACAAGTGTGACTTTCAACTGAAAACTCAAAATCCCTTCATTGTCTGCATGCATCACAAGGACTTTTTCCCAAAGGGAAATGGGAAGATGGCCCCGGCATCTTATATTCCGGGCAGAGAAGCAGGCAATGACTTTGATCTCAACGCGCCCTGGCGTATGTATCACGGCGATACCATCCCTGGATTTCCGGTTCATCCCCACAGGGGATTTGAAACTGTGACCGTAGTCACTCAGGGAATTGTGGACCACTCGGACAGCATGGGGGCCAGCGGACGGTACGGAGAAGGGGATGTCCAGTGGATGACGGCGGGAGAGGGAATCCAGCACAGTGAGATGTTCCCGCTGATTCATGAGGACAAAGAAAACACCATGGAATTGTTCCAGGTCTGGTTAAACCTGCCTGCAAAGAGCAAATTTGTGCCGCCCCACTATAAAATGCTGTGGGCGGAGGAAATTCCCGTGGTCAGAGAGCGTCAGGAAAGCGGAAGCCTTGAGATCAAGGTGATTGCCGGGGAGTATAAGGGGATAAGAGCCCTTGACCCCACACCGGAATCCTGGGCTGCAGGTGAAGAAAATCACGTGGGCATATGGCTGATAAAGATGGAAGGGCAGGCGAAGCTGACCATTCCAAAAGGAACTTCCACCATGAGCAGAACCCTGTATCACTATGAGGGAGATTCTGTTGAAGTCGAGGGGGAGGCTCTGGAAGAGAGATATTACCTTGATTTAAAGGCTGATGAAGAAATACGGATCAGCAGCAAAAAGGGGGAAAGCCGCTTTTTACTGCTGGAGGGAGAGAGGATCAATGAGCCGGTGACCGCTTACGGGCCTTTTGTCATGAATACCCAGGAGGAAGTTATGCAGGCTTATTCCGACTACCGGAAAACCGGTTTTGGCGGCTGGCCCTGGGGCAGTGATGCTCCTGTTCATGATAAGCATGAAGGACGGTTTGCAGATTATGGCAAGGGGAAAAAGGAATACCGCCCTTAAGGAATCCAGGTTCTATTCCAGATTGCCGTGCCGTTTGATCAAATCTTCATTTGTCTGATGGAGCCGTTCTTTTAAAAGCATGATAATCCCGTCACAGGTCAGCCAGCTAAGCTGTTCGAAGCTGGAGCCGATGGGTTGGATGGAGTCAAAGCTGTTGTGATCTTTAAGCCTTGTGGTTCCGGGAAGAAGGATGGACTGATCCGCCATTTGCCCGATATCCTCATCGGGCTGTAATGTTATAGTAAGAATGCGGGCACCCAGGCTTTTTGCTTTTTTTGCTGTTTTGACCAGGGTGCCTGTTTTTCCTGAGCCTGATAGGATGAACAGAATTTCGTCTTTTTCGATGGGAGGCGCGGTCACATCTCCTGCGATATGGCAGGTAAATCCCAGATGCATCAGGCGGTTGGCAAAGGCGCGCAGGACACAGCCGCTCCTTCCTGCCCCGGCCAGAAAAATCCGTTTTTGGGATTGGGCGGCTTCATAAAGCAAGTCACAGACGGCGTTTAATTCCTCTTCCCGGATGTGGCCGGCCAGGGAAGAAAGTTCCATGAGTATTCTTTCTACTGTATTTTCCATACTCTATCTCCTCATAAGGGCTTTGTGAATTTCTTCGGCGGCGGCCTTAGGATCACTGGCGTGTGTGATTCCGGAGCCAACGATGATCACATCGGGCCCGTATTCCTGATAGGCTGGGAGGGTTTTCACGGAGATTCCCCCAGCCACCGATATTTTTGCCTTCCTGACAGTGTTTTTCATGATCTTTAAATCGTCTAAGGGAGTCCTTCCGGCGGCCTGTTGGTCCACTCCGATGTGAACGGAGACAAAGTCAGCTCCCAGCTCTTCCATCTTTTTGATCCGGCTTTCTAAGTCAGAAACGCAGATCATGTCCACGACGGCCTTTCCCTTATACTCCCTCGCTGCATCCACACTGCCCTGAACGGTCAGGTTATCGGTCACGCCCAGGACGGTGATGTAATCGGCCCCGGCCTTTAAGGCTTCCTCCGCTTCATAATAACCGGCATCCATGATCTTTAAATCTGCCAGCACTTCTTTTTGGGGAAATTTCTCCTTCATGGTCCGGACCGGAGTCATTCCGTATTCTATGATCATAGGGGTTCCTATTTCTATGATATCAATATAATCATGCACTTCCTCTACCAGTTTCACCGCATTTTCCAGCGATATATCATCAAGTGCCAGTTGAAGCTTCATGTTGTCAATCCTCCTTATTTTTCATCATTGCAGGGGACGGGGCAGGCCTGTGAGGTTTTTAGGCGATTCATAGAGACAGACCCGGTTTCGTCCTGCGTGTTTGGCCTGATATAGAGCGGAATCCGCCTGACCCAGCAGATATTCCAGGGAACAGACCGTTCCGCCGGGACAGTAGACCACGCCGATGCTGGCAGTCACTGTGACTTTGGCACCTTTATAGGAAACAACGATGTTTTCAATGCTTTTTCGAAGCTCTTCTGCGGCAGCCACGGCCTGTTCCGGGGAAATGTCCTTCATCAGGACCGCGATTTCCTCGCCTCCGTACCGTCCGATAAGGCCTGTTTTTTTAAACTGCTTTTTCATATGTTCCGAAATTGCTTTTAAAACCGCATCTCCGCAAGGGTGGCCGTAAGTATCATTGACCCGTTTAAAGTGGTCGAGGTCCAGCAGCAGAAGGGAACAGGGGATGAGTTCCTTTTTGCCGGACTCCAGAATAAAGTTTGCCAGATCAAAGAATGCGCCCCGGTTGTAAATCTGCATCATGGGGTCCAGCATGGCCTGGGCCCTCAGCTTTTTAAGAAGGGCCTCTTCCTCGGTGATGTCCCGGAATACGATACACAGGGTGTTGTCTTTTCCTGTCTGCAAAATTTTGGTCTGGGTGGCCTTGTAAGAGCGCATCTCATTTTCCGACTGGATGTGAAGCTTGCCTTCTTCTTTAAAGCCTTTTACCTGCTTTAAGCTTTCCCCTGCCTCCAGGAGATTTAACTGGGGAAAGAGCCGTTTTGCCGCCTTGTTGGCATCCAGGAAGTTCAATTCATTGTCACAGACAATAAAGGCATCCTCCAGGGATTCGATCACCTGGAGCCGGGCCATGGAAGCGGGGCTTAACAGGTTCTGGCGCAGGACGGAATAGACCAGCAGCGACAGGGAAATGGAAAGAGTGAAGGGGTTAGGGTCGTAGGAGTTTGACAGATAGGAAAAGCTGTAAAAGCCGGCAGCCACGAGGGGAAAGAAAAGGGCGGCTAAAAGCACTGCACTCTGCCGCCTTTTCAGCCGGTTGCCATTTTTTAAATGTATTAATATAAGCCGGAAGCAGAGAAAGAAGCATACATAGTTCCAGGCAGAGCCCAGGTAGTAAAGCGGGCCATGACCGCCCCGGCAGCTTGCAATGTAACCGTTGTGAATATACGTGATGTCCGTGTAGTAAAGACGGAGAAAGGGGTATGCCTGAAAGGCAGCCAGGGTGATAAAGGGAACGGAAGTTAAAAGGCAGGACTTTAAAAAGCCAAAGCGCTTTTCCCCATAGACATCCCGGATGAACAAATAGGAAACAGGGAGGATGAAAGGCGATCCTAATTTCTGAATCCGGACCCCGTAAAAGGCAGCTTCCAAAGAGGAGGCCGTGGCTTCCAGAAGGAATCCAAAGGTGTACAGGAAGATGGATACGGAAAGAGAAATCAGAAACAGCGCTTTCTCGGCGGAGTGATTTACGATGGCATATATCATCAAAAGGCAGGAGAATACGGTTATGGTTAAAATAAAAATGATAAATATATTTCCCATGAATTTCACCCCTCTTTCTTATGATATCCCAGGTGTTTTTTACCTCTGGTTTCAAAAAAAGTGGAAAATCGTCTATATTATATATTATATAACAAAATGGAGCGGTTTTCAATCTCAAACACTGTAATTTTGCCGGCTGGCATTATGGATGAGGCCTTTTTTTAGGGGATATTTTTTAGCGGGTTTGATGTATTTTGATTGACTTCTGATATCTTTAATTGTAGAATATTTTATGTCGATATATGTCAAGAATTGTTATTATTACTATTATTTTGTTTTTCATAAAAGTCAGGAAATACAGAGCTTTTTATTAAAAATCCTTAAAGGAGGTGTAGATTTGAGTATTAAAAAAATTATTTACAGCGCTATGGTTTGTCTTGCACTGTTAAGCGTGATCAGCACAGGTCTGATGTTTTCGCTTCTTGATCAGAACCAGAGCAACGGCAAGATCGTGAATTACTGCGGGGTGGTGAGAGGTGCCAGCCAGCGCGTCATGAAGCTTCATCTGATGGGACAGCCTGTGGAGGAAGCTGTCGCAAAGGTGGAAAAAGCCATGGACGGACTCATTTCGGGAAGCCAGGAGCTTGGGCTGCCAAAGCCGGGAGACGAAAAGCTGGTGTCCCAGATGCAGGAAATCCGTACATACTGGAAAGAGCAGGTACTGCCTTTACTGACTGAGGACCCGGAGCAGAAGCTGCTGGAAAACAGTGAGGAGCTGTTTAACAAGAGCAACAGCGCCGTTTCCCAGGCTGAGAAGTATTCGGCTCAGGGAATTATCAGGCTTAAGGTGGTGACCGTAATCACTTTGGTCGTCAACCTGGCTTTCATCGCCTTTATCTTTGTGGTCATCCGCAGCAAGGTGCTGCTTCCCATCAAGGTGCTGGAAAAGGGTATGGAGAATCTTTCTCAGGGAGATCTTCAGACTGAAATTGCATATTCCTCTACCAATGAATTGGGAATGCTTGCCAACAGCATGCGAACCTCCATTCAAATCCTTTCCGAGTACATTTCCCGAATCGGAAGCGCCATGGAGCAGATGGAGCAGGGAAACTTCGACCTGCCCCTTCAGCAGTATATCGGAGACTTTACCAAGATCGGAATTTCCATGGAGAAGTTCTCCACCCAGATTTCTGAAATCCTCATGCAGCTTAATGTGACATCGGAGCAGGTGTCTGCAGGTTCCGACCACGTTGCTTCAAGCTCCCAGCTTCTGGCAGAGGGCGCTGCAGAGCAGAGTGCGGCTATTGAGCAGCTTTCTCAGGCAGTAGGGGAAATCGTGGAAAAGATAGACTATACCACGGAAAATGCAAGGCGCTTTAACGACAAGGCACAAAAGATGGGGGCCAGCCTCGATGAGAGCGAAAGGAAGATGTGGCTTCTGCTTAAGGCCATGGACGACATTCGCAGCAATTCTGAGGAAATCATTAAAATCAATAAGACCATTGAAGACATTGCATTCCAGACCAATATTCTGGCGCTTAATGCGGCTGTTGAGGCCGCCAGAGCCGGGGAAGCGGGAAAAGGATTTGCGGTGGTGGCTGATGAGGTCCGCAACCTGGCGGCCAAAAGTGCGCTGGCAGCCAGCAACACCTCAGAGCTCATCGATGTTTCCGTCCGTTCTGTGGAAACAGGCAAGGAATTAACGGATTCCATGGCGCAGACCATGAGCGATGTGTTAAAGGATGCGCGGGAGATCGCCCTTGGAATCGGAGATATTCAGACGGCTTCCCAGGAGCAGAGCCTTTCTATTTCCAATATCACCATAAACGTGGATCAGATATCTTCTGTCATACAGTCCAACTCCGCCACTGCCCAGGAGAGCGCGGCAGCCAGCGAGGAGCTGTCTGCACAGGCAAGGCTGCTGAGCAATCTGGCAGGCCAGTTCACATTAAAACAGAACCGGGGATTTTAAAGTTAAATATAAAAAACAGATGCCGGGAAGTGGAAGCTTCCCGGCATCTGTTTTTATTTAGCTGTGATCCTGCATGACAGTGATATGGTAATTGTTCCGTCCGTTTCGTTTCACGTGATACAATGCTTCATCAGCGCTCTTATACAGCTCTGCGAAGGTGGTCCTGAGACGGGGATTGAATGCCACTCCGATGCTGACGGTGACGGAAATGGAGCTGTTTAAGTGGGGGGCCGTATAGGTGCGGGCGATCTGGCTGCACTTATGGCTGATGAGCTCTTCGGTAATGCCTCCTGTCATAAATATGCAGAATTCATCTCCGCCTATTCTGCCCACAATATCGGCATTGCGAAAGGAAACCTTTAAGGCTCTTGCGATCTCTCCCAGGACTTTATCTCCAGCAGGATGGCCGTAGGTGTCATTGATCTTTTTAAAGTTGTCCACATCGATGACAAAAAGAGCGCTGGAGTCTTCAAACAGGGAGCAGGCTTCTTTGATTAAGGTGCGGGTTGTGTCCGGGTTATAAAGGCCTGTAAGGCCGTCGGTCTGCGCCTTCATGTGAAGGGCCTTGATTTTTTCCTTTTCTTCCCGGATATTGGTCAGTTTTCCTATGATGAATTCCGTCTTCCGGCCCCTGTCGTGCATCACAAAGTTCACGACCCGGAACATCCCGGTTTCCCCGTCTTCTAAAACCATGGCGATCTCGTATCCGGCTTTATCCGTATGGAGGAGATCATTTAAGTAAAGCTGGGGGTCACTTCTCCACTGGCTTTTCCGGAAATTTTCTATTTTATGCGGGACGCCTAAAAGGCTGCTCAGTTCTCCGGATAAGGATAATAAGTCCTTTTTCACATCGTATTGATAGATGTATTCGCCGGAAAGATCTGACAGGATATGATACTGCCGGACCTGGCCTTTATAAAGGCTGTAGGAGCGGTAAATAACCAGCAAAAGCAGGAGAAATAGAAGGATCGTTGCGAAGAGAATCAGTATAATTTCTTTTCCATAGGTGTTGATCACCTGAGGCAGGGAGATTTTTCGGTCAATTTCCGAGGCGCTTTGCAGGATGATGCTTTGGAGCTCTGATTCCGAAATATTGTCCAGAGCCTTGCTGATAATGGAAATGAGGCGTTCATCTGTATTTAAGTAGAGAAAGAAATACTCTCTGGATTCCATTTTCTGAGGGATGGTGATGATATTTTTATATCCGTTCTTGATTGTGTAATATGCGATGGAAAATTCATTTCCGAAGCAGTAGTCCGCTTCTCCTTTTTCCACCGCTTCCATGGTGGCCTCCCGGCCCGGATAGAATTTCACCTTGCTTTCATCGACTCCTGCGGGCAGCAGTCCGTCTGTTACAGCAGCAAAGGTGTAGTCGGATAAATTGGAGGCATCCACTCCGTTGTGCATGAAAACGGCTGTCTGGGAGGTTAAAAAGGTTTTGGAGCGGGGATTGTTTTCAAATTCTTCAGGGAGATACTGGGTGGTCATTCCTCCGAACACATCGACTTTCTGCGTCCTTGCTGTCCCTTCCATACGGGTGATCCCTTTGGTTTCTTCGTATTGGAAAGTTAAGCCTGTCTGGAGGGAGACGTTATCCAGTATTTTTCTCATAATCCCCTTTGCTTCTCCGTTTTCAAGGTATATGACCGGAGCAAAGCCCTGCATGAAAGCGATGGTGACAACAGGGTGGTCCTTTATATACTGCTGTTCCTCCGAAGTTAAGGAAATGGGGGCTGGCTGGGAAATGCTGCCAGCCTCCAGGGCTGATGCCGGTGTACTTAAAACAGAGGAAAAAATTAATATTAACAGGAAGAATTCCAAAATACAGTGCTTTTTTGGGCTCATAGATCTACCTTCCGTCTTCACTTTATTTAGAGTGCATCTTATCCTTGATAGTATATCGGCTTCTGATAAAAATGTAAAGCGGTTCCTCCCTGACTTCTGTTATTCCGGTTCTTAATATTTGCTTCCCCATTCTTCCCTGACAGAGAACTCCAAAGGCGCTTCATAGGGCTTGGCTGCTTTTAAAACAGGGACGGGTTCTGACACGGTTTCTTCTTTCAGCTTGAAGTTGGAGATCAGCTCCTTTAACAGGCTTGACTGGCCTGACAGCTCTTCGCTGGCAGCAGCGCTTTCTTCGGCTGTGGCGGCATTGTTTTGTACCACTGCGGAAATCTGCTCCACGCCCTGATTGACCTGTTCAATGGCTATGGCCTGATCGCCGGTGGCTTTTGCGATTTTATCAATTAAGGATACCACTTCACCGGTGGTGGCGGCACTTTCAGATAAGGATCTGGCTGTCTTTCCTGCGATGTCAGAGCCTTTTCCAACCGCTGCCAGGGTTTCCTCGATCAGTACGGTTGTATTTTTTGCCGCTTCTGCGGATTTGCCCGCCAGATTGCGCACCTCATCTGCCACAACGGCAAAACCTTTTCCGGATTCTCCTGCTCTTGCGGCTTCCACGGCTGCGTTTAAGGCCAGGATATTGGTCTGAAAGGCGATGTCATCGATTGCCTTGATGATCTTGGAGATTTCAGAGGATTTCATGGTGATGCGCTCCATGGCCCCGATCATTTCTTTCATCTGCTCATCGCTGTTTTTCAGCTCCTGTCCGGCTGATGCGGCTTTTTGGCTCACCAGCCCTGCATTGTCCGCATTCTGCTTGATCTGGTTTGCTATTTCAGCGATGGAGGCTGACAGCTCTTCCACAGAGCTGGCCTGCTCGGTGGCGCCCTGGGAAAGAGCCTGGGCGCTGTTTGCAACCTGATCGGAGCCGTCGGATACCTGATCGGCTGCCCGGCTGATCTGCTGTAAGGTGGAGTTTAAGCTTTGGGCCAGGGCGGTCATGTTGGTTTTGAGCTTTTTAAACTGGCCTATGTAATCCCTTTTTAATTCCACCAGGAGATTGCCGTGGGAAACCTGGCTTAGGGCGTCGGATATTTCGTCAATGTATCCCTGGTAATCCACCAACCTGTCAATGGTGAGGTTAAAGGCCTGTGAAAGCTGTCCCACCTCATCTTTTGAAGCGACAGAGAGCTGAACATCAAAGCTGCCGTCTGCGATCTCCTTTGCGGCTGCGGTTACGGCTTTGATGGGCTTTGTCATGCGGTGGCTGACAACGTAAATGATAGCCGTGCCTGCCAAAACAGCGATGGCGCAGACTCCGATGAGAAGGTTTCTCATGCCCCGGACTTCTTCTGATATTTCTTCCGCTTCCACGCTGACTGCCATGATCCAGGAAGTGTCTTTTACGGGAGAGAAGGCTGTGATATAATCTTTGCCCTCATACCGATATTCCCCGCTTCCCACAGTTCCGGTGAGCATTTTTGTCTCCATGAAATTTGCCATTTCCTTCATGGCCGGGTCTGTTTCTGCTGATTTTAAATAGTTGGTCTGGCTGTTCACCATATCCCGGTTCTTATCGCCTACGGCGGTTCCCTGGGTGTTGACTGCATAGGCAAAGCCTGTTTTTTTGTAGCTGACCTCACTGACGATGTCACTCATGGTCTGGCCGTCTTTTCTGCCGTAAAGCACGCCGATGATCTGGCCGTTTTTATAGACGGGAGCCGCATATAAAATTACGGGAGTTCCTGTAACGCTGCTGATGAGAACGTCTGAAACGGCTGGATTTCCTTTTAAGGCCTCCTGGAAATAGGCCCGGCTGGCGATATTGGTCGTCTCTTTCTGTGAATTAAAAACAGTGCTGTCCCCGTTTTTGTCGGCAAAGGCGAAGGCTAAATATCCGGTCCTTTTAGCTTCGTTTTCATAAAAACGGATTTTTTCTTCCAAAGACACCCTGTCATCTGAGAGCATGGGAAGCTGTGCCAGAGAATCCACATACCGTTTTTCTACCAGTGTTCTGGCGTGGATGTACTTGGCTTCTTCCATTGCGATCTGTTTTAAGTCATCGTGAGCGCCATCCATCAGCTTTTTAGTCATTAAGCTGACCGATATATAGCCCAGTGTTGCGGTAAGAACCAGTATGACTGCGGTAAAAACCAGTATCAGTTTTGTTTTCATTGATTTCATGATAAACCCCTCCAATTCGTGTGTTGTTTTAGTAGTTTCCCCAATATAGAAAAAAGTGCCCTTCAACAGCCAGGAAATTGCTGTTGGAGGACACCCTCACTTTCAGGAAGCCTCCGGTTTCCTGGATCAGTATTTCGTGGAAAAGAATGCGTCTTCAGCTTCTTCTGAGTAGGAGGAAAATTCCGGAACACTTCGGAAACGTTTCTCCCCTGATCCTGTATTCAGCCGGAATTTTCCGACCTCTTCACGCAGCATGTTGGCCTGTGCGCTCATTTCTTCGCTGGCAGCCGAGTTTTCTTCGGCAGTGGCAGCGTTGGTCTGAACAACGGCTGACACCTGCTCCAGCCCTAAACGGATCTGCTCGATGGAGGAGGCCTGATCGGAGGTGGAGAAGTTGATTTTATCGACAATGTCGTGGATTAAATCCGTGGTCTGGCTGATTTCCTCCAGAATCTCAGCGGTCTTGCGGGTGATTTGAGTCCCGTCATGGACAGCGTTTACGGAATGCTGGATTAAGTCAGCGGTCTTCTTGGCTGCTTCTGCTGACTTGGCAGCCAGGTTGCGTACCTCATCGGCAACTACGGAAAAGCCCTTTCCGGCTTCCCCGGCTCTGGCGGCCTCGATAGCCGCATTGAGGGAGAGGATGTTGGTCTGGAAGGCGATGTCTTCGATGACCTTTGTGATGTTGGTGATCTGGTCGGAGGCGGAGCCGATGTTGTCCATGGCGCTGGTAAGCTGATGCATGTGCTCGCCGCCGTTTTTCACATTGAGGCTGGTCTGCTCCACATACTGAACAGCCTTTTGGGCATTTTCTGAATTTTCCGCAGCCTGTACGGAAATGGTGGTGATGGAGGCGGACAGTTCTTCTACAGAAGAAGCCTGCTCCGTAGACCCGGCAGCCAGCGCCTGTGCGCCGGAGGAAACCTGTTCAGTTCCGGTGTTCACCTGCTCAGCAGCGCTTTCGATCATGGAAAGTGTGCGGCTTAAGGCGGAGGTTGTCCTTGTGAATGCTGTTTTAAGGGCTTCAAAGTCTCCGATGTAATCCAAGTCCACGGAAAAGCTCAAATCTCCGTTTGCGATGAGATTGAGTTTTTGGATCACATCCTGAATATAAGAGTTAATAGAAGCATTGGTCTTTCTGATGTTTTCTGCCAGGACGCCCATTTCATCCCTGCTTTCATAGGTGATGGGGGTGTTTAAGTGCCCTTTGGCCATTTCCCTGTAAGCCAGGTCGATTTCATTGACAGGAGCCAGAATGGACTTGCAGATGATTCTTGCAATGAGGAAGGTCAGCAGTGCAGAAATCAGTGCGGATAAAAGCAGTATCACCCAGGATTTGGTCAGAAGAGCCTGGGCCTCTTTTTTCTGGGAGGCTGCAAAGTTATTCTGTATGTCGGAAAAGCCGGTAAGAATGGTTTCTGCCTGTTCAACGATTGGTCTGTACTGTGTGTTAAATAACTCGTAGGCCTGTTTCTCACTGTCTTTTGAGCCGCCGGTCAGCAGGTTTCCGATCTCTTCCCGGCTGGTCTTGGCCTGGGACAGCAGCTCCCGTAACTGGGCGATCTCATTGGCCCTGGCATTTGAGGACTGGTTTCCGGCAAAGGCTTCCAGTGCGCTTGCGATATTTGCGGCTTCCGTCTGTGCGTGGGTTAAGTTGTCCTTCATATCCTGGGCATCTTCATCAAGAATTGCCTGGAGTAAGTATCTCTGGGTGGAAATGAGGCTCGATTTCATGGTCCAGGTGCTGCCGGTATTTGGAACGGTATAACGGTAATAGCGCTCCACTTGAAATCCGATGTTCTTTGCATTGAGGGCCGATAAGCTGGAAACGATAAGGAGAATCAGCAGCATGAGGCCGAAGCTGACAACCAGCTTTTTGCTAATGGACAAGTTTTTAATGAATGAGGAGCGTTCCTTCTGTTTCATTGGTTAGTCTTCCTTTCGGGTGATTTATGGCGCCTGGAATCCCGTGAAACCGGAGGCCATAAGCAATATATAATATATCGGAAAAACTTTCCCAATCATAAGAATACCCGGCATATTTTCTCCCCTCCAAAAGCAATAATCATTCACAAATGGCTGAAAATGGGTTATAATAAATTTATGAAAAAATCAGAGGGGAGGAAACAATCATGAGCGGTAAAAAGGTATTGTCACTGATGATTGCTGTTATACTCGCTGCAGGCGCTTTCAGCACCACTGTTATGGCAGCATCGAAAAAGAAGATCACATCGGTAAATTTAACCGTGAAGGCAGAAGTAATACCGGGAGGTTCTGTTTTTGAACAGGAAGCGGAACTGGAGATAAGAAACAAAAACATTACAGTGGGCGGATATGAATTTATCAACAGGGGATTTGAGTGGTCTGAACGCGATATACCCAGAATGGAAGTGACCCTGTATGCGGAAAATGAGTATTCTTTTTCCGTACCCAGTTCCGGAATTAAAATTCAGGGCGGGACCCTTGTGTCTCAGAAAACAGAAGATTCCAGTTTGATTCTGACCATTGATCTTCCAAGGACCAGCGAGTCCATTCAGGATGTGGAAAAGGTGGAATGGGTTTCTTCCACAGCGGCTGGCTGGAGCCAGGCCATAGGAGCCGGAACGTATGAGGTAAAGCTGTACCGGGATGGAAAAACCGTGGGAACGGTCAAGACCACGGGAGAGACAACCATGGATTTTGGAACATCTCTCACCAGGGTCGGAAGCTACACCGTCCGGGTGCGTCCCATCAATAAGATAAAGGCGGAGAACAAGGGCGGCTGGACTGAGTCGGCGCCGAAAAACGTCGGAGAGGCAGAGGCAGCTAACAACCGCAGCACAGTTTCCGACATGGGCTGGAAACAGGATCATATAGGCTGGTGGTATAAGAATGCAGACGGAAGCTATACGGTGAGCAACTGGCAGTATATCAACGGCCAGTGGTATTATTTCAATGAATCGGGCTATATGGCTACAGGCTGGATTCACTGGAACGGAAAGCAGTATTACTGCGATACCGCAGGAGGACATATGCTTGCTAATACACAGACTCCTGACGGGGCAGCAGTAGGGCCTGACGGAGCCAGGCTTCCTTAAGATTGTAAAAGCAGGAAAGAGCGGCGGTAAAAATGGCGGAAAAATTTTATAAGCGCCTGCTTGCCGGGGCGGTTATCATTCTGGCCCTTTTGCTGGCAGGCTGCGGTGTTAAAGTCCGGGTTTCCTCTCCTTTGACCGGAGGGGAAACCGGGGGGAATTTAAAGGTTCATTTCATTGATGTGGGGCAGGGAGACAGCACCTTAATTGAGCAGAACGGACATTTCATGCTCATAGACGCCGGGGAAAAGGATCAGGGCGAAACAGTGGTTTCCTATTTGGAAAAGCAGGGAGTAAAAAAGCTGGATTACGTCATCGGCACCCATCCCCATTCCGACCATATCGGAGGGCTTTCTGAGGTTTTAAAGGCCTTTGAGGTGGGACGGGTGATCATGCCTGCAAAGGAGCATACCATCCGAATTTATGAAAACCTTTTGGATGAAATCGCCCGGCAGAACTTAAAAATCACCCTTCCCAAGGTGGGGAATACGTATGAGCTGGGAGCTTCTTCTTTCCAGATCATAGCCCCGGTCCGGGATTATGGGGATAATTTAAATAACTGGTCTGTGGGAATCCGGTTAACTTACGGGGAAACCGGATTTGTCTTTTGCGGGGATGCGGAAAAAGAAGCGGAAGGGGATATTATAGGCAGCGGCCTCGATTTAAAGGCTGACGTGCTGAAGATTTCCCACCATGGAAGCAGCACTTCTTCTTCCAGCCGTTTCATGGATATGGTGGACCCGGATTACGGAGTCATTTCCTGCGGGAAGAATAATGATTACGGCCATCCTCATAAGGAAATCCGGTCCATGCTGAAGAAGCGCAGTATCAAAAGCTTCCGGACCGATGAGCTGGGAACCATCATAGCGGTCAGCGACGGAAAAACCGTCACATTTCCCGGCCAGGAGACAGAGGATTTGACCGGAAAAGGGGCAGGGCTGGAAAATCAGGAGTATGTGATCAACACCAATACCAGGAAATTCCATTACCCTGACTGCAGTTCGGCCACTTCCATGAAAAAGGAAAACAGAAAGACTTATACAGGAACCAGGGAAGATGTGATAAAGATGGGATATGAGCCATGCCAGATATGCAGCCCTTAAGCTGAATAAAAAATAAGGAGGGGGAACCGTTTATGGAATATATTATTGACCGGATCGGCCCGGAAATCGCTGTCTGTGAAGATGAAGAAGGCACCATGATAAAGCTGATAGCCACAGAGCTTCCTCTGGGGGCCAGAGAAGGGGACGTCCTTACGTGGGAGCCGGGAGGCTGGAGGCTGAACCGGGAAGAAACGCAAAGGCGCAGGGAGAGTGTGAAAAGGAAGCTGGAAAGTCTGATAGAATGAAGGATTTAAGTTGATGAAAAATTATATTGTGCTGGACCTGGAATGGAACCAGAGCGCCGGAGGAACCGAAGAGACAATCGAGCATTTCCCTTTTGAGATCATAGAGATCGGGGCTGTTAAGCTCAATGAGGCCATGGAAGAAACAGGGGAGTTCAGGCGGCTTATCAGGCCCAGGGTCTACACCCGGCTTCATGAAAAGATATTGGAAGTGACCCATATGGATGAGAAAACTCTCGTGGAAGAAGGCGTGGATTTTGAAGATGCCATCAGGGAGTTTCTCTTATGGTGCGGGGAAGACGGCCTGTTTTGCACCTGGGGGTCCATGGACTTGACGGAGCTGCAGCGAAATATGACCTTTCACGGAATTCCGGTTCCATTTCCAAAGCCCTTTTTGTACTATGATATCCAGAAGCTTTACAGCATTCTCTACAGTGACGGAAAGGAACGCCAGTCCCTTGACCTTGCCGTCACAGAGCGGAATCTGACGGAATCAAGGCCGTTTCACCGGGCCCTTGATGATGCCCACTATACGGGACGGATTATGCAGGAAATGGATTTTGAGAAGGTGAGTCTGTACTGGTCTACCGATTATTACCGCCTGCCTGAGACGAAGGAAGAAGAGGTGTATTTGATCTTTCCCGATTATTCCAAATACATCTCAAGGCCCTTTGAGTCAAAGCAGGAGGCCATTGAGGATAAAACCGTAACAGATTTGATCTGCTGCCAATGCGGCCGGATGCTGAGAAAGAAAATCAAGTGGTTTTCCGCGAACCAGAAGTTCTACACTGCCTTAGGCTGCTGTCCTGTCCATGGAAATGTGAAGGGAAAGCTGCGCATGAGGCGCAGTGAGGATGGGAAGGTTTATGTGGTGAAGACCATGAGGCTGATGGGCGAAGAGGATATCAAGGGGATATACGAGAAAAAAGAAGAAGCCAGAAAAAAACGGGTGGAAAAAACCAGGGTCCGGAATAAGAAAAAGAAAGGGGAAGTCCCCCTTTCTTAAATTTCGCTTTCCCTCATCCGGTAGCCCACCCCGATTTCCGTAAAGATATACTTTGGCTCTGCGGGATTGGCTTCTATTTTTCTGCGGATGTGAGCCATGTTGACCCGGAGGGTCTGGTTGTTGCTGTCCGCATAAGGTCCCCATATGTGGTTGATGATGTGGTCATACGTCAGAACCTTTCCTGAGCTTTCTGCCAGAAGGCATACCAGCTTGTATTCGATCTGGGTCAGGTGGATCTTCTGGCCGTCTAAGGTGATCAGGCGCTTGCTGAAATCAATGCATAAGCCCTCGCTTCTGTAAGGAACCTGCACCAGAGAACCGCAGGCAGTGCTGGTGGTAGGCTTTCCGTGGCGCAGAGCCGTGCGGATTCTCGCCAAAAGCTCGCTGGTTCCAAAGGGTTTTGTGATATAATCGTCAGCACCGTAATCCAGGGCAGCCACCTTTTCCTGTTCCTGGGTTCTGGCCGAGATGACGATGATAGGGGTGGAGGTCCAGCTTCTGACCCCTTTTATAATATCCATTCCATCCAGGTCAGGAAGGCCTAAGTCCAAAAGGATCACATCCGGGCAGAGAGAATTGATGAGAGCCAGGCCATCCCGTCCGGAGCTGGCAGTAATCACCTTATAATCATGTCTTTCCAGTGCACTTTCAATGAAATTGCAGATATTCTTTTCATCTTCTATGATTACGACTGTAATTTTACTCATAACTCTTTTCCTCCAGTGGTAATGTAAACGTAAAAACTGCGCCCTCATCCTCATTGGCAGCGGAGATACTTCCGTCGTGAGCGGTGACAATGGTCTTGCAGATGGACAGGCCGATGCCCATGCCTTTGCGGGAATCTCCGCTGCTGTTTTGTGACGGGCTGTAGCCGTCAAACAGGGTATCCAGCCGTTCCGGCACAATTCCTACGCCGTAGTCACGCACATGAAACCAGGCGTATCCATCGTGTACGTCTACAGACAGGCTGATGGGTTTGGAGGAATTGGAGTGATAAGCGGCATTTTCCAGAAGATTGATGATGACCTGTTCGATCAGGGTGGCATCCATGGGAACCATGACGAATTCCTCAGGCACGGTTACCTGGACGGCGGACTGGGGGAGCCGCTTGTGGAAACGCTGGAGAGCTTCCGCCACCACTTCCTCCAGGGGCTCGGAGCATTTGGACACCTGGGCGCCTGTATTGCGGATTCTGGTGACGCTCAGGAGATTTTCCACCATGTTTAAAAGCCAGTTGGCATCCTCTTGTATGTTCGCCACCAGGTTTGTCTTTTCCTCATTGGACAGGCCCTGGGAATTCTCCAGATAGGTGCTGCTGGCACCGATGATGCCGGTTAAAGGCGTGCGCAGATCATGGGAAACAGCCCTTAACAGGTTGGCTCTCATGGTCTCTTTTTCTGCCTCCATCAAAAGCTTTTCCTGTTCGCTTAAAATATGGCTTTTTTCCTTTAAATGGGTGGTAGTGGTGCTGGTGATGATGGAAATGGCCAGCATGGCAATAAAGGTGATGGGATACCCTTCCAGGGTGAAGTTAAAAGCCATGAAGGGGTAGGTAAATGCAAAGTTTACACAGAGCACGCTGATAAAAGAGGCGATCACTCCTGGTATATAACCGTTGGAATAGCGGGAGATGAGAACCACCGCCATCACGTAGACAATTCCCACATTGTTGGTAAAGCCTCCCAATAGCAGCATCATATAAGACATGACGGTTGCAAAAAGCAGGCAGGTGAGCGTAATCAGGATATTACGCAGCAATTCTTTTTTTGAAGTTTTCCAGTAGCTTTTCATAAAATTCCCTTTGTTTGTCAGAACTTGGTTTTACCGTTCCGGCGGCCTCTGCGTTTGGTAGAAGAGGTGCTGCGCCTTTGCTCCATAATGGAGTTGAATTCATCGGCGGAAATGCCGGAATCCTGGAGCCGCCTCCTGCGCTGTTCCCTGCGGATTAAAAACTCATGCTCTTCCCGGTGTCTGCGGTAGATCAGAAAGGATATGATACCGCCCAGCGCTGCGACGAGAGCCACACTTCCTAAAACCAGCCAGGCGGCCAGCGGGATTTCAAAGGGCCGCAAAGCTCTCTCCCGGTAGTCCTCTGAGGCGGTAGGCGTTGACAGTTCCTCTAAGGGCAAGGGATTCTGAGGGGCAGGTTTCTCCTCAGGAACCTGAAGCAGAGCCTGATTCACCTCCAAGAAGGTACAGCCCACCACCCGGTCATTGTAGCGGTAGTTGATCTTTGCGATGGCGCCTTCTGGGTCCCCTGATGAGATATCGTAGCTCAGCTCCGGCACAGCATCGGAAAAAACGGCTGTTTTAGGCAGGATGATCCGGCTTTCCGGGTCTAAAATCAGGGCTTCCGGCTTGCTGATGGACAGCCCGCTGAAATTTAGGTCACTGGTAATGAAGCTGTAGGTTTTTTCATAATCGGCAGCTTTTAAGGAAACAAAGTTTCCAAAGCCAAAGTCTAAAAGTCCCTTGGTATCCGCCCAGTACTGGGGGGTGGAACCCTTTAAAATGACGGTGATCAGCTTTAAGCCGTTTTTTTCCGCGCAGGTCACAAGGGTGTTTCCTGCCAGGGTGGTATAGCCTGTCTTGCCTCCGACGATTCCGGGATAGTAGTAAGGAGTGCTTTTTCTCATCATCCGGTGGCCCGGATAGATGGAAAGCCCCTCCTGATTGATGGAATTAGGAGGAAGTTTATAGTAGGTTGCGGAGTCGATTTCCTCGAAAACAGGGTTATTAAAGGCAGCCCTGGAAATGAGAGCCATGTCATAGGCAGAAGTATAGTGTTCCGGATTGTTAAGTCCGCTTGGATTGGCAAAATGGGTGTTGGTGCAGCCAAGCTCCTTTGCACGGGCATTCATCATATCGGCAAAGGCCTCGGTGCTTCCGGCGATGTGCTCTGCCAGGGCATTGGCTGATTCGTTGGCCGATTTGAGCAAAAGGGCATAGAGACAGTCCTTGACGGATAAGACATCTCCTTCATTGATTCCGGCATTGCTGCTTCCGGCTTCCACGTTGAAAACAGCGTTGTGGGAAAATGTCACCATTTCATCCAAGTCACAGTTTTCAATTACAATCAGTGCGGTCATGACCTTGGTGATGCTGGCCGGAAAGTACTGCTGGTGAATGTTTTGTCCCCAGAGCACAGTTCCTGTATCCGCATCCATCAGTATGGCTCCCTCAGCCTGTGCCGAAGCTTCAGAGGGCCACGCAGGAGCGGCCCAGGCACTGGAAAGGGAGAACATAGAGAAGGTGAAGCACAGGAAATATAGGAAAATTCTTTTTATAAATTGAGTCATATTGAATAATCTCTCCATAAAATTGATTCAGCTTCCGATAATTGTCCAATCTACAGTATAGATTATTTGACCTTACAAGTAAAGTTTATTTGTGATTTTTCCTGTATTTACGCATAAGAAACAGGCAGAGAACCAGGATGAGAAGAACACAGAAAAAGTAGATGGCCCCTATGAGAAATACCGTATCCCGGAAAAAACCTTCCGGTACAATATTGATCAGCATGTCGGTGGCCGGGTCTAAAATCCATAAATCGTTGTTGAAAAACATGTGGTGAAACAGGATGAAGTATCTGGTAAAGTCTGTGGAAATGATCCCTGCCACAGCGGCGGAGGCGGCAAAGAATGCGCCTGTTCCGGCCAGTACGGACCGGGGAAGGACTTTTCTCACAGGAGCTTTTAAGAGAAAGAGTCCGGTCAGGCAGACGGCCATGGCTATGAGGCAGCCTCTGCGTATGGCAAGGCCTCCTAAGAACAGCTCCTTCACATCCTCCATATGGGCGATTTCCCGTTCATTGAAAAATTCCCGTCTGACCCCTCCCATGGTGGTTTCCACATGAAGGTCCTCCCTGTCTCCCCTAAGGTATGCCATCATCTCATCTGTGACATCCAGTAAGTCTTCCATTGTCATGGAAACGTCCTGGGTCACGTTGTATTTGGCGTATTCCTTTTCAAAGAATCCGGGAATCCAGTAGACGGCGGCCTCGATGGAGGTGAATAAAAGAACGACCATAAGGCAGATTGAAAAAGTGATTCCAAGGGTGTATTGCAGAATTCGTTTCATAAGAGTTCTCCTTTAATTAAGTTAATGTCCGGTTGCAGTGGGCAGGTTCCAGCAGAAATGTGTGGCTAATAAACGGATGAGAATGACTGTGCAGGCCCCTGTCAGCATGGCTAAATCTCCGTTGATCCTGCCCATGAGCCCTGCATAGAGAAGGGCCCCGGCAATGGAGGCGCAGGCATAGATGTGCTTTCTCAGCACATAGGGAGTCTGTCCGGCCATAATGTCCCTTAAAATTCCCCCGCCAACGCCGGTGATGACCCCTAAAAAGATGACGAGAAAGTCATAGTCCCCGTAGCCGGAGATGACTGCCGTGTCGATTCCCACCACAGTAAAGGCCCCAAGGCCTATGGCGTCAAAGATGTTCATGACCTTTTCATAGGCTTCAATGGAGCGGCTGTTTACGAATTTCCGGTTTATTCTCACAAAGCCAAATAAGAGCAGAACGGTTGCAAAAGCCAGCAGGACATAGATCGGGTCTTTAAAAAGGTTGGGAGGCACATTGCCGATGATGATGTCCCTCAGCATTCCGCCTCCAACGGCAGTTGTGACGCCTAAGACAATGACGCCCAAAAGATCAAGCTGTTTTTTTATGGCAACCATGGCCCCCGAAGAGGCAAAGGCGATGGTACCGATTGCTTCTACAAAGAAAAATAAGGTAAGATCTATTTTCATTCCAAACCTCCGGTTTATTCTCTTAAGGAAATTAAAGAAAGTATAAGTTTTAAAAGGGAGTTTGTCAATGCAGAAAAAAGGCAAAAGCGCCCCGGAATTCGTTGATTATGCTGTCGATTTTTGGTAAAATAAGATTAACATAAAAGAGTCTAAATATTCTGACAAATCCTGCAATATAGACGCCAGGAAGAGCAGTTACCGTACTGTAGGGGAGGCTGAAACATTCAGAGCAAAGGATAGGAAACCGGACCGTATTTTAGATCACAATATATTGGAGGAAATTAATATGAAGAACATATCGCTTACACTTAAGCTGCTTCTGATCAGCATCCCCGCCTTAATCGCCTTGATAGCGGTTTCGGCAATCTTTATTTTCAATTTAAAGGTTACCAATACCAATACGCAGAATGTACTCTATGATGAACTTTTTGTTCCTACGGCAGCGCTCATCAATGCCGACAGGGACTTTTACCAGGCTTATGTTGCGGAGGATGAGCTGATTCTTTTGCGTGCACAGGGAAAGACGGTTCCAGAAAATCAAAAAGAAAGTCTTTCCGCCGATTTTCAAGAGAATGCAGGGCAGGTACAAACGCGCTTGGAAAATGCATATGCAAAGATCCGGGAAAATCCAGATTTGTATGCCGGTTTTCAGCATCCGGTGGAAGGCACAACGCTCAAAGACCTTTATGAGCAATTTACAAAGGGTTATACCGATTGGTTAAACAGTTATGATCCTGTTTCGGGGAGCGGAGATTATGAAGCCCATATCGCTGCCTTCGCTTCAGCCAGGGAAAATATTAATGTGATGACCGAACTCCTTGAGGCATATGCAGAATCCAGTACTGCGGCGATTCAGAAACAGATTGCAGATACTACGATGCTGTCTGCTGCTGCTGTCGGTATCATTGTCGTGGTATTGACTGCATTGGCGTTTAGCGTTCTTCTCTATCTGAAGAAGAACATACAGTACATAACCGGCATCAGCAGACGTATTGCACACGGAGAACTGATGATTACAATTGATGAAAAGACATTTTCAAAGGATGAAGTGGGACAGCTCTGTCTGGCAATGGGCCAAATTTTAACCATGCTGGGTGAATATCACAGCTATATCCGCGAAATAACTTCAATACTGGAAACCATGAAGCAGGGGGATATGAGGGTGCGTCTGTCCCAGGCATATGAGGGGGAATTTGCTTCTGTTAAAAGAGCCCTCCTCGGTATTTCGTCCTCTCTCAACCAGACATTAACTCTGATCAACACCGCAGCGGAACAGGTTGCAACCGGCTCAGAGCAGGTGTCCAGCGGAGCTCAGGCCCTGGCGGCAGGGTCTACGGAACAAGCCGCTTCTGTTGAGGAGCTGAGCGCTTCTATTGAAAGAGTTGCCGAGCATTCTGCAGAAAATGCTGCTGTTGTGAATACGGCAGCAGGATATTTTGATCAGGCCATCGTTGACTTCGGCATAGGAATTGAGCGGATGGAGCAGCTTAGGGAGGCAATGGGAGAGATTTCTTCCTCTTCCGACCAGATTGCAAATATTACGAAGGTCATAGAAGATATTGCGTTCCAGACCAATATTCTGGCTCTCAATGCGGCCGTTGAGGCGGCCAGGGCAGGAGAGGCCGGAAAGGGTTTTGCCGTTGTGGCAGATGAGGTCCGCAACCTTGCTGCAAAGTCTGCGGAAGCTGCCAAGAAGACGGCTGATCTGATTCAGGCATCTGCTATTACGGTATCCAAAGGTATGGAGATGACAGAAGGAACAGCGCAGATTCTGAAAAATGTGGGTGTCACGACGGAAAAGGTGAATAAGAACCTGGAACGGATTAAACAGGCTTCCCAGGAGCAGACGGAAGCAATTGAGCAGATCAAGGGCGGGCTCTCTCAGGTTTCCGCGGTTGTACAGACGAACGCCGCTACCGCAGAGGAAAATTCCGCTACCAGTGAGGAAATGTCAGCTCAGGCCGAGTCACTGCGGGAGGAGGTCAGGAAATTCAAGCTGGAAGGACGGGCTTCTGCCCGCCTGTCGGTATAAACGGCGTCAATTCCTATGCCGGGGGCAGTCAAAAGTATGACTGCCCCCGGTTTTTTGTGCAGACCCTGCTTTTCAAAGATATGGGATAAAGAAACAGCAGAGTAAACGGCATCAGATCGTTTCTGATTTCGTTTACCCTGCTATTTTTAAGCATTGCCTTTATTCCTCTTGATCACCTTAAGCCTTGTAAACTCCTCCCGGTCCTTTTCCTCCAAAGAGTTGTTGATATTCCTTGTAAGGGTTTGATACCGGGGGATGGTAATGTTCTTTAATGCATTGGCCCGCTTCTGGGTCTTTTTAATGCTGTTTGCCAGACGGTAAGCGGAGTTTTCCACTGTGGAAAGCCGGACGGTCAGTTTTTTCACCTTTTCAAACTGCTCTCTGGCTTCATCTAAGGATTCCCTGGTGCTGTAATAGGCATACGTTAAGTTCAAAGGCATTTCCCCGTACTCAGCCAGAGGGATTTCCGTCCCCATAATGCTGCGGGTCTTGATCTTCACCGTATGATCTACAGGAACGGCCATGGCGATGTCCTGGACGTAATTGATACCCAGCTCAATATTGGCCCGCTGCAGGGCCTTGTAAGCGGAGGTGAAGGTCACGTCGATTTCCGACTGGATGCCCTTGGCTTCATCAATCAAGCCCATCAGCTCCTTGATTAAGATGTTCCGTTTTTTATCCATGAGCTGATATCCCTGGCTGGCTAAAGCCAGGGAGTTCTTTGCGAGGATTAAATTTCCTTTTGTTGGAAATGAATTAGGATTCATAAATACCCCTCCTATTCTTCCTTATGATCCGGGTCGGCTGCTTTATAATACTGGTCTAAGACCTTGGTGTCGATACGGTCCAGCTCGCCTTTTGGAAGAAGCCCTAAAAGCTCCCAGCCAATGGAGAGGGTTTCCATAATATTCCGGTTGGCGTGGTTTCCCTGGCCTACAAAGCGGTCTTCAAACGCCCTGCCGAAAACCAGATATTTTTTATCCAGGGGGGAGAGCTCATCTTCACCGATAACTGATGCCAGAGCTCTTGCATCCCCCACCTTGGCATAGCAGGAGAAAAGCTGGTTTGCCACGCCCTGATGGTCGGCCCTTGTAAAACCTTCTCCGATGCCATCCTTCATCAGACGGCTTAAGGAAGGAAGCACATTGATGGGCGGATAAACCGACTGTCCGTGAAGGCTGCGGTCCAGAACGATCTGGCCTTCTGTAATGTATCCCGTAAGGTCCGGGATAGGGTGGGTGATATCGTCGTTTGGCATGGTCAGAATGGGAATCTGGGTCACAGAGCCATGCTTTCCTTTTACAATTCCGGCTCTCTCATAGATGGAAGCCAGATCGCTGTATAAATATCCGGGATAGCCTTTTCTGGAAGGAATCTCTCCTTTGGAAGAGGAAACCTCACGGAGAGCTTCCGCATAGGCCGTCATATCCGTCAAAATGACCAGGATGTGCATCCCTTTTTCAAAAGCCAGATACTCTGCCAGGGTCAGGGCCACCTTTGGGGTGATCAGCCTCTCCACAACAGGGTCATTTGCCAGGTTGATGAAGGTAGCCACGTGGTCGGAAACGCCGCTTTCCTCAAATGTGCGGCGGAAGAACTCAGCCACATCGTACTTGACGCCCATGGCCGCAAATACAACGGCAAATTTCTCGCTGGATTTTGAATCATCGCCAAGGGAAGCCTGCTGTACGATCTGGGCGGCCAGCTCATCATGAGGAAGGCCGTTTCCTGAGAAAATGGGAAGCTTCTGCCCGCGGATCAGGGTCATCAGTCCGTCAATGGCTGAAATTCCGGTCCGGATGTAATCTCTGGGGTATTCACGGGTCACAGGGTTTAAGGGCTTTCCGTTGACATCCAGCCTTAAGCTGGAATTGATGTCCCCCAGCCCGTCAATGGGCTCTCCGATGCCGTTAAAGGTACGTCCCAGCATATCCTCTGATACAGCCAGCTCCATGGGGCGGCCTGTCAGCCGGGTGTGGACATTTCTAAGAGCCAGGCCGTCAGTTCCTTCAAACACCTGGATGATGGCCTTGTTTTCATAAACCTCAATGATGCGTCCCAGCTTTTTTGTCTTCCTGTCCACGGTCATTTCCACGATTTCATCAAAGGAAGCATTCTGTACGCCTTCTAAAACCACCATGGGTCCGTTGATTGCGCTTAATCCTAAATATTCGATTGCCATAGTCTGCCTCCTTCTTATGCGTTTCGTTCGATGACGGAATCGTAAAATGTATCGATCTGTTTTTTATACTCTTCAAACATATCCAGCCTGTCATTGGGAACATCGTATTTGATGGAAATGATCCTGTCAAAAATCGGGTCCTCCTTTAACACGGACATGGGCATTCCCATGGATATGAGGGAACGGGATTTTTTGTACAAATAAAGAATCAGGTCCATCATCAAAAACTGCTTTTCCATGGGCACACACGTATCGTCCTTGTGAAATGCGTTCTGCTGCAAAAAGCCGATTCGGATGACCTTTGAAATCTCTAAAATCAGCTTCTGGTCATCGGGAAGCATATCCCCGCCGATCAGTTTTACGATTTCCATCAAACTGCTTTCCTGGGTCAGCAGATAGACCAGCCTGTTTCTGTAATCCCCGAATCTCTTATCCACATGCTCCACGTACCATGGAGCTAAATCCATCAGATATTCCGAATAACTGCTGAGCCAGTGAATGGCCGGGAAATGGCGCTCGTTTGCCAGGTTCCGGTCCAGTCCCCAGAAGCAGCGGACAAAACGCCTTGTATTCTGGGTGACAGGCTCTGAGAAGTCGCCTCCCTGTGGGGATACGGCTCCGATAATGGTGACAGAGCCTTCGGTTCCGTTCATATTCTGCATCATTCCGGCTCTTTCATAAAAGGCGGATAAACGGGAAGCCAAATAAGCCGGGAAGCCTTCCTCAGCAGGCATTTCCTCCAGACGGCCTGACAATTCCCTTAAGGCTTCCGCCCAGCGGGAAGTGGAATCCGCCATGATTGCCACGTGATATCCCATGTCCCGGTAATATTCCGCCAGGGTGAGGCCGGAGTAAAGGCTGGCTTCACGGGCGGCAACGGGCATGTTGGAGGTGTTTGCAATCAGTGTGGTCCGGTCCATAAGAGGATTTCCGGAACGGGGGTCGATCAGTTCAGAGAATTCCTCAAGAACCTGGGTCATCTCATTTCCCCGCTCTCCGCAGCCGATGTAGATAATAATATCCGCATCAGACCACTTGGCAACCTGATGCTGGGTCATGGTCTTTCCTGTTCCGAAGCCTCCCGGAATGCAGGCCGTTCCGCCTTTTGCCAGGGGGAATAAGGTGTCGATGATCCTCTGTCCTGTAATGAGGGGCTTTGTGGCCGGATACCGTTTTAAAACAGGCCTGGGAATGCGGATGGGCCATTTCTGGGTCATGGTGACCTGTGTCTCCGTGCCGTCTAACAGGCGCAGGGTCAGTAAAGGATCGGATATGGTGTACTCTCCATCCTCTGCCGCATCCACCACATACCCTTCCATATCCGGCGGAATCATCACCTTGTGAACCACTGCAGGCGTCTCAGGAACCTCGGCAATGATGGCGCCTGGGAATAAGTGCTCTCCCTTTTTTACGGTTATATGGGTTTTCCAAAGCTTTGACTGATCAAGAGAATCCACCTGGATTCCACGGTCAATGTAAGCTCCGCCTGTCTTTGAAATCTCTTTTAAAGGGCGCTCAATTCCGTCAAAAATATTGCTCAAAATACCGGGAGCCAGTGTGACAGACACGGGAAAGCCGGTGGAGGTCACGTTTTCCCCCGGCCTTAAGCCGCTGGTTTCCTCATACACCTGGACGGTGGTGCGCCGGTCCGTAAGACCGATGACCTCCCCTACCAGACGGTCATTTCCAACGTAAACCATTTCATTCATCCGGAAACCGGGGTTTCCCTTTAAGTATATAATAGGGCCGTTGATTCCGGAGATTACTCCTGTATCAGCCATTTTCCCCACCTCCCATCATCTCCCTGATATCAAACCGGAAGTCGTGTTTTTCTTCCTCCAGCCTGGATTCAAAGGAATTGTCAATCAAAATATGCCTGGAGGGGATCACTGCCCGGATTCCTCCCAGAAATGAATATTCGCTTATCCGTATATCGGCGCTGGCAGGAAACGTAAGGCTTTTGGCCTTTTCCTCATCCTCAGGAGTTAAGTAAATGGTCATGAACTCCTTGCCGGCCAGCTCTGTTGCTTCCTGTACCTGTTTTTCCAGAAGACGGCCGTATTCCGGGGTTTTCATAAACTCCGTCAGCCGGTCCTTCAGCTCTGTAAACAGCTTTTCTTTTAATTCATCCTGCTTTTTTCCGAACTCCCGTTTCATGCCGATCTGTTCCAGGGAAAGCCGTTTGTTGATTTCCCTTTCCATCTGTTCCCGTTCCATGGCTACCTGCTGTCTGGCCCGTGCCTTTGCATCCTTTTGATGCTCGGCAAATGATTCCTCCAGGGCAGCCGTATATTCGTCAAGCATTTTTGCGCTGCGGGTTCTGGCATCTTCCATGCAGAAGCTTAAGAAATGCTGCAGTTTTTCCTCAGTTGTCAAGATGACCACCTCTTTCTATAGTTTTAATCCGATGGCTTCGTTCACATAATCTGTAATAAAGTCCGGCTTGCGGCCGGTTCCATGGCGGTCCGGAATTTCTATGATCAGCGGAAGTCTCCGGTTCAGCTTCACATCGTTGATGATGTCAGGAAACTCTCTGCCGAATTTCTCCGTTAAAAGGACGATTCCGATATCCCTGTCGGCCAGGACTTTATCCAGTTCACTTTTTAACTCAGCTTTTTCATGGACAACGGCACCTTCTACCCCGGCCAGTCTCATGCCGGTCCAGGTATCCACGTTGTCACTGATCAGATACATTTTCATAATTACAGCTTTCCTAAGATCATGAAAGAGATGATCAGTCCATAGAGGCACACACCTTCGGCAAGGCCAACGAAGATCAGTGATTTACCGAGGATAGAACCATCTTCGCTGATGGCTCCAAGAGCTGCACTGGCAGCAGCAGAAACGGCAATACCGCCTCCGATGCAGGCAAGGCCAGTGGAAAGAGCGGCTGCTAAATATCCCATGCCGGCAACGGTTCCTGTTACAGCGCCTGCGGTTTCCTCAGCGAAAGCGCTGCCGTTGAACATGAAGATACTGGATACGATAAGGGTTCCAAAGAATAAGAATGCGTTGACACCGAGAGCGGTCTTATAACGTCCCTTTGTCTTTTCTCCTGCGGCAAAAGCGGCGAGAGGAAGGACAATGCTTAAGGTTAATGCAGCTGCAAATATGATTTTTACTAAATTAGACATAGGATTTACCTCCGATATGGTTTTTAATTTTTCTTTCCGTAAGGCTTAAATTCACGGCCGGTTCCGCGGTAGAAACGGCTGAACAATTCGTAATATTCCAGACGAAGGACCTGAATTCCAACGATCAGTCCCTCCATGCCGCAGACAAATAAATTTCCAAGGACCACAACCACCCAGTTGGGATTTCCTGCTTCTGCGCCGGACAGCATGAGCACCACTTCCATCATGGCCGCATGGCTGATGGCAAACGCGCCCACACGGACAAAGGAAAGGGTATTGGAAAAATAGCTTAAAAGCACTTCAAACAGCTCGAAAAAGCCCTGGACCACGAACATGCCTTTGCCGCCTTCGGCTTTGTGAACTTTTTTCTCCGCCAGATGGGTCAGGGGCTCCTTAAAGAACATGAGTCCCAAAGGAATGACAAAGAGAACGATCAAAAGCAGGGTGGCCGGAATGGGTCTTCCAGTCATATAAAGAGCTATGGTCAGCACAAGGCTGGCGTAAAAAGCGAGGCCCGCCGCTCCGTTGGTATCAAACCATATTTTTTCCGTATCGTGAGAGCGGACGCTGTTTATGATATTTAAAACCATGGTCATGAGGATGATTCCCATGCCAAGGGAAACCGCAGTGATGAACACCGTGTTCAGCTTTCCGATAAAGGGCAGGCTGGTCATGTGTTCCATGGGGCGGAGCCAGACCGGGTCGATGATGTGCTCAAACCCGAATATGCTGCCAAACAAAAATCCGAATACGGTTGAGAAAAAGCCGCAGCAGGAGATGATGGCTCCTAAGTTCAGCTTCTTTTGGCGAAAGAGGAACAGTCCTCCAAGCAGCAGGCAGAGTCCCTGGCCCACATCTCCGAACATGAATCCGAACAGGAAGGAGTAGATGACTCCGATTAAAACTGTGGGATCGATTTCGTTGTAGGCGGGAAGGCCGTACATGCCGATGAACATTTCAAAGGGCCGGAACAGCTTGGGATTTTTCAGCTTGGTGGGCGGCTTGCTTAAAATGTTATTGTGGTCGTCCTCCGCAAAGAAGAAGGTTTTTTTGTCATCAGCGATTTCTTTCTGAAAAGCCACAGCATCCCGGCTGCTCATCCAGCCGCAGAGGATGTAGAACGTATTCACATCCTTTTTGGTGCAGGCTGCCAGTTTCCGGACATTGAAGTTTTCAGAAAAAGTCTCCAGCCTGTGCAAGGCAGCGGCTAAATCCTCTTTCCGTTCGGAAAGCATCTGGGTCCTCTGGCTGCGGAGCCGGTCTAAGTCCTTCTGGAGGGCGCTTATGTCGTCCTGAAGGGAGTGTATGGCATCCGTAGGAGTTCCCTTGTATTCATCCGGCAGAAAGAACCGCTCAAAATGCATGGAAGCGTAAATGGCATCGATCTGGTGTGATATGGTTTCAGGCGCAAAATAAACCAGCCACACATATTCCTGGTCCTCCCTGCATTTGTAAAGAACGGTATCAATGGTGTCATAGACATAGTCCTGGAATTTCCTGTAGTATTCATGGGAAATCCGTCCAAAGCGGAACTTGATGTATTTAAAATGAAGGATGGCGCTTAAGTCATAATTCAGTCCTACAAAGGGCAGGACCCGGTCTAAGGATTCCTGAAGGGAATTCTGCCTCGATAAAAGCTCCTGTTCATCCTTTGTAAAATCCTGTACCTGCCGGTCAATTTCCTCCACCATGACTGCGGCCTGCTGGACGGAAATCTCTCTGCGGGAGGGTTCCAGGGCCGGAAGCAGCTTTGCCAGCTCCATGGCTTTCTGGTAAGCCTCCCGGTATGGGTTTGTTTCAATATAAGGCCTTAAGTTTTTCACCGTTTTTAATTCCGACAGGGCATTTTCCAGGTGGATTTCATATTTTGACAAGTAGGTGTCAATAACCCGGTCAATGTCCTCTTTCGGTCCGGTGATGCTTAAGAATTTCATCTTTTCTATCACGAAATGGCAGCCTCCTTTACTGTGCGACTACATAGGAGATAATTTCTTCCGGATTTATGCTGTACCGGATGCTCTCTATGAGTGTGATAATTTTTTGAATCTCTTCTTCTTTAAAATAGAGATATGAATTCAGCACAGCAATGGAATAGGGATTTTGCTGGCTGGCTGAGCGGTAAATTTTATTCAAAGCCTTTTGGGTAAGGCTTTCCAAATCTGGCCGGTCCCTGGCCTCCAAGTCTGTGAGGCGGCCGTAAAAGGTGGACCGTAAAACGCTGTAAAACTCATCATCTGAGGCTGCCTCCGCCATCTTCGTGACCTGTTCCCTGGTCAATTGGTAGTGGATGGGAATCAGAAGAGAATAAATATCTGCTGGCTGCAGATGGTAATACTTTTTTGAACGGTAAATCCACTGGATATTCAGTAAATCCATCCGGCTTCCAAAGCAGCGGGAGAGGATTTTTCTCTCCTTCCGGGTTAAATGCCTGCCCATGACCTTCCAGACGCTTTTAAAATACAGAAGGTCTAAACGGACCTCATAATCGAATAAGGCGGGCTGTTTTCCGTCTTCCAGTTCAGCTAAAAGGCCGTAATAGACCGACCCTTCCAGGTCTGCAATAAAGGAAGAAATATCGGCGGAAGAGGAGAGTTTCACCAAATCCAGCCGGGAATGCTTATCAAAAAACTCCCGAAATGCCAGAAGATCGATGTCCGGGCGGCTGTGGCCCATGGCATTGCGGAAGCATTTTTTAAGAATACTGATTTCAAAGTGCATAAAATACAAATCCAGGAACTTTCGCTGGTCTAAGTTGGCGAACCGGTAGAGCTTTGCGAAATCCTGATAAAGAGAGAGGATCAGGCGCTGTTCAATGACTCCCCGGTGAAGCTCCCCTTCTAAGTTTTGAAACACTCCTTCATAAGCGGGAAGGCGCCGCAAATATTCCACTGCGTCGGAAACTGTTTCAAGGGACGCCATGTCCCGGAAATGGCTTTCCGTGATTAAGCGGCTTTCCATGGCCCGAATCTTAGTGGTAATGCCGCTGTAGGATAGCAGGTCTCCCATGGGATCACTCCTTTGTTATAGTATGAAACAAATCCTCTACATATTGGGTATGGTGCTCTTCGTATCGCTTCTCCATGGTTTCCAGAAGCTTTTGGGAATCGCTTCGCTGCTTTTTTAAACGTTCATTCATGGAAACTTCCATGCCGGCTCTCAGTTCCTCCAGCTCTTTTTCCGTTTCTTTTTCAAGCTGAGCGTCAAATGCGGCAGTCCGTTCCTCCATTTCTTTAAAAAATGTTTTTTTTCTCTGGGCCGCTGCTTCCATAATATCGGTTGCAGCCGATTCGATCTCGGATATTTTTTCAATTACAGCATCCATATCTTGCCCTCCCTTCCTGATGGTTAAATATATCATTGACTCATAACTCTCATAATACTACTATTTTTTAAAAATGCTACAAAAAAATAAAAAAAAGCAGGGGCCATCGGAGTATCCTCCGGCGCCTCTGCTTTTTTGTTTACAGGGTATGTCAGGGGGTGCTTCTTGAAGAACTTTCAGAAACCGGAGAAGTCTCTCCCGTTTCCTCTGATTCTGCTTCTGATACAGTTAAAAATTCAGTGGCAACGTATGCCTGTTTGCCTTCAAACATGATGACGGTCCACTTGTCATCGTAGGTTTCCACATAATCAACGACAGTGCCGCTTGCCAGACTACCCAGCCTGGTGCTTTCCGTAGACGGTTCTGAGCGCACATTCAGCTTGCTTGAGGTGGTATAAATCTTAGGCGCCTCTGTAGACGGGGCGGCAGTCTCCGGCGGTGTCTCCGTAGGAAGCATGGATTCTGTTGAAATCTCTGTGGGAGTCTGGGAGGCTGTGGTTTCTTTTTTATCGCCTTTTCCGGGTACAAGCTTTACAAAGATCATGACAACCACTAAAAGAGCCAGGAAAATAAGCGCGGGCTTTAATAAGTCATAGGGATCAAAGCCACGGTTTCTGGAACGCCTTCTGCTTCTGCTCTGGGAGGAAATCCTCTGGCCGTTACGGGAAACGGACCTCTGGGAAGGTCTTTGGGAAGACCTGGATGCTGGCTGTCTTGACCCGGAGGGTCTGGTTCCGGACGGGCGTTCTCCCGTTCTCTGTGAGGCAGGTCTTGCTGCTGCATTCCTTGGAGCTGCGGCTTTTGGAGCCTCACTTCCCGGAGCTCTTCGGGAGGGGGCATTGCGGGAGGTGATGGGCACAGTGCTGACAGCACCTGGCTGATGGCTCATGGGAGGAGCGCTCTGTCTGCCAAGTCCCATGAGTCCGCCAAGGGCCTTGACTTCCTGAGCCAGAAGCTGGCACGCTTCACTGGCATCATAGGGACTGTCGTCGCCTTCATGGACAGCCTTGTTTCCCAGCATGCGGATTCGATGGTAGTGATCCCTGGTGTCCTGGGAAATAAAACGTCCTTCAAATAACTGGTCAATGCTGTCGGCCAAGTCGCCTTCCACGATCAGGGCTCTTTCGCCTAAAAAGTTCACGATGTATTCCAGGGTCTGCCGGGCTTTGATCATGGACATGTTATGCTGTTTCTGGCTCATGAGTGTTTCTGTCTCCCTTAAGCCCTGCTGGACTCTGGCCCAGAAACTGTTATCTGCGGTTCCCATATATATTTCCTCCTTTGCAAAAACGGTTATATGCCATATATACAGACATTATACTAGATTATTCCGAATTGCGCACCTGTTATTTTGTCGAAATTTGATTTGAAAGAAAAACGTAAAAAATAGCCGTCTTGCCATGAATCCGCCTTGTATGATACAATCAATTGAAAATGCCAAGGCAGTTTAAAAAGACGAGACGAAAAGAGGAATTACAATATGAGGTTACGTCACATACCAGGCTCAGAGGAAGAAATCGCAGGCAGCCCATATGTGGTCCAGAACCCTTCTGAAAAAAAGGGGGACTGGAAGGAAGTATTTGGAAATGAAAATCCCATAGAAATAGAGGTGGGCATGGGAAAAGGCCGTTTTATCATGGAACTGGCTTTTCTTCACCCGGAAATCAATTATGTAGGAATTGAACGGTATCCCAGCGTGCTTTTGAGAGGGCTTCAAAAACGGGCCGGGCTGGAGCTTGACAATATCTATTTTATGTGTGTGGATGCCATAAACCTGGGCGATATTTTTGAGAAGGGGGAGGTACAGAAGGTATACTTAAACTTTTCCGATCCCTGGCCCAAGGACCGCCACGCAAAGCGCAGGCTGACTTCTGAGGAATTTATGGCGGTTTATGACACCATTTTGACGCCTGAGGGAGTTGTGGAATTTAAGACCGATAATAAGGGGCTGTTTGAATACTCCCTGGAATCCATTCCCCGCGCAGGCTGGAAGATCAGGGAGCACACCTTTGACTTACATCGGAGCGAAATGGGAGAGGGCAACGTGATGACAGAATACGAGGAGAAATTTTCCTCTAAGGGAAATCCCATTTATAAACTGGTGGCAGGCAGAGCCTGATTATATGAAAAAACCGGCGTCAGGGCTTTAAACCTGGACGCCGGTTTTGCATATAATAGGGCAAAAGGAACCGATATGGAGCCGCGGTTATGGGAATGAAAAATAAGATCACCGGAAAACTTTTCCAGGCAACCAGCGATAAGGCGGATTTAAACCGGCAGTTGCTCATTTTGAACAAATCTTTTGTAGAAGTGAACAAAACCCTGGGCGGAAGTTCAAAGAAAAATAAGAATAATAAATAAATTTAAAATTCTTGTGAAATTTTTGTAAAAAAGGTGTTGACTTTTGACGGATACAGATATATAATTACACACGTGCTTGAGACACGGCACAACAAAAGACAAGCAAGCGCCTTTAGCTCAGTTGGTAGAGCAGTAGACTCTTAATCTATTTGTCCAGGGTTCGAGTCCCTGAAGGCGCATCAAAAGTTCCGGTTTTGTAGACAGAGAGCTACGGGGTTGGGGCTTTTATTTTGCGTAAATTCAGGAAGGTTTGTGAGTTTTTATTTCATATGAACGAGACGAATGAGGGAGTGGATGCCGGAGAGGTATCCGCTTTATTTTTTTGCAAGGCAATTCCAGTATTTGCTGTATAATCCTGCTGTCCAGGGCATAGTAACCCTTAGTTGCAACCGTCAGTTGCGCAATTTATAAGTGATGTTGATAGCATGCAACCTCAATAACTGCTATAATCTGCTTAAGATATCTTACTGAAAGTGTTTCAAACATGATTCAATTGTTCTATAAAAGAAGGAGGCAAAAATGATCTTAGCAGATAAAATACTGGAATTAAGAAAAAGCAACGGCTGGTCCCAGGAGGAACTGGCAGAAAAGCTGAATGTGTCCAGGCAATCCGTATCCAAATGGGAAAGTGCAGCCGCAATTCCAGATATGAACCGCATACTGGAATTGTCAAAGGTATTTGGCGTAACCACAGACTACCTATTAAAAGATGAAATAGAATCCCTCGCTTATTCCGAAACAGACGAAAGCGATGATTATGTGAAGGTATCCCTTCAGACCGCAAACGAATTTATAAAGGATAAAGCAATTCATGGCAAATGGACCTCACGCGGTGTGGTGCTTTGCATTCTTTCACCGGCACTTTTGCTTTTGCTGGCAGGCCTGGCAGACAACGACATGGGCATTGGTGAGGGCCTTGCCATCGGACTTGGGGTGGCTGCAATTCTTATTATGGTTTCAACTGCTGTAGGTATTTTCATAATCAGCAGTTCAAAGATGGAGCGATACAAATACCTGGATGATAATGAATTTGAGCTGGAATATGGACTCAATGGGATATTGAATGAGCGAAAAGAGAAGTTCAGACTGAAATATGTACAAAACACAGCCATCGGTGTAATCTTGTGTATTCTTGCCGCGCTGCCGCTGGTTGTGGGAGGTGCCATAGAGGCGCCGGAAATTATTCTTATAGAATTTATCGTACTCCTATTAGTTCTGGTTTCCATAGGAGTTTACCTGTTAATCAATGCCGGTACAGTGAAAAATTCCTATGATCTCCTTCTCGGCGAAGGAGAATATACACCAGAGGAGAGAGAAAATGCCAGAAAAATTGATAGAATTGCAGGCATTTACTGGCCGGTAGCGACAGCGATTTACCTGGGCTGGAGCTTCGTTACAAATGACTGGCACATCACCTGGATTGTGTGGCCCATTGCAGGCGCACTGTTTGGCGGCGTTGCGGCAGCCATAGGGCAATCGGTAAAGAGCAGGAAGTAGTATAAAACAAAAGCAGCAGTCAGTCAAAAAGCGCCCCCTGGAGACGGTCGTCTTCAAGGGGGCGCTTTTTTGTTCTCTTTCTTATTCTAAATCCTTATCCGAAGTTGATTTCATATGTTTTTTTATCATGGTACGAAACTGGCTGACAGTGATGCCCAATTCCTGGCTTGCAGTTTCCAGGGTATAGAGGTGCTGAGTCCATTTTTCATAGACAGGGTAAAATTCTTCCGGAATGGGTGAGGGAAACCGTCCCAAATGCTTTCCCTGGGCCTTGGCAATGGCGATTCCCTCCGCCTGCCTCTGCCGGATGTTTTCCCTCTCGGATTGGGCAACGTAGGAGAGAAGCTGTAGGACGATATCAGAAATCAGGGTGCCCACTAAGTCCTTGTTGGTTCTGGTGTCCAGAATCGGCATATCTAAAATCACGATATCAGCCTTTCTGTTTTTGACAATTTCACGCCATTCTTCCTGAATATCATCGTAGTTCCTGCCCAGACGGTCAATGCTCTTTACAACGAGAACATCGCCTTCTTTCAGCTTGCGTTTCAGTTTCTGATACTGGGGCCTGTTAAAATCTTTTCCTGACAGCTTGTCATAAAATAAATTCTTTTCAATGATTCCCCAGTGTAACAATTCCTTTTTCTGCCGTTCAATGTTTTGATCAAGTGAAGATACACGCATGTATCCGTAAAAATTTTTCATAAAAAAAACCTCCCTACCTCCTCATTATGGCAGGGAATGATAGAATTTATTATAAAAGTCTATTTGTTATAAAGGTACACCTTTTTGGCAAATAGTTCCCGCATATTGTAACCAGTATAGTGTATAACAAAATTTGACAAATTACAACAAAATTTAGATTTGTTCTTGTATTTGTTTGAGAAATTATGCTAATTCAAATTTTTAAAACAAAAGGCATTGGGGCTGCTATATAAGTGTACCTTTTTGATAAAAATATGTCCCTCTATTACCTATTTTATAACCAATGTCAAGTCAATAAAAATATCAAATGAAAAGGGGAACAATAGTGTGAAACTGAAAAAAATGAAATTAGCTGCCAAAACATCTCTGGCAATCGCGGTCGTTCTGACCATTCTACTGACCGTACTCATCCTCACATCGGTCTTGTCTGCCAGCAAGGAGATGAGGAGGACCATTGATGACGAGTTTTCAGGCATGGCCGATGAAAACGGCGTCATTGTGCAGGGGATCATGGATAATGCCACCTCTGTGGCGAAAAATTTTCAGGATTACTTGAAAATTGCCTACAGCGAATACGATGGTATGCTCGCCACACAGGCGACAGACGAGGAAGGCAACAAAATTCCTTTTCCCATGGAGAAGAGCATGGCCTACCATGTAGATATTGAAGAAATCAATAAAGATGCGGAAAACTATATTCTGCGCAATGCGTGGTCAGCCATAAACAGCAATCCCGATATCGCCGGAATCGGCACCTTTTTCGAGCCCTATGCCTTTGACGGCAATATCCAGGACTATGCCGTCTATGTGGACCGGAATAATGCGGCTGATCAGACCGTACAGCAATACGGCAAACATTCTGAATACAGCACCATGGACTATTACTCCCAGGCGGCATCCTCCCAGAAAAATCTTTTTACCAACCCATTTTTTGAGCAGAAAATGAATATGAACATGATCACAGCCGCATTTCCCATTGTCCACGACGGAGCAACCCAGGGCGTGGTGATGGTGGACATCAATGTGGATAATTTCTCAAAACTGAGGTCCACCAGTGAGAACTACTCCACCATGTTTGCAGAAGTTGTCACCGATGACGGCACCATCGTATATGACAGCCAGTTACCGGATTTAGTTGGAAAAAATTTAAGTGATCTTTTAAGCGCCCAGCAGGCCGGACAGATCAGTGAGCAGAAAAAGGCGGGGCTTCCCTTCCGGATCGTAACCGACAGTGAAGGTGTGAACCTGGTGGAGTACTATTTCCCGATTCAGGCAGGAGAGGAAACCTGGTGGTCAATTACCGCGGCTGAGGAATCCGACCTCAATGAAGCGGTGGTCCGCCTGAGCATCATGATGGTTGGGCTGGCTGTTTTAATTCTTGTGCTGGTCATTACTGTGGTAACCATCCTGCTGAAGCGGATGCTGGGACCCATCAACGGTGTGGTAACTGCTGCAGAGCAGATTGCCCGCGGTGAACTGGACATCGAGGTCAAGGCCCAGTCAGAGGATGAGATAGGAATTCTGGCCAGGGCATTTGGCGAAATGTCGGAGCGTTTGAAAATCATTATCTCTGATGTGAATTACATGCTGGGAGAGATGGCAGAAGGAAATTTCCGTCTGGCGACCCAGTATGAAGAGAAATATGTGGGAGACTACCGCAACATTCTCCTCGCCATGCGCGGCATTAACCGCAATTTGAGCCGGACCCTTACGGAAATCAATACGGCAGCCAATCAGGTGTCGGCAGGCTCTGAACAGGTATCGAGCAGCGCTCAGGCCCTCAGCCAGGGAGCCGCAGAACAGGCCAGCTCTGTGGAGGAGTTATCGGCAACTCTTTTGGAAATCTCACAGCATATCAGTGAGACTGCAAAAAATGCCACCCTTGCAAGCCGCCTTTCCAATGAATCCGGCGCAGGGGTAAAAGAGAGCAATGAACACATGGATGCCCTTATGTCGTCCATGGAGGAAATGGCAGGCGCCTCCTCAGAAATCGGCAAAATCATCAAAACCATTGACGATATCGCCTTCCAGACCAATATTCTGGCGCTGAATGCAGCGGTGGAGGCAGCCCGCGCAGGAGAAGCCGGAAAGGGCTTTGCCGTGGTGGCTGACGAGGTGCGCAGCCTTGCCGGAAAGTGTGCCGAAGCGGCAAAGAATACCACCGGCCTGATTGAAGGCGCCATTTCCGCTGTTGAAAATGGAACGAAACACGCTTCTGAGACCGCAAATTCTCTGCGCGCCGTGGTAGAAAAAACGGAAGCCGTGGACGAGGCGGTTTGGCATATTGCCAAGGCCTCTGAAGAACAGTCACACGCCATCGCCCAGATTACAACGGGTGTGGAGCAGATATCTGCGGTTGTTCAGACCAATTCTGCGACAGCGGAGGAAAGCGCGGCAGCCAGTGAAGAATTAAGCGGCCAGGCGGAACTCATGAGAGATTTAGTGGGACGGTTCCGGCTGAGAGAGGACGGAGCAATATCCGGCAAAACGGCTGCTGCGAATAAAGAAGTGCTTCCGGCTTTTGACGCAGCATCTGGCAAATATTAGTGAGGGTGCGGGTATGAGTATGCAAAGGGAGAGTATGGCAGGGATACTCGAACTGTTTGACTCCCTGTTCAATCTGGTTTTTGATACGGCCAGCGGGGAAATTGCAGAGGTGAATCCGGCTCTATGCAGCTATCTGGGATATTGCCCTGATGAGATGATCGGCCGTAAGGTCCAGGAATTTAACCTTTTGCCTGTGAACGTACAGCATGGGGAGGTTCGGAAAAAACGGTCATCCGGAGTGCTGTTTTCGGCAGCTCCTTATCTTTTAAAAAGCGGTGAAGTGAGGCTTTTTGATGTCTATTCCTCTGCGCCGCTGGGAGCAAATCCCCGGCTGCTCTGTACGACCCTCTTTGACGTGACAGACAGGGAATGCTACCGGGAAGAGCTTTTTCTTGAAAGGGAATTGCATATCAGTACGGAAGAAAAGTACCGCAGGCGTATTGAATTTTTAAGCTATCACGACGCCCTTACAGGCCTTTATAACCGGCAGTATATGGAAGAAGTGAGCTCCCAGTTAAACCGGCCTCAAAATCTTCCCATTGCAGTCATCATGGGGGATGTCAATGGGCTGAAAATTGCAAACGATGCCTTTGGCCATAAGGCAGGGGATAAGCTGCTAAAGGATGTGGCCGAATTATTTCAGAAAAACTGTAAACCCAATGCTTTTATCGCGCGGTGGGGCGGCGATGAGCTGGTCGCTTTTCTGCCCCAGACGGATTTGTGTGAAGCGGAAGAAATTATGGTGCAGATCAGAAATACGTCTGCTTGCCTCAAGGAGAGAGGGCTTCCATGCAGCCTTTCTCTTGGCTGTTCCATAAAAAGCTCTCTGGCTGACAGCATTGCAGATACCCTGCGGGAAGCTGAGGAATTTATGTACAGGCACAAGCTGTTAAACGGGAAAAGCTACCGCAATGCGATTATCAACACGCTGCTGGTCACCCTCTATGAAAACAGCAATGAAACCAAGACCCATTCTGACAGGATTGAGGGACACTGCCATTTGATCGGACGGGAGCTGGAGATATCGTCAACGGAAATGGCGGAGCTGTCCCTGCTGGCAAAGCTTCACGATATCGGAAAGGTTGGAATTGACTCCAATATACTGAAAAAACCGGGAGCGCTCACTGCAGAGGAATGGACAGAGATGAAGCGCCACCCGGAAATCGGCTACCGCATTGCACAGGCAAATCCCGAACTCGCCATGGTGGCAGACCTCATCCTTTCCCATCATGAGAGGTGGGATGGAAAGGGCTATCCATACGGGTTAAAGGGCAGAGAGATTCCTCTGTTGTGCCGAATTCTGGCTGTGGCGGATTCCTTTGATGCAATGACAAATGACCGTGTCTACCGCAGGGGAATGAGCAAAGAAGATGCATTAAGGGAAATTGAGAAAAATTCGGGAATCCAGTTCGATCCTGAGATTGTGAGTATTTTTTTAAAGCATGTTGTAAAGTGAGGATTTGCCGGGGTGCGGTGTTAGAAAGTGCTGAAAAAGACATATTTTCCGTCAAAGGGAGGTGTGTCTTTTTTTGCATATGAATATGTGCTATGATGAAGGAAAGACTTTTATATGACCCAGGCAGAAATGAATTTAAAAAGGAGAAATACTTTATGAATCTGAAACCGTATTCCCGAAAAGCACAGTACTATGAAACAGACCAGATGGGCATCATCCATCATGCAAATTATATTCACTGGATGGAAGAGGCCAGAGTAGATTTTATGGAGCAAATGGGTTTTGGATATGACCGCGCCGTCAGTTCCGGAATTGACTTTGCGCTGCTTGGCATATCCTGTGAGTACAAGTCCATGGTCCGGTTCAATGATGTGGTAAATATCCAGGTGTCAATCACCTCCCTGACTCCGGCCAAAATGACCGTGGAGTATCAGATGACTGATGCAGAAAGCGGCAAGCTTCGGGCCGTGGGAGAGAGCAGGCATTGCTACTTTGACGCCAACAAAAAGCGCCCGGTTTCTCTGAAAAAGGTATTGCCGGAGCTGTATGATTTGTTTGCTTCTCTTTGCAAAGAGGAGTGACAGCCATTTTCGGCCCTCAAATCTTTTTATTCCAGAAACGTCTCTCAGAATGATAAAAGCAACAGCTTGAAAGAACAAAATATCAATATATAAGAACATTTATCAGAAGCATATAAGAAATAAAATAAAAGGTCTGATATGATATGAGAGAGACAACAGACAATGTCAAGGAGAAATAGTTTAATCCAAGGCTGGAAGCGTTACTGGCAGAAATGGCATGTCAAATAACAGGAATAAAAGGATAGAAAGGGGTACTGAAATGAACCGTGACAAAATATGTCCCTCCCAGTTAAAAATCACTGATATGAGGTTTACTGATATCGTAGGGGCGCCTATGGACTGTACGATTCTCAGACTGGAGACCAATCAGGGGCTTGTGGGATATGGAGAAATCAGAGATTTTTCCAACAAGTTTTATGCTTTAACTTTAAAACGTTTGTTATTAGGAGAGAATCCCTGCAACATTAACCGCATTTTCCGGAAAATCAGGCAGTTTGGAGGACATGCGAGACAGGGCGGCGGAGTGAGCGGAATCGAAGTCGCCTTATGGGACCTTGCAGGCAAGGCATACGGCATTCCTGTATATCAGATGCTGGGTGGAAAGAACCGGGATAAAATAAGGGTATACTGCGATACTGACGTGGATGGAAAGCATACTCCAGAGGACATGGGAAATGCTCTTCTCAGCAGAATGAATGCCGGATTTACCATGCTGAAAATGGACCTGGGAATCGATTTGCTGGTAGATATAGAAGGCGCCATCAATGCACCTTTAGGTTACGTGGACACATTAAGGCAATTCAGCCAGCAGGAGCTGTCTTTTGGAATTACGAATAAGGAATTTGCAGATTTCATGAGCGTACCCCATCCATTTACCTTTGTATCCATTACGAAAAAGGGCCTCGATTATCTGGAGAACTACGTGAAAATTATAAGAGAGATGATCGGATACGAAATCCCTCTGGCAATCGACCACATCGGACACGTTGACTTACAAAGCTGCATCCAGTTAGGGCAAAGGCTTGAAAAATATAATATTGCCTGGATGGAGGACTGTACGCCATGGTTTTATACAGGCCAGTGGCAGCAGTTGTGCCAGAGCGTTCCTGTCAAGATGTGTACGGGAGAAGACATTTATCTGCTGGAAAACTTCATGCCTCTTTTTGAAAAAAAGGCAGTGTCTGTCATTCATCCTGATGTGCTGACCGCAGGAGGAATTGGAGAGACAAAGCGGATTATCGATACAGCAGAACAGTATGGAATTGCAGCCGTGGTACATATGGCAGAAACACCCATTGGAGCGTTGGCAGCAGCACATGTATGTGCGGCATCAGGCGACAATCTGGTGGCGATGGAATACCATTCTCATGATGTCCCTTGGTGGAATGATATTGTAACTGGAACGGACGGGCCTATTGTAAAAGACGGATTTATTACCTTATCAGATAAGCCGGGTCTGGGATTTGATGACGTGGATGAAGCGGTATTGATGGAACACATGAATCCCAAGCGGAAGGGTTTGTTCGAGCCTACGGATGAGTGGAACAATGAGTGGTCACATGACCGAATCTGGGGATAAAGGAGATAATGTTATGGAAGACTTAACAAGTTTATTTCGTGAAATGAAAGAAAAGCTGTATACCCCGGTAGTAGGCGATATCCTGGACGAATTGGGATACACGCATCAATTTCTTCCCCAGAATATCAAGCCTATGAAGGATGATATGAAAATTGCCGGAATCGCTATGACGGTTCTGATGATAGACGTGTTCGGTGTGCAGGAGAAGCCATTTGGAAGACTGTGTGAATGCCTGGACCAGATAGAAGAAAATGAAATTTATATTGCTGCAGGCGGAACCAGAAGATGTGCCTATTGGGGAGAGCTGCTGACAGCGACTGCAAAGTACAGAAAAGGTGCCGGTGCGGTGGTTGACGGCTGGCATAGGGATACTCCTCAGGTATTGGAACAGAATTGGCCGGTTTTCAGCATGGGAAGCTATGCACAGGACAGCAGCGTAAGGACCCAGGTGGTTGATTTTAGGTGCCCCATAGAAATAGGACAGGTGAGGATCGAGTCCGGAGACTATATCTTCGGTGACCAGGATGGCGTCCTGATCATACCTCAAAAGGTGGCTCAGGAGGTAGTGGATAAAGCCCTTGAAAAAGCAGGAAAAGAAAAAGAACTGAGGCGGGCTGTTGAGTCAGGAATGAGAGTGACGGATGCATTTAACATTTATGGGGTTCTATAGGAGGCTGCCATGTTTGAAGTGAAAAATATGAATGTGCTGGTTACAGGAGGAACGAGAGGAATCGGGCTTGCCATTGCAAAAGGTTTTAAAAATGCCGGGGCAAATGTGTGGATTCACGGTTCAAAGGAAGAGTCCACCAGGCAGGTGGCTGATGAAAACGGCTTTCACTGCGTTTATGGAAATTTGACTGAGGTGGAAAATGTACATAAGATGATGGAGCAGATATCCAAGTCCGTAGATGTGCTGGATGTACTGATCAACAATGCAGGATGTGAAATACACGGCACAGTAGACGGAATTGGGGAAAAGGAACTGGAGGATTTATTCCGTGTGAACCTTTTCTCCCCAGCCATGTTCGTAAAGGATTCTGTAGAGCTGCTGAAAAAATCATCTTATCCGAGTATCATAAACATTACGTCTATTCATCAACTGGTAGCTTATAAAAATAACAGCGCATACTGTATGTCAAAAGCCGCATTGGAAATGCACACAAAGGTTTCCGCCCTGGAACTGGCTGAACATGGGATAAGGGTGAACAGCATCGCTCCGGGAGCTATTTTAACGGATATCAATGCAGAGATTATAGCTGCCATGGATTTTGAAGAGTGGATACCCCTTAACCGTGTGGGAAATGTGGAAGAAATTGTTGGTCCGGCCATCTTTTTGGCAAGTAAGGCGGCTTCTTATATCACTGGCTCGACCATTTTTGTGGACGGAGGATATAAGGAGAACCTGCTGAGATATTAGGAGGGATACAGTGGACAGGAAAGTGGAATTATTAATTGAGGCGGATCATCTGCTTGGGGAAAGCCCCATGTGGGATGACAGGAATCAGATCTTATACTGGACAGATATTGAGCGCGGGGAAATACATTTCTATAACGAGACGACAAAAGAGCTGACTCACCATGTTCTGGGAGGGAAGGTCACTTCCATTGCCCTTTGCGAAAGCGGAAATCTGCTCATAACGAAAAAGGATACAATCATACTGTATAACCCTGTAACCGGGCAGGAACAGTGTATCGTCCGTACGGAATTTCCGGATGCAATCCGCTTTAATGACGGGAAATGCGATCCGTCAGGCCGATTCTATGGGGACACCATGGACATGACGGGAAAAGAAGAGGCCGGTTCTTTATTTATACTGGATTCAGACGGTAATTTCCGTGAAGCAGCCACAGGATTTATCATTGGAAACGGATTGGCATGGAATGAAGAAAATACGCTCCTGTACCTTGTGGACAGCCCTAAAAAGGTAGTATACCAGTTTGATTACTGCGCTGAAACAGGAGCGGTCAAGAACAGAAAAGCTGCCATACAAATCCCGGACAATGCGGGTGTGCCTGATGGTATATGCATTGACAGAAAGGGTATGCTTTGGATCGCACATTATTTTGGTGCCAGAATAACCAGATGGAATCCGGTCAGCGGAGAACTTCTGGAGACCATACCGGTCCCTGCCGGAAATGTGACTTCATGCTGTTTTGGAGGGTCTGATATGAAGTCTCTCTATGTCACCACCTCTAATATGAATCTTCCGGATATTCCGGCGGCAGATACTTATGACGGGAGCATTTTCAGGATAAAAACTGATGTCAGGGGCTATGAATCAGTACGGTTTAATGACGGGAAGTTCTTGTGTTCCGAAAAGTTAAAGGCGCCATCTGATATTCAGTCTTGAATGCGGAGTAAAAACGGCTCACACTTTGAAATCCGCATTCAAAGGCGATATCAATTACCTGCATATCCGTGTAAAGCAGAAGGCTGGCGGCATAGTCGAGCCGTTTGTGGTTAAAGTAGGTGGAAGGCGTCTGATGGAGATGCTTTTGGAATGTCCGGTAAATATGCTCCGGTGTCTTCCCGGTACAGGCAGCCAGATATTCCATGCCATTGGTGGCCGGTGACTGGGTGGAGAAGTTCTCCAATGCATTTAAAAGCCATTTTGGAACCTGGGGATTATTCAGTGAGTAATTGCCGGAAGTGATGGCAGGGATAAAATAGCGGCTGATCACTTCCGCCAGCATGACCTTAAGTAAAATGGTCTTATATTCTGATTTCTCTACAGAAACAAAATGCAGATGCTGTATTTTATCCTGTATTGACAGCTTGTCATTTTGGGAAAGGTGGCAGATGGGGACATAGTCCAGCCCTGCCAGCAATTCCTTGTAGGAAGAATCGGGATAAAGGTAGTGGAAGCACTCATCAATACACCGGGGGGTAAAGGCTAAATTAATATGCTGCCCCTCTTTGGTGATCTTCGTGTGGACATCACCTGGCCGGATGAGCAGAAAGTCCCCTGGATGAAGGGTAAAATATACATCATTTAACACGTAATCCATGGAGCCTTCCAACAGAAGGGTGAACTCATAAAAGTCATGAGATTGGGGATAAAGGGAATTATCAACGTGATAAAAGTGGGAGTATAAGGTTTCATCTCCCGGCGGAAAAACGTCAGATATCAGGATCAGGTTCATGCTACACCTCCTGTCATTTACGGGCCTTGAGCCCGTTATATTACATACAATATAAAAGAATTCGCCTGAAATGTAAAGACAGGAAAATGGGGAAGGCCTTCAGCGGGAACAGAGCTGAAGGCCTTCTTGTAATTAAGGGAAAATATGAGAAAACCGTATTAGCAATGTCTTGCGGCTTGTTGGTAAAATATTGCGCTTTTTCTCGTCTTGGTGAAAGAATATTGCTAAAGAGTCCAAGATATTGACAATAACAGCAGCCCATGACCCAGCCCCTCTGATTTATAATAATAAATATCAAAGGAGGTATGTTATGAATGACGAGTCGAACAAAAAGAATATAAAAGCAAAACTGGGACGGTTTATGCAAAAACAGGAAAGCAGTATTGTGATTGCGACAGTGCTCTATGTCCTGTTTGTCACCTGCGTGAACCCCACATTCCTTTCCACGGGAAATATTTTCAATGTCCTCCGGTCTACGGGCTTTACCTTGATCACTGTAATTGGAATGGCCCTGGTCCTGATTACAGGAGGCTTGGATTTATCCGTAGGTTCTGTGCTGGCCTTAGGCGGCGTTATTACGGGAATGTTATGCAAAGCAGGAGTTCCGGTATTGCCTGCCATTGTGGCAGGAGTTCTGGTAGGAGCTCTGATCGGGTCCATCAATGGTATGATTATTGTAAAAGCGGGAATCCCGCCTCTTATTGTAACTCTGGGCATGCAGTATGCGGCCAGAGGCCTGGTATCGGTGCTGACACAGGGCGTACCCATTTACCCCCTTCCTGACGGACTGGTCAATATTGAGAAGACCAGGATATTTAATATTCCCATGGTTGTTATTGTGGCTATTTCCTTAGCTGTCATCGTTCATATTATACTGTCCAGAGCGCCTTTTGGGCGAACCATCTATGCCCTTGGCGGAAATGAGGAAGCAGCCAGGATATCGGGTATTAATACGAAACGGACGAAATTTTCCGTATACGTCATTACATCAACATTGGCAGCTCTTGCCGGAGTATTTATGGCGGCCAGACTGGGTTCCGCAGAGGCGGCAGCAGGAAGCGGATATGAACTGACTGTTATCTGCGGCGCTATTATCGGAGGCATTTCAACATTTGGCGGAATGGGGAGTATAATCGGGGCCTCCATCGGCGCCCTGTTTATGGAAATCCTGACGAATTCATTGACCTTAATGAGAGTGTCCGTATACTGGCAGAATCTGGTTGTAGGGGTGATTTTGGTTCTGGCTGTATTGTTAGATCAGTATAAGAGACAGTTGATCTTAAAGAACTCCATTAAGAAAGATTAGGGGGAATCAGTATGAATGAACCCAAAGCAGTATTATCCGTTGAAAATGTAATTAAAAGATTTCTGGGGACAGTAGCTTTAAAAGATGTGTCTTTAAAGCTGTATGAGGATGAAATTTTGGCTGTTATGGGAGAAAACGGAGCAGGAAAGTCCACCTTGATGAAAATATTGAGCGGTCTGTATCCTATGGGCAGTTATGAGGGAAAGATATTCCTGAATGATAAAGAATGCGATTTCAGGGCTCCGGCTGATTCAGAGCAAGCGGGAATTGCCATGATTTATCAGGAGCTTAACCTGGAGCTGGACTTAAGCGTTACGGAAAACATTCTTCTTGGCAGACTGCCCAAAACAAAGCTGGGGCTGGTGGACTGGGCAGAGGCTAAAAAACAGGCTCTGTCAGCACTGCAAAAGCTACATGCAGAAATTGATATTGATGTTACGGCAAGAAGTTTAAGCCCCTCCATGCAGCAGTTGGTGTGTATTGCCAGGGCGCTGGTACGTGATCCTAAAATTCTGATTCTGGATGAACCAACATCTGTTCTCACAGAGGGAGAGACCCGAAAGCTGATGTCTGTTCTGAGAGAGCTGAAAAAGGACGGATTATCCTGTATTTATATATCACATAAGCTGGATGAGGTCTTTGAACTGTGTGACCGAATGGTGATTTTAAGAGACGGACTGTATATCAGCCAGTACAAAAAGGCAGACGGTTATGACAGCACCAGGATTATAGAGGATATGATCGGAAGGCATTTGGAGGTCATGTATCCAAAGCTGGAAGGACGCCAGATTGGAGGTGAGCTTTTGCGGCTGGAGAATTTTAAGGTTCCTCATCCTTCCGCATATGGAAAGAACATCATTGAGGATGTCAGTTTCAGTCTGCGAAAAGGTGAAATTCTCGGCTTAGCCGGTCTGGTGGGAGCGGGGCGTTCTGAACTCATCAATGCATTGTTCGGAGCCAGTTCCAAGACAAGCGGCAGGGTATTTATTGAGGGAAAAGAAATCAGCATAAGGTCCCCCTGGGATGCAAAGCGGTATGGAGTCGGGCTGCTGACAGAGGACAGGAAAAAGAACGGTTTTGTAGGGACCATGTCCATAAAGCACAATATGACATTGACCGTTTTAAAGGAAATCTCAAATATGCTGCTGATCAGTCCCAAAAAGGAATTTGATAAGGCCCTGGAATATTATGATACACTGAGAGTAAAGGCCCCTGGACTGGATACCCTGATTTCAAACCTCTCCGGAGGCAACCAGCAGAAAGTAATTCTGGCAAAATGGCTGATGACCGATTTAAAGGTGATACTGCTTGACGAACCTACGCGGGGAATTGATGTGGGGACAAAGGCAGAGATATATAAGATCATACAGGATCTGGCGGCAAAAGGAATCGGGATCATCATGGTATCATCTGAAATGCCTGAACTGATTGCAATGTGTGACCGGTTTGTTGTTTTAGGAAAGGGAAAGGTTCAGAAGATTTTGGAGAAAGAGGAGGCTGACGAAGTCACTCTGTTAAAGATTGCCTCCAATACATAGGACCTGGAACTTTTATAAATATAATGATTGATATTGCCCGATAGAGGCAGGAAGAGAGGAAAATATGAAAAGATTAGTATCAGCTATGACAGCACTTATGATGGCAGCATCCTTGACTGCGTGTTCAACTCCAACGGAACAGCCATCGACCACCGCAGCAAAATCAGAGGCAGCCGCAGAGTCATCAAGCGGTTCCGGTGAGACAGCTCAGGAAACTGCAAAAGAAGAACTGCATTTTGTGTACGTATCCCCGTTGCTGGCCCATCCGGTATGGCTCATTGCCAAGCAGGGATTTGAACAGGCCTGTGATGAGTTGGGGGTACAGGGAGACTGGGTAGGACCTCAGAATATTTCTCCGGAAGAAATGTCAAAACTGATTGAGACAGCAGTGGCACAAAAAGCCGATGGAATTATTACACAGGGCCTGGTCCCGGCAGGACCGGTTAAGACAGCCATTGACGGAGGCATTCCAGTTCTGGTCGTGGATTCAGACATTCCCGATGCGGACAGACTGGCATTTTTCGGAAAAGACGTGAATAAGCAGGCAGAGGTATTATATGAAACAGTCGTCCAGTTAAAAGGAAAAGACTTCCCCATTCATGCATCGGTCCAGGTGGCTGCCCTTAATTACCAGTTGTCCCACGATATGATCGATGCCATTAAAGAAGTATTTTCCAAGCATCCAGGCGGATTCGAACTGGTCAATATCTCTGAATCCAAGTCAGATAAAATGAAGTCCACAACAGAGTGGGAAAATACATTCAAAGGCTATCCGGAAGTAAATGTGGCCATTAACCTGGCGGCAGAAGCTGGGCCGGCCTGCGCAAAGGTTGTTCTGGATAAGGGAATCAGGGATCAGGTTCTGGTATTTGGCGTAGATGATACGGATGAGACTCTCGATTTAATAAGAAAAGGCGAATTAGATGGAACAGTGACCACCTCTTTCTATAACTACGGATATCAGGCAGCTTACTGGCTGTATCAGAATATTACAGAAGGCAAGAAACCGGAGCAGGTGATCAATGACGCGGGTACAATTATTGTAACAAATGAAAACATCGATAACTACAGTGATGCCCTGAAAATAAAAGTTGACCTCAAATAATGGGGGATATAAAATAAAAGAAAATACAGGCTTTTATGCGGATCAGAGGAGAAGGGAAGAATGAAGCAGACTACGATTAAGCAAAGGCTTTTGACATACTATATGATGCTGCTCCTTCTCTTCATCTGCATTGCAGTATATGTGAATGTGGGCACTGGAAAAACGGTGGGAGTCTACAATGATTTCACCAATCAATACAGTGAGCTCAACGACTTTTACAAGGATATGAAGACGGCAAACGGTTATGCCATGCAGTACCTGTATTATTCTGATGAAACTAATCTGAATCTTTACCGGGAAACTCTGGATGTGTGCTACAATCATCTGGCATTTCTCAAGGAAACTGCACAGAATGAAAAACTTATTTGGAAATATTCAAGACTTCAGAATATGGTGGATACCTATTCTGAAGTCTTTGAAGAAATCGGAATAGAGGGACAGAATTTTCAGGAGAAATACGGATTTTTCAGCAGGATCAGTGAGAATATACAAAATACTTATATTGAATACTCCACCCTCATATCTGACGAGATGAATGCCCAAAAAGAGGAAATGCAGAGGAGGCAGAAGGAACAGGTAATCATGACGGCCAGCTTTATCACTATCATGGTAATCAGCACCCTGTTTTTTGCTTATTTTGCAGCTAAGAATATTACTGCGCCCATAGGAAAAGTCGTTTCCGGTATCAGCGATATAAAAAAAGGAGAATATAAGCCGGAGCTGCCGGGAAAGGTCAGGACTGTGGAAATTTCCATTCTCAGTGAGGCAGTGCGGGAAATGGCGGAGGCAGTACAGAATAACATTCTCCATGTAAAGGAAAAATCACAGCTGGCAACTCAGCTGCTGGAAAAGGAAAATGAAAATCTGAAAGTGAAGGAGTTGCTGATTGGAACGGAATTAAAGGTTCTTCAGGGGCAGATGAACCCTCACTTTTTATTTAATACATTGAGCCTTATATCGAAAATGGCCTATTTAGAAGGGGCGCAAAAGACCTCTGAGCTGATGGAAACTACCTCTGATCTGCTGAGATACAGCCTGGATAAGTCTAACAGTGTTTCTGACCTGTATGGTGAGATAGACAGCGTCCGAAATTATATTGAGATTCAGGAGGTGAGGTTTGGTCATAGAATCAAGTTTGAATTGAGAGCAGAGAAAAATCTTCCCAAGGTCATTATGCCGGGTATGATCATACAGCCATTGATTGAAAATGCAGTGATACACGGTGTTCAGAATATGATAGAAGGCGCCTGTGTCCTCATTTCAATAAAAAGGACTGGGGACACGGTCAATATTCTGGTAGAGGACAATGGAATTGGAATGGACAGTTCCCGGCTTGAGGCGGTCCAGTACGGCGTGGAGGAAAAGAGCATTGGAATCAACAATGTGAGAAAGAGGCTGGAGCTGTTTTTTGGAATAAAGGGGATGATGAGGATTGAAAGCGCTGTGCAATGCGGTACAGCAATCGCAATCCAACTGCCGGTCACCGGAGAAAGTGAGGGAGATTATGAGCAGCTTGATGATCGTTGAAGACGAGCCCATAGAAAGAACCGGATTAAAACTGATGATCCAGGCCAATTGCCCTCAGATTTCAAGGATTGAAGAAGCCGAAAACGGGTTTCAGGCCCTGGAGCTCTTTCAAAAATCCATTCCGGATATCGTTATGGTGGATATCAACATGCCGGGAATAAACGGCCTGGACACCATAAAGGAGATGAAAAAGTTAAGCAGCCGCACCCGGTACATTATCTTGTCTTCTTATAACCAGTTTGAATACGCCCAGAGCGCGCTTTTGTTAGGGGCAGAGCAATTTCTTCTTAAACCTGCTAAAATATCAGAGCTGAAAAATGCCATTGATAACATTATACAAAAGATCAATGCAGAACAGGAAACAGAACTGAAAAAGTCCAGATTGCTGACAAGTGTGGAAGAAATCAGGCCTATTGTGGAACTGGACTGTATTTATGGCCTCATTTCAGGTAAGTCCAGGGAAGAGGTCCAAAAGCTGACTGCTTTTTTAGGGCTTGATGTGGATACAGGCTTCTGTTTTGTATGCAGTTACAGGCAGAATCCAAGATATCTGCTGTGGAAAGTGAAAAATGCATTGCAGGAGGTTGGGCTTAACTGTATTGGCGATCTCTTTCACAAGGAATTGGTGTTTTTTGTCCTGGGTAAGAACCGGATGGAAATGAGGAAGATGGCTGAGGTCGGGAAATTCGTCAGAATGCTTTTGGATGAACTGGGACGTCAGGAATGCCGCATCGGAATTGGCACCATTTATGAGATCGGAAGTGATTTAAGGGAATCTTATAAAGAGGCGTTGATTGCGGTGAAGATATGTGATGAGGGTTCCTATTCTGTATACAATAATAAGAGCAATACGGAGGCTGACAGTGGGGGCAATTACGATGAGGTAATTGCAAAGATCATTAATGAGATCAAGTCAGTTGATGAGGAGGCGGCCTTAAGCTGTACCAGTGAAGTCCTGCGCGCTGTGATGACAAATACCTACTCCTTTAAGCAGTTAAAAGAAAATATATACCAGTTCATGATTTTATGCATGAAGGAAATTCAGAGATACTACCCCAGACTGGAATCTGCGGATTACTCCAAAATAATTCTGGATGAGGTGATGGCCCTTGAGGACCATATGGCAGTGGAAACTTATATTAAGATCCACCTTAAGGCTGTAATGGAGGAGACCGGAGACTATAATAAAGAGAAATCCTATCAGGCTGTGGACCGGGCTTTTGATTATATTGACAGGAATTATAAAAGCAATATTATGCTGGAACACGTGGCCGAAGCCTTAAATATCTCGCCTTTTTATTTGAGCCGGATTTTAAAGAAATATAAGGGAAAAGGTTTTACCGATATTTTATCTGAGAAACGTGTGGAAGAGGCAAAGAAGCTTTTATCAACGGACAAGAGCATAAAAGAAATTACTTTTGAGGTGGGATTTAACAGCCAGAATTATTTTTCCAAGATATTTAAAAAATACGAAAACTGTACGCCTACGGAATACAGGGCAAACAGGAATAAAAGATGAGCCGCCTGCTTCGACTTTCAGAAGTCGCAGCAGACGGCTTGTTCTTTTAATTCACCATCAGGAAATCCGGCAGATTTAGATCAAAGCTGCCGTAATAATTGCCATTTTATAAACTTCTTCCGCATTGCAGCCTCTGGAAAGGTCGTTGATGGGAGCGTTTAATCCCTGCAAAATAGGGCCGAAGGCTTCGAAGTTTCCTAAACGCTGAGCGATCTTATAGCCGATGTTGCCTGCGTTGATGTTCGGGAAAATAAAGGTGTTGGCCTGTCCGGCTACCGGAGAATCAGGAGCTTTTGTCTTAGCTGTTTCAGGAGATATAGCAGCATCAAACTGGAACTCTCCGTCTACTGCAAAATCCAGGTTCATAAGTTTTAAACGGTTAGCAGCATTACGGACCTTATCAACGCTCTCTCCTTTTCCGGAACCGAGAGTGCTGTAGGAAAGCAGAGCTACCTTTGGCTCAATAGAGAAGGTTTTAGCTGTTCTGGCTGTTTCCAGAGTGATCTCAACCAGTTCGTCCTCACTGGGGTCTAAGTTAATGGCACAGTCGCCCATGGCAAGCAGCTCATCGCCGTTTTCAGTGGGGCGGGAGAGAATGAAGCAGCTTGAAACGATCTGGCTGCCTGGTTTTGTTTTAATGAGCTGTAAAGCCGGTCTTACGGTATCAGCAGTAGAATAGGTAGCACCGCCGAGAAGGCCGTCTGCCAGTCCCATTTTAACCAGCATGGTACCGAAATAGTTAGCCTGTTTCAGGGCTGCCAGACAAGCTTCCTTGTCCATCTTTCCTTTTCTTAAATCAATCATTGTTGATGCCATATCGTCCAATCCTTCATACTGTTCCGGATCAATTTTTGTAATTCCGTCGATGGACCAGCCGCAAGCCTTGGCTGCTGCGTCTATTTCTTCAACTTTTCCCAGAAGAATGGGGGCCAGAATGCCATCTTTATGCAGTCTGCTGGCTGCTTCCAGGATTCTTGGATCAGTGCCTTCGGTGAAGACGATTTTTCTTTCCTGCTCTTTCAGTTTGGAAATCATATGCTCAAACATGTTTTTTCCCTCCGTTATTCAGATAGTGTTTATACCATTAAAGTATATACCTAAAGACATATATAAATCAACAGAGTTTTCCGCTTTTTCAGGACTGGTCTTAAAAAAGTACAAAACCCGGAAATGGATTTCCGCTTTTTGTAGAATTTGTTAACATAAGAACGCAGATAAAGGGAGAGAGAGCACCTATTTTTCATTAATTCCTCAATAATTTCCCGTATGTTGGTCAGTAGTTACAAGGGGATGAAGAGGAAGAATGAAAAACTATGTGCAAAGTGCTGAATTATAATATTTTTTTAAATCAAAAAACCTGAAAAAATACCTCTGAAAACGGATGTCCATAGGGATGTGCCTCGTGAAGGGTTAAATATTGAACAGTAATTTCAAAAATATGACCGTATAAATTGTTCCAATTATTCAAACAATTACACTTTTTTGCATGAGGCCGCTATTTTCCCGAAAAGTTGACATTAAAAAAAGATGGACGTATTATAACATTCTGTACAGTACAATTGTATTATTAAGAGTACAATTTGAAAAAGCTGGCATGATATACATAAGGAAAGACCATTTTAATTTAAGAAAGGAAGTGAGCGTTACGGAGGATTTGGCAGAAAAGCTGATGGAAGAACTGAATTGCGAAACGGTGTTTACCATTCCCTTATTCGGCGGCATTCCCATTTCTGAGTCCGTAGTGGTAACATGGATTATCATGGCTGCCCTGACTCTCCTTTCCATCGTCCTGGTAAGAAATTTAAAAGTAGAGAACCCTGGAAAGAAGCAGCTGGCCCTGGAAGCGGCAGTCAGCGGAATGTACGGTTTTTTTGAAGACCTGGTAGGAGAAGAGGGAAAGCGGTATATCCCTTATCTGATCTCAGTGGCAATTTATCTGGCAGTGGCCAATTTGATCGGCCTGGTTGGCTTTAAGCCGCCTACCAAGGATTTGAATGCCACGGCAGCGCTTGCTGTCATGAGCATTGTCCTGATTGAATATGCGGGGTTTCACAAAAAGGGAACAAAGGGCTTTATCAAGAGTTTTGCAGAGCCGGCAGCTATCATAACTCCTATCAACATCCTGGAGTTATTCGTCAAACCGCTTTCTCTGTGCATGCGGTTGTTCGGCAATGTATTGGCTTCCTTTGTTGTGATGGAGCTGTTAAAGCAGTTGGCAGCCCCCCTTGTACCAATTCCGTTTTCCATTTATTTTGATATTTTTGACGGATTGATCCAGGCATATGTATTTGTATTTTTAACCGCTCTTTTCATTAAAGAGTCAGTGGAGTAAACGAAACGTAAATTAAAAGGAGAGATTATTATGTTAATAGCAATCGGAGCAGGAATCGCAGTATTTACAGGAATCGGAGCAGGAATCGGAATCGGTATGGCAACCTCTAAGGCAGTGGACGCCATCGCAAGACAGCCGGAGGCAGAAGGCAAGATCAGCAAGGCATTGCTTCTTGGCTGCGCCCTTGCAGAGGCAACCGCCATCTACGGTTTCGTTATCGCCCTTCTTATCATCTTATTCCTGAAATAATAAGTATCGGGAGTGAAATGAAGGAATCAGAAAGAAAGGCAGGTGGCAGGGATGCTTAGACTGGATATGAATCTGGTATGGAACATCGTAAATCTCATAGTCCTGTATCTTTTGCTGAAGCATTTTCTGCTGAAGCCGGTCCTGGCTGTGATGGATAAACGGCAGGCAATGATTGAGCAGAATATTTCAAATGCCAGAGCATCAGAAGGGCAGGCAGAGGCTCTTAGGAAACAGTATGAGGAAAAGCTGGCCGCTTCCTCAGAGGAAGGCCAGAAACTGGTGGAAGATGCCAGGGCTCAGGCTGGGAAACAGTATGAACGCATCTTAAAGGAGGCCCAGGAAAATTCGGTCCGCCTCATGGAAGATGCCCGGAAGAATGCGCAAGCGGATCAGGAAAGGGCCATGCGGGAAGCAAAGGCCCAGATTGCCGGACTGGTTCTGGCTGCAACAGCCAGGGTGGTAAACCAGGAAGTGAGTGCAAAGACGAATCAGGCCATTTACGACTCATTTTTAGCAGAAGCAGGTGATTCTTATGACGCAGGCAGCCATTAATTACGGACAGGTGCTGTATGAGCTCTCTATCCCGGAAGAGGCGGTAGAAGAGGCGGCCCTGACCCTTAAAACGGTTCCTCAGCTTAAGGAGGCCCTTTGCAGCCCGGTGGTGGGAAAAGACAGCAAGCGCCGGATCATTGACCGGGTATTTCCGGAGGAGATCAGAAACTTTTTAAAGGTTCTGGCAGACCATCAGAGCATGGGGCTGGCAGAGGATATCTTTAAAGCGTGGAGGGCCAGGGGTTTTGAACAGAAAGGGATTTTAGAAGCTTCCCTTTTCTATGTGACAGAGCCGGAAGAAGAGCAGCTTCGGGAAATCAAAGCTATGCTGTGTAAAAAATACGGAAAAAAAGATGTCAGACTCAGCCTGATCCAGGATTTAAGCTTAATCGGCGGATTCATTCTCCGGGTGGGAGATGTGGAAACCGACTGGAGCTTAAAGGGTCGTTTCAGGCAGTTGGAGCAGAAAATCATGCGGAGGTGAAAAACGTGGCTTCCATCAGTTCAGATGAAATTATTTCTATATTAAGAAGTGAAATTGAAGATTATGACACGCATGCCAGGGACCAGGAAGTGGGAACTGTCATCAGCGTCGGCGACGGCATTGCAGCGGTCTATGGAATTGACCATGCGATGTACGGCGAAATCGTTATTTTTGAAAATGGATTAAAGGGAATGGTGCAGGATATCAGAAGAGAAGATATCGGCTGCATTCTGTTCGGACCGGACCGGGAGGTAAGGGAAGGCAGCAAGGTGACGAGGACGAAAAAGCGGGCAGGAATTCCGGTGGGAGAAGGCTTCCTCGGAAGGGTGGTCAATGCTTTGGGAGCCCCTATAGACGGAAAGGGAGATATTATTTCCGACGACTACCGTCCCATTGAAAACGAAGCTCCCGGCATCATTGACCGGAAAAGCGTGTCGGTTCCCATGGAAACGGGAATTCTCGCCATTGACTCCATGTTTCCCATCGGACGGGGACAGAGAGAGCTGATCATCGGAGACAGGCAGACGGGAAAGACTTCCATCGCAGTGGATGCCATATTGAACCAGAAGGGAAAAGATGTGGTCTGCGTTTATGTGGCTGTAGGCCAGAAGGCTTCCACAGTGGCAAAGCTGGTGAACACCTTAAACCACCACGGGGCCATGGATTATACCATTGTTTTATCCTCGACAGCCAGCGAACCGGCTCCCATGCAGTATATTGCGCCTTATTCGGGAACGGCTTTGGCGGAGTATTTCATGCATAAGGGAAAAGACGTGCTCATCGTTTATGATGACTTATCAAAGCATGCGGTGGCTTACCGCGCTCTTTCCCTGCTGTTAGAGCGTTCTCCGGGCCGTGAGGCTTATCCGGGTGACGTATTCTACCTTCATTCCAGACTTTTAGAACGTTCCAGCAGGTTAAAGGATGAACTGGGGGGCGGCTCCTTGACAGCTCTTCCCATCATCGAGACTCAGGCAGGAGATGTTTCGGCTTATATTCCTACCAATGTAATCTCTATTACAGACGGACAGATATTCTTAGAAAGCGATTTGTTCTTCTCCGGTATGAGGCCGGCGGTCAATGTAGGCCTTTCCGTATCCCGTGTGGGCGGAGCAGCCCAGACAAAGGCTATGAAAAAGGCAGCAGGAAGCCTTCGTATCGATCTGGCTCAGTGCCGTGAGATGGAGGTGTTCACCCAGTTCAGCTCTGATCTGGATGCGGCTACCAGAGAGCAGATTTTATACGGAAGAGGCCTTACAGAGCTGTTAAAGCAGCCTTTGTACCATCCTTTAAGTCTGAGAGAACAGGTGATCAGCCTGGTCGCAGCAGGAGGCCGGATGTTTCTGGATGTGGAGGTTTCAAAGATCAAGGAGTTTCAGAGGGAAATGCTGGCTTTCTTTGAAGAGTCCCATCCGGAAATCGGAAAGGAAATTGAAGAGAGCAAGGCCCTGTCTGATGAGCTGAAGCAGAGGATTCTTGAGGCAGTGGCTGAATTTAAAGAGAAGCGGGTGTAGGATATGGCAAATGCGAGAGAAATACAAAGCAGGATGAACAGCATCAAAAGCACCATGAAAATAACCAATGCCATGTATACAATCTCCTCGTCAAAGCTAAAAAAAGCAAGAAAGGCTCTGACGGACACGGAGCCTTATTTCTACGCCCTTCACCGAACCATTGGCCGGATCATCAGGCATACGCCTGATATTGAGGACCCTTATCTGGATACCAGACCGGAAATCAGGAAAGAAGACCGGAAGATCGGATACATTGTGGTAACCGCAGATAAAGGGATGGCAGGGGCTTATAACCACAATATTTTCAAACTGGCCCAGGAGCAGATTGACAGGGGAGGAAAGCCCTTTCTGTTCGTGGTAGGTGATCTGGGACGGCAGTATTTTGCCAAAAAGGGCATCCCCATGGAGCAGAATTTCCGCTATACGGTGCAGAACCCCAACATGAGCCGGGCCAGGATCATTGAGGAAGAGATCGTGGAATACTTCCTGTCGGGAAAGCTTGATGAGGTGCATTTGATCTACACCAGAATGGTCAATGCCATGAAGATGGAAGCTGAAATCATTCAGCTCCTCCCCATTCCCAGACAGCGGATGACTCAGGCCATCCCCATTGACGTGCACTTAGAGGAGATCGCCATGAAGCCCTCTCCCCAGGCTGTTATCAATTCCATTGTGCCCAATTACATCGCAGGATTCATTTACGGAGGTCTGGTGGAATCCTATTCCAGTGAGCAGAACTCCAGAATGATGGCAATGCAGGCTGCTACAAAGAGCGCCCAGGATATGCTTGACGAGCTGGCGATTACCTATAACCGGGTCCGGCAGGCGGCCATCACCCAGGAGATCACCGAGGTGATCAGCGGTGCAAAGGCCCAGAAGAAGAAAAGGAAGAAGGCGTAATCAACTATGAATAAGGGAAAGATCGTTCAGGTCCTGGGACCTGTCGTAGATGTAGAATTTTTAGAAGGCAGTGACCTTCCCCGCTTGAAGGACGCCCTTGAAGTGGATAACGGGGGAAAGCGCTGCGTCATGGAAGTGGCCCAGCACATGGGGAATAACACGGTCCGCTGTATTATGCTGGCCTCCAGTGAAGGCTTATGCAGAGACCTGGAAGTGACTGCTACAGGAGACGGAATCAAGGTGCCCGTAGGAGCCCAGACCCTGGGACGCCTTTTCAATGTCCTTGGGGAGACAATTGACAACGGAGAAAAGCTGGAGGGAGGCCCGGAATGGGTCATACACAGAGAGCCGCCGTCATTTGAGGAACAGAGCCCGGTTGCGGAGATTCTGGAAACGGGAATCAAGGTCATCGACCTTCTGGCTCCTTATGCAAAAGGCGGAAAGATCGGTCTGTTCGGCGGTGCCGGTGTGGGTAAGACGGTTCTCATTCAGGAGCTGATTCACAATATCGCCACGGAGCACGGCGGATACTCTATTTTTACCGGTGTCGGTGAGCGTTCCCGTGAGGGAAATGACTTATGGACTGAAATGGGAGAGTCAGGCGTTATTGAAAAGACGGCTCTGGTGTTCGGCCAGATGAACGAGCCGCCGGGCGCCCGTATGCGGGTTGCTGAAACAGGCCTTACCATGGCGGAGTATTTCCGCGATGAAGAGCATAAAAACGTGCTTCTGTTTATTGATAATATTTTCCGTTTCACCCAGGCCGGTTCTGAGGTTTCCGCCCTTCTTGGACGTATGCCCTCTGCCGTTGGCTATCAGCCTACCCTGGCGACGGAAATGGGAGAGCTGCAGGAGAGAATCACTTCTACGAAGAACGGTTCCGTCACTTCGGTTCAGGCGGTTTACGTGCCTGCCGATGACTTGACTGACCCGGCGCCTGCCACCACCTTTGCCCATCTGGATGCCACTACGGTACTGTCCAGAAAGATCGTGGAGCAGGGTATTTACCCGGCTGTTGACCCCTTAGAGTCCAACTCCCGTATTCTGGAACCGGATGTGGTGGGAGAAGAGCATTATGAGGTGGCCCGCAGGGTCCAGGAAATCCTTCAGAAATATAAAGAGCTTCAGGATATCATCGCCATTCTGGGTATGGAAGAACTGGGTGATGATGACAAGACCACGGTTTACAGGGCCAGAAAGATTCAGAGGTTTTTGTCCCAGCCTTTTACGGTGGCGGAAAACTTTACGGGAGTAAAAGGGAAATACGTTCCTCTTAAAGAGACCATCCGGGGATTTAAGGCCATTGTAGACGGCGATATGGACCAATATCCGGAAACGGCGTTCTTTAATGTGGGAACCATTGACGAGGTCATTGAAAAAGCCGGAAGTTTAGAGGCTTAGGCCGGAGGTGTTGTCTGTGAGTACAAAAACATTTTATCTTCGTGTGATCGCCAGTGACAGGAAATTCTTCAACGGACCCTGCCAGACCCTGATCGTGCCTTTGGAAGACGGGGAAATGGCAATTCTTCCCCATCATGAGGACATGGTAATCGCCCTGTCTCCGGGAGAAATGCGCCTGCTTGATGAAAATGGCCAGTGGATTTACGGTGTGGTGGGAAGAGGCTTTGTCCAACTGGTCAACAACCGTGTGACCATGATCGTGGACACTGCCGAGCGTCCCGATGAAATTGATGAACGCCGGGCCCAGGAGGCCAGAGAAAGGGCAGAGGAGCAGTTGAGGCAGGGGAAGAGCATTCAGGAGCATTCTCATTTTGAAGCGTCCCTGGCAAGGTCTTTGGCGAGACTGCGGGCTAAGGAGAAGTATCACGTTTGATGATACAAACCGTCTGGTATATCGGATTAAAAATGATAAGTTTGAAATTCTGCAGTGCCGGACACATCATCAAAGCATACCATAAGTCCGGGTTTACGATAAAAATATTAAAAGCAGATATTATGACAGTAAAACAGCCAGGAAAGTCAAGTTCTTTCCTGGCTGTTTTTTTATATTGACCGGTCTGATTTTTCAAGTTACTCCAGATTAAGCCTCTTTGACAGAATGCGCTCTGTCCCGAAGAAGAATACCGCCAGTTGAATGGCGCCGAAGACAATAGAAAAGATAAAGGATGTATGAAATATATAAATCATGCTTTCCGCAGTGGCCATGGTATCAATAAGGGTAAAAAATGAATTTGTAACAGGTATGACGGACGCTATAATCACTAAGAAGCCGCTGATAAAGCTGAACGCCATGGATATAGCAATATAAGCCACAACAGACATCATGATCCGGTGACTGCTTGATAAATGGCCTAAGGCCATGGAAAAGTACATGTGATAAAGCTGGCCCATTCCGCTGATGATGACCGCAAGGATCAGCTCCAGTAAAAGCAGGGGCCAGGAGGGGGCTTCGGAAAGCACACGGCCAATGGAATCCCATATATAAGGAGAGGTGATTGCTTCAAAAAAATCAGCGGGACCTACAGAACCCAGTATGAGAATGACAATGGATATGATGGCTGTCAGGCCGCTGGCCAGTGACATCACAAATGCTGCCGTACCCTTTGCAGCGATCAACTGCCACGGTTTTACCGGAAGGGTGAACATTAAGTAGCCTTCATCGCATAAAAGCCCTTTATAAAACCTCTGGATGATGACGATCAGCGTCAGAACGCTTAAGGCAACCATAACGCCGAAGTAGACGAATATGGAAATTCCCTGAATCAGGCCCAGAAGGTTGCTGACAAATCCCAGGTCATCAAGGTAACCGGAGAACAGGGAGCCGAAGCCCACAAATGCATTGAGTATGGACACGGCGATCACCGCCAGGTAAATGGGCACAAGGGTGCGCACAATGGATTTGAATTCGTATTTACAAAGTTTGCCGAACATGTTGTTTCCTCCTTTTCTCAATTGCTGTAGGCAAAGATCTCGCGGAAGAGCTGGTCCACAGACTTGCCTTCCTGTTCGCGGATATTGTCTACGGTATCATGGCGTACAACCTGGCCGTTTTTGAGGAAGATAACTTCGTCCAGAACCCGCTCGATGTCGGAAATCAAATGTGTGGACAGCATGACCGTGCCGTCTTCGTTGTAGTTGGTTAAAATGGTGTTCAATATGAAGTCCCGTGCTGCCGGGTCAACGCCGCCGATGGGTTCGTCAAGGAGATAAAGCTGGGCCTTGCGGCTCATAATAAGAGCTAACTGCACCTTTTCCTTGGTGCCCTTGGACATGGTCTTAAGGCGGTCCTTAGACCCGATCCCCAGGGCCTTAAACATCTCCATGGCCTTTGGGCGGTCAAAGTCTGTATAAAAATCTGCGAAGAAATCGGTCAGATCACTGGCCTTCATCCAGTCGGCAAAGTACATGCGGTCCGGCAGATAGGAAATGATTGACTTCGTCTCCACGCCGGGAGCATTCCCGCCGATCTCCAGGGTGCCGGAGCTGGGCTGTAAAAGTCCGCATAAAAGCTTGATAAATGTGGTTTTTCCGGAGCCGTTGGGTCCTAAAAGGCCTACAATGCGGCCTCTCCCTACGGTCAGGTCAATATGGTTAAGGGCAGGTTTTGCGCCGTAAGTTTTGGTCAGGTTCTGAGCGAGAATGAGTTCCTGATTCATACATATTCCTCCTTTTTGTTCTGCTCTGCAAGCAGTTCGTAAGTCTGATGGTCCGTGTAGCCCAGAGCCCGCATGGAAGCGAGAAATTCTTCCATCCGTGAGTAAGCCAGCTTCTGACGCACGTCATGGATCAGTGATAAGTCTTCCGTCACCATCCGCCCTGCTGTGCGACGGGTTTCCACCAGCCCTCTGGTTTCCAGCTCTGCCAGAGCCCGCTGCATGGTATTGGGGTTAACGCCTGCTTCGGCTGCCAGAGCCCGCACCGTCGGTACGGCTGCGCCGGGAGCATATATTCCGGATACGATGTGCAGCGTGAGCTGCTCTGCAAGCTGTATCCAGATTGGCCGGTCATCGGTCAGTTTCCAGATCATAGTGCTGCCTCCTTTTGTACTATTGTATTAAGTGATTAATACAATGATATAATCTTTCCGATCATTTGTCAACAGATATGAGAAAAAAATTCGCTTTTGCTTTCAGTGTTCCCCTTTTTTAAATAGAAAAAGAGGTTCGGCAGCTATTCACACTGTCAAACCTCCATTTTTCACTCGCTTTATCTCAGCTCATCCAAGAGCCACATCTAAAATCATCATAATCAGAAAACCTGCCATCACTCCTAAGGTTCCCGCATTGGAATGCTCCCCTAAGTGGGCTTCCGGAATCAGTTCCTCCACCACGACGTATATCATGGCTCCGGCGGCAAAGGACAGCAGCCAGGGCATGAGGGGTACGATACTTCCTGCAATAATGACTGTGAGAATGCCAAACACTGGCTCTACCAGGCCGGACAAGCTTCCCCGGAGAAATGCTTTTCCTGTGGAAAGGCCCTCCTGCCTCAAGGGAAGGGAGATGGCGGCTCCTTCCGGGAAGTTCTGTATGCCGATTCCGATTGCCAGGGCAATGGCGGCGGAAAGGCCGGAAGAATCGCCTCCCTGCTGTGCGGCCAGGGCAAAAGCCAGGCCCACTGCCATGCCTTCCGGGATGTTGTGAAGGGTAACTGCCATAACTAAAAGAGTGGTACGCTTCCAGGTGGAAGAGATTCCTTCCGCTTCATTGTTTCTCGTATGGCTCATATCCGGATGGAGATGAGGCAGGAGTGAGTCTAAAATGATGAGAAATGCCACTCCCAGAATAAAACCTCCCGCAGCCGGAATCCAGCCGATCTGTCCCATGGACTCTGCCTCTTCAATCGCCGGGATGAGAAGGGACCAGACGGAAGCCGCGATCATAACTCCTGCGGCAAAGCCCAGAAAGATTTTCTGGATGGACTGGCCTACTTCATTTCGGAAGAAAAATACCAGTGCAGCCCCTAACGTTGTCATAAGAAATGTGAAGCCGGTGCCACCGGCAGCCCATAAAATTGGTGTCATATGAATCCTCCTTTTCGTGTTCCATCTATATTACTTTCATTTCAGGAATTTCTTTTTTTAATATAGCACAATCTTCCAATTAGCACAATGACATAAATTCTCTTTCCTTTTTCGACATAATTGTGATAAAATAGACGTGATTTTACATAGGAAAGGAATCAGTTCAATGGATATTAATATATTATGGAAAAGGCGTTTTGCCCACTCCGCTCTGATGGCGGCAGCGGCCATGGCACTGCTGTCCGGCTGTGAAAAGACGGATCAGGCGGCAGTTTCCGGCCAGGAAGCCACGCCCTCCATTGTCACCATAACAGAAGAAAAAACAGTCCAGCCAGTCCGCATCCTGGATCAGAGCGGAGGGCTCCTGCCGGAAATAGACGATGTCCCTGATTTAAAGGAAAATCCCATTCCTGAGTATTTAAAAAACGGCGTGGAACACCCCATTGTAGCGAGCCTCCAGGAGCGTTTGATGACCCTGGGCTTTATGGATAACGATGAACCGACCCATTACTTTGGAAACGTGACCGAGGCGTCCATCCGGACCTTTCAGCGCCAGAACTGTCTGGCTCAGGACGGAATTGTGGGACCTGAGACCTTGAGCGCCATCATGTCCCCTTCTGCCAAGTACTACGCCGTATCAAAGGGCGTACAGGGTGATGATATTTTAAGAATCCAGACCCGTCTTTATGAGCTGGGATATCTGGCCGCTTCCGGTCAGGTGAACGGGAACTTTGGAGACGAAACCGAAGCGGCTGTCAAAAAGCTTCAGGAGATCAATGGCCTGACCATAGACGGCAAAGTGGGACGCCAGACCACAAACCTGCTCTACAGCGATGAAATAAAGCCCAACTTCCTGGCATACGGGGAGAAAAGCGAGGTGGTCTTATCCTCCCAGAAGCGCCTTAAGGAGCTGGGGTATTTGACTACAGAGCCGGACGGCGCATACGGAGCCGATACGGTGACAGCGGTCAAACAGTTCCAGTCCCGAAATGACCTGGTGGTAGACGGCTATCTGGGGCCTTCCACCAGAATCACCTTAACCAGCGCCCAGGCCCAGCCAAACGGCATGTCTTTGGGAGAACAGGGAGATTCCGTCACCAGGATTCAGCAGCTTTTAAATAAATACGGCTATCTGGCCTCCGCCAATGTGACGGGCTATTACGGCGAAGTGACAGAAAAGGCTGTAAAGAACTTCCAGGCGGCAAACGGGCTTTCAGCAGATGGCTCCGTAGGCCAGCAGACCATGGGAAAGCTTACGGGAAGCGGTGTTAAGTCTGCGGGCTCCTCCGGTTCTTCCGGCGGTTCAGAAAAAGGTGGAACCGTCAAGGGCGGCTCCGGAGTCAGCGGCCTCTTAGCCATAGCCAGAACCAAGATCGGAAGTCCCTATGTGTGGGGGGCAAAGGGCTCCGGTTCCTTTGACTGCTCCGGCTTTGTGTACTGGTCCTTAAACCAGGCAGGAGTGAGACAGAGCTACTTGACTTCTTCCGGCTGGAGAAATGTCGGGAAATATACGAAGATCACCAGCTTTGGAAGCTTAAAAGCAGGCGATATCATTGTGGTCAGCGGCCATGTGGGAATCGTATCAGGAGGAGGAACCGTCATCGATGCTTCCTCCAGCCACGGACGGGTGGTTGAGCGTTCCTTAAGCTCCTGGTGGAGAAACAATTTTATCTGCGGCTGGCGTATATTCGGATAAGAACGGTTAAGAATAATGGGTATGAAAATGCAGAAAAAAACAATCAATATGATAACAGACCCTCCGGGAAGGGCCCTTCTCCTCTTTGCCCTTCCCATGATCCTTGGGAATCTGTTCCAGCAATTTTATAATATTATAGACTCAGTGGTGGTGGGACGTTTTGTGGGCGAGGAGGCTTTGGCCTCTGTAGGGGCCTCTTACTCCATCACCAATGTTTTTATTGCCATTGCAGTAGGAGGAGGCATTGGAAGCGCCGTCGTTGTTTCCCAGTTTCTGGGGGCAGGGCAGATGGGAAACATGAAGACCGCCATATCCACCACTCTCATCAACTTTCTGGCTGTGGGAGTGGTGCTGGGCGGTCTTGGGCTTCTTTTTAATACGCATATTTTAAGGTGGATGAACACTCCTGAAAATGTCCTTCATGATGCAGCCATGTATCTGGGCATCTACTTTGCGGGCCTGCCTTTTTTGTTTCTCTACAATGTGCAGGCGTCGGTCTTTCAGGCCATGGGAGATTCCAGAACACCTTTGTATCTGCTGATTTTTTCCTCGGCTTTAAACGTGGTTTTGGACCTGGTTTTTGTGATCCGTTTTTTCATGGGCGTTCCGGGAGTTGCCATCGCCACCCTCATTGCCCAGGGTCTGTCCGCCGTGCTTTCTTTTACGGTCTTAAGAAAACGCTTAAAATCCTATGAAGGGGCAGAACCCTTCCGGTTTTATGACTGGAATGCCACCCTGCAAATGATGCGTGTTGCCATCCCCTCCACCCTCCAGCAGTCCATCGTCCATGTGGGAATGCTTTTGGTTCAGTCCGTGGTCAATGTGTTCGGTTCTGCGGTCATGGCCGGATTTGCAGCGGGGACCCGCATTGAGTCCACCTGCATTGTGCCCATGCTGGCCTTAGGAAGCGCCATGTCCACCTATACGGCTCAGAATATGGGAGCAGGGAAAACGGACCGGGTGAGAAAGGGCTACCGGTACTGCTATGCCATCATAGGCGTCTTTGCAGTGGTGATCTGCCTGCTCATGATTCTCTGGGGCGATGTTCTGGTCCGCAGCTTCTTAAAGGGAGGAAGCGGGGAGGCGGCCTTTAAAACGGGGATGGATTATATCCGGTTTATCTCATTTTTCTATGCTTTTATCGGGCTTAAGTCGGTGACGGACGGGCTTTTAAGGGGAGCAGGAGATGTTGCGGTGTTTACGGCTGCCAATCTCGTCAATCTGGCCATCCGTGTGTCCTTTGCAGCATTTCTTGCTCCTGTTATAGGTGTCCGGGCCGTCTGGTTTGCGGTTCCCATCGGATGGCTGGCCAATTATCTCATTTCATTTTTCCGGTATCTTACGGGGAAATGGGAGAGGATACGGCTCATTTCTTAATAGGAAAGGCTACCTCTGCCTTAAATAAGTCCCCGTCAATATAAAGATGAAAGGTTCCATCCTGAAGCTCTGTCAGGCTCTTTGCAATGGAAATTCCCAGGCCGCTTCCTTCGGTGGTCCGGGCAACATCGCCGCGGACGAAACGTTCCGTCAGTTCGTCCGCCCGTATGTTTAAAGGATTTTCAGAAATATTCTTCATGGTGAAAACCGCCATGTCTTCTTCTCTCTTCATATCCACGTATACCCGGCTTCGTTCCATGGCGTATTTGAACGCATTGTTATAGAGGTTTTCAAGGACTCTCCATAAATATCTTCCGTCTGCATCAATCAGCATGGATTCATCGGGAAGAGAGGACACCAGCTCTAAGTGGCGGAGGGCGAACTTCTCTTCAAACTCTCCGTTGGTCTGATGAATCAGCTCCACAAAGTCAATGCTGGTCATTTCCAGTTTTAAGTTGCCGGAGCTGGCTTTGGAGGCTTCTACCAGGTCTTCGGTCAGGGTCTTTAACCTCTGGGTTTTCTGCTCCAGAACCTCTAAATATCCCTGAATCCTGGGTTCCTGAATATGCTCCCGCTTGATCAGGTCCACATAGTTGATGATGGATGTGAGAGGGGTTTTGATATCGTGGGATACATTGGTGATGAGGTCCGCCTTTAACCGTTCGCTCCGCACCTTTTCCTGAAGGGCTGTTTCCAGTCCGGAGCTGATGTGGTTGATATTTTCTGCCAGTTCCCGTTCTTTTCCGTTAAATTTACCCGTATCAATTTTATAAGAGGTCTGCCCCTGGGAAATGTTCAGCAGGGCTTCGTTGATCTGGTCTGTTTCCCAGGCATTCTTATACATCTGATGAAAAATCAGCAGATTCAGGGAAAGAAACACCAGGGCTATGGCGCCCATGAGGAATCGGGAGGCCAGATTGTCATAGGTGAAGAAAAGGAAGGAAAATGCCAGGATCATAACCGTATTAAAGATCATGAACATGCTGTAAAAAAGTGTGATCCGGGCGGTAAAGCGCCGGTCCTTCACATAGAGAGATATATTTTTAAGGATTTTAAAGGTCAGGCTGCCGTTCCAGAGAGTGCCTGACTGATATCTCTTTAAAAGGCTTAAAGCCCCGATCAGGCTTAAGGTGTAATAAATCAGAACCTTCAGCACCAGTTCCCCGTAGCGCCACTGCTCATCAGAGAGAAACAGGTGGATGATTTTATAGGCCAGGAACCGGGAGATAAGTAAGGCGAGGGCGGCTGCGGCCAGAAGGAGAAGGAGAAAACCTTCCCAGGGGAGCCGGTCCATGGAGCCGAGCTGGCCTGGGCCCTGGCTGCGGACCTGCTGGCTGGTCAGGCTCACCAAAAGATATAAGGTTGCCATACAGCCTAATATTCCCAGACACAGGCTGATGATCCCGATGATGAACAGCAGGCGCATGTGCTCATAGTTGGCTGCAGACAGGGTGTAGGCATCTGTGTAAGGATAGGTGGTGTCCACTGCGGCGATCATATGGTAGTTGCTGTTATCGTAGGGGTTCCTGTTTTCCAGTTGGGAAGAAATATTTTTAGGGACAATGGCTAAGTTGGAATCCACGTAAAGAGCTTCCCCGGTGACATAAATATATTTTCCCATGGCCTTGAAATCACCTAAGGTTTTCCCGGATACATTGCTGTAAAGCTTAAAATCCTGATCTGTGTTCTGATAGCGGACTTCAAATTTCAAGTTGCTGGGATTTTGGATAAAACGGTAGTAAAAGGAGTAGTAATTGCCCAGGTGGGAAAGGACCTCATAGGAGAGCTGGTCTAAGGAGAGAAAGGAATCGCCGGGCTCTGTAGCCTGAAAGTCCGGCTCATAGGCCCTGTAATCCACTCTTACGCCCAGGTTTTCATCTCCGGAGGCAGGACGGCTGCCGCTCACCTTAAACTGTTCATTGAGGTAAAGGCCAAGGGACTTGGCGCGGCGGATCATTTCATCCACCGTATACTGCCTGACTACTCCGGGGCCTTCCGTGACCTGGACGATTGGTTTTGTGTAGTCCAGCTTTCCGTTGGTTTCAAACACTTCCTTATATTTTACATAGTTAAAAATCTCATCAATGTCCGATTTAAACTGCCGGGTAAAGGCAGGGGTGTCTTCGTAGGTCTCCTGGGTGATCCAGCGGATGCCTTCTCCGTAATGTGCATTGTTGTACATGATGGTGACACCGATGACAATAAAAAGGGAGAAGAGCACATGCAGGAAAACCGCCGCTTCTTTTTTCTTTTTCATGGGCGCTCCTATTGTTTTTCTATCTTATAACCCACTCCCCACACCACTTTTAAATAGCGGGGCTCTCTGGGGTTTATCTCAATTTTTTCCCTGATGTGGCGGATGTGGACGGCCACGGTGTTGTCCGCTCCAATGGCTTCCTCGTTCCAGATCTGCTCATATATTTCATCGATGGAAAATACCTTTCCGGCGTTTTTCACCAGAAGCAGAAGGATGTTGTATTCAATGGGCGTCAGCTTGATCAGCTCTCCGTCCACATAAACCTCTTTATTGTCGTCATTAATAGCCAGGCCTCCGCATTTGTAAATCTGCCCGGAAGGCTGCTGGTTCATATTGCCAAGCTGGGTGTAGCGGCGAAGCTGGGATTTTACTCTGGCTACCAGCTCCAAGGGGTTAAAGGGCTTGGTGATGTAGTCGTCTGCCCCGATATTTAAGCCCAGAATTTTATCCGTATCCTCGGACTTGGCGGAAAGGATGATGATGGGGATGCTGCTAGTTTCCCGAACCTTTAAAGTGGTGCGGATGCCGTCAAGACCGGGCATCATCACATCCAGGATCATCAAGTCCACTTCGTTGTCCTCTAAAAGCTCCAGAGCCTCAAAGCCGTCGTAAGCCTTAATGACATGAAACCCTTCGCCTGTTAAATATATATCAATCGCTTCTACAATTTGTTTGTCATCGTCACATACTAAAATATTCTGCATACCAAAACCTCCTTTTTCAACATTATACAACGAAGGCAGCTAAAAAGCATATTACTTTTTTATGAAGAAACAAAAAGGTACTTGAATATTTCCCGTTTTTTCCACATATGTTTTACCAATTCCGGAAAAAGGATGCTGCTATGAAAATTTATGTGGTAAAGCAGGGGGATGATGTGGATTCCATTGCCCGGTCTCAGGGAATTCCTGTGGGAACGCTGGTTTTTGACAATCAAATTGCACCTCCGTACCGCCTGGCAATTGGTCAGGCCCTCTATATTGATGATGGAACTTCTGCAGAAGACAGAACGCCTCTTTATGTATTCGGCTATGCTTACCCCTTTATAACTTCAGAAAATCTCAACAATACCCTGCCATTTCTGACGGGGCTTTATGTTTTTTCCTACGGATTCACCCAGGAGGGAGAGCTGGTCCCCCCTGAAAGTCCGCCGGAATGGATGGTACAGCGGATTAAGGAGTTTGGGGTCAGGCCCGTTTTGACGCTGACGCCTTTAGGGCCTGACGGACATTTTAACAACAACCTGGTTACAACGGTAGTTCATAATATGGAAGTTCAGCAGCGGCTTATCTGGAACCTGGGCATTGAAATGGCGGATAAGGGATATGGGGGGCTGGACATTGACTTTGAATATATTATGGCAGAAGACCGGCTGGCTTATGCTGAATTTGTGAGGCGGACCACGGAAGTGATGAACCCGTTTGGTTATCAGGTTTCCGTGGCCCTGGCTCCTAAGACTTCATCTACACAGGCGGGGCTTTTGTATGAGGGGATTGATTATGGGCTGCTGGGGGCGGCGGCTAATCGGGTTTTGCTTATGGCTTATGAGTGGGGGTATACATAAGCGCCGATAAGATATAGGTAATTATTGACTCTGTAAAAACCCAGTGTTTCAGCGGTTTTCCGGGAGCCTTGGGAAAAACTGTAATGTGAAGTTCGCCGTATTTCCGGCGCCTTTTTTATTTCTTTCTGTCTTTAAGTAGTCTATGTGATCTAATACATTTCTCAGCATGGTGTTTCGCACCATGATATCATTCACTTCCCAGTATACGTCAACCAGGTGCTTGATGGTAGGTATAAATTCCCGTTTAGCAAGTTCTCTGGCAGCGGTGCGGTTACGCTCTGATTTGATGTGTTCCAGTTCTTTGAGGAGGTCGGTTTTTTGGGCTTCAAGGGTTTTATGGCGTTCCTGAAAGGTATCGAGGGAATATATGCCCTGCTCCAGCAGATCAAAGGCTTTGTTTAGCTGCTTTATTGTCTGTTCATATTTTTCCTCAAGGTTATGAATGACGCTTTCTAATACGGCCAGCGCTGTTTCCCCTTCTTCTCTTTCTTCCTCCGGCCAGTCTAAATCGTGGTCTGGTATCCATTCTTTCAGGCCTTCAATGACTCGCTCCTCGATCAGGGAGAGTGGGGAGGAAATGTTGTTGCACTTGCTGTTTGGACAGCGCAGGACGGCGTATCGGAGCCTGGTGTTACTGGGTTGACGGATCATTAAGGTGCCGCATTTAGAACAGTACACCAGTCCGGAAAGGGGGTTCTGTAAGGAGGTGTTTGTGTTGATGGGAAGAGGCTTGCCGGCTCTGATTTTTTGTACCAGGTTGTATGTTTCCTCCGGTATAATTGCCTGGAAGCGTCCCCGGACCTTTTCGCAATCCGCATCCTTTGGCCGGGTTTCAATGATCTGACCGTTTACCATTTGTTTGTGTACCTTACGCCATTGCCAGCGCTGGTATCCGCAATATGTTGGGTTGCTTAGGATGTCAATGATGGAGGATGCGGACCAGGGCTTTCCATTTCGTGAGGGTACGTTTAAATCATTTAACCGGTCCCGGATCTGGTAGGAGCCGAAGGGTGTATAAGTGCCGTCTTCCTGCGGTTCGCCGGTGGTGTAGAGTTCGTAAATATATTCTATTATCTTTGCTTCTTCCGGAACAATATCAAGGGTATAGCCTTTGTCTCCTTTGTGCTTCACTCTTTCATACCCATAGGGGGCTGTCCCGGCTATGTACCAGCCGTCACGGAATGCGGCAATACGGCCTCTTTGGATTCTACGATTGATAGTTTTATATTCCCGGCGGGACATGAAGAGATTGAATTCAAAGTATTCTTCGTCAAACTCATCGGAGGGATCGTAAGTTTTTAGGGGAGTGATGATCTTGGTGTTGCTGAATTTGAAAGCCTCAGCTACGGTTCCCTGGTCTTTGGTATCACCTCTGGCCAGACGTTCTACCTCCATAACAAGGACGCCCTCCCACATGCCCTGCATGACCTCTAATAGTACTTGCTGCATCTTTGGGCGTGATGATATGGTTTCCCCGGATACCAGTTCTTTATATGTGGCGCCGATCTCAAGCCCCATTTTGATGGAGAGTTCGGTTAGTAATTGCTCATGGCGGGCGAGGGTTTCACCTTCGCCGCGGGCTTCGGCCTCTTTATCGGCCCGACTCTTTCGGAGGTACATAAGGTATGACATGGGCGTCTCCTTTCTTGATCTGTTTTAGTTTATGGGGATAATGGGGGCATAATTCTGATTTTGGGTATAAAAAATACGCCCCTTGCCAGTACGGTTCTTAAATCTCAAAAATGCCTTAAAATATAAGGCTTTCGCCGTATTTCTTCTATATAAATATACCCACCTTATACCCACCCACTTGTAAATAAGAACCGTGACCCTTTGGCCACGGCTTGACTTATTATTCTAATCTTTAGTATATTATACCAAACATACGTTCTGGTGTCAAAGCTATATCTTAATTGTGTTTTCCATTTTCATGATAGAGCTTTTCTTCTTATCAACCAATACGTGAGTGTATAGGTCGGCTGTCATATTAATGCTGGAATGTCCTAAAAGCTCTTGCATAACCTTTAATTCCACACCGCTTTCTAAACCTCTGGTAGCAAATGTATGGCGTAAAGCGTGAGGGGATATACCGTCCATACCTAACTCTTTTTTCAGGCGGTCAAGCTGTGATACTGCATAATCATATGACATCATTCCACCCCATTTATGGCAGAACACAAAGTCAGAATCTTTATATTTCTTTCCATATCGAATTTTATTTTCCGCTTGTCGTTGTTTTAGTATTTCAAAAAGGGTATTGACTGCAGGAAGTAAAGGAATTACCCTATTACTTGATTTTGTCTTAGGTGGACCTACTGACCAGGTCAATTTAGTGTCTGGGTCGTCGACATCAAACACCTTAATTTGTGTTTTGTTTACCGTTACAATACCTGCTTCAAAATCGACATCACTCCATTGTAAAGCAAGCAATTCACCTATTCTCATTCCGGTGGCTAGAGCCATTATAAAGACTTCACAGCCTTTCATTTGGCTTGCAGCCTTAATGAAGTCATCCTGCTCTGCAGGAGTTAATATCCGTTTTTCCTTAGCTTTCTTATCGGGAATTTTACATTCTGTTGCTACGTTTTCCTTTAGCATTTTATTTTTAACCGCTTGTTGCAATGAAGCACGAATCACATACCTACACTTTTCTACTCCGCTATATTCAATGACTTGTATTTCATCATTGATGTATTTCTGTATGATGCTCGGCTTCAAATCCTTGATTTTATAATGTCCTAAGCCTTTTATTACTCGTTTTGAATATCGTCTATATATGTTATAGGTTCTTTGCTCAATATAATTCTTTTTATATTCAAGAAGCCATACATCAAGCCACCGTTCAAAGGTCATGTCTGATGATTCTACATATTCGTCATTATTAATATCGTTCAGAGCGGCAGTAAGTTTTTCCTGTACTTCCTTCCTGGTCTTTCCGTAAAAAGCCTTTCTTTTACGTTTGCCTTGGCCATCATACCCTAAGCTAACTCTAGCCCACCATGTACCGTCTGGACGCTTTGAAATGGTTCCCTCGCCTTGTCCTCTCTTTGCCATTGTAAAAATCCTCCTACTTGATTTTAGATGGCTTCCAGGCTATAATAAGTTTGCGAGACGTTTTATAGTCTGGAAAGCCTTTGATTTACCTATTTGGGTGATTGAGGGCTTTTCTCT
>NZ_JASGFH010000014.1:0-134660 GCF_047605665.1 Lacrimispora sp. | reverse complement strand
CGGGTGGTTTATATTTCGCACGCTTTGCGTGCTCAACAGGGTCACGACCCATAATTATAAAAAAGACATACCTTTCCTTTAAAGAAAGATATGTCTTTTTTAATGCCGATGGCCGGACTCGAACCGGCACGGAGATTATCCGCTTGATTTTGAGTCAAGTGCGTCTGCCATTCCGCCACATCGGCATGCTTCGAACTTCTTACAACGCTCATTATTCTATCATAGGATTTTCCATTTTGCAAGCGTTTTTTGTGATTATTAAATTGAAAATAGGCAGAATATATTGTATGATAGGAAAAGATAGGAATGAAGGAGGAGTCTGGACTATGACATGTAAGGAAGCGGAACGCCTGGTCATGCCATACATCAGGGATGAGCTGACAGATGAAGAACTCAGGGAGTTTCTGGAACATTTGGAAACGTGTCCGGACTGCCGGGAGGAGCTGGAAATTTATTTCACAGTGGAGGCCGGCATCAGACAGTTGGAGTCTGAAACAGGAAATTACAATATAAAAGGAGCTCTGGAGGCGGCACTTGAGCATTCAAGCCAGCGTCTTCAGGCCATAAGACTGATAAAGATTGCCAAGTATGCGGTGTCCACCTTAAGCATAATGGCATTAATTATTACGGTCCTTCTGCAGTGCCGCATATGGCTGCAGTTGGGCTTACTATGATGGGAGAACGTATGAGCAGAAAAAATGTAGTATTAATAGACGCAAGCAGCTTACTGGAAAGAGCCTTTTACGATCTTCCCGCCAATGGCGCCGCAGGGGTGCGCAGCCTGGTTTTGCAGGTGATGGAAGGGGAAGGGGCAGAACACCTGGCTGCTGCCTTTCATTTCCGGAAGGAAAAAACAGCAGTGCCGGGAGAGCTTTTAAAGCAGGAGGATATTTTAAAAGAATTTCTGGCCGGTATGGGAATTCCTGTTTTTGAAAAGGAAGGATATGATTCTTTAGACCTCATAGCTTCCCTTGTAAAAAGCTGCCGCGAGGACGGCGAAATTGTGATTCTGTCAGGAGACAGGAAACTGCTTCAGACCGCAGGGGAACATGTGGTGATCAAGATTCCTGCCGTCCATGAAGAAGAGCTGGAATTTAAGTCCTGGTCTTTGGAACGTATCATGGAAGAATACGGCGTGGAGCCTGAACAGTTAAATGGAGTTTTGGCCCTTTCCGGCGAATGGGGAATCGGCGAAAAAACTGCCCTAAAATTAATAAAACAGTATCAGAGTCTGGACAATCTCTATGGCCGCCTTGAAGAAATAGAATCCCCAAGAATCAGGGAAATCCTCTCTGCGCATCAGGAGGAGATCAGACAAAAGGAAAAGAACACGGCTTTGCGTGACGATGCCGGAGTGAGCCTGAATTATGATGCGGCTCTTACAGAACACTTTTTTACCAGTATATCCGATACAGAGGGAAATCCCTTTGAAGAAGAGGGAGATCATGAGGACACTTCCCTGGAATCCCGTTTCCAGGTGATTACAGACCTTTCAGAGGCAGAATCCCTGTTTTCCAAATGCACAGCAGGAAGCCGTCTTGGGCTTCAACTGGTGGTGGAGGAGAGAACTGTACAGGCTCTGTCCTTATGCTTAAGTGAAACCGAGTGCTTCTGCCTGATTCCTCAGGGTTTTCTCACACCTGGGTACCTGGCCCAAAAGGCCGGGGAAATCTGTCAGAAAGCAGAACGCGTGACCGTTTTTCATTTGAAAAATCAGCTTCCCTGCTTAAATGTCACCAGGGAAAATCCTGTATATGACGCTTCTATTGCAGGCTATCTGTTAAATCCCTCCAGGGATTCTTATGAATATCACGAACTGGCTGCGGATTACCTGGACTTATCCCTGCCTTCCAAAGCGGACCTTCTTGGAAAGAAGGGCTTTCAGCATGGATTTGAGGAAAACAGGGAAAATGCCGTTACCTGCGCCTGCTACATGGCTTATGTGGCATTCCTCTGCGGCGGCAGGCTGCTTGAAGAGCTGGAACGCGAAGGAATGGGTCCTGTATTTTATGAAATCGACATGCCTTTAGTTTACAGCCTGTTTCATATGGAAGAAGCGGGAATCCAGGTGGAGCGGGAACGGTTAAAGGAGTACGGAGACCGTTTAAAGGTGCGGATTAAAGAGCTGGAAGAGAAAATACACCAGGAAACAGGAGAGAACTTCAATATCAACTCTCCCAAACAGCTTGGCGAGGTGCTTTTTGACCACATGAAGCTTCCGGGAGGCAAGAAGACAAAATCCGGCTATTCCACCGCTGCCGATGTGCTGGAAAAACTGGCCCCCGATTATCCGGTGGTCCGGCTGATTCTGGATTACAGACAGCTCACAAAGCTGAATTCCACCTATGCTGACGGTCTGGCAGCCTATATCGGGCCTGATGAGAGGATTCACGGAACCTTTAACCAGACCATAGCAGCGACCGGAAGAATCAGCAGCACAGAGCCTAACCTTCAAAACATTCCGGTCAGGATGGAGCTGGGAAGGGAAATCCGTAAGGTCTTTGTTCCCAAGGAAGGGTGTGTGTTCGTCGATGCGGACTATTCCCAGATCGAACTGAGGGTACTTGCCCATATGTCAGGGGATCAAAGGCTGATCAATGCATATAAAAAGGCAGAGGATATCCATGCGATTACTGCCTCCGAGGTATTTCACGTGCCTCTCGATCAGGTGACTTCTCTCCAGAGAAGGAATGCAAAGGCCGTAAACTTCGGTATTGTCTATGGAATCAGTTCTTTTGGCTTGAGTGAAGGCCTTAGCATTGCCAGAAAAGAAGCCGGAGAGTATATTGAACGGTATTTTGAAACTTATCCGGGAGTGAAATCGTTTTTAGACGGGCTGGTAAATAAGGCGAAGGAACAGGGGTATGCGGTCAGCATGTTTGGCAGGCGCCGTCCGGTTCCGGAGCTGAAATCCACAAACTTCATGCAGCGTTCCTTTGGAGAGCGGGTGGCGATGAATTCTCCTATTCAGGGAACTGCGGCTGATATCATAAAGATCGCCATGATCCGGGTGGATCAGGCGTTGAAGGACCAGGGACTCAAATCCCGTATTGTTCTACAGGTTCACGATGAGCTTCTGGTAGAGGCTTATAAAGAAGAACTGCCCCAGGTTCAGAAGCTGCTGGTTGAGCAAATGAAGCATGCGGCTGATTTAGAAGTAGCTCTGGAGGTGGAGGCCAATGTGGGAGATTCCTGGTTTGATGCCAAATAAGGGGCTGGATGCGAGATGAAAGTGATAGGATTGACCGGAGGCGTAGGTGCCGGAAAAAGCCTGGTTCTTGGGATTCTTTCAAAGGACTACAAAGCGGAAACCATTGAGACCGACGAAGTGGCCCGCAGGCTGATGGAACCGGGAGAAGAAGGCTATACTGCGGTGGTGGCTGCTTTGGGAAACGGCTTTTTAAAACCGGATGGAACCATTGACCGCCCGCTTTTGGCTGCCCGCATTTTTACAGATGAAAAAGACAGGAAAACTGTGGATTCCATTGTCCATCCCATGGTATGGAAAACAGTGAAAGATAAAATTTCTGCTTCCCAAGCCGGACTTATTGTGATAGAATTTGCAATTATGGACAAAGAGGCAAAGGACTGCTGCGATGAAATCTGGTATGTCCGCGCATCGGAAGAGAACCGGGTCCGCCGTCTGGCAGAAAACAGAGGGTATACGAAGGAGCGCTCAGAAAGCATGATGGCAAGCCAGGCTTCTGAGGAAATGTTCCTATCCCTCTGTGACCGGGTGATTGAAAATGACGGCTCCATAGAGGGGCTTAGGGGCCAGTTGGAGAAGCTTCTTGGGGAAAGGGAAGATGTGCCGGGGAGAAGGAATCCCGGCGGGATGGAAACAGAAAAGAGGAGAATATGAGACTGGTAAGCATTGCAAGCGGAAGCAGCGGAAACTGCATTTATGTGGGCTCTGACACCACCCACATCCTGGTGGATGCCGGGATCAGCAACAAACGGATCGAGCAGGGATTGAATGAAATCGGAGTAAAGGGAAGCGAGCTGACCGGAATCGTGATCACCCATGAGCATTCGGATCACACAAAGGGACTGGGTATTTTAGCCAGGAAATACGGTGTTCCCATATATGGAACAAGGGAGACTTTAGAAGAAATATCAAAGCAGAAGTACCTTGGAGAGTATCCGAAGGAACTGTTCTGCTCCATCTGTCCTGACGTGGGATTTTTTCTGGGAGACCTGGAAGTGAAGCCATTTTCCATTGACCACGATGCGGCAAATCCGGTGGCTTACCGGATACAGCATGACCACAAGTCTGTTGCGGTTGCCACGGATATGGGACATTTTAACCAGTATATCATTGACCACTTACAAGGCCTTGACGCAGTGCTTTTGGAGTCCAATCACGATGTGAACATGCTGCAGGCAGGCCCTTATCCCTATTACTTAAAGCGCCGTATCCTGGGAGATCACGGCCACCTTTCCAATGAGAATGCGGGCAGGCTTTTATGCTGTATTCTCCATGAGAATTTAAAGAAAATCCTGCTTGGCCATTTGAGCAAGGAAAATAATTATGAAGAACTGGCTTACGAAACCGTAAAGCTGGAGATCGCTGAGGGAGACCATCCCTTTAAGGCATCGGATTTTTCCATAACCGTTGCAAAAAGAGATCAGATGTCAGAAATTATCACCGTATAAAAGAGGAGAAATACAATGAACAACAGAACGATTATTACAGTAGTTGGAAAAGACACCGTGGGAATCATTGCAAAAATCTGTACTCATCTGGCAGACAGCCGGGTGAATATCCTGGATATCTCCCAGACCATTGTACAGGGATTTTTCAATATGATGATGATTGTGGACATGAATGATGCAGCAAGACCTTTCGGAGAAATAGCCGATGAGCTGGAACGGCTGGGAGATGAAATCGGTGTTAAGGTAAAATGCCAGCGTGAGGAAATCTTCACCAGCATGCACCGTATCTGATGATGACAGCCAGGCTTAAGAAAAGGAAGGGTTTCCCATATGCTGAACATATTTGAAGTAAATGAGACTAATAAAATGATTGAGCAGGAGAGGCTTGATGTGCGTACCATTACTATGGGCATCAGCCTTTTAGACTGCTGTGACAGCGATTTAAATGCGGTCAATGAAAAGATTTACCATAAAATCACCACAGTTGCCAAAGACTTAGTGGCAGTCGGAAAGGAAATTGAGCGGGATTTTGGAATCCCCATCGTAAATAAGAGGATTTCCGTCACCCCCATTGCCATGGTGGGAGGCGCAGCCTGCAAAACTCCTGAGGACTTTGTGACCATTGCAGCTACCCTTGATAAGGCGGCAAAAGAAGTTGGTGTAAACTTTATCGGCGGGTATTCGGCCTTGGTGAGCAAGGGAATGACTGCTGCGGATAAGAATTTAATCTGTTCCATCCCCCAGGCCCTTTCCTGCACGGAGCGGGTATGCAGCTCTGTCAACGTAGGTTCCACTAAAACGGGAATCAACATGGATGCAGTGGCCCTCATGGGAGAAATCGTTTTAAAGACAGCAGAGGCCACCAGGGAACGGGATTCCCTTGGATGCGCAAAGCTGGTGGTTTTCTGCAATGCGCCTGATGACAATCCCTTTATGGCCGGTGCTTTCCACGGTGTGACAGAGGCGGATGCCATCATCAACGTGGGAGTCAGCGGTCCTGGAGTGGTAAAAACTGCCATTGAAGAGGCCCGCGGAAAAGATTTTGGCGTACTCTGTGAAACCATAAAGAGGACGGCATTTAAAATCACCCGCGTGGGACAGCTTGTGGCCCAGGAAGCGTCAAAACGGTTAAATGTTCCCTTTGGCATCATCGACTTATCCCTTGCCCCCACTCCTGCCGTAGGAGACAGTGTGGCGGAAATTCTGGAAGAGATCGGTCTGGAACGGGTAGGAGCGCCGGGAACCACCGCTGCTCTCGCCTTGTTAAATGACCAGGTGAAAAAGGGCGGAGTCATGGCTTCCTCTTATGTAGGCGGCTTAAGCGGCGCTTTTATTCCGGTCAGCGAGGACCAGGGAATGATCGATGCCGTCATTGCAGGAGCCCTCAATTTAGAAAAGCTGGAAGCGATGACCTGTGTCTGCTCTGTGGGACTTGATATGATCGCTGTTCCGGGAGACACCTCGGCTTCCACCATTGCGGGAATTATTGCCGATGAGTCCGCCATCGGTATGATAAACCAGAAGACTACCGCTGTCCGCATCATCCCTGTCATCGGAAAGTCCGTGGGAGAGACCGTAGAATTCGGAGGCCTGTTAGGCTACGCCCCGGTTATGCCGGTCAGCCGGTTTTCCTGCGAAAAGTTTGTGTCCAGAGGCGGACGGATTCCGGCTCCTATTCACAGCTTTAAGAATTAAGGGATGCAGGGAGACTACAGAGGATGAATATTTATCTGATCCGCCACGGGCGGCAGTGCAGCAAGCTTTGCTGCGTGAATGTATCCCTGTCCGAGGAGGGACGCCGACAAAGCGCTCTCGTTGGAAAGCGTTTGGAAGGCAGGAACATCGATGCAGTTTACTCCAGTGCCCTGATCCGGGCGGTGGAGACTGCAAAGGAGGCCAACCGTTTCTGGCATGCACCTCATATCATAAGGCCTGAACTGAAAGAAATCTCCTTTGGGGAAATGGAAGGGCTGTCAGACGAGGAAATTGCGGTCAGATTCGCTGATTTTAAAGCGGAGCAGGAAAAGCTGGAGACAGACATTCCCTATCCCGGAGGCGAGTGCGCGAAGGACGTGATCCGGCGGGCTACGCCTGTATTTGAAGAGATCGTAGAAAGCGGCTATGAAAATGTGGCGGTGGTGACTCACGGAGGTGTGATCCGGGCCATGGTCACGGCTTTTCTTCACATGGAACCGAAAGATTTCCGTATACTTGGAAATTCCCTTGAAAACTCCAGCATTACGCAGGTGCAGTGGAAGAAGGAGTCCGGGCGTTTCTTTGTGGAACGGTTTAATGATTATGCGCATCTGGAGCCTTACCCGGAGCTTTTGCGGGCGAGCTGGATTGATGTGGAAAATTAAAAAGAAAGGAATTGTCTGATTCAATGGAACAAAAGGAAAGAGAGCAGTTAATTCAGATAGGAGAGGAATTTCTGGATGAAAACCTTCTTCGTATTGTAATCAGCAATCCCATCGACAGGCAGGGCGTATCCAAGGTAAAGGTGCGCCCGCTTTTGTTACGGGGAGAGCTGGTTTTCCAGGCTGAGGAACTGGTGGGAAACCAGGCATTTCACAAGAATTTCAATCCGTCAGAGTGTGCCCTTTACATGGCGGATTTACTTGACGGGAAGCTGCGCCAGATGGAGCTGGAATCAGGAAAAGGGCAGGTTCGTGTGCTCATAAGCAAAAAAGGAGCCTTAAGCATGAAGGTAAAGCGGCAGCAGCCAAAAATTTCGGCGGCCCCCCTGGTCAGTGACCACAACAGGCAGAAGCAGTATATATTAGAAGAAGGCCGTCCGGTCCCTTTTCTGGTGGACCTTGGAGTTATGACCCAGGAAGGGAAGATCGTTAAGTCACAGTATGATAAATTCCGCCAGATCAACCGTTTTCTGGAGTTTATCGAGGATATCCTTCCAAAGCTTCATAAGGACAGGGAAAATGTGATCATTGATTTCGGATGTGGAAAGTCTTACCTCACCTTTGCCATGTATTATTATCTCCATGAGCTGAAAGGTTACTCCATCCGTATCATAGGTCTGGATTTAAAGCAGACGGTCATTGACCGGTGCAATTATTTGAGCCGGGAATATGGATATGACAAACTGAATTTTTATCACGGGGATATCGCTGCCTATGAAGGGGTGGATCAGGTGGACATGGTTGTGACCCTTCACGCCTGTGACACCGCCACGGATTATGCTCTGGCAAAAGCGGTGAAATGGGGGGCTTCCGTCATCTTATCCGTTCCCTGCTGTCAGCATGAACTGAATAAGCAGATAGAAAACAAGCTTCTGGCTCCCGTCTTCCAATACGGAATTATTAAAGAACGGATGGCAGCCCTTTATACCGATGCCTTGAGGGCTGAAATTCTGGAAAATCAGGGCTACCGTACCCAGATTCTGGAATTCATCGACATGGAGCATACGCCAAAGAACATCCTGATACGGGCGGTAAAGCAGGGCGGGAAAAAGGACAACCGAACAGAGATAGGGGAGATTTTAAAATTTCTCCACGCTGAGCCGACCCTTGCCGAACTTTTGCTTAAGGAATAACAGGGATAGTATTTTCCGGCCTTCTATGGTATGATAGAAAGAAATTCAAAGGAGGAGATTTGCCATGCCCTATATCAATTCAAAAGTGAATGTGGCCTTGTCAGAGGAAGAAAAAGAAATATTGAAAACAAAGCTTGGGGATGCCATCAGCCTGATTCCGGGAAAGACGGAGAGCTGGCTGATGCTTGGATTTGAAGAAGAGTGTTCTCTTTACTTTAAAGGAAAGAATAACACGAAAATCGCCTTTATTGAAGTGAAAATATTTGGATGTGCCTCAAAACGGGATTATGACCTTCTGACTACTGAAATCAGCAGGATATACCGGGAGGTGCTGGGCATTTCTCAGGATAAGATTTATATAAAGTACGAGGAAGCCGAGCATTGGGGCTGGAATGGAACCAACTTTTAACCATAGTAAATAATATTTATGGCAGGAGGTATGGCTTATGGAGCTTTGGGATCTTTATGATGAAAACAAGGAGAGCATGGAGCGGACTCATGTGAGGGGCGTTCCCCTTGGGGAAGGGGAGTACCATCTGATTTCCGATGTCTGGCTGATCAATGATAAACAGGAGATTCTTCTGACCAAAAGGCATCCGGACAAGGCCCATGGATTGATGTGGGAGTGTACCGGAGGCTCTGTTCAGGCGGGAGAGACCAGTCTGGAGGGAGCTGTCAGAGAGCTGGAGGAAGAGACAGGGATCAGGGTGAAGATGGAAGACCTGATTCTGATTCATTCCATCCGGCAGGAAGAGCGTTTTATCGATACTTATATCACCAGACAGAAGGTGGGAATTGAAGATGTGGTGATCCAGCCAGAGGAAGTGGTGGATGCCATGTTTGTCACCTTTGACCAGCTTCTTGAGATGTGGGAGGAGGGAATTGTGGTTCCTAAATCCAGATTCCCCTTATACAAAGACAAAATCCAGGAATTTTTAAACCCCTCGTCATAGAATGATGAGGGGCTGTGTGTATTCGTTGTTTCGTTTTATATGGTACTTGTCCTGAACAAGGGTCTGATAGATATGGGAGCAGTAAAAGTCGTGCAAAAGCATGGACCATGCATCTCCCTCTAAAATCGTTCCTGCGTCGGCTGTTTTCGTAATGAGAGGGATATTCCCTCTCTGTTTTATTTCTCCCATAAGCCCTGAGGAGGACTTCTTAAAGCCTAAAACCCTGGCATAAGGCGCATACCCGGCTTTCCGGCCCGATTGGACCTTGTCCAGGGTGGCGCCTAACATGATGTGAAGAAGGGCTCTGCTGATTCGTGTATAGGTGTATTGCCTGGTTTTTAAACGGCTGATCTTTTCCTCAAAGGAAAGGTAATCGGGAAGCTGGCTCTCAATCCTGGCTGCCAGCTCTTCAGAGATATCGGCGTATTTCTGATATGGGATTCCTTCCTGGGCCAGACGCAGAAGGGAGGTATTTAACAGCGCGCTTAAGTCCTGGGGAAACATGGGAAAGCTCTGTTTCATCATCTCCATTACAGGCTCAGGAACCTGGGCCAGGGCCGGGCTTTCGTCTGTCAGGATTCCGGAACTCTCTTTTAAGGCTTTCCGGATGCCGGTGGCAGAGCCGTAGATGCCTTTTAAAAGGCCGGTATCGTGGTATCCCATACCTTTTCGGGATACGGTGACAGGGGTCATGGCGCTTTTCTGGCGGTGCAGTGCCTTGCAGTATTCGATTCCCAGGATATTGTTGGGAGAGGCCAGGATAGAGGCATCCTCCTCTTTTAACTCTCCGCTGGCAATGAGGCCGTAGTTTCTCGCTTCCGGGAAGGTAGCGCCGTTTTTTAAGGCCTTTTTTAGGTGTTCGGTATAAGACGCCGGTTCTGTGGCTAAAATAGAAGCAATTCCGGAAAGTTTTTCCACATCGCCGCATTCGCTTCCAAAGCAGAGGGAACCGGTTACCCCCAGGCCGTCTAAGAGGGCCACTCCGCAGGCGGCAAAGTCTTCGGCACTGCTGGAAGCAAAGAGAGAGGGTATTTCCAGCACCAGATCGACTCCGCAGGATAAGGCCATAGCCGCCCTGGTATGCTTGTCATAAATGGCAGGGGCACCCCTTTGGACGAAGTCGCCGCTCATGGCTACGATGCAGTAATCAGCCCCGGTCAGTTCCTTTGCTTTTTTGATATGATAGGCATGTCCATTGTGAAATGGGTTGTATTCCGCTATGATTCCAACGGCACAAGATTGTTTATTTTTTGACATAAAGAAACATCCTTTATCTTTTTGTATTCTATTATGCAATTGTTTTGTAAAAAATGCAAATTATTTCACAACAACACTTGAAAATTTTAAGAAATACCCATAGAATAAGATGAAGATCATTTTGCCCTGACTATGCGCATTGACACAGGTGAGACGGCAGAGAATAGTATGGAGAATGGTATAAAAATTTAAGGAGGATATAATCTATGAAAATTTTAGTCATCAACTGCGGGAGCTCTTCTTTGAAGTATCAGATCATTGATATGGAAAATGAGGGAGTATTGGCGAAAGGTATCTGTGAGAGAATCGGTATCAACGGCTCCAAGCTGACCCATGAGGCAGAGGGAAAGGACAAGTATGTAGTGGAGAAGGAGATGCCTGACCACAAGGTTGCCATTAAGATGGTGATGGACGCTCTTGTTGACGCTGAATACGGCGTAATCAAAGACGTGAGCGAAATCACAGCCGTAGGACACCGCGTTCTTCATGCAGGCACTGTTTACAGCGATTCCATCGTAGTGACTGAGGATGTGAAAAACGTCGTTCGTGATTGCTTCGATTTAGGACCTCTTCACAATCCTGCAAACTTAATGGGAATTGAAGCCTGCGAAGAGGCAATTCCCGGAGTGCCAAATGTCGCTGTATTCGATACTGCCTTTGGTATGAAGATGCCTGAAAAAGCTGCAATGTACGCAATTCCTCAGGAATACTATGAGAAGTACAGCATCCGCCGTTATGGCTTCCATGGTACAAGCCACAGCTACGTATCCCAGGAAGCGCTTAAGTACTGCGAACTCGATCCTGAAAACGGCAAGGTAATTGTATGCCATTTAGGAAACGGCGCCAGCATTACCGCTTCCATCGGAGGCAAGTGTGTGGACACCAGCATGGGCTTCACTCCTTTAGAGGGACTCATTATGGGTACCAGAAGCGGTGACATCGATCCTGCTGTTGTTCAGTTCATCTGCAACAAAGAGGGCAAGAGCGTTAACGAAGTAATCGATATCCTCAATAAGAAGTCAGGTATTCTCGGCATGTCCGGCGGAATCTCCAGCGACTTCCGTGATGTGCAGAAGGCACAGGCAGAAGGAGATCACCTGGCAGATGTTGCTATCGAAGCATTCATCTATCGCGTGGCAAAATACATCGGCGCTTATACAGCAGCCATGAACGGCGTAGATGCAATCGTATTTACAGCCGGTGTAGGCGAGAATGACAAGCCGATCAGAGGTGCAGTCTGCGAATACTTAGGCTATCTCGGCATCACAATTGACGCTGAAATCAATAAGGCAAGAGGAAAGCGCGTTATGATTTCCACACCGGAATCCAAGGTAAAAGTATGCGTAATTCCTACCAACGAAGAGCTTTCCATTGCAAGACAGACAAAAGCTTTAATATAATTGCAGACAATGTGACATACTGTATTTAACTGTGAATAAATATGGAAATATTTGTTGACAAATAGTGCGCCCCTATGTATAATAGCATAGGTGCGTATTAGGAGACTAATATGCTTATTAATTTAACCGAGTTGTTTACCCTGGAGGGAAAAGAGAAGACCTATACTCCTCATATTGAGATGAAGGCTTATCACGGACCGGGCGGTGAGTATGAAGTAGTATCGGCAGAACCAGTCGTGCTGCGGATTATGAACCTGGGAGGCAGGAAACTGGAGGTTGAAGGGAAGGCCAAGCTTTCTCTCACGTTTCCATGTGACCGCTGCCTTAAACCTGTGCCTGTTGACCTGGATCTTGAGATCATCCGTACCATTGATTTAGATGAGACGGAAGAGGAACGTATGGAGAAGCTCGAAGAACAACCATATGTTAATGGTTATAATCTGGATGTAGACCAGTTGGTTTGTGATGAACTCATACTGAACCTGCCTATGAAAGTTCTCTGCAGTGAAGACTGTAAGGGGATTTGTAATAGATGTGGAACAAATCTCAATCATGAGACTTGTGACTGCGATATTAGGTCTGCAGACCCTAGAATGGCAGTCATCCAGGATATTTTTAAAAAGTTTAAGGAGGTGTAACCATGTCTATCTGTCCAAAGAACAAGTCTTCTAAAGGTAGAAGAGATAAACGTAGAGCAAACTGGAAGATGAGTGCTCCAAACTTAGTAAAGTGCAGCAAGTGCGGCGAACTTATGATGCCTCACAGAGTATGCAAGGCTTGTGGTTCTTATAACAAGAAAGAAATTATTTCTGCTGAATAATTTTTACCCTGCATTTAGCGCTTGAAGAGCAAATGAAATTACAATGGATTCATTTAAGAAGCCTGTTTTATCCTTTGGGATGTGACAGGCTTCTTTTTGATTCTTTACCAGAGGCGGTAGCGTTTCCGGTATTCCGATGGAGTCATACGTTCAGACTTCTTAAATTGCCGCATAAAATGGGTTTCATTATTATAGCCGCAAAGCAATGCCACCATGTGGATTGACATATCCGTGGTGCGTAAGTAAGAACGGGCACATTTGATGCGGGCATTGATACACTCCTGAATACAGGTAAGGCCAAACAGCTCCTTATACGTGTGCTGCATATAAGACGGACTCATATGAACCATTTTAGCCATGGTTTCTATGGTCCATTCTTTATTTGGTGAGTTATTGATATCCAAGCGGAGTTTATTCAGTATTTCATAATTTTTATGTGACATGGCAGTATTTGAATCAATGCATTTTTGAGATGCAACAGAATAAAGCAGGGCCTTCATTGCTGCATCAATAATCTGAGCGCTGTAGGGGTGGTCAGAATGCTTATTCAGGACAATTAAGCGGACAAATTCAGACAACTGATTCAGATTCGGCAAAATCATCGGAGTATGGAAAGGAATATTAAGGGATAATAAAAAATCCGGATCTTCACCGGATAAAGTGAAATGGATCCAGTCATTGCAGTAATAAGGTTTTTTGCTGCCATAATGAACGTACGTATTTTTATCATATAAAATAGCAGTATTGGCAGGTAAATCATGAATTTCCCCATTGGCCTCATAATAGGATTCTGTTTTAATCAATAAAAGTACATAATCAGGACTTCCTTTAGGGCGGCGTATGCCAAATGCTGTCTGGTGGACAGATCCATAACCGCATATTCCTACTTCTATCATAATACTCCCTCCTTTGTCATGAATTTTAAGCGGTTTGAGGAAAAAAATCAACAGAATATGAAATATGCTTAAAAATATGTACATTGACCTTAAAAACCATCATTTTTTTTGAGGCCTTTTTTGTTATAGTATAAGTGTAGTAAAAACATGTAAATAAATCCAGAGGAGGATGAACATGAAAAGAAGAACATCAACAGCTGTAATCAGCGCATCACTGGCAGTTATGATGCTGGCTGGCTGCGGTCAGGGTTCAAACAATGCGGCAACATCTGCACCGGCTGCAGGGAATACGACTACTGAATCCAGTGCAGGGGGGAATGAAACATCTGCAGCAAAAGGTTCCGTTGTAACTGAGCCTACCAAATTAACTTATATTTTTGCTGATGGTGACGAGGGTGCCAAAGCTTCTATGAATGAGATTGTGAATCGTTTTAATTCCGCCCATCCGGATATAACGGTTACAATAGAGCCGGGAAATGGAGGCGCTTACAGCGAATTTTTAAAAACAAAGGATAGTGTAGGTGAATTTCCGGATGTGATGGAAATGAGAGATACTGCTGTATATGCCAGAGCCGGAAAACTGGAGCCGTTGTCCCAGGATCTGATTGGTTTATTCCAGACTACTACCGATTTTGACGGAACTGTTTATACCGCTCCATTGGCAGGTGAGAATACCCAGGGCATTATCTATAATAAGAAATATTTTGATGACAATGGTTTAAAAGAACCGGCAACTTATGAGGAATTCATTCAGTTATGCCAGACAATTAAAGATAAAGGCGATATGGCTCCTTTGGTTGTCGGCGGACAGGATATCTGGCATATGGGCTTTTTATTCCACAAAGCATATAATGATCAGGTGTTGAGTCAGGATCCGGATTTTATTAAACATTGCTATGAAGGCACAAAAGACTTTACGGACCCAACAATGAAGGCAGCTTTTGAAGAATTGCAGGAGATTATGCAGTATGCCCAGGATGGCTGGGTATCCACACCAGATGCACAGATTACTACATTTCTGGTAAATGATATGGCCGTGATGATGTATTCCGGAACTCATATGTTCAGCCAGATTTCTTCCGCAAATCCTGATTTTGAAGCAGGCTGGTTCCCCATTCCCAGTCCTGACGGGAAATTGCGTCTGGTCGGCGGAGGCGGAATCAGCGGATTGGCTATTTCTGCTGAAGCAGCTAAGGATGCAAACAAAAAAGCTGCTGCAGAGGAATTTATCAAATTTTTCTTTGAGCCGGATAACTACAAGGTTTATTGTGAGACTTTGAGCTTTATTCCAACAACTGTTGATCAGCCGAAACTGGATGTAACACCGGTATTCCAGGAAGTGATTGATACAACCTTAAAGGCTGATGATCTTGCACCAATGTGGAATGGACGGGTTGGAGATAATGAACTTCCTCCGGACTTCAGAAACTTTACTTATAAGACTTTAGTAGAAGTGCTTCAGGGAACCAGAACCATTGATGCAGCCTGCGAAGAGCTGAACAAAACCTGGAATGTGGGAATTGCCAACTTTAATCCGGTTACAGGAGTGGGCATTGAATAAAAAAGAAAGGAGATACGATGAGCAGAACAAAAAAAGGATTTGACCTGTATACTCTTTTCTTTATTGCTCCGGCTTTCATCCTGTTTACCTTATTTATTATTGTACCTACCGTATCCAGTGTGTATTATAGTCTTACCTCATGGGATGGTGTCAGCCCGAACATTAAGTTTGTCGGGCTGGCAAACTTCAAAGAGATATTTACCAGCGCCCGTTTTGGCAATGCCTTGAAGAATACGATTATTCTGACCGTTTTTATCACTCTGCTGGAAAATATCTTTGCCCTGGGGCTGGCGCTGGCTGTAGATCACGTAAGGTGGGGGAAAAACTTTTTCCGCAGTGCATTTTATGTACCGGTGCTGATCAGCGGTATTGTATCAGGCTTTATCTGGAAAATTATGTACAATTATAACTTCGGTACTTTTAATGCGGTGCTGAAAGGATTGGGAATGCAGGATTTGCGGCAGGACTGGTTGGGGAATACGGCGATTGTGCTGTTTATGGTCGGTATTGTTTTGATTTGGAAGGGCGTGGGATATTATATGATTATTTATCTGGCATCCTTACAGAGCGTATCTCAGGATTTGATTGAAGCAGCACAGATTGATGGAGCCAGTCCCTGGCAGCGTTTTAAGGCCATCACCATTCCAATGATTTCCGGGGCCTTTACAATTAATTTTACATTGTCACTGATTAACGGTCTCAAAGTTTTTGACCAGATTAATGTGATGACTGATGGCGGTCCGGGATTTACAACAGAAACACTGGTCTATCTGCTTTATAAGGTTGGATTTAATGAGGGACGGCAGGGCTTTGGAACGGCAGTTGGTTTGATGCTTTTATTTATCATTATCGTTTTAAATACCGTGCAGCAAAAGTTTCTGCGGGGAAGAGAGGTGCAGATGTAATGGAACGAGCAAGAAAAAAACTGAAGGCAGGGGATATTTTGCTTTTTGCAGCAGCAGTTGTTCTGGCTTTCATTTTTATCTATCCGGTTATATTTGCCCTGATGTCGGCTTTTAAAAGCAATGGAGATATTTTAAAAAGTCCGATTTCTTTTCCGGCATCGTTTTATATACAAAATTTTAAGGATTTATTTTCCCAGTCTGATTTTGCAACAGCCATTGTTCATTCTGTGACCTTGACAGTCGTATCAGAAGTTTTAATCGTCTGCATTGTTCCTATGGCTGCTTATGGAATTGAACGCAGGGGGAGTAAGATGACCTCATTTATATATTCTTATTTCTTGGCCGGTTTAATGATTCCGTTCCATTTGTATATGTTTCCGCTGTTTAAGCAGATGAAGATATTTGGTTTGTTTGGCAATATGGCGGGACCTATTGTTTGTTATATCTCTGGTTCCATTGCATTTGGTACACTGCTTTATGGAAGCTTTCTAAAAGGGATTCCGCTGGAAATTGAGGAGGCTGCCCAGATTGATGGATGTACCCCGTTTCAAACGTTTTGGAAGGTGACATTCCCCCTTCTGGGGCCATGTACAGGCTCCATGGTGATTTTAAACGGCCTGGGCATATGGAATGATTATCTTATGCCCTATCTGGTTCTGCCCAGTGGGAAAGCTAAAACCATAACAGTAGAAATTGCCGGTTTTGTCGGACAGTATTCTGCCCGGTGGGACATTGTTTTTGCAGGAACGATTATTTCCATTGTACCGGCAGTGATTATTTTCTGTATGTTTCAGAAGTATTTTGTGAAGGGAATCACAGCAGGGGCAGCGAAGGGATAATAGCTGGCAGGTATTCTGAAAAACAGAATGCCTGTTTTCGCTTGTGAACAGATGGGGATTTTGTTAAGATAAAAGAAACGGTATTGGAGGAAGCATATGAAACGGTGGTTAAAAAAATTAAATCTTTATCAGAAATTTACCATTACCATCATTATCATTGGGCTGATTCCCATGACAATATTATCCACCTTTATTGCCAATAAGATGATTCGGGATTACCGCAGTGCCCTCAGCTCTCAGTATGAACAGGCGGCATTGTATCTTTCCGGCAGCCTGAAAAATATGCTTGATACCTACAATACGATTTCTAAAATGCCTTATTATTACAGAAATTCCATCATTGGAAATGATGTTTATTCTTATATGTCCTTCGATAACTTCCGCCAGATTGTTTACGGCAGTAATTATCCTGCTGAAGTGATGGAACAGGAGCGTAAACGGGATATGGAAGAATACCTTCGCTATATGAACAGTGTAGACAATGGTATTGTGGGAGTTCATTTTCTGGGAGTTGACCAGAATGGCAAGGCGCTTGATTTTCATTCCAGTACCCTGAGCACTTATTTTAAGGATTCAGCAATGTTTGCGCAGATGGTAGGGTATGAAGGATTAGACCGTACGATCAATAAGATGATGGTAATTCCTCCCCATGAAACCAAATATTTTAGTGGAATTGCGGAACCTGCCTTTACGGTTGCCAGAAATTATTTTGATTTGAGAGGAAATGTGGGAAATACTCCTTACGTAGGAACGCTGTATCTGGATATCAATGTCAATAAAGTCAACCAGCTCCTTGATTCGGTACGGTTAAGCGGTGATGAAGTTTTTTATATTATGAATGCTCAAAATATTTGTTTTTACAGCAGTCAGAAAGATATGATCGGAAAAGAAATTCACTTTTCAGAGGAAAACTCAGGAGAAGGGGAAAGAGAATTACTGATTAGAACCAGACCTGATGAACATGGTCTTTCGTTGATTGTTTCTGTTGATACTCTCAGGGCTTTTCGTGATATCCGTAAGATGCAGACCATGATGTATTTCCTGCTTGGGGCCTCATTTTTAGCGTTGCTGTCAAGTTCCCTGTTTTTCTCAAAACAGCTGACAAAACCCATTCGCCGGATGATGAAACAGATGGAACAGATTGAACATGGTCAGTTCGATATCAGCCTTTCAGCAAACAGTGAAGATGAGATCGGAATACTGTCACAGCGGTTCAATCAAATGAGCCAGGAGCTAAAGAATTATATCAATCGTTACTATGTGGTACAGATCAAACAGAAGGAGGCTGAGCTGACAGCCTTAAAATCCCAGATTTACCCTCATTTTCTATACAATACCCTGGAAGTGATCCGCATGACGGCTTTGGAGGATGGACAAAAAGTTCCGGCCATGATTGAAGCCTTATCAGAGCAGATTCGTTATTTAATCGGTCCCATGAAAGATCTGGTGCCATTGGAAAAAGAAGTGGAAATGGTTAAAAAGTATGTGTATTTATTGAATTGCCGGATCAATGGAGAGATTCAATTGGCTGCGGATATCTCAGGGATGGCCTCTGTCATGGTACCTAAACTGATTTTACAGCCCATAGTTGAAAACGCTTATATTCACGGTATTAAACCCAAGGGAGGAAATGGGCGGATATTAATTGAAGCAAGAAGATCAGAAACAAGCAGGGATTGTGTTGAAGTTATGATTATGGATAATGGTTCAGGCATGGATGAGGAAACCCTTGGCAGCTTGAACACGCTTTTGGCCGGCAGTGATCCGGGAATCAAAAGTGATTATCACTGGCAGAGCATTGGACTGAAAAACGTTCATGATCGAATCCGTTTTTTGTATGGTGAAGAGTTCGGAATCCAGGTGACCAGCACGGAAGGTATTGGAACAATGGTAAGGATCCTGATGAAAGCGGAACAGGGAGGAGAAAGACCATGAAAATGATATTGGCTGATGATGAACCCATTATCACCCGGGGAATCAGGAAACTGGTGGACTGGGAAAGCATGGGGATTGAGGTGGCAGGGTGCTATGAGGATGGAAAAAGTGCATTGGAGGGGATTCTGCGCCTGAATCCTGATCTGGCTTTACTTGATATTTCTATGCCTGATATGACCGGAATTGATATACTAAAAGAATGCAAGTCATTAAATCTGGATACCAGTATTATTTTTATCAGCGGTTTTCAGGATTTTGAATATGCCAAAGCAGCTTTACATTATGGCGCTGAGGACTATCTTTTAAAACCGGTCTTAAAAGAAGAATTGTTGAATGCGGTTACCAAATGCATGAATAAAAAGAAGCAAAATATTTTCATGGAAGCAAATGCAATGCCGGCGCAGCCTGATCATATGGATTTTGGGAGAATTATTGAGCTGGAGGCGACTCATTATCGACCGGTACTGGTGGAGATTTTATTCAGTGAAAAGGAAGATAAGCAGATGAAACGGCTGACTCAGTTTTCGCTGATCAGTTTTTTGGAAGATTACTTAAGTAACCAGAAAACCGGCATTTGTTTTGTCAGAAAAGGAAAGATTGTAATCATCTTAAAAGGCATTTCTGCCAATGAAGCAAAGGGACAACTGGAAGAAATCATAAACGCAGCAAAAGAAGCAGTCCGGCACGATATTGTGATGATCATGGGAGAGCAGATTGATGAGGTGAGGCAAATACCTGCAGCATATGAGCGCTGTCTTGAAATGGAAGAATATCTCTTCTTTAATGATTATTTAAAATCCAGGATTTTAAAGGTTGGGGAATCAGTTTTTTCCTATCCAATGGAAGAAAGTAAATTGCGCGACGCGCGGGAAAAACTGATTCACGGAATCGTTGCTCAGGAGACTGAAGGGTTTGAGCAGCTCTATCAGTGGTTTATCCAGATGGTCTGCTTTATGGCGGAAGGAAAAAAAGAAGATGCATGCTTTTATTTTTGTACCGCCGTACGAATGCTGGAAGAGCGTTTTTTTGAATTAAATCTGGAAGGCTGTAAACCAGACATGAAAGCGTTGCTGGAAGAAAGCCGGAAGTGTGAAAGTTTTAATCAGTTAAGCAGGCATTTTAAAAGCATTTTTGCCGGATATTTGAACAAAATACAGCAGGCCATGACGAATCAGGAAAAGAAATCAATTATTCATGTGAAAGAATACATTGAGAAGCATTATAAGGAGGACTTAAATCTGCAAATATTAGCCGAAGAAATTCATATGAATCCTTACTATTTCAGTGCCTTTTTTAAAAAGCATACGGGGGAAAACTTCAAGACATATGTCAATAAAGTCCGGATGCAGCATGCCATTGCCCTGCTTCTGGGAACTGACATGAAAACATATGAAATTGCTGAAGCTACAGGATATAAAGATCCGCGGACGTTTACAGATGCTTTTTGTAAAATATACCAGGATACTCCTAATTCTTATCGTAAGAGGGTCATTGCTGAAGGGAAAAAACAATAGTATTTCATTAATACAGTATTTTTAAACAACGGTGGATTTAACGGATGGTCAGCCGTTGTTTTTAATTTCAGGCAGGAGTTTGATGGAAAAGCAGAATAAGTAAGTTGAAAGCAGCATGGTTTATTGTTTAATCAAGGGGCTTCCGGTATGATGAAAATCAAAGGAATGTGAATAAAAAAGCAGAGGAGTTAAAGTGATTATGTCAGTAGATGAAAGAACTGTTACCTGGGTAAATGAGGCGGAAAACAGAATTGCGGAAAAGATGGAGTGGCTCAGCGAAAAATCAAAGAATAAAATTCCCTATACCACCATCCATGGAGTCCATGATGACAAGAGCAGTAAAACACAGGAGTTCAGCCTGGATGATGGAATCAACTGGTGGACAAATGGTTTTTGGGGAGGAATGCTGTGGCAGATGTATCATAAAACCGGGAATGAGCGGTATGTGGATATGGCACGGGTCAGTGAAGAGAAGCTGAAACAATGCTTTACTGATTTTTATGGACTTCACCATGATGTTGGTTTTATGTTTTTATTGACTTATGTGGCTGATTATAGGCTTACAGGGAATGCAGAAGGAAGATGTTTCGGCTTGCATGCTGCCAATCTTCTGGCGGGACGTTTTAATCCGGTTGGCAAATTTATCCGGGCCTGGAATGGAGAACCGGGAGAGGGCGGAGCTGGAGATAACCGAGGCTGGGCTATTATTGATTCCATGCTGAATATCCCGTTATTATATTGGGCCAGTGAAGAGACCAGGGATCCGCGGTTTAAACATATTGCAATGATGCATGCAGATACTTTGATGGAATATTTTGTACGCAAGGATGGTTCCGTGCGTCATATTGTTCAGTTTAATCCGGAAACCGGTGAGATGGAACGGGATTACGGCGGTCAGGGGTATGGTCAGGGCTCCTCCTGGACCAGAGGCCAGGCATGGGGGCTTTATGGGTTTATGATGAGTTATATTCATACCGGAGAAGACCGGTATCTGGATACAGCGAAGCGGATTGCCCATTATTTTATCGCTAATATTCCGGAAGATGGATTGATTCCGGTTGATTTCCGTCAACCCAAAGAACCTTTTTGGTACGATGATACAGCAGCGGCTGTTGCCGCCTGCGGCTTGCTGGCAGTGGCGGATGCGGCAGGGGAATTTGAGAAGGAGATTTATCACCGGCCGGCTGTTAAGATGCTGAAAGCACTTTATGAAAATCACTGTGATTTTTCAAAGGACAACGATTGCTTTCTGCAAAAGTGTACGGCTGCTTATCATGATAAAACCCATGAGTTTTCAATTATTTATGGTGATTATTATTTCATAGAAGCAATCTTTAAGTTAAACGGGACCAGTGTATATCTGTGGTAAACAGCCGAACAGGAGGGAAATAACAGTGATCCAGAGAATTGCTGGTTCAGGAGCCATTGGTGATGGAAAAACGGTAAATACAAATATGATTCAGCAAGCCATTGATACCTGCCATGAAGCAGGGGGAGGTACGGTTCTGCTGGAACATGGGACTTATGTAAGCGGAACCCTGTATTTAAAAAGCGGTGTAACTCTGGAGATTGCAGTATCGGCTGTCTTGCTGGCAAGTCCGGATATCAGGGACTACGGGAAAAATACTCACTACAACCGCTATAAAAATGAGACAGATATGGACCGGTGCTTTATCTACGCCGAAGAACAAAACGATATCTGCATCAAAGGCCAGGGGCAGATCAATGGCAATGAGGGGGCCTTTCCAAATCCGGGCAGTATTTACAGGCCAATGCTGATGCGGTTTTTAAGATGTTCCCGGATTCGTCTTGAAGGAGTGAGGCTGATTGATTCTGCTGCCTGGAATACTGCCTTTCTGGACTCATCTTATATTTGGGTGAGAGATGTGGAGATTAAAAATTACCGGAAGTATAATGGTGACGGACTGAATTTTGATGGCTGTAACAATGTTTTTGTATATGGCTGCAGCATAACAGGAACTGATGATAACTTGTGCCTTCAGGCAAGCAGCAGAGAGTATCCGGTTGAGAACATTCATATCAGCAATTGTGAATTCACTTCCATCTGTGCGGCTATCCGGATTGGACTGAAATCAATTGGGGATATCCGCAGCGTTGTGGTTTCCAACTGTACCATGAAAAATGTCTGGAAAGAAGGAATCAAGATAGAGTGTACGGAAGGCGGTAATATCAGTGACATATCTATCAGCAATATCACCATGCGCAGTGTGTCAAAGCCAATCTATGTATTATTGAATAACCGTTATGAACCAGATCAACCTGGTAATTCTATTGATCTGGACCATGTGCCGGAGATCGGCACATTAAAGCGGCTGATGTTTACAAATATCATTGCTGCAGATGGACCGGAGCTTTTCGGGCCTCAGTACCGCTTTGGAAAAGATATTATGGGGGCACCCTGGTTCAATGGAATCAGAGTCGATGCAGAGGACAATCATAAAATTGAAGATCTGACGTTTGAGAACATCCGCTATAGCAGTGCCGGCGGAGTGAAGCTGGCAGATATTCCCGAAACGTATCCAAAAGTTTTGGATCAGTTGATATATCGTGATGAAATTGCCTCCGGCAATTATTATCCGGACTGGAGCAGGACGGCATTTCTGGATATCCGTAATGTGAAAGGACTGTATCTGTCCAATGTTGCGTTTGACAGTCAGAGAACAGATGAAAGACCTGCTTATCTGCTGGAAGGGTGTGAAATCCGAAAGCAGGAAATCTATGTTCAGATGAAAAAGGAAGGGAATTAAGATGCTGGAGAAAATCGCCAATGGTGTGTGGAAACTGGTTCTGGGTGAGCCGGAGGAATTGACACCTGTAAAGTACCGGAAATTTGATATTAACAAGGCTGGGCTTGAATCTCTGCTGCAGCGGGATGTGGTTCCGGAAGTATTTCAGGCTTTAGAGTGGAAAAAAACAAAAAGAGGAATTGCGGTCACTCTGCCAATGGAAACGACTGAAGATATCTTCGGTTTTGGATTGCAGTTGAAAAGCCTGAACATGGCCGGAAGGAAACGAAGAATCAGGGTGAATTCTGATCCGCCGGCAGATACTGGAGAGAGTCATGCTCCGGCTCCTTTTTATGTATCTTCAGCAGGTTATGGATTGTTTGCTGATACCTTCCGTTACGCTGATTTCTTTATGGGCACAAATTCCGTAAAAGGGAGGTCCGCAGGAAAGACAGAGGTGAATCAGATTCACCAAGAGTTTTCAGAATCAGCTCTTTATGCCCTGAAACGGGCAGGTGAAAAACGGACAATTATTATTGATATACCAGGTGTGAATGGAATCACCTTGTATATTTTTTCAGGAATACTAAAAGAAGCGGTGCAGCGGTATAACCTGTTTTCCGGCGGCGGTCCCCTGGTGCCTATGTGGGGGCTGGGTGTGTGGTATCGGACTTATGGCGGAAGTGACCAGGACAAAGTGATTCAGATGGCGGAAGCATTCAGAACGGAACACATCCCGGTGGATGTGTTTGGCCTGGAGCCGGGGTGGCATTCTCACAGTTATTCCTGTACATATGAATGGTCTTATTTATTCCCGGAGCCGGAAAAAATGATTGAGGCATTAAAGACACAGCATTATAAGATCAATTTATGGGAACATGCTTTTGTTTATCCGGCGGCTCCGATTTATCAGGATTTACTTCCTTACAGCGGGGATTATGAAGTGTGGAACGGGTTGGTTCCTGATTTTGCGGATGAAAAGGCAGTTGAGATATTCAGTGATTACCATGAAAAGAATCTGGTGGATAAGGGAATTATGGGCTTTAAGCTGGATGAATGCGATAACTCTGACTATAATCCGTCCAATTGGTCGTTTCCGGAAGTCAGTACATTTCCATCCGGCATGGACGGAGAGCAGATGCATAATGGAATCGGGCTGCTGTACCAAAACTTATTGGATAATATATACCGGAAGAAAAATTTGAGAACATTATCTCAGGTGCGTGCTTCCGGAGCATTAGCGGCTCCGCTTCCCTTTGTCCTTTATTCTGATTTATACGACCACCGGGATTTTATCCGGGGAATTGTTACTTCAGGATTTTCCGGAATGCTCTGGTCTCCGGAAGTAAGAAGCTGTGAAAATGGCGGGGATTTTCTCCGCCGGGTCCAGACGGTGATTTTTTCAGCACAGGCTTTATTAAATTGCTGGCGGATTCCCAATCCGCCCTGGAAACAGGTGGATGTGGAGAAAAATTTACGAAATGAATATATGAAGGAAGAAGTCTATTATACACAGGAAATCAGGCGGCTGCTGCAGCTTAGAATGAGTCTGCTTCCTTATCTTTACAGTGCCTTTATGGAATACCATTTATATGGTACACCTCCTGTCCGGGCAGTGGTGCTTGATTATCCGGAGGATTCAAAAGCAGCAGTCATTGATGACCAGTACTTATTTGGTGATAGTATGATGGTCTGCCCGCTGACCATTGAAGATGGAACCAACCGTACCGTATGGCTGCCAAAGGGGACATGGCATAACTTCTTTTCCGGAGAGATCTTTGAGGGCGGAAGGGAGTATCAAATCAGTGCAGAGCTGGAAGAAATTCCTGTTTTCGTAAAGAACGGTGCATTGATTCCTCTTGCCGAACCGGTGGAATGTGTAAGTCCGGACACTATATTCTGGATAAGGGTAAAATCATTTGGTAAAGGGGAACAGTGTTTTACATTATATGAAGACGATTTTGAATCTTTGGATGCAGAAAATGGAGCATATAACCAGGTTTTGATTTCAAGGGATCAAGAAGGCGGGATTTCCTGGGAACGCCGGGGGACACAACCCATTAGATATGAATTAGAAATATAATGAGACTGGAAAGGGGAAACAGATGTGAAAAGCAGTGTTTTTTTACCATTAGATAATCAGGGTAATGTTTTACATGCTCATGGAGGACATATGGTAAAGCAAGGGGACTGGTATTATTGGATTGGTGAAAACCGAACAGAAAATCATAAGGTATCATGCTATAAGTCCATGGATTTGGTGAATTGGAGTTTTTGCAATCATTTGCTTACCACAAACAGCCGGGTAAAAAAACACGATAGGGCCACTGATCTCACATTGGATATCAAGGGCCGGCAGGCAGATATTGGGACAGGATGCAATATTGAGAGGCCCAAGGTGCTCTATAATCCAAATACCGGCAAATATGTGATGTGGATGCACTGGGAATTACCGGATAATTATTGTGAGGCACGGTGTGCAGTTGCTGTCTGCGATACCATTGACGGAGAGTATACCTACCTGGGAAGTTTTCGCCCAATGGGCCATATGTCAAGAGACTGTAATGTTTTTCAGGACGAAGACGGAAGTGCTTATTTTATTTCTGCGGCCAGAGATAATCTGGATCTGCACATCTACAAACTGACAGAGGATTATCTGGCTATTGACCGGTTAGTGTGCATTCTTTGGCCGGGACAGGAGCGGGAGGCACCGGTATTGTTCAAACGGGGAAATTATTATTTTATGCTGACTTCCGGATGCAGCGGATGGTCGCCCAATCAATCTGCTTACGCCTATGCTAAGACAATAGAAGGGCCTTGGTCAGAATTGTATTCTTTGGGCGATGAGACAACCTATGGCTCACAGCCCACATCGGTTCTTCAATTGAAGAATTCCCAAACAGGAAGCTTGGAACATTGGTATCTTGGAGACCGGTGGAAAGGAAGCGGAGAAAAGTATTACATGTCTGAATATGTATTATTGCCATTGCATTTTAAATCGGATACGGAATTGCATCTGGAGTGGAGAGAAAACTTGAATTTCAATATAGTCAGCAGCGGATAAAACTGATCTGTAGTTATTACCGATAGAAGGAGATAAGATAAATGATAGTAAAGAATCCGGTTTTAAAAGGTTTTCATCCGGATCCATCAATTATCAGGGTGGAAGATGATTACTATATTGCAACATCAACATTTGAATGGTGGCCGGGGGTATCCATTCATCATTCCAGGGATCTGGTACATTGGGAGTTACTAACCTATCCGCTTAGCCGCATTTCACAGCTTGATCTTCGAGGTGTTGGGCCTTCCCAGGGGATATGGGCACCGTGTCTTACTTATCATCATGGAATTTATTATCTTGTTTATACAGTAGTCCGGTCTTTTTATTGCAATATGTATGATACTAATAACTTTATGGTAATGGCAGATAACATTTTAGGGCCCTGGTCAGAACCCATTGCACTAAATAATTTTGGTTTTGACCCCTCATTATTTCATGATGATGATGGCAGAAAATACATGGTCAGCATGGTTACGGATCACCGGGTACCGAAAAAATATGCTGGAAGGCTGGTTTTACAAGAATACAGCAGTGAAAAAAAGTGTATGATTGGTCAGCCCAGGGAAATCTATGCAGCGAAAGACATTTTCCTGGAAGGTCCCCACATATTAAAACGGAATGGGTATTATTATCTGCTTTCCGCAGATACCGGAACCGGAGAAGGGCATGGGGAAACGATTCAGCGTTCTTCTTCCATATGGGGGCCCTATGAAATGTACCGGCCAAAGAACATTCATAGAACAAGTGATACAGAGGCTTTTTCAATTTTAACTACCAGACATCATCCGGATTATCCAATTCAGAAAGCCGGACATTGTGATCTGGTAGAGGCAAAAGACGGGAGCTGGTATTGTGTTTATTTAATGGGAAGGCCCTTAAAGCAGCGCAACCCAGATGATGCATTGCGTTTTCCGGGATGCCGCAGATATCCTCTGGGCAGGGAGACTGCAATTGCCCGGATGGAGTGGACCCCAGATGGCTGGCTTCAATTAGCCAATGGAACTAATCTTCCGGATTTGGAAACTGAGATCAGCGGCCATGAACCGCATCTGTTCTTATCCAAACCCGTAAGAGATGATTTTGACTCAGAAATCCTTGACTTGGAATTCCAGTCACTGCGCATTCCGTTGGATGAATCATTTCTGTCTCTGAATGTCCGGCCGGGTTATTTAAGACTCTTTGGACGGGAAGGACTGGCTTCTTTGTTTGCTCAAAGCCTGATTGCCAGACGCTGGACATCATTTCATTTCCGGGCGGCGGCTAAAGTGGCCTTTGAACCAACTGTATTTAAGCAGATGGCGGGACTGATCTGTATGTATGATCATGAAAACTACTTATATTTACATATTACTCATGATGAGGATATTGGCAGATGTATCTCTGTTTTAAAAGCAGAAAATAAAAATTACAGCTATCCTGTTGGTTTTATAGCCATTGAAGATGGTGAGGTCCAACTGGAAGTGGAGGTTCATGAAGAAAAATTACAGTTCTATTATAAGACAGAAAAGAGAAATAAACAAAAAATAGGTACATCTATGGATTGTAGTTTTATGTCCGATGAGGCATGCAATCAAGGCTGGTTTACCGGCGCCATGGTAGGGATGTGCTGCCAGGATCTCACCGGAAGCCGTCTTTATGCTGATTTTGACTGGTTTGATTATGAAAACCTTATGTGCTCCTCCTTTGAGAAAATATAATAATTTAAGAAGCTTGCCGTAGTTTATTCAATATGGCAGGCTTCTTTTTATCTATAACTATAGGAAAAAGTATATAAGTATTATAGGTATCAATATATTTTACTTATGGCATGAAGGATACTATAATGGTTATAAGGAACTTTCTTTCATTGTAATAATTGGAGGTTCTGATTATAATTATTTGAAGAAGTAAAGGTTTAAAGGATGAGGAGGAAAAGCATGGGTAAATCATTGACGAGAAAGATTATAGAATCACATTACGTTTCAGGAAGCATGGTGCCGGGAGAGGATGTTTTTATTAAGGTGGACCAGTCATTGACTCACGATATCAATGCTGTCATGACCTATCTGGCATTTGAAGCTATGGGTCTTGACCGGATCGGTATTGACTGCTGTGTAAGCTATTTAGATCACAATTTATTGTACTTAGATCACAAAACACCGGATGACCATATTTATCTCCAGTCAGCGGCCAGGCGTTTTGGCGTCCATGTATCAAGACCCGGAAATGGAATCTGCCATACCGTTCAGGTATCCAGATTTGCCGTTCCAGGTCAGATCTGCATGGGAGGGGACAGCCATACTCCCCACAGCGGTTCTGTGGGAATGCTCTGCATCGGTGTGGGCGGCATGGATGTGGCGACGGCCATGACAGGGCTTCCCATGCGCCTTAGTATGCCGAAAGTGGTGAAGGTGTATTTGACCGGAGAATTGCAGCCCGGATGCAATGCAAAGGAAGTTATACTGGAAATGCTGCGCCGTGTCAGCATCAAGGGCGGACTTGGCAATGTATACGAGTATGTGGGACCGGGAGCTGCAAAGCTGGAGGTTCCGGAGAGAGCCACCATTGCCAACATGGGAGCGGAAATGGGAGCCACTGCCTCCATTTTCCCGGCAGATGAGCAGGTTCGTAAATTTATGGCCGCTCAGGAACGGGAAGGGGAGTACATAGAGCTTTTACCGGATGAGGATGCCGAATATGACGGCTGTATGGAAATCAATTTAAGCGAACTGGTTCCCCTCATTGCCTGTCCCCATCAGCCGGATCATGTCATTCCCATCAAGGATACAGAAAAGAAGCCGGTTCAGCAGGTGTTTTTAGGAAGCTGCACCAATGCCAGCTATTCTGATATTGCCAAAGCTGCATTGGTATTTGACGGACATTTTGTCCATGAAAATGTGAGCTGTACCTGTGCTGTTTCTTCCAGACAGGTATACCGTGATCTGATGCGGGATGGTTACATCGATATGCTGTTACATGCAGGCGTCCGCATGCTGGAGCTGGCCTGCGGCCCGTGCTGCGCCATTGGGCAGAGCCCGGCAACCGAAGGGGTGGCGGTGCGCACTTCCAACCGGAACTTTAAAGGGCGGGCAGGAAATCCCAATGCAGAGATTTATCTGGTGAGCCCGGAGAGTGCGGCTGCAACAGCCATCATGGGAACCTTTGCCTCGGCAGAGGATATTATAGGGGCAGATATCGTAAAATTAAAGGACATCAGGGAACCGGAGCATTATACCGTTGAAGATTCCATGATCATCAAACCCCTTCCGGAAGAAGAGGCAAAGAAAGTGGAAATCGTGAGAGGTCCCAATATTAAATACCTTCCCATCCCGGAAGCGCCGGAGGCCTCCATGCGTATTTGCGTCAGCTTAAAGGGAGGAGATAATATCACCACCGATGATATCACCCCTGCCAGTGCGGAATTCAGCAGCATGCGGTCCAATATTCCTTTGATGTCGCAGTACTGCTACCACCGCTACGATCCGGATTTTGCCGCAAGGGCGAAGGAAATGGGGCAAAGCATTATTGTCGGCGGTGAAAACTACGGACAGGGCTCCTCCAGAGAACACGCCGCAATCAATCCCATGTTCCTGGGCGTTAAGGCGGTGATCGCAAAAAGCATTGCCAGAATTCATAAGGGCAATTTGATCAATCACGGGATCATCCCCATGCTTTTTCAAAATCCGGAGGATTATGAAAAGATTGAGTTGGGCGATGAATTGGAATTTGAGAACTTCTTAAACCAGATTGAAGCCAGACGGGTGACCGTTCAAAACAGGACGAAAGGTTTTTCCTTTGACGTGAAGCTGGAATTATCGGATAATGAAACAGAGATTATTTTAAGCGGAGGCCAGTTATCTTATTTGAAAAAACAGCTTGCCGCACAGAATGGTGAAAAAGAAATCTCTGACCACTGCGACGGGTGATTCCGGAAACAGTTTTACCTGCAGGAATGCTTGTTTAAATGGTATGGATTTGCTATAATAGCATAAGATGGTAAATTAAAATTCAACATCCCCAGAAACGGGGACCGTACTGGATGAGAAGAATATAGGAAAGACAGAGAGTCTCATTGATGATAACAGGAACCGGTAAGGGGAAAGGAGGATCATATCCATGCAGCAGCAGGAACAGGGCAAAATGCCGGAGTTTCATATTTTTGGAAGCCACGTTATGAACACCACCGGCAATATGGGTGCTGACAAGGCAGAAAACAAGCTGAACAAGGATGAGAAGACAAAAGAACTCTTTGAAATGGTAGACGATTACATTGAACAGGCATAAGGAAGCAGGGACCGCCGACGAAGGTTGTATGGCGGTTCCTGCTCATTTTAAAGGTTGGGTGAAAAAATGGAAGCAGAAAAGAGAATTGGTTTTAAATTTCCTAAAATAGGGCAGAGGATTATCCGTTCTGTGTGCGCGGTTTTTATCTGTTTTATCATTTATTATTTAAGAGGGCAGGAAGGAAGCCCCTTTTATTCGGCTCTGGCGGTGATTCAGTGCATGCAGCCCTATAAGGACAGCACGGCTAAGATGGCAAAGCAAAGGGCAATCGGTACGTTTATCGGGGCCTTTTGGGGGCTGGCCGTCATCATGATTGAGCTCTATCTGTTAAAGGATGGGATGGAGATGACTGCCCTCACATACCTGATCATATCCCTTGCAACAGGATGTGTCATATATACGACAGTCTTTCTCAACTTTAAAGATATTTCATACTTTGCATGTGTCGTCTTTCTCAGCATTACAGTCGTTCATATAACAGATGCCAATCCCTATATTTTTGTCATAAACCGTGTGCTGGATACCCTTATAGGAATCGGTATTTCCATTGTTGTGAACTCTTTTCATCTGCCAAGGAAAAGAAACCAGGATATTCTGTTTGTGTCAGGCGTGGATGAGGTGCTGCTGACAGCGGATGAGCATTTAAATCCTTACAGCATGGTTGAATTTAACCGTCTGATTGAGAGAGGGGCCAATATTACGGTATCCACAGGAAGAACGCCGGCTTCTCTGATGGAGGCCATAGGTCCTATCCGTTTGAAGCTTCCTGTCATCGTCATGGATGGGGCGGCTTTGTTTGATATACGAAAAAAGTCCTATCTTTTGACATGTGTTTTGCCTTACCACCAGTCCAAAGAGATCATGGAGTTGTTGGATCAGTCAGGAGTCAGCTATTTTGCCAATGTGGTCATGGATGATGTGCTGGTGATATATTATGAGGAGTTAAAGAACTCGGCAGAACAGGATATTTACAGCAAATTGAGCAGATCATATTACCGGAACTATGTGAAACGAAGACTGCCGGAAAATGAAAACGTGATTTATTTTATGGTAATTGATTTAAAGGAGAAAATAGAAGAGGTCTGCAGCCGGTTAGAGAGGGAAGGATTTACAAAGAAGTATAAAATACTGACCTATGACTCAAAGGAGTACCCCGGATATGCGTATATAAAGATATATAATAAAGAAGCAACCAGAAAAAATATGCTGGAAAATCTAAAGGAAATGCTGAAACTGGAAAAGAGCGTGGTGTTTGGCACCAATCCCGATACATGTGATGTTCTGATACAAAATTTTGACAGCAATAGTCTGGTGAAATCCATCCGGAAGCTGTATGAGCCGGTGAAGTTTTTCAAATGACAGCAGGAGAGGACGCAGTGTGTTTATGCGTCCTCTCTTTTTGTGTTACAGGTCAATGATTTCCAGATCATCAGGTATGAAAAGGCAGCCTGTAAAATACTGTTTTCCTTCTTCCTGATACAGCGCTTTTCTCTGGGGAAGCTGTTTATCCTCTGTATGATAGAGAAGGAGATTTTTAACCTGCCATTGCTCTGCATGAGTGCAGGCGTCTTTTACGGTATCGTGATTTTTTTCATAGGGCTTAAAGATGTCCTTATCCCTGTAAAGGCATAAAACCTCACGGAGCAGCCAGTCGCTGCCTGCCGCATAGACAAGCCCTGCTTCGGTACAGGGTTCATCGCCGAGACATGTAAGTCTTTTACCATTTTTTAAAGTGACGGTAAAACCAAATTGTTTCATCTTTTTTGATTGTATATCGAAAAAGTGAAATTCATATCCGCAGATAGGGAGAACCTGCTTATCTTCAATTCCTATGAGAAAAATCCTTTTGTCCACATGTTTATAGAACTTGGGCTGAATGGTGAGTTCACCGATTGTGCGGATGACAGGGATGAGGTCATTATGGCAGTAAATCCGCAAATCTCCCGTGTAATCGCCTTTGTTCATGCCGGTTCCTATGACCCGGATGAGCCAGAACAAACCAAAGAGGTGGTCTGCGTGGCCGTGGCTGATAAATATGTCATGAATCATCCTGTAATCAATGCCGGAATCGTGAAGCTGCCGCAGGATTCCGTTTCCCCCTCCGCAGTCAACCAGAACCATGGAGCCGGAATTGCGGATTAAGTAACACGTGTTGTAGCAGTGAATGGCGGTTGCATTGCCTGTACCCAGCATAATTAATTGTTCATCTGTATTGGAAGTCGGCATCTTTTTATCCTTTCGGTGAAATGTGATAGCTCTATGAAGTATTTTAAATCCACTGGTCACGGTTTTGCAAATAGATAAAAGTTATGGCAGCGTTTCTTTATTATTATACCGTATTTCCTGTACCACATGCTTTTAGCTTCTGGCATAGCGGGCTGGATACCATTTCTGGAACCATGCTGTAAAAATCCCCATAAGGGCAGGCATGACAGAATTGATTAAGCCGATGAAAGTTGAGAAGCCGGTGCCCATGATTAAGTAAGTCCAGATGGGAGTGATGAGATATAACGCTCCCCAGGCTGCGGTCAGTATGCGGTTTATTTTTACAAATAGGGGATTGGAAAAGGCGGTTTCTCCGCCGTAGCTTCCGGCACTGTAGCGGGCGGTTAAAGGAATCCTGGCAAATGCACCTAAAATCCACATCAGCCCAAACAGCAAATAGCTGCCTGGAATCACAAGCCTGGTGTCTGCACCCAGCAAAGCAGCAAGGGAAAGACAGGCTGTGATGGGAATAGACACCTGCTCATATACAACGGGCCGGAATACAAGCCAGAATAAGGGGGTAAGGGAGGCGGCTATAATGCCTGCCGAACCTCCGATTACAGGATCGGCAGCCATGGCGGACCAGATCACGAGCCATGGCAGGAGGAGGGCTATCATGCTGGTTTTTCTCTGTGCCTTTTCTTCCTCTGTTTTCCCAGGGGAGAGCAGGGGAAATAATTGATCCCATTGAAGCATCAGGTTAAAATCACCGAGGACCTTATACATGTGCTGAAACAGCGCTTCCTGCCCTGAAATCTCATTGCGGGAAATGGCGCGCCAGACCTTAAAGGGTGTTTCGATTCTGGTGGTGTATGGCTTAAAGCCGTCTGTTATGACCTCTGCTCCCTGTTTTGTCAGCAGAATCTGATACGTTTTATTGAGGTCCGTATAGAAAAATTCCAGCACACGTTCTGCGCCGTCCGGTTGATAGAATGCCGCCATCTGGGTTATAAAAAGAAGGCTGTCGTCTGTCTGAATGCCGGAGTCTTCGCTTTTAGAAATGCCCCAGGAAGCATCGGCAGCTTTTTCAAACACATCACGGGGAAACAGGGGCGTATCAATTTCTGCCTGGGTTTTGGGATCAATGCCTCCGGAGACATATTGGGCTCCTGCCTTACGGACAATTTCCAGATATCCGTCTGTGCGGCTTTTCAGCTCCGGCACACGAAACAGTTCTCCCTGTCCGCAGAAGATTGTCGTATAGCGGCCTTTTCCGCAGAAGTGGTCAAACATGGAGGTGACTGCATCGTAATTCCCCGTTGAAGTCCAAAAGCCGCAGGTGGATATGACAATATGCTTTTGATCAGTCAGATCATACCTTGGGGGATGAGAACCGTTTTCGCTTTTCTCTGCCATAAAAGGAAGGTTTAAAGGGAGCTGGCGGTCAATTAAATTTTTAAGACTGCCGGGAACACTGAAATAATACAGGGGAAAAGACCAGACAATCACATCGGCATCAATTATTTTATGGAGGATTTCGGCCATATCGTCATGGATAACACATGTTCCGGGGGTCTTGTTCCAGCAGGAAAAGCAGCCTGAACAGCCCTTTATATCAGCTCTTGCCGCATGGATTATCTCTGCATCCGCCCATCCGGCACCCTGCAAAAAGGCGCGGGTCAGATGCATGGTATTGCTGGAGGCTCCTTTCGGAGAGCCGTTTAACACTAAAACCTTCATGATTTCATCTCCTCTAAGGCCGTGATCGCTTTATCCGCCCAACTGAGACCTGCCTGAAAAAACTCATCTCCATAAAGCGCCGCTATTTTCCAGTATTTGATTCTTTGATCGTCCTTTACAATTGCTCCGTATTCGGAGATTGCGCTGCGGGCGGCGTTCATCTTCCTGATCTGTTCAGAACATTCTTCCCGGTATGTGTAAAGCATGTTCAGCGCATCTTCGGTGCTGGTTTCTCCGGCGAAAAATACGCGCATCAAAAAGGCACTTTTAACGCCCATGGCATCGGAAATATCGGATTTTGGATTGGAGAGCCAGTTTTTCAGTTCTTCTTTTCCAGTATCGGTTATGGTATATACTCTTTTATTGGGTTTTTCATTTTGTATGACACGCCGGCTGGTCAGCCAGCCCTGCTGTTCCATGGTGTTTAATTCCCGGTAAACCTGGCTGGTTTTTGCCTGCCAGAAAAATGAAAGAGAATCTTTAAATGCTTTATCCAGTTCATAACCTGTCATAGACCCATAATTCAAAAGCCCCAGCAGTCCGTGTTTTAGTGACATATGAAACACCTCCATTTTTATATTATACAAGTTGAATATAACACATTGAGAATATAGTGTCAATACAGAAGGGATTATTAACCTTTTAAGCGGATTTTCTATTTTTAAGAGGCGTATATATGTATTGACGCTGTCATGACAAAAGGGTATAATAAATGACAGGAGGTGATTGAGTTGGCTAAATTACAGGTAAGAACAGATGAAAAGGTAAAAGAGCAGGCAAGTGCAATTCTTGAAGAATTGGGAACAAACTTATCATCAGTAGTAAATATGCTGTTAAAGCAGATTGTTTTGACAAAAAGTATACCGTTTGAAATAAAGCTTCCTCAAGTTTATACCGCTGAGGAAATGATCGGAGAAATACAGTCCTCCATGGCTATGGAAAATATGGATTTGTCAGGAGAAGATATTGAACTGTTAAAATCGTATCAAGAGTCAGAGGACAGGGAACAGATGAGAAAGCAACTGCTGGATGAATATATGGAGGTCTGAGTGAGTGATAAGATTTATTGCTATCCGGATTCGGACGTATTAAAAAATAGACTGAATATACGGGATCAGGAAAGACTTTACGAAGCAGAGAAAAAATTAGTAATGTTTCGATTAAATGATTTGCTGGAGTCACCGGTGAATGGTAAATTTGACTTTAAGCATTTGCAATTGATTCATAAATGTCTTTTTCAGGATGTGTATTCCTGGGCTGGAAAAGTACGGACTGTTGATATTGCAAAATCAAATTTATTTTGTAAAGTCCAATTTATCAATATGCAGGCGCAGGATATATTTGATAAATTAAGGGAAGAACGCTATTTAGCCGGATTACCTAAGGACGAGTTTATAAAAAAGATATCCTATTATTTTTCTGAAATTAATGCACTCCATCCATTCAGGGAGGGAAATGGCAGAACTCAGAGAGAGTTTATACGCCAGCTTGCCCTGTATAACGGTTATATGCTCTATTTTGCCAGGACCAGCGAAAGTGAAATGCTGGAAGCCAGTGCAGACTCCTTTTTATGTAATTACGATAAAATGGAGGCTTTATTTAAAAAAATACTTTTCTAAATGTATGCAGAAACTTTAAAATACCTCCGCTGCCTAAGCTGTCACTTAAGCGGCGGAGGTATTTTGGAAGTATGGACTGTTGTTAAGAATTCTTTTCTTCCGGTGCTTTGCTGTTTTCTGCAATATCAACCCTGTATTCCATAATTTCTTCCACCTTACAATCCAGGATTTTGCAGAGCATATCAATGGTGTGAGTGGAAACAAAATTATTCTTTTTCAAGCGGCCAATCTGCCCGGCACTGACTTTGCAGTATTTGATCAGATGATACTGGCTGATATTCTTCTTTTTCATGGTTTCCCATAATCTATCGTAGACAATCATGTCGTCACCTCCACCCCCTATTAAACCTTGATTACCCGGCAATGCATATTATCTATAACTGGATAATTGAAAAAGCGGAAGGAAAGGGGTGATATTCCGACAAAAAAATACCTGGAAACTCCCCGTCAGGAGGTCCCAGGCAAAATGGAATTACTTTGTATATTTTTCCTCGCAGTATCTGCAGCGGTAGGTTTCGCTTTCCTCATCTGTGAGATAGAAGGTGTGAGGCAGTTCCTGTTCAATGGAAGTGATGCAGCGCGGGTTTTTGCAGTGAATCACGTTAGTGATCTTTTTGGGAAGGCATAAGGTTTTCTTTTCCACAATGGCATTGTCCCGCACGATGTTAACTGTGATGGTGTGGTCAATAAAGCCCAGGATATCTAAATCAATGTGGTCTAAGCCGCCTTCGATTTTAATGATGTCTTTTCTTCCCATCTTGCTGCTTCTGGCATTTTTGATGATAGCTACCTGGCAGTCCAGCTTGTCCAGTCCCAGGTTATAATAAATTTCCAGACTTTTTCCGGCTTCAATATGGTCTAATACGATTCCTTCTTTTAATCCGCTGATGTTTAACATGTTTTTTCTACCTCCAATAATGTCATGATAAGAGCCATTCGCACATAAACACCGTACTGTGCCTGTTTGAAATAAGCGGCTCTTGGGTCATTGTCGATTTCTACGGAGATTTCATTGACTCTGGGAAGAGGATGGAGCACGAACATATCCTGTTTGGCCAGCTTCATTTTTTTCTTGTCCAGAATGTAGCAGTCTTTTAAGCGGATATAATCCTCCTCATTGAAGAAACGCTCTTTCTGAACGCGGGTCATGTAAAGGATATCCAGTTCAGGCATGGCATTGTCCAGGCTGTCCATTTCAACGAATTCCATGTTGTTGGCCCGCAGCACATCTTCTCTGATGTATTCAGGAACCCGTAATTCAGGAGGGGAAATTAAGATAAACTTGATATTTTCGTATCGTACAAGAGCATTGATCAGAGAATGAACGGTACGGCCGAATTTCAAGTCACCGCATAGGCCGATGGTTAAGTTGTTTAAACGGCCTTTTAAAGAATTAATAGAAAGCAGATCAGTCAGGGTCTGGGTCGGATGCTGGTGACCGCCATCTCCTGCATTGATGACCGGTATGGTGGAATAATTGGCTGCCACCAACGGTGCGCCTTCCTTGGGATGCCTCATGGCACAGATATCGGCATAGGAGGAGATAACACGGATTGTATCGGCAACACTTTCTCCTTTTGAAGCAGAACTGGAATCAGCAGAAGAAAAGCCCAGTACACTGCCACCCAGATTCAGCATAGCAGCTTCAAAGCTCAGACGGGTTCTTGTACTTGGCTCATAAAATAATGTGGCTAATTTCTTTCCATCGCACACATGGGAATATTTTGGAAGATTTTCTTCGATATCCTTAGCTAGATCTAAAAGCTGTTGTGTCTCTTCAACACTAAAGTCTAAAGGGTTTAATAAATGTCTCATAAGAATCTCCTTTATCGATTACGTTGTGATTTCAAAGTCTATCCCATTATATAGTATTCATTCAAATATTTCCACCACTTTTTTTAAATTTATAATATAATTATTTTCCCCTGGTTTTCCCTGTAAGGAATATGTAATAAAGTGTAAGAAAATTAAGGATGGCTGATTCTGACATCTTGTTGTATAATGTGTATACAACTTAAAGTGAGGAGGTATCCGCTTTGGTGAAAGGCAAAACACCTATGATCCAGGTCAAGGATCTTTATAAGGTGTATCAAGTGGGAAATACCAAGGTTTACGCGTTAAACGGCGTGGACTTTACCATATATAAGGGAGAATTCTGTGCTATTGTAGGTCCTTCCGGTTCCGGTAAATCCACCCTTTTGAATATGATGGCAGGTCTGGAAAAACCCTCAAAGGGAGAGATCGTCATCGCCGGAAAGCATATTGAAAAGCTTTCGGAAAATCAGCTGGTCGCATTCCGCAGAAAGCACGTGGGATTTATCTTTCAGTCCTATAACTTATTAAAGACCATGAATGCGGTGGAGAATGTGGCCCTTCCCCTTTCCTTTCGGGGAATTCCAAAGAAGGTCAGGAATGAAAAGGCAAAGGAATACATAAAGCTGGTAGGTCTGGAAAAGCAGATGAAGCATCTGGCTAATGAAATGTCAGGAGGACAGCAGCAGAGAGTGGGAATTGCCAGGGCTCTGGCATCAGACCCTCAGATCATCTTTGCCGATGAGCCTACGGGAAATTTGGATTCCAAGACCACCAAGGAAATATTAAACCTGATGCAGCGTATCGTCAGGGAACAGAATCAGACATTGATCATGGTCACCCATGATAATTATATCGCCCAGTTTGCTGACAGGCAGTTTCATATTGTAGATGGAAAGATCGTTAAGATAGAAGAACAGCATCACGAGGATGCCAAGGAGGATACAGGAAATGCAGAGGGTTAGAAGAGGAATTTTGTGGCTGCTTGCGGTCATTATGGTTATTTCGGCTGTGCCGGGGACGGCTTTTGCCAGGCCGGGATATGATCGTTATATTGATGTGAAAAAAATCCAAACCGGAAAAACAGGGCAGAACATGACCATTAATATGGTGTTTACCAATATTGATGATATCGATTTGGAAGGTGTGGCAATTCGTTTTGATGAAGGATTGGCAAATCAGGAAAGCGATGCTTTTGAGGATGGAGAAACCTTTACCGGAAGCGTTTTTCCTTTTGAAATCACGACAGAGACTTTTGATAATAAAAAGATAGGAAATGTGAAGAGCGGAAGCTCCAAGACGGTTTCTCTCACGGCGAGGGTCCGGAGAGACGTTGCAGACGGCTATTATTCAGTGCCTTTGGAAATTGTAACAAATGCAACTGTTAAAAACGACGGAAGCGGTCTGGCACGTGAAAAGATTAACATCTGGATCACAAAATCCACCTCAACCACAGAGCCGGACGAATCCGAAGGCGATATCCGTTTTGAACTGGGAGAGGGCCAGAATACCCCCTTTGGTGTCTATCCTCAGGTCATGAACTTTGATATCAACTTCCGCAATTCCTCTAACATCACGGCCTTTGATGTGAACATCCGCATGGGCCTTGATCAGGACAGCACCAAATTTCCCTTTGACATCAATGACGGAAGCTACAACCGGCATTATGACAAGATCGGCGGCGGAGAGACGGTTGCGGTGCCCTACAGCATGGCCATCCGAAAGGACGTATACAGCGGGTATTACCCCATCACCTTTACCATAGAATACCGGGACAGCACCGAGGGAGAGATTCAGAAATCAGAACAGATTTTCTACGTGAAGGTGCAGAACAAAGAGAGAGAGGAAAACAACGGAGATTTCGACCCCAACGACAGAACGAGGGCCAGAATCATTGTAGACGGATTCGAAACCATTCCGGAGACCATTTATGCAGGAGAAGAATTTGAACTGATCCTTCATATGAAAAATGCTTCCGACCACGTTGCAGCCAGCAACATCCTGTTCAGCCTGGAATCGGAAAAGGTGACGGACAGTGCGGTATTTACCACAGACGCAGGCTCTTCCTCCTTTGTTGTCAATAACCTTGGAGCAGGACAGACAACGGATTTAAGGGTCAAGCTAAAGGCCGGGGCCTGGGTGGACCAGAGAACCTACGCCATAACCATCAATGAAAAATATGACAGCCCTGAATTTAAAAATGCCGAAGAAAAAGTGACGGTGGACATTCCGGTCAGACAGGTAGCCCGTCTGAATACGGGGACCGTTGAAGTGATGCCGGATTCCATTACCGTAGGCTCAGAAACCAATGTCATGTTCCCCATTAACAACACAGGAAAGGTACTCCTTTACAATGTGATGGTATCCTTTGTGGGGGACAGCATTCAGCAAAACAGCAGCTATGTAGGAAACATCAAGCCGGGAGAGACCGGAAACGTGGATGTTATGATCAGCGGAGCAGCACCTACCATGGATGACGGAAAGGTCAAAATTCTCATCACCTACGAGGATGAGAACGGAGTGGTCAGCGAGCCAATCGAAAAGGAACTGACCCTGATGGTGACAGAGCCTGTGGACCCTGGCTTTGATATCGGCGATCCCGGAGAATTTCCGGCAGACGGAGAGGTTCAGGGCAGTGCGGGACCGGGAAAAGTCCTTATTCCGGTGCTGGCAGTCGTGGTGATCGCTGCTGCAGCCGGCATTGTTTTCGTACTGAAAAGGCGGAAAAAGAAGGCACAGGAGCTGGGAGAGGAAACAGATAATGAGATTTAGCGATTTGCTTTCCATGAGTGTAAACAATTTAAGACGCAGGAAGCTGAGAACATTTTTAACGGTTCTGGGAGTTTTGATCGGTACGGCTTCCATTGTGGTTATGGTGTCTTTGGGTATTGGTTTTAATGAACTCACGATGGAACAAATTGCTTCTTATGGAAGCCTTACGGAAATCACCGTGTATTCCAATGCCATGTGGGGCGGAAATGACGGCAGCAATGAGCCTGAACATATGACTGATGAGGTGATTGATCAGTTTAAGCAGATTCCCCACGTCAACGACGCCTCCCCTTTGCTGGAAACCAATGTCCTCATGTTTCAGGGGGCCTATCAGGCCAATATCAACATTATGGGTGTCAGCGAAGGGTATATGAAGAAAATCACCTTAAAGGAAGGAACACTCCCTGAACCGGGAAACAAAGACTTGAAAATGGTTATCGGAAACATGGTAGCCAGACAGTTTTATAACCCAAAGAAAATGAATTACGATTACTACGGAGACCCTTCTTCTGTGCCTGATATTGATTTCATCAATAAGCCTTTATTTGTGATCTTTGATGTGGAGGCCTATTACAATTCCCAGGGCGGCGGAACCGGGCCTGATGGAAATCCCATTAAGCCGCCGAAAAAATACCTTCTTTCCGCCGCAGGACTTGTGGAGGGAGGAATGGAGGATTGGAATAACTACAGCTATGGGGTTTATGTGGACTTGGAGTCCTTAAAATCCCAGTTGAAGCAGATATTTAAAAAGAAGCCCATACCCAACCAGCCGACCAATAAAAAGGGAAAGCCTTATAATTATTTCATTTACCAGCAGGCCATTGTGGAAGTGGATGACATGGCAAATGTGACCGCGGTGCAGAAGATCATCACTGATATGGGATACCAGGCCAACAGCAACATGGAGTGGCTGGAGCAATCCCAGAAACAGGCCAAGATGGTTCAGGCCCTCTTAGGAGGAATCGGAGCTGTTTCCCTGTTTGTAGCTGCAATCGGAATTGCCAATACCATGATGATGTCCATTTATGAGAGAACGAAGGAAATCGGAATTTTAAAGGTTTTGGGATGCGATATGAGAAATATCAGGAATATGTTCCTTCTGGAGTCAGGCTTTATCGGATTTTTAGGAGGAATAACGGGAATTGTTTTCAGCTACGGCGTATCCCTTCTCATCAATAAAATCCTTGCGGGACGGTTTATGGGAGGTGTGATGGGAGATTTATCGAGGATTCCTCCCTGGCTTGGAATGACAGCCATCTGGTTTGCCGTATTTGTGGGCATGGCTGCCGGATTCTTCCCGGCCTTGCGGGCCATGAAGCTGAGCCCTCTGGCTGCCATACGGAATGAGTAGCTCAAATTATACTTGCATTTTAAGCAGCAATATTATATGATGTTGGAGAGGTACGTGCGACTGGCGGATCAGTGGGATAAAACCACAGGGAGCACGATACAAAAAAGCCGACCGCCTGGGCATTCCTATGGGATGTCCAGGTGGTTTTTTGTGTTTTGGCACGGAAAAGGAGGATGAATATGGTTTCTTTAAGAGAGGATTTAATGAACAATTCCTATCCGGGAAGAGGGATCATTATGGGGAGGACGCCTGATGGAAGAAAGGCGGTGGCCGCTTACTTTATCATGGGAAGAAGTGAAAACAGCCGAAACCGCATCTTTGTGGAAGACGGGGAGGGGATACGGACTCAGGCCTTTGACCCTTTAAAGCTGGTGGACCCAAGCCTGATCATTTATGCGCCTGTACGGGTCATGGGAAGTAAGACGATTGTGACTAATGGAGATCAGACTGATACCATCTATGAGGGCATGGACAGGCAGCTCACCTTTGAACAGTCCTTAAGGTCCAGGGAGTTTGAGCCGGACAGCCCCAATTACACACCCCGCATTTCCGGCATCATTCATATGGAAAAGGGCCGTTTCAACTATGCCATGTCCATTTTAAAAAGCAGTTACGGAAACCCTGATTCCTGCTGCCGGTATACCTTTGCCTATGAAAAGCCTCTGGCAGGAGAAGGCCGGTTTATTCATACTTATAAGCATGACGGAAATCCTCTTCCCAGCTTTGAGGGAGAACCGAAGCCGGTGGAAATTCCGGATGATATAGAAGCTTTTACCGCTGCGATCTGGGAAAGCCTCAATGAACAAAATAAGGTTTCTCTTTTTGTGAGGTACATTGACGTGGAATCAGGTCTTTATGAGACAAGGATTGTAAATAAAAATAAATGACAGGAGTGCAGAAGATGAAGGAATTACAGTTGAAATACGGATGCAACCCAAACCAGAAGCCGTCCAGAATCTTTATGTCAGGCGGAGAAAACCTTCCTATTGAAGTGCTGAGCGGCAGTCCGGGATATATTAACTTTTTAGATGCATTTAACGGCTGGCAGCTTGTAAAGGAGTTGAGAGAGGCGACAGGCCTGCCTGCGGCTGCTTCCTTTAAGCACGTTTCTCCCGCGGGTGTGGGAGTCGGACTTCCTCTTGACAGCGTTCTTGCCAGGGCCTGCTGGGTGGATGATTTAGAGGAACTGTCTCCTTTAGCCTGCGCTTATGCCAGGGCGAGGGGGGCGGACCGGATGTCCTCTTTTGGGGATTTTATCTGTTTATCTGATATCTGTGATGTATCCACTGCCAGACTGATCAAACGGGAGGTATCCGACGGAGTCATTGCTCCGGGGTATGAGCCGGGAGCCTTACAGATTTTAAATGCAAAGAAAAACGGCAAATACAACGTAATCCGGATAGACCCGGAGTATGAGCCGGAACATCTGGAGAGAAAACAGGTTTATGGAATCACCTTTGAACAGGGGAGAAATGAACAGAAGATCAACGGAGACCTTTTTGAAAATATAGTGACAAAGAACCGGGACATCCCGGATTCAGCCAGACTTGACCTGATCATTTCCCTGATCACCTTAAAATATACCCAGTCCAATTCCGTGTGCTTTGCAAAGGATGGACAGGCCATTGGAATCGGGGCGGGGCAGCAGTCCAGGGTCCACTGCACCAGACTGGCCGGAAATAAGGCTGACAACTGGTTTTTGCGCCAGTCCCCACAGGTTTTAGCTCTTCCCTTTGTGGATGAAATTCGCCGGGCGGACCGGGACAATGCCATTGATACGTATATCGGAGAGGAATACATGGATGTGCTGGCAGACGGAAGATGGGAATCCATTTTTAAGGTGAAGCCTGACGTATTTACACTGGAGGAAAAGAGACGCTGGCTGGACACCATGACAGATGTATCCTTAGGCTCTGATGCCTTCTTTCCCTTTGGAGACAACATTGACCGGGCCTATAAGAGCGGGGTTAAGTATGTGGCCCAGCCGGGAGGCTCTGTCCGGGATGACCAGGTGATTGAAACGTGTGATCAATACGGCATGGCTATGGCATTTACAGGTCTGCGTCTGTTTCACCATTAAAATAAGTACCAGCCAATATTTTTGGTAAAAGCACTTTAGCCAGCGGGCTGGCATAAAATGAGAGTAAGTAAGTTTAAGGTGGCTTTCTTTGAAAACTTTTCCGAAACCTTTAACTGCGCGAGAGGAACGAGAGTGTCTGGAACGATACCAGGAAGGGGATCAGGAGGCGAGAGCCACACTCATCGAACGGAATATGCGCCTGGTGGCCCATGTGGCTAAAAAATATCAGAATACGGATTACGATATGGAAGATCTTCTTTCAGTAGGAACCATTGGACTCATTAAGGCAGTTAACACCTTTCACCCGGACAGAGGTTCAAGACTGGCCACTTATGCGGCCAAATGTGTGGAGAATGGTATCCTATCAAAGCGGCTCCATACGGGTTGTTGAAAATCAGGTTTAAAAAGCCTGCCTCCCTCATATATTGAAAAAAACGCAGTGCATGGCCGGGGCCTGCCTTTCGGTCAAGCATATGCGTTCCATCAATTATCAGCGGAGGTTTTTTCATGGAATTAAACTTATTTCTGGATTTTGTGAGTAACAGCGTCAGGAAAATCAACAGTGATGTAGAAAAGATTCATTTAAGCCAGGGCGACGGCGATCAGGCCCTGGACCGTTTAAGCAGTGAGGCAGTTATGCTGGAGCATCATATCCGGTATTTCATTGAAGCCCATCAGCTTGGCCTGGACAATATACAGCCTTCTTATGAGCCGGTCCAGGTGAGCCAGACAGATCCTGAACCGGAAGAAGAGGCTCCCCCAAGATATTTTACCTTAGAGGAGCTGGCTGCTTATAACGGAAAAAACGGCGCTCCGGCCTATGTTGCAGTCAACGGAGTCGTGTATGATGTGACCAATAATTCAGTCTGGAAGGGCGGACCCCATTTTGGCCTTGAGGCTGGAAATGATCTGACGGAGCAGTTTTCCACCTGCCATCCCGGAGCCATGGTGCTTCGGATGCTGCCTGTAGTGGGGTATTTATATTAAGAGGATGGAAGTTCTGTCAGAATTGCTTTCACAAGAGCCTGTTTCTGATAATCAGGACAGGAAAGCTGCCGTACATACAGAAGCACTTCCTGATTATGTATGACAGCAGCTCTTTTTTCCAGTTCCTTTTTATCCTTTTCTGTTTCCGGGCGATATACGATCATATTCATTGGGAGCCTTGGAGTATGTAGTTATTATAATGTATGATATGACCCATGTCCTGTATGTTTGGGATAGGGCCGGGGAGAGTGTTTGGTGGAAGTCAGGAAAAAGCAGTTTGCTATTTACTCCAGAAAGTCAAAGTTTACAGGCAAAGGAGAAAGCATCGGCAACCAGATCGAACTGTGCAGGCAGTACATATCGGCTCATTACGGAGAAGACTTTGCCGGTGACGCTTATATTTATGAGGATGAGGGCTTTTCCGGAGGGAATCTGGAAAGGCCCCAATTTAAAATGATGATGCAGCAGGCAAAAAAGAAGAAATTTACGGCCATAGTCTGCTACCGCCTTGACAGAATCAGCCGCAACATCGGTGATTTTGCCAGCCTCATTGAAGAGCTCAATGAACTGGAGATTTCCTTTATCTCCATAAAAGAGCAGTTTGATACCTCTTCTCCCATGGGAAGGGCCATGATGTATATTGCATCCGTATTTTCCCAGTTAGAGCGGGAAACCATAGCCGAGCGAATCCGGGACAACATGCTGGAGCTTTCCAAGAGCGGCAGGTGGCTGGGAGGGAATACGCCTACAGGCTATAAGTCAGAAAGCATGACCTCTGTGACCATTGAAGGAAAGGTGAAAAAAGCCTATAAGCTGCAGTTGATTCCGGAGGAAGGGGAGGTGATCCGGCTGATTTACCGGAAGTTTTTAGAAACAGGCTCCCTGACACAGACAGAGACTTATCTCGTTCAAAACGGGTACAAAACCAAGTTCGGGCGGCTGTTCAGCCGGTTTGCCATAAAGGGGATATTGACCAATCCGGTCTATATGGCGGCTGATCAGGACGCTTATGAATACCTTTCTGAAAAAAAGGTGGATTTATTTGCCGGTCCCGAAGAATTTGACGGCAGTTTCGGGGTGATCGCTTACAACAGGACCCTTCAAAGGCAGGGGAAAGCCCAAGAGAAGAAGGACATGGAGGAGTGGATCGTGGCGGTGGGAAAGCATGAAGGGCTGATTCCAGGGGCCATGTGGGTCAGCGCCCAAAGGCTGCTGGAGCAGAATAAGTCCAAGAACTACCGAAAGCCCAGAACCAATGTGGCTCTGCTGTCCGGGATTTTATTCTGCGGAAACTGCGGGGATTACATGCGCCCCAAGCTGTCGGGACGGTATAATGAGCAGGGGGAGCAGACCTATTCTTATCTCTGTGCCATGAAGGAAAAAAGCCGGATGAAGTGCTGCGCCATGAAAAATCCCAACGGAAACAGCCTGGATGCCATGGTAGTGGAGGAAATTAAGAGACTGTCAGAGGACGGAGAAGAATTTAAAAGACAGTTGAATCAGAGCAAAAAGCTTTTAGAGGAGAGCGGGCAGGAGCTAAAGGCGGAGGAAATCCGCTTAAAGGAAGAGGAAAAGGCAACAGGAGAGGAGATTAAAGGACTCGTATCTTCTCTTGGCAAGGCATCGGGGAGCGGAGCGGAGGAGTATATTCTAAACCAGATTCAGGAGCTCCATAAGAAAAAAGAGGAGATCGGGCAGAGGATCAGGGAACTGGAAGAAGTCTCTGCAAGCCGCAAGCTGTCTGAGCTGGAATTCCAGGTTTTAAAAGAGAGCCTTTCCTCTTTTGGGGAAGCCTTTGAAATGGCTGATGTGAAGCAGAAGCGGGCTGCTATCCGCAGGCTTGTAAAAAAGGTTTTCTGGGATGGAGAAACGATTCATCTGTATTTATTCGGCTCAAAAGAGCCGCCGTGTGACGGTTGCAAATGAAATACTCATGCTGCTTCGTGCAAATAAAAAATATTCAAAAGAGGTTTCTTTATTTGAACCCATCGGCGTAGACAAGGATGGGGAGACCGTGAGCCTTGTGGACGTCATTGAGATGGAGAATAAGGAGACTCTGGAGACTATTATTTTAAAGCAGGATATTAAGGAGTTGTACGAAGCATTTGACAGTTGTTTAAAGGATAATGAGAAGACCATAATCAGCATGCGGTACGGGCTGAGAGGGGGAAAGGAATACACCCAGAGAGAGATCGCCGATTTAATGGGAATTTCCAGGTCCTACGTATCCAGGCTGGAAAAGAAAGCCCTGGAGCGTCTCAGGGCAGAATTAAAAAAAAGCGGTGTGTAGCAGGAATATATTTTGCAGCTTCCACCTTGCGCTGTTATAGGTTTTAGGCTATACTGATGTTGTTTTATAATAACAGGCAAAGGAAATGAGAATTACATGGAGATAGAGACAAAACATAAGACAGCGATTCCCCGCTATCAGCACATTGCGGTAGAAGTGGCGTCCCGGATTGCCAATGGGGAATATCAGGAAGGGGAAAAGATTTACGCCCGTTCATCTCTTGCCAGCCAGTACAGCGTATCACCGGAAACTGCACGGCGGGCGATCTGCATACTCAGTGACTTAGGAATCGTGTCCTCTGAAAAAGGCAACGGGATCATCATCAAGTCCCAGAAAAAGGCGGCAGAGTACATTCAGCAAAACGGAAAGCGTCAGACCATTGACACCATCAAGGAAAATGTTTTAAAAAGTGTCAGCCGTCAAAAACTGGAAATGGAGCATTTAAACGACTGCTTAAAGGACCTCATAGAAGCATCAGTCCACTTCCGGTCCATGAATCCCTTTATGCCCTTTGAAATACGGATCACAAAGGAATGCAATTACTTAAATAAGACAGTGACGGAAATCCAGTTCTGGCAGCGCACCGGGGCCACAGTCATTGCAGTCAGCAGAAACGATATTGTCATAAAATCTCCCGGACCATACGTGGCTCTTTCTGAAAATGACACCATATATTTTATTACCCAGGACGACACTGCGGACCGGGTAAAAGAATTCTTATATCCCTCCAAATAAGACCTTCATCATAACGCTTAAAGCCCGGTGGCTTCAGGCGTTATTTTTTTGAAATTTGACAAAGTGACAACTTTGTAATATAATTAAGTTGTTACTTTGATAAAAAGGAGGGAAAAAACATGATACAGTTTGAACGGATTTCAAAATCCTATAAGACAAAAAAGGTTCTGAATCAAATTACATTTTCGATAAAGAGCGGGAGCCTGGTAGCGATTATCGGAGAGAGCGGATGCGGCAAGACCACACTCTTGAAAATGATCAACAGGCTGGTGAAACCCACATCAGGTACGATTTATATTGACGATAAAAGCATCGACAGTATGGATGAGGTGGCTTTGCGGAGGAAAATCGGGTATGTGATCCAGCAGACAGGGCTGTTTCCTCACATGACGGTCAAAGAAAATATTGAACTGATTCCAATGCTTGAAAAAATGTCCCCCAGTGACATGGAGGAGAACACCAGGAAGCTGATGCAGATGGTGGGCCTTGACTGTGATGAGTTTTTGCACCGCTACCCGACGGAACTCAGCGGAGGACAGCAGCAGCGTGTGGGGGTGGCCAGAGCCTTTGCCACTGACCCGGACATTATTCTGATGGATGAACCGTTTTCAGCTCTGGACCCTATAACGAGGTCAGACCTCCAGGATGAGCTGGTGCAGCTCCAGGCAAAGCTGAAAAAGACCATCGTTTTTGTGACACATGATATGGATGAAGCCATTAAGATCGCAGATATGATCTGCATCATGAAGGATGGCGATATCCTGCAGTATGATACCCCGGAAAATATCTTAAACAATCCGGCAGATGAATTTGTTTCCAATTTCGTAGGAAAAAACAGGATATGGTCATCACCGGAATTTATTAAGGTATCCGATATCATGATAGACCGCCCTGTTACGGCTGCCAGGGATTTATCGGTGCTCAAATGCATTGACAAGATGCGCCAGAACAAGGTTGACAGCCTTCTCATCGTGGAACGGGACAGCAGGCGTCTGGCAGGGATTGTCAAGGCGGGCAGGCTCAGAGGCGTAGAAGACAGAAACCAGCTGGCAGAGCAGTATATGTACGAGGACTTCCCCACTCTTTTGCCGGAACAGTGTATTCTCGATGCTTTAAAAATTGTGACGGAAAACCAGGTGTCCACAGTTCCGGTTGTGGATGACCAAAGGCGGCTTATGGGCCTTATAACACGAAGCAGTCTGGTGACCACTTTAAGTCAGCAGTATTTTGACTATGAAGGAGGAGAGACGGAATGAAATTTTTAAATTATATATCAGGTAATTATCCACAGATTCTTTCGCTGCTCATTGAGCATTTGAGGCTGACCGCCGTATCCGTAGGTCTGGCTATTTTAATCGGTGTACCTCTCGGTATTTTTATTTCTTATGCGGCCAAATCCAGCAAGCCTGTTTTGTCGGTTGCAAACATCATCCAGGCCATTCCCAGCATGGCTCTTCTCGGTGCCATGATCCCATTACTGGGGATCGGTGTTGTTCCTGCCATTGTTGCAGTTGTGCTTTATTCTCTGCTTCCCATTATTAAGAACACTTATACAGGAATTGAAAATATCAGTCCCCAGACCCTGGAGGCTGCCAGGGGAATCGGCTTAACACCTTTTCAGGTGCTGACCAAGGTACAGATTCCTCTCGCCCTTCCGGTCATTATGGCCGGTGTGAGGATTGCCTCTGTAACGGCAGTCGGATTGATGACCATGGCTGCGTTTATCGGTGCAGGCGGTCTGGGATATCTGGTATTTTCCGGTATACGTACGGTGAATAACAACCAGATTCTGGCGGGAGCCATTCCTGCCTGTCTGCTGGCACTGCTGGTGGACTTTCTCCTTGGACTGGTTGAAAAACTGGTGACGCCTATCAGCCTTCAAAAGGGCGACAATTCTCTTAAGAAGAAAAGGCGGAAAGCCCAGAAGGCAGTGCTTGCAGGGGCCGCAGGGCTTCTTGCAGTGGTCTTTCTTTTAACCTCAATAGGCGGTGCCGCGCAGAGTACACGCACTGTCTCAGTTGGTTCCAAGGATTTTACGGAACAGGAGATTCTCGGTAATCTGGTGGCGGATTTAATCGAAGACAGAACCGATATTTCTGTAAACAGAAGGCTGAGTCTGGGCGGGTCCCAGGTGTGCTTTGGCGCTATCCAGACAGGAGATATTGACCTTTATATTGATTACACCGGAACGGTATACAGCGACGTTCTTAAGCATACGCCAATCAGTGACGTAGAGCTGGTGTACGAGACTGCCAGGGCTGAGCTTAAGGAGCAGTTTGACTTGGAAGTGCTTAAGCAGATGAGCTTTAATAATACGTATACACTGGCAGTCACCCAGGAGATGGCAGCGGAAAATAACCTGGAGAAAATAAGTGATCTTTCCAGAATCGCTGATACCCTGGTTTCAGGAACTACTTTTGAGTTCTCCAACCGGGAGGATGGACTGCCTGGGCTTTTGAAAACATACGGTTTTCAGATGAAAGAAAATATCACCCTGGATGGTTCTCCCCGCTATACGGCTCTGGAAAACGGAGAGGTCAATATTGTGGATGCTTTTGCAACCGACGGACTTCTTAAAAAATTCGGTTTAAAAACACTGGAAGATGATAAAGGATTCTTTCCGCCTTATTACGCCATTCCCGTTGTCAGGGCGGATACTTTGGAAGAATATCCGGAAATTGCGGCTGTTTTAGAAGAACTGGCGCCGGTTTTAACCGATGACGTCATGGCTGAACTGAATTATAGAGTAGATGAACTTCAGCAGTCCCCCGCTGATGTGGCCAGAGAATTTTTAAAAGAAAACGGATTGATTTCATGATTTTAGGAATTTTGCTCTTTGCTTTCTTATCCTTTGTTTTTTCTTCTCCCAGGCATCACCGGCTCATGAGCAGTGAGCCGGTCCTGTCGCCAAGGGAGGAAAAAGCCGGTGTTTTGTTTGGGCGGTATACGGGGGATGCTGCCGTTGTGCTTCTGCTTTTGTGGGTGCTGAGAGCTTTCAACCTTCCCTGGATTCATGTGATTGCAGGAGGTGTGCTTTTTCTGCGCACTCTGGCATTTCTTATTTATATGGCCGGTATTTTAATAGAAGATTAGGGCATTACACCTGGAACAGAAGCGAAAATGGCCATGGCATAAACTTATTTATAAAAAGTATATAAAAAGTATGAAATTCGATTGACTTTTTTCTAAAAAGCTGATATAGTGTCTATAAGTTAATAATAGTGGATTGTTACTGGAAAGCAGGCAAAACCAATTTTGATTGAAGAAATAGTGTTTTATTTCAAAATCAGGATTGGTTTTTTTATTTGCAAGGTGGGTGATATGAAAATTGACAAAATCATCAATAACAATATTGTAAGTGCGCTGGAGCCTGATGGCAAAGAAGTGGTCATCATGGGCAGGGGAATCGGCTTCGGTGCAAAAATGGGAAAAGAAATCCCTGAGAACAAAATCGAAAAGGTGTTCCGTCTGGACAGCCAGAACAGCATGGACAAATTTAAAGAGCTGTTGGTAAACCTGCCCCTGGAGCACATCCAGGCTTCAACGGAAATCATTAATTACGCCAATCTCGTTTTAAACAGAAGTCTCAACCAGAATATCTATATCACGCTGACGGACCATATCAGTTTTGCCATTCACCGTTTTAAGCAAAAGACCGTATTCAGGAATCCTCTTCTCAATGAGATAAAGACATTTTACAAAGAGGAGTATCTGGTGGGTGAATATGCAGTGGCTCTGATTGAGCGGAGAGTGGGTGTGACCCTGCCCGTGGATGAGGCGGGATTTATCGCTCTTCATATTGTAAATGCAGAGCTTAACAGTGTGATGCGGGATACCATTGATATTACGAATCTGATTCAGAACGTGGTGAAAATCGTGAAAGAGTATTTCACCATGGAACCGGATGAAACTTCTTTGAATTATCAGCGGTTTGCCACTCATTTGAAGTTTCTTGCCCAGAGGATTATTTCAGGAAAGATGTTAGACAGTGAAAATGCGGAATTTAACAATTTAATATCTGAAATGTATCCGGAGGAATATCAGTGCAGCTTAAAGGTCAGGGATTATATCATTGAAACCTACCATTATAGCGTGACCGAAGAAGAGACCGCATATCTGGCGGTTCACATCAAGCGGATGAGAATGTAGAAAAAAGGAGAAGCGATGAGTATGTTTCATTCATGGAAAAAGATGCTGGGAAAAGGCAGTGAGAAGGAAAGAGAGCAGATTCTGGCACCAATGGAAGGAAGGACAGTGCCTCTCAGTGAGGTCAATGACCCGGCTTTCAGCCAGGGAATTCTCGGAAAAGGGATTGCCATCATCCCTGAAAAGGGAAGGGTTGCGGCACCGGCTGACGGAGTGGTTACGGTTTTGTTTGAGACAAAACATGCGGTCAGCATTACCACAGACAGTGGAGCTGAGATCATCGTACATGTGGGACTTGATACGGTCAACTTAAAGGGCGACTATTACACTGCCCATAAAAAGCAGGGTGACCGGGTAAAGGCAGGAGAGCTTCTTCTGGAATTTGATATAGAGGCGATCAAGGAAGCAGGGTATGAGGTGATCACGCCGGTTTTGATCTGTAATGCACAGGATTTTCCGGATATGCTTTGCCATACAGGGATACATGTGAAAGAGCTGGACCCGGTCATTGAACTGTAGCCGGCTGAAAAAGAATTGTAAAAAATCATTTGATCTGAACCTGCATTTTCGCAGGAATGGATAAACACGTCCGCAGGACAAAAAGAAAGGGGTTTCTTTATTATGATGAAGTATTTGCAGAAATTGGGAAAATCATTGATGCTTCCGGTAGCATGTCTTCCGGCAGCGGGTATTTTAATGGGAATCGGATACTGGATCGATCCCACAGGCTGGGGTGCCAACAGCGCCATTGCTGCCTTTTTGATCAAGGCAGGAGGAGCCATCATTGACAATATGGCAGTTCTCTTTGCCATCGGTGTAGGTGTGGGAATGGCAGATGACCATGAAGGTACTTCTGCTTTGGCAGCCATTGTTTCCTGGCTGATGATTCAGACCATCCTGTCTCCAGGCGTGGTCGCCATGTTAAAGGGTGTTGATGTCAGCGAAGTGAACGCTGCTTTCGGAAAGATCGGCAACCAGTTCATCGGTATCTTATCCGGTATCATCGGTTCTTCCTGTTATAACAAGTTTAAGAACACCAAGCTTCCGGATGCACTGGCCTTTTTCAGCGGAAAACGTTCCGTAGCCATTGTGACAGCTCTGGTTTCTCTGGTTGCGTGTCTCGTTCTGTTCTTCATATGGCCGGTGGTATACTCCGGATTGGTGGCATTTGGAAAAGGCATCATCGGTTTGGGAGCAGTTGGAGCAGGTATTTACGGATTTTTCAACCGGCTTCTGATCCCGATTGGACTTCACCATGCTTTGAACTCCGTGTTCTGGTTCGACGTTGCAGGTGTGAATGACCTTGGAAATTTCTGGGCAGGCACAGGTGTTCTGGGCCAGACAGGCCAGTACATGACAGGTTTCTTCCCAGTAATGATGTTCGGACTTCCGGCAGCCAGCCTTGCCATGTACCATACGGCAAAGCCGGGCAAGAAGAAAAATGCATACGGTCTGTTGCTGGCAGCAGCAGTCTGCTCCTTCTTTACAGGCGTAACAGAGCCTCTGGAGTTCGCATTCATGTTCCTTGCACCGGGACTTTACTTAATTCATGCAATTTTAACAGGTATCTCTCTGACCATTTGCGCCCTGCTTCCGGTACGTGCAGGATTCAACTTCAGCGCAGGCTTTGTTGACTGGTTCTTAAGCTTTAAGGCTCCGATGGCCGTAAATCCTCTGTTCATCATTCCTCTGGGCCTTGTTTACGGAATTATTTACTACTTCGTATTCCGCCTGGCAATCCAGATGTTTAACTTCAAGACTCCGGGACGTGAAGATGACGAGGTAGAGGAATCCTTTGTAACCCTTGCCAACAGTGACTATACTCAGGTTGCTTCCATTATCTTAGAAGGCCTCGGCGGAAAAGATAACATCACCAGCATTGATAACTGTATTACAAGATTAAGGATTGAAATCAAGGATTACAGTCTGGTAAATGAGAAGAAGATCAAATCAGCCGGTGTGGCCGGTGTGATCAGGCCGGGAAAAACCAGTGTCCAGGTAGTTGTGGGAACACAGGTACAGTTTGTAGCAGATGAATTTAAGAAGCTTTGCAGATAGATTCAGACCATAAAAAAGCAAGGGCGGGTGGCTGCCCCTGCTTTTTTATTTGCCCTGTTTTATCAAAATTGTAAGGATTTCTGCCCGCATTTTCACATCTTGTCTATATTTTCAATATTATATAGTATGAATGAAATCGAAAGGAGGTGCCATATATGAGTTATGACAGGCGTGAGGGCAGAGGCCGCTGCGGTCCGGATGGATGGAATTGCAGACATGACCGCGACAGAGGCCGCTGCGGTTCAGATGGATGGGACTGCAGACGTGACCGTGATAAAGACCGCTGCGGTCCTGGCGGATGGGACTGCAGGCATGGCCGTGATGACGGCCGTTGGCGTGACTGGGGTTATGGCCGGAGTTTCTGGCGTTAGGATAAAGAGAATATGGAAGCAGTTTTGATCAGGAGAAGGGCCGGATAACCCTCCGGAAATACCGGACTATGCAAAATAAAATGCTACTGTTCAAGAATAAATTATGTTATACTGAATTCTGATAAAGGTCAGACCCAGAGGAAAGGGCGAAACGATATGAAAAAATACCGAAGACTCAGTTTTCAGGTGAAGCTGCTGGGGATTTTTCTGGGAATTACATGTTTATTCGGCGCAATTTATGCGGCCTATTATAATATTTCCAGAACCATGCTCCGGAAAAATATGATCGCTTATTCAGAAATATATGTGGACAGCATCAGCAGTTCCATTACAAATATGGTTCAGGAGATAGACCGTCTCAGCATGACCTTTCTGCTGCAAAATGATATGATCCGGGACTTAGGGAAGGGAATACCAAAGGAGCTTCCGGAATACGGGGATTATTACAGAAGAGTCCGGTATTCCATTGAACAGATGCTGAACATCCGGATGGATATTGAGGGGATTCTGATTGCAGATTCCTATGGAAGAGTTATATCCGGAGGTCCCAATGCTTCCTACCGTGACGGAGCGAATATCTCAAATGAAAAATGGTACCAGCAGTTTTCGGAGTCAGAAAAGATGTTTCAGGTTATGCCTTTGAAGAAAACCAATGCCATGGAGGTGTTCTCCATTGTGAGAAAACTGAGAAGCTATGAAGAGATGAAGGTAAACGGCATTGTCTGTATTGATATGAAAAAGAGGCTTCTCGATGAAATATGCAATAAGACCAGATTAAACCAGAACAGCGTTCTGCTGTTTGACAAGGATAAAGCACTGTTTTATGTGTCCGGCGAGAAACCGGATGAGAGGGAAATAACGGAGATCACAAAAAAACTGTCCCCGGAAAATGGAAATTTCCAGGTTCTGGGAGGCAGAAAGGCCTTAAACATCAGCTTAAATTATTCGGAATATTTAGATATGTACATTGTATACATTGTCCCCCAGAGCGTTTTGATGAGCGGTCTCAATGATTTGAACCGCATTGCCGTTCTCCTCCTTTTCCTGGGAGGAAGCGCAGGCATTGGCCTGGCAGTGGGGGCTTCCCGTGTGATGAGCAGGGGCGTAGGCAAGGTGATGCAGGGAATGCAGGCCATTGAAGCGGGAAACCTGGATGTGGAGATTGAGGTGGAAAGCAACGATGAAATCCGCACCATTGCCGGGGGACTCAACCATATGGTCAAGCGGATCAAGATATTAATGGAAGAAAAGTCCCAGATCGAGGTGAAGAGAAAGGAAGCGGAAATGATGATGCTCCAGAGGCAGATACGGCCTCATTTCCTGTACAACACCCTGGATGGAATCCGCATGAAGGCCCTGTTAAATCAGGATCACGAGGCTGCGGAAATGATTGAAAAGCTCAGTGTTCTCCTGCGGAGAACCACGGATTTAAAGACAGAGGAAGTGACGGTCAGGGAAGAACTGGAGTATGTCAATTCCTACATTGATTTGCAAAACCTCCGCTTCCGGTATAAGTTCCAGCTCATCACCGATATTCCTGAGGAAGTCAGCGAGCTGGTGATTCCCAAGTTTTCGCTCCAGCCCCTGATTGAAAATGCCGTTCATCATGGCCTGGAAAAGAGGAAAATAGACCGTCAAATCCGCATCAGTTCGGAGCTGACAGAGGAAGCTGTCCGCATTATCGTATATGACAACGGCCAGGGAATCAGCCCGGACAGGCTCCGGGAAATCCGAAAAACCTTAGAAGACCCTCAGATGCAGGAGAGCGAACATATCGGACTGAACAACATTAACATAAGGCTGAAATTGCACTACGGAAAAGAGTATGGGCTTACCATTGACAGTGAAGAAAATGCAGGAACGAGGCTGACCCTGCATCTGCCCAGACAAAGCTCCGGCAGAATCGGAGGAAACGATGTATAAAGTGGTTTTAGTGGATGATGAAGAACTGATTATTGAAGGAATGCAAAAACTGGTGGACTGGCAGTCTCTGGGCTGTGAAGTGGCTGGCGTTGCCTATGACGGGGATGAAGCTCTGGACATTGTCAATGAGGTAGAACCCCATATCTTAATCACGGACATCCGGATGCCTGCTATGAATGGGCTGGAAATGCTGGATTATGTAAAAGAGCGTTTTCCCGATATTGTCATCATGATCATGAGCGGATACAGCGACTTTGAATACGCCCATCAGGCCCTGGAAAAAGGGGCTGCCTGCTATATGTTAAAGCCGGTGCTGGAAAAGGAATTGACAGAAAGGCTGGCCCAGGCCGTAAAAAAGCTGGAAGAAAAAAGACAGAAAAAACAGGAAGAGGAAGAAATCACAGTCCGCCTTTATCAGATGGAACGGGGGGCCAGGGAGAACTTTCTCAGGAAGCTGATCAAAGAGAAGATGTCTGAGGCCTATATCAAAAAGATGTGGGAGGGGATGAAGCTGTGCAGGCCCGGAGAATATGTGACTGCAATCGTTTTGGGGGCGGATACGCCTTTGCAGGATGCGGGCGGTTCTGTCATCAAATTTGCCATTGACAATATTATCGAAGAGATTTGCGACATGTCCGAGAACCTGGAAAGCGTTTCCTTAGGGGACGAGCACTCAGCCATATTTATGATGTGCGGGCAGGATGGCCGGGAGCAGGAAGCGGCTGCCGTTATAGGCAAAATACAGGAAACAGTAGAACAGTTTTGCAAAATCCGGATGTCGGCAGGCATCAGTTTCGTCCATCTCTTTCCTTCCTGCGTAAAGGAAGCGTATGAGGAAGCGGCTGGGGCGCTTGAAAAACGGTTTTATGAGTCCATTTCCATGCACATTTATAAGGGAGCAGTGGTCAGAACGGAAGTTTCCTTTAAAGAACTGCGGGAGTGCGGAGAAAAGCTTTTAAGCGGAGTCAGCAGCCAGGAAGAAAAGACGGTCCAGATGTATTTGAGGCGGATTTTTCACATGATGCTCAGTTCTTCCATGGAATTGGAAGATATCTATAATGAAGTGAAACGGCTTTTAATGGGGTATCAGGGAATCCTTCTCAATCACCAGAGCCAGAAGGGAACGTATGAAAATCTCCAGGTGATTCAGCCGGAATATCTTTATCAGTTTAAACTGGGAAAAGAGCTGCAAAACTGGTTTGAAACGGTCACTGTTCAGGTAATGGAATTTTTAAAGAAAGAGCCTTCGGAGTCTTCGGATTTGATTGACCGGATAAAATTTTATATTTCTAAAAATTACCGGACAGCCACCAGACAGAATGTCGCGGATTACTTTTTCCTCAATCCCTCTTATTTAAGCCAGTTGTTTAAGGCGGAGACAGGGGAAGTGTTTACAGAATACATGACCCGCATTCGCATGGAAGAAGCGAAGAAGATGCTGGAGGAGACCAGCTATAAGATTCAGCACATTGCAGAACTGGTGGGCTATACTTCGAACCAGCATTTTACCAGAACCTTTAAAAAGTATACGGGGTTTTTGCCGGTGGAGTATAAGAAGAAATTCGTGTGATATCATCTGCAACCATATTATAATTGTTTTTTTAAGGAGTAAAAGATATGAAAATAATGACCTCTCGTTTACAATTGCGTCCTTTTACAGAACAGGATATTAACGATGTTTTTGAGTATTGCAGCCAAGAAGGCATTGGGGAAATGGCAGGCTGGAGTGTTCACGAATCAGCGGTTCAAACTCAGAAAGTCCTTTCCGGCTGGATACTAGAAGGACGGAAATTGGCAATAGTATGGTATGAAAGTAAAAAAGTAATTGGCCATATTTCCATTGATGAGGACTCAGAAGAGGGACGGGAGGATACTAAGGAGTTAGGGTGTGTTTTGAATCGCACTTATCAGCGACAAGGCATTATGACAGAAGCTATAAATGCAGTTTTAGATTATCTTTTTAACCACGGAATTTCATATGTATGGGCCTGTTGTTTTCAGGAAAATTTAGCATCAAAAGGTATGATTGAAAAGTGTGGATTTGTGTTTAAACAGGAAGGAATTTATGATTCTAAAGACCTTCAAAAAAAGTTTTCTTCCTACGAGTATTGCCTTTCAGCCGAGGAATGGAACCGTGGACAAGTAAATTTATAGACAGATAGATGTTAAATACACTACTAACTATCAGTATTAAGCTGTTAATTTTTTTTGTTGCAGTACGAACTGAAATTTACCGACTTACATAATAATAGCCGTAGGAAAAATCCTACGGCTATTATTATACAAATATCAGGCCATTGTATTAAGAGATAAGGAAAGAGAATCATTTTTTTTATAACCTAACAAAAAGTTAATTCAGGCATAACGGCAGGTTCACAAAAACAATCCGGAATCGGGTATAATGATGCTACTAACAATAAAGGAGAGATGTATTTATGAAAAAGGTGAAACAATTTGCCGCATGTGCTCTGGCCGGCAGTATGGTGTTATCTGCAGTGGGCTGCGGAGGAACTTCCCCTTCAGGGACAGGTACAGAGACAAAGGCAGGAAGCTCTGCTGCCGCAGAGTCAGGGGAACCTACAGAAATCCGCATCTGGACTAAGGCCAGCGGCCCTGACCAGGGAATCCAGAAGCTGATTGAAGCCTTCAATGAGTCTCAGAACGAGGTCCATGTAAGCTATGAATATTATGGCGAGAATTACGCCAGCGTGGTTCAGATGGCTATATCCGGTGATTCTGCTCCGGACATCCTGGAGTGCAGCGGCGGAATTACGGTTCAGACTCTGGCAAAGCAGGGAAAGCTGGCACCTATTGAGGACTGTTTAACCGATGAGATAAAGGAAAATTACAATCCCAGCGCCTTCACTCCTGAGGAATTTTATCTCGACGGAAAACAGTATGCCGTGCCTGTAAGAGTGAGCGCATACCGTCTGCTCTATAATAAAGACCTTTTTGAAAAAGCTGGATTAGACCCGGCAGCTCCCCCAAAGACCCTGGAGGAAATGCGGGAATATGCCAAAAAGATCACAGAGGCAGGAGGCGGAGAAGCCTATGGCTTTGGACTTCCTTTAGGCGTTGCCCAGATATGGGAGCGTGTCATCGATCCTATTTCCTATGCGACCAGCGATGTACAGCGGTACGGCTGGAATGTGGGAACCAAGTCCTATGACTTCGGCGCAAACAAGAGATATTTTGAATACTACACAGACCTGATGAAAGACGGCTCCTTATTCCCCGGATATTTGACATTGGGAATTGACACCTTAAGAGCCAACTTTGCAGCAGGAACCATTGGAATGTATATTGACGGAAACTGGATGCCAGGCAGCTATGCCACCCAGATGGATACAAAATGCAACTGGGATGCAGCTCCCCTTCCTGTATTTGAAGGCGATAAGGCAGACAAGTATTGGGCGGAAGGCGGCGTGAACTGGGTCGTTACCAACGGAAAGAACGTGGAAGCTGCAAAGAAATTCTATACCTTCTGGCTTTCCAATCAGACCATTGCCAACAAATACATGCCTGTTCCCAGAAATGACAACAGGGCCAATGCACTGGAAACTCTGGGAATTGAAGATTTGAAACTGCAGGGCGTGGATTACAGCTTTAAGACCGATGATCTGGATATTCCGAAATTTGAACCTCACAAATTCATCAGCCTGGAGGGCGACGACAGAAATGCCGTATTCACAAACCTCTTTGCCAAGGCTGCCGAAGGCGCGGATATTTCATCTGCCCTTGATGAGGCCATCGAAGACCTGAACAAGCGTTACACACAGGGCCTGGAGGATGCGGTTTCAGAAGGCTCCATTGCAGAAAGCAGTGTGAAGTAATAAAAACAGTTAAGCTGCTGCAAAACGAAAAGAAATCTTATGTGAGATCGGACAGTTTTGCAGCAGTTTTTATGCCTTATAGGAAATCTCCATGTAGGATCGGATCAGAAATGGGAAGGTGAGTAAAGTGAAAACCAATAACAGGAAAAAGGGCTTTTTAGCCACTCTTGGAACGTATAAGCAGCCATATCTGATGATGCTGCCCACAATAATCTTGGTAGTGCTCTTCGGCATATACCCCCTTATCTATGTGTTTTATTACAGCTTTTTTAAATACGATGGATTCTCTCCGGCAATCTTTGTCGGGTTAAGAAATTATATCCGCATTTTTAACGACGGGACCTACTGGAATTCAGTCATTAACACGCTGCAGATGGGAGTTGCCATCCCGCTGGTTCAGATTCCCTGTTCCCTGCTTCTGGCTGTGCTGCTGAATAAACGGTTCAGAGGCCAGAGCCTTGCCAGAGCCGTGATCTTTGTGCCTAATATTACCAGTACGGCCATTATGGCCATTGTTTTTTACTTCATGTTCGCTTCCTATAACGGAATCATAAACGGAGTCTTGATGAAGCTGGGCCTCATTGACAAGGCCATTGAATGGTTTGGAAACGGGCTGATGGCAAAAATCGTCATTGTCCTGTTCTGTACCTGGAGCGGAGTCGGATTTTATATGGTGCTGTTTTTATCCGCCCTTCAAAGCATTCCTTCTGAGGTATATGAAAGCTCCAAGGTGGATGGGGCAAACGGAGTCCAGACTTTTTTCCGCATCACCATTCCCATGATGGGAAGCATGTTTCAGACGATTACGGCTTTGTGCATCATGAATGCCCTGAAATTATTTGACTCCGTAAAGGCGCTGACCAACGGGGGACCGGGAAATTCCACAGAGGTTATGACTATGTATATTTACCGGTACTTTTTTGAGACTATGGGAACATCCCAGCAGGGATATGCTTCTGCAGTCAGCATCCTGTCAACGGTTCTGGTCATGATGGTTACCATGATTTATATCAGAAGCACCCGAAAGATGAATTATTAAGGGTTAAGCCTTATTTGCAAGGAGGAAAAAATGTCGAGAAAAGCAAATCGTACTAGAAATATGTTCCTGCTTTATGCAGGACTGACCATAATCATCTGTCTGCTGGTGTTTCCCCTGATTTATGCTGTGGGAGGTTCTTTTAAATCCACGGAAGAATTTCTTTTAGGCGGCATGAAGGTGTTTCCAAAAGCCTGGCATCCGGAAAATTACGCAAAGGCATGGAAACAGGCCAACTTTGCCAGATACACCTTTAACAGCGTGTTCTTTGCCGCAGCTTCTGTCCTGGGAATCATGGTCACCACTTCCATGACCGGGTACACCATGTCCCGGTGCAATTTTCCGGGAAAAAATTTATTAGCCGGAACCTTTGGATTTATGATGTTCCTCATCGGTGCGGTCACCCTGTTTCCTATTTTCCAGTTGTGCCGTAAGCTGGGGCTTCTGGATTCTGTCTGGGGAATGGTCATCACCCAGGTGGCGACGGCACAGCCATTTTTCTGCATTCTCGTTTTGGGATACTGCAACGGCATTTCCAAGGAAATCGATGAAGCTGCCATCATTGACGGGGCCAGCTTTTTTAAGGTATACACCACCATCATGCTTCCCATTATGAAACCCATTCTGGCTACCACGGGAATTCTGGCTTTCCGGGATGCATGGAACAACTATATGATGCCCCTGGCCTTTACCTTGTCCCGGTCAGAGCTGCGCCCCTTGACCGTAGGCGTGGTGCTTTTAAAGGACCAGGGAGACGGCGTTGCCGCATGGAGCACCATGCTGGCAGGAACGGTGATGTCCATTGCGCCCATTCTGGTGGTATATCTGTTTTTGAACCGTTACTTTATTGAAGGAATTACAGCAGGAGCAGTGAAAGGTTAAGGAGGAAGTCATGAGCGAATACGGATATTTTCAGAAAGAAGGAAGGGAATTTGTCATCACCACTCCTGACACACCAAGGCACTGGTACAATTATCTGTTTAACGATCAGTATGTCACCTTTACTTCCCAGGTGGGATTTGGAGAAGGCATTGTCCAGGGGTATTTAGGAAGGAGAATCATGCTGGTGGACAGCCGCCAGGTGTATATTTCCGATGCTGAGACAAAGGAATTCTGGCTGGCCAACGGGCTTCCCTTAAGAAGGCAGTATGAAAGTTTTAAATGCATCCATGGAATCGGGTATTCAGAAATATCATCCCAGTACCAGGGGATAGCTGTCAGTTGGCGCCTGTTCGTTCCCCAGGAGGCCCCGGAAGAAATCTGGACCGTCAAGGTGAAAAACAATTCCCAGCAAAAGAGAACCGTCAAAGTCATCCCCTATGCCAAAACAGAAGCAGACGGCGTTTACCGCGCCCAGGGATACAATGTTGATACAGCCGGTTTAAGAGAGGAATACAACGGCATTGCCACCAGGTCTTATGCGAAGATAGAAAGCAGCCAGTTTCAGGAAGTATCGGCCTATTTCCTCGCAGATAAGAAGATCACCGGCTATGACACCAGGAAAAATGCCTTTATAGGAACCTATGGAAACGAACAGGACCCGGATGCCATGTACCGGGGAGGCTGCACGGGAAGCGAGTGCAATGCGGAAAAGATATGTCTGGTTCTGGAAAACACAGTGACCCTGGAGCCGGGAGAAGAGGCAGAGTTTCATTATGCTCTCGGAATTGCCCTTTGCCGTAAGGAGCTGGAGCAGGCTGCAAAGCGCATCAGCGGAGGAAAGACAGAGGAACGGCTGGAGGCTGTGAAAAAGCAGTATGAAGAGGAGGAAAAGGGAGTCACCATCCATACACCGGATGAATCCCTGAATTTTCTGGTCAATGCCTGGACAAAGCACCAGACCAATATGGGCAGCAGATGGGCCAGAGTCCGCCACAACGGATACAGGGACATGGTGAGCGACAGTGAGTGCATGGCGGCCTTCAATCCGAGGCTGGCCTGGGAACGGTTCAAACGGGCCCTGACCTATCAATACAGCAGCGGATATGCCCCCAGAACATGGCTGGATGGAGAAATCCGGGACAATAACTTTGCCGACTGCGCCGTATGGATTCCCATGGCGGCCGCCTCTATTGTAAAGGAGCTGGGCGATGCCTCCTTTCTGGAGGAAGAGGTAGAATTCAATGATAAAACCTCTGCCAGCGTATACGAACACGTGAAGCGGGCCGTGGAATTTCTCTGGAATTTTAAAGGGGTACATGGGTTGATCAAGCTTTGGGGCGGCGACTGGAACGATATGATGAATCAGGCGGGACTGGAGGGAAAAGGCGTAAGCGTGTGGCTGTCCATTGCCTGGTGTCAGGCAAACAGGCAGTTTGGCCTTCTGGCGGAGGCTCTGGGAAAACAGGAAGATTTGTTCTTTTCCCGGATCCGGGGACAGGAAATGAAGGATGTGATCAACGAATTTGGCTGGGATGGAGAATATTACATCTGTGCCATCAACGATCAGGGCGAGCGTCTCGGTTCCTCAGAATGTGAGGAAGGAAAAATATACTTAATTCCCCAGCTCTGGGCCATCATGGCTGATGTGGCCGATGAGGAGAGAAAAGAGAGCATTTTAAAGGCAGTGGACAAATACCTGGAAACTGATTTGGGAACTCTGGTTTCCTGGCCTGCTTACCACAATTACATTCCGACTATCGGCCAGATGACCCAGAAACCGGCAGGAGTCCATGAAAACGGAGGCGTATACCTCCACCCATGCTGCTGGAAGCTGGCTGTTGACAGCATGATGAAAGACAATGACAAGGTGGAAATGGGTTTAAAGAAGATTCTTCCTTTTCATCATGAATATCATGAGAAAAAATGCGAGCCCTATATTATGTGCAATTCCTACTTCAATGAAGAGACGGGATACAGGCTGGGAACTGCGGGCCAGACCTGGAGGAGTGCGACCGGCGCATGGCTGACCAAAGCCCTTTTACAGTATGTGCTGGGGCTGAATGCGGAGCTGCCCGGCCTTAAGCTGGAACCGTGTCTGCCAAAGGACTGGAGGGAATGCTCGGTGGTAAAGGAATTCCGGGACTCCGTTTATGAAATCCGGTTTATTCAGGAGGAAGAAGGGGGATGCAACAGGATTAAAAGCATGACAGTCAACGGGGAAACATGGGAGTCAGAATTTCTTCCAAATGAAAAGGGGATGAAGTATCAGGTAGAAGTCCGGTTATCCAGATAATATGCAAGGCTTGCGGTTCTCGCAGCAGGAAATAAATCATCACTCTTGTCATCTTTTTAAGGTGACAAGAGTTTTTTTCTTTTCCTTGAGTTTCAACAGGAAATGCCTTTATAATAAAACCATGAAAGAAATACATCAGCAAAAAGAAGGTTGTACAATTATGAGTGGAAATCTTTTAATAGCCCAATCCGGCGGACCTACGGCGGCGATCAATGCAACTTTGTCAGGAATTCTCCGGGTGGCTGCGGTAACCGGGCAGGTGAAGAAGGTATATGGGGCAAGAAATGGAATTGAAGGGGTCTTAAATGAACAGTTTATGGATTTACAGCCCCTTATGAAAAATGTAAATGTCATGAAGCATCTGGCCTATACACCAGGAGCGGCTCTGGGTTCCTGCCGTTACAAGCTTGAGTCCGGCAGCAGGGAGGATTCTGAAAAAATAATTGAAATTTTCCGGCGCTATGGAATCACCTATTTTCTTTACATAGGAGGGAATGATTCCATGGATACGGTGATGAAACTGGACCGGTATTTAAAGGAAAATCACATAACCGACATCCATATCATCGGAGCGCCGAAAACCATTGATAATGATTTGGCAGGAATTGACCATACACCGGGGTTCGGCTCTGCGGCCAAATATATTGCCACAACCTTTGCGGAACTGGAACGTGATATTATGGTGTATGACAGACCGGCCGTAACCATTGTAGAGGTTATGGGCAGAAATGCCGGCTGGCTGACGGCGGCCTCTTCCCTGGCACGGGTCAATGGCGGCAAAGGACCTGATTTCATCTATCTCTGTGAGCATCCATTTCATATGGAATCCTTTTTAAATGATCTGGGGAATAAGTTAAGCAGGGAAAAAAGTCTGCTGATAGCAGTCAGCGAGGGGATTAAAAATGAGGATGGGGATTATATTTCCTCCGCCATATCAAAGGGTGGTGCCGACATGTTCGGCCATTCCTGCATTGCCGGTGCTTCAAAGGTTCTGGAAGAGAGCATCCGTAAGGAGATTGGCTGCAAGGTACGTTCCATTGAATTGAACTTAATGCAGAGATCCGCCATGCATGTGGCAAGTGAAACAGACTTATCAGAGTCCGAAATGCTGGGTATGAAGGCCCTTCAACTGGCTCTGGAAGGAAGAAGCGGGGAAATGGCTTCTCTATGCAGGAGAGAGAAATCCGGCTATGAGGTGGCGTATACCTCGGTTCCCATAGAGAACGTGGCTAACAGTGAAAGAAAAGTGCCTCAAATATGGATTAACGGGCAGGGGAATGATGTGGAGGAAAGGCTGATTGAATATATGTATCCATTAATTCAAGGAGAAATCAATCTGGAATATCATAATGGGATTCCACATCAGTTGATACTAAGCGCAGAATCTCAGGAATTGGTTGAAAGAGCTCCATAATATCGGAAGGAAGAGAGATATGCAATTTTCACCCAGACTTATTCAAATATTATTTTTGCTCATTAATACGGAAGAACATATCCCGGCGGCAACCCTTGCAAAGCATATTCAGAGCAGCAAAAGGACGGTTTTCCGTGAACTGAGCTATATAGACCGGCAGTTGGCCTCCTACGGGCTGATCCTGGATACGAAATCAAAAAAGGGGATCTGTATCATCGGAGAGGAAGCGGGAAAAAAGCGACTGTTGGATTCCCTGGAAAGGTCTGGAATCAAAGTTCCGCAAAACCGGGAAGAACGCTGCAATCAGTTGATCCAGGTGCTTTTGTGGCAGGAAGAGCCAAATAAGCTATACGCCTATGCAGCCAGGTTTCAGGTCAGTGATACTACTATCGGCAAAGACCTGGAAAGAGTAGAGCCCTGGTTTCAAAAGAACCACATCACGATTATAAAAAAAACAGGTGTGGGCATTTATCTGGAGTATGAAGAACCGGATTACCGCAAGGCCTGTATGAGATATATTTTTCAAAACATGGATGATCCTTTTTCCATATTATGCGATCTGGTAGATGAAGACATCCCTGAAAAGGTATCTGCTTCTATACAGATGGCAGGCAGTGCCAAGCTGAACAACATGGCAAAAATCTCCTGTACGGACTTAATGATCTATTTCTGTATTATGATACACCGCATTCGAAGGGACCGGAGCATCCTCTCTGCAGTTTTGCTTACCAAAGAGGACCGGCGGTCTTCGGATTTCGGTCTCGCAATCCGGCTGATCGAAGTTTTAAGCCAGATGTTTCGGCTTGAAATTTCGGAACCGGAGCTGACCCACTTATATATTTATCTAAAGGGGATAAAGCCCCAGCACATGAATGATGATATTTCAGAAAGCAGTTTTTACGACCTGGAATGCCTGATATTTCAAATGATACACCAGTACGATCAGAAAATCGCTTTTCAGCTAAAGCACGATGAAATTTTAATAAAGGGCCTGCTGGCACATCTGCGCCCTACGATTGTGCGGATGCAATACGAAATCGGAATTCACAATCCATTTCAGGAGGAAGTGATGTCCGAATATCCGGAGGTTTACCGAAAGACGGAAAATGCCGTCAGGGTGCTGGAAGACACCTTGGGCCTGGAAGTGCCGCCGGAAGAAACCGGGCTTTTGGCCCTGCATTTTGGAGGAGCGCAGGTGAGGCTTGGGAACCGGGAAAAGCTGATGAAAAAAATTGCCGTAGGGGTTATCTGTGCCAGCGGAATCGGTATTTCCACACTCATGGCCTCCAGGATATCCCAGGCGTTTCATGGAAAGGTGAGGGTGAAAAGCCTGACTCTTGGAAATATAGCAAAAGGTATTCCCAATGATATTGAACTGCTGGTGTCCTCTTTTGAAATTCCGGATGCAGCTTATGAATATCTGCGGGTAAACCCCATGCTGACGGAAGCGGATATTTCCGCTATCTCAGAGAGAATTGATTCCATAACAAAACTGCTGCCGGCCAGTCTGGAGGAAGCGGGTAAAGATATCTTTTCTAAAATTGATGAAATTGAGTTAATCAGCAAGGAAATCCGTTCTATTTTAAAGAGTCTCGATATATACCGGGTGCATTCCTCTATATCTTTTCAGGATATGGTCAGGTTAGCGTCAGAAACTGCTGATGAAACGGACGGCTCAAGCAATGTGATTTATGACGATCTGATGAAGCGTGAGGCTCTATCCACCCAGGTAATACCGGAATTCCGGTTTACGTTGCTGCATGCAAAGACAACGGGAGTCAGCAATTCCAAGTTCTTTATTATCTGTCCGGAAACAGGCGTATTTTCAGAACCTCATTTTATGGAGTCCGCTGTGGTCGTGGTTATGCTCATTCCAAATGATGACCCCAGAGAAATGCTGGCAATATCAGTGATCAGCCATGCATTGTTTGAAGATGACACGTTTTTTGACGATATCAGGGCCGGGCGGAAAGAGCCGGTCAAAAAATATACGGAGAAGCTTTTAAGAACCTATCTTCAGGATAAAGTGAATGAAGTTGATAACTAGGTTGAAGGCAATAAATTTTGGCCTGATTAAGGCGGTAGAGAGGAGACAGCATGCTGAAAGAAATGCTGAAAAATAAAATTACGGTTATGAATCAGGCGGGGGGCTGGCAGGAAGCCATACGCATTGCAGCGGTGCCGCTTCTGGAGGAAGAGTTTATTCAGGGGGAATATGTAAACGCAATGATTAACAGCGTACAGGAAAACGGTCCTTACATTGTGATCCTGCCTCAGATCGCAATTCCCCATGCAAGGCCGGAAAACGGGGTGTTGAAAACGGGGCTGTCCATGCTTAAACTTTCAGATAGTGTGGTATTTCCGGGATCAATAGAAGTCCGGCTGCTGATCATACTGGCAGCAAAGGATTCTGACCGGCACATGGAGCTGATTTCTGAATTGGCAGAGGTGTTGATGGAAGATGATATTGTCAATGGAATTCTGGCGGCAAAGGTCCCGGAAGAGATTATGGAGCTGTTGTGATGGAGAAAAAGAGGTTTTCATTTCATGTAAATGGGCTGCCGGTTGAGGCAGAGTATTATGAAAAAAATATTGAGCAGATATTCATTCCGCTTCTGGCTGAGTTAAACCTCCGGTTTTTGCAGAAGGGGAGCAGATTGATTGTATACCTGGCGGCGCCTCCCGGTACCGGTAAGACGACACTGGTTCAGTTTCTGGAGCATTTATCCGGCTCCATCCGGGGCATGGCGGGAGTCCAGGCCATTGGACTGGATGGATTCCATTATCCCCAGGACTATTTGGAGTCCCATGAAATAAAAAAAGACGGCAAGCTTGTTCTCATGAAGGATATTAAAGGCGCTCCGGAGACCTTTGATATAGAAAAAGTAAGGAAGGGTATTCATGCCTTACAAAGAAGTGACGTAAAATGGCCAATTTACGACCGGACTCTGCATGATGTGGTGCCGGATGCGCTTCTGGTAACAAAGGATATTATTTTAATTGAGGGGAATTGGATACTCCTCGATGAAGATGGGTGGAGAGAACTCATCTGTGATTCTGATTTTAGTATTTTTATTACTGCAGAGGAAAGGATGCTGAAGGAACGCCTGATTGCGCGCAAAATAACAGGCGGACTGACAGCCCGGCAGGCAGAGGATTTTTATGAAAGAAGTGACGGAAAAAATATCCGCCGTGCACTTTCTTCCCGCCTTAAGCCTGATTTACTTCTTCATCTGCAGGAAAACGGAGAGTACACCGTAGAAGGAGATTGGAATGGAGAAAAATTATAGGGCCAGATTACAGGCATTTGGGGGATTTTTAACAGGTATTGTTATTCCGAATATGGGCGCGTTTATCGCATGGGGTTTTTTAACGGCATTATTTATTCCGACAGGCTGGATTCCAAATGAAGCCTTCGGCAGCATGGTTTCACCGATGGTGATTTATTTACTCCCTCTCCTTTTGGCATATTCGGGGGGAAAACTGGCAGGAGGAGAAAGGGGCGCAATTGTGGGAACCATCGGTACCTTCGGATTGATTGTGGGTTCGGACATTCCCATGTTTTTAGGAGCCATGATCATGGGACCTTTAAGTGCCTGGATAATTAAGAAATTTGACAAAATGATCGATGGAAAGATACCGGTGGGCTTTGAGATGGTGATAAACAATTTTTCTCTCGGCCTCATCGGACTGGCGCTTAGCTTGGCCTCCTATGGACTGATCGGGCCGGTAATCCAGCAGGCGAATAACGGGATTACCGTCATGATCGAGGGATTGGTGAAAACCGGGTTTTTACCTTTGTTATCTCTCATTAATGAACCGGCCAAGGTGCTGTTTTTGAACAATGTGATTGACCAGGGAATCTATTATCCCCTTGGCATGCAGGAGGCGCTGAAAGCGGGGAAATCCATTTACTTTATGGTCGCGTCAAATCCGGGCTCCGGCCTTGGGTTACTTCTGGCATACACCATGTTTGGAAAAGGGGCGTCAAAGAAGACGGCTCCAGGTGCGATTATTATCCACTTTTTAGGCGGTATTCATGAGATTTATTTCCCTTATGTATTGATGAAACCAATTCTTATTATCAGTATGATTTTAGGCGGCGGGACAGGAACTTTTATTTTCAGCCTGTTCGGTGTGGGATTAACGGCAGGGCCCAGCCCAGGTTCTATTTTTTCCTATCTGATGCTGACCCCCAAGGGAAATTTCCTGGGTGTGATTGCCGGAGTTTTGGGAGCAACCGTGGTAAGCTTTGTGGTGAGTTCACTGATACTGAAAAATTCCAAGTCGGAAAGTGAAGATGACCTGGAAGAATCCATTGAAAAATCCAGGAATATGAAGGCGGAGGGAAAGGCAGTTCTGTCTTCAAAGCTGGGGGCTTCCATACCTCAGGGGGAAATCCTTAAGAAAGAAATCCGTTTTGTTGCTTTCGCATGCGACGCAGGGCTTGGGAGCAGTGCCATGGGAGCAAATGCTTTTAAAAAGAGGCTGGAAAAGCAATTCTTAGATGTGGAAGTCAATAATTACGCCATTGAAAAGGTGCCGGAAACGGTTGACGTGATTGTGACTCATAAGAGCCTTGAAAAAAGAACCAGGATGGCCTGGCCGGATAAAAGAATTGTCACCATAGAAAACTTTATGAAAGATGAGCAGATCGAGAGTTTACTGAAAGAAATTCAGGATCAGAACAATAAGGAGCATAAATGAAGACAAGAGCAGCAGTATTAGCGGGTAAAAAGAAGGTTCTGATCAGGGAATTTGACCTGCCTCCCATCACAGAAGATGAGCTTTTGGTAAAAATCATATCCAACAGCAAATGTCTGTCTACTTATAAGGCGGCAATCAGGGGAGAAGAACATAAAAGAGTGCCGGCTGATTTGGCTGAGCACCCGGTAATCACCGGACATGAATTTGCCGGCATCATAGAAGAAGTGGGAGAAAATTTAAAAGGGCGGTATCAGGCAGGACAGAAATTTGTCCTGCAGCCGGCCATGGGGCTGGAATCCGGCTATTCGGCAGGGTACAGTTATGAACATTTTGGCGGAAATGCCACCTACTGTATCATTCCCAAAATCGCCATTGATTTGGGCTGTGTATTGCCTTATGACGGGACTTATTTTGCAGACGCCTCTCTGGCAGAGCCTATGTCCTGCATTATCGGAGCTTTTCATGCCAGTTACCATACCACACCTTACGTTTATGAGCATCAGATGGGAATCAGGCCGGGCGGCAGGATGGCACTTTTAGGCTGTGCGGGACCGATGGGACTGGGAGCCATTGAGTATGCCATAAACGGGCCTGTGAATCCCTCCCTGGTTGTTGTGGTGGACATTGACGGAGAACGCCTTAAAAGGGCTTCTGAGCTGATTACGGCAGAAGCTGCCGAGGCTAAGGGAATTACGCTTCAGTATTTAAATATCTCAGGACAGGATGGGGCGGCTGTTTTGCTGGCGCTGACAAAAGGCCAGGGATATGATGATGTCTTTGTATTCGCAGCCGTTTCCGGTCTGATGGAACTTGGCGACGATATTTTAGGCAATGACGGCTGTTTTAATTTCTTTGCAGGCCCTACGGATAACAGGTTTAAGGTTCCCTTTAATTTCTATAACGTGCATTATGAAAGCACCCATCTGGTTGGTACATCAGGGGGGTCCACCGGTGACATGCTGGAGTCCCTTGAGCTGTCCTCCTGCGGGAAAATCAATCCCTCTTTTATGGTAACCCATATCGGAGGACTGGATGCGGTGCCGGAAACCATTTTGAACCTTCCGAGTATTCCCGGTGGAAAAAAGCTGATTTATCCTCATATTGAGATGGAGCTGACAGCCATTGCAGACTTTGAGAAACTGGGAAAAGAAGACCCGCTGTTTCGCGGTCTGGCGGAAATATGCGGGAGGAACCGGAATGTATGGTGCGAGGAAGCAGAAAGATATTTGATGGAATATAAGCAGATTATTTGAAGCAAAAACATTTTTCCCTTTTGAAATTGGTTTTTATTGACATGGAAAAGCTTATCAGGCATACTATTCCCATGCAGAGGATTTCTGTCAGGAAATTCAGAGAGCAAAAGAAGGGAGAATGCCATATGTTTCAATCATTGAAAAAAATGTTCGGCCAGGGAAATGAAGAAAAAGGTGAAAAGATATTAGCTCCTGCAGAAGGAAGTGTCATTCCTCTCAGCCAGGTCAATGACCCAGCTTTCAGCCAGGAGATTCTTGGAAAAGGACTTGCCATTGTTCCTTCTAAGGGACGGATTGTGGCTCCTGCCGACGGTGTGCTTACCATGGTGTTTGAGACAAAGCATGCGGTCAGCGTTACCACGGACAAGGGCGCTGAAATCATCATCCATGTAGGACTGGATACGGTCAGATTAAATGGAGAACATTATACCTCCCATAAGAAGCAGGGGGATCGTGTAAAAGCAGGAGATCTGCTTTTGGAATTTGATATGGAGGCTATCAAAGGCGCCGGATACGAAGTGGTCACTCCGGTCATCATCTGCAACCACCAGGAGTTTCCCGATATGGTATGCCATACAGACAAGGATGTAAAGGAACTGGATGTGGTTATAGAACTGTAAATTATTGATAAAACAAAATAGGTGAACAAAGAACCCCGATCGCCGGATACAGAGAAAGAGGCTGTATTTAAACATCGGGGTTTTTGTTTACTCTTTTATTCTTCACCTTCCACAGTGACCACCACCCGGTTGGGCAGGCAGACGATCAGTTCTCCGCTCCTGTGGATTTTCCCGGTGCGGACACACACCTTGTCCGGGCAGGAGGCATCCGTAACGCTGCAGTAACCGTCTTTGATGATCAGGTGGTTTGTGCTGCCGCCGTAACCGTCAATGGTCATGTCCACGTCTTTATGGAGGTCCAGGGTAGTGACAGTCTTTCCGTCTACGGTGACCACCACCTGTTCCGCCGGCTTTCTGTTGCGGACATAAAATGATACGGAAAGCAGCCCTGATATGACCAGAATAGCGGCAATGAGAATCCGCTCTCTTTTTGGTATGATCTTCAGCTTCTTTAAATAGTTCAATTTTGCCACCTCATGTTTCTCTTAAATGTTCTGAGGCTCTATTATAGCATGATTGTTCTGATTATAAAACAAAAAAAACAGGAAATGACTCAATAACAGATTTATTTTTAACGAAGATCATAAAAAAACGAAGCCTGTCAAATTTTCACAGGTATAAGCAGCTAAAATAGTCTGTTTTTGCCGCTTATAGAGCTCCAGGCAAGGATACAGGCCGTCTTCTTCACTTCGTTAACGTGGTGCAGCCATTTCGGAAAATAAAATGGATAAATTTTTAATGAGAAAAAGTTATGATTTTGTAAGAAAACTATGGTAAAATTTTCTCCAGCATGTTATAATCCTGTCAAAGTGGCTTTTTGTTAACCGCTATTATACAAGGAGGAAAAGACTTGAAGAGAATAGTAGTGTTGGGTGCCGGCTATGCCGGTATTTTAACTGCCAAAAAACTGGAAAAAAAGCTCCGTAAGATGAAGCTGGACAATGAGGTGAGCATTTCCATCATCGATAGACATCCATACCATACCATGCTCACTGAGCTTCATGAAGTGGCAGCCGGCAGGGTGGAGGAAGACAGTATCCGCATCAGTTTAAAAAAGGTATTTGCAGGTAGGAACGTAGAGATCATCACAGACACCATCAGCCATATTTCCATTGAGGAGAAAAAACTGAAGGGAAGCCTGCGGGAATACGAATACGATTATCTGGTCCTGGCCGCCGGATCAAAGCCCACCTTTTACGGTGTGGGGGGTGCAGAGGAACATTCTTATAAACTCTGGTCCTATGAAGATGCAGTCAGATTAAAAGAACATATCCATGACGTGTTCCGCAAAGCGGCTTGTGAGCCGAATGAGGAAGTAAAGCGCTGCCTCCTGTCATTCTATGTGGTAGGTGCCGGCTTTACCGGTGTGGAGATGGCAGGTGAACTGGCAGAATACATGCCTTTCCTGTGCGAACAATATGAGATTGATCCGGAATTTGTTTCCATGCATAACGTGGATATTTTAAGCCGGTCAGTCCCAATCCTTCCGGAGAAATTATCCGGCAAGGTGGAAAGACGCCTGGAAAAGATGGGCGTAAAGGTAATGATGGAAACCAGTGTGACCGCTATTGGAGAGGATTTCATCGAACTGAACCATAAGGGCAGTAAGAGCTGCTGTCCGTCTGCAACCGTGATCTGGACAGCCGGTATTGAGAGCGCAGACATCACCGGAGAAGCTGCAGAGACGCTGGAATCCGTAAAGCGCGGAAGAATTCAGGTGGACTCTTACTTAAGGGCCACGGATCATCAGGAAGTATACGTGGTCGGCGACAACATGATGTATGTGCCTGAGGGAGAGGATGAGCCGGTTCCCCAGATGGTGGAAAACTGTGAGCAAAGCGCTCATACCGCTGCTCATAACCTGGTATGTTCCATTACAGGCACGGGAAATATGGAGGAATACAAACCATCCTTCCACGGCGTCATGGTTTCCGTAGGCGGCCGCTACGGTGTTGCACGGGTGGGACTTCCCAACCACATGTTTAACTTATGTTCCTTCTTTGCCATGCTTTCCAAGCATTTCATCAATGTTGTTTATTTCGTTCAGGTGCTGGGCTGGAATAAGGTTTGGAGCTATGTATGCCACGAGTTCTTTACCATACGCAACCGCAGAAGCTTCCTGGGAGGCCATTTCTCCAACAGGACCCCAAGCTTTTTGCTGGCCCCTATGCGGGTGTGGCTGGGCGCTGTATGGGTGTTTGAGGGCATTATGAAGATACTGGAAGGCTGGATGGACCAGCCGATGCTGAGCGCATTCTTTGGCGGGGCCAATCAGTACTTTAACAATATTCTGGCTCCCTACGGGATATCAGGAATCGGAGGGGCAGCCCCTTCCGCAGATGCGGTTTCCAGCGCAACTTCCGCAGCAGGAGCAGCGGCAGATGCGGTAGCCAGTGCTACGGGAGCAGCAGGAAGCGCGGCAGAGGCGGTTTCCAGCGGTGTGGCTGTTTTCTGCTGGAACATTTTAGGAATGATCGATGCCACTCTGGTCAGCTCCGTGGGCCTATCCCATGCGAAACTATCAGATTATGCCTTTAAGATTGACTTTGCACCTATGAACTGGTTTGTAAACAGTGTGATCATTCCCAACGGCGGACTGCAGCTCTTCATGCAGCGAGGCATTGTGATTGCGGAGATACTGATTGGCCTTGCCCTTATGGCTGGCTTATTCAACTTCCTTTCTTCCGCAGCGTCTCTGGTGCTTCAGGTCATGTTCGTTTGTACCACCGGACTTTACTTAAACACGTTCTGGATGATCTTTGCCGGTATAGCAGTCCTGATCGGCGGCGGCAGAACCCTTGGCCTTGACTATTACGCTATGCCATGGCTTAAGAAAAAATGGAGAAAACTTCCCTTTATAAGGAAGTGGTATTTATATAATGACTAATAGAGAATTGTTGGGGGATCCGGTCCAACTGCGTTATGAGTTTGAAGAAGCTTTTGATCTGATGGCACTGTCTGTGGAAAAACATCTGTCTGCAGCCCCTGCCGTCATCAGGAACTATACAGCCCATCTGGCAAAATCCACAGGCAAATTCATCCGTGCCTATGGACTGCTGGCCTGTTCCATGGATGAAGAGGATAAGGTCCCGCCGGAAGCCGTCACACTGGCCTCTGCAGTAGAACTGCTGCATCTGGCTACGCTGGTTCACGATGACGTGATTGACGATGCTGATACGAGGCGGGGAATCGAAACTCTTCAACAGAAATTCGGCAAAAAGGCGGCAGTCATCTGCGGGGATTACTTATTGTCCCTGGCCCTTAAACTGGCGGCTTCCATTCCTGAAAGAAATGAATATAACGCATTGGATATGCCCAATTACCTGTGCAGGATATGTATGGGAGAACTCCGTCAGGAAATTAACAACGGAAATCTGGATTTATCGGTTTACCGCTACTTAAGCATTATCAAAGGAAAGACAGCCGCACTTTTTGAAGCCTCCTTCCACGGCGGTGCCATGCTGTCCACAAAGGATGAAAAAAAACTCCGCATGTACCGGAAAGCCGGAAACCATGTGGGAATGATCTTCCAGCTCATGGATGACTGCATCGATTATGAGATGGAAGAGGCGCAGGCAAAGAAAAATGTCCGGTCTGATTACGAAGAAGGGGTTGTAACCCTTCCTCTCATCCACACGATGAAACAGGACGAGAGCTTTTCCGGGCAGGTAAAAGGCGGCCTGGTTTCCGCCAGGGAACTCTATGACAGGGTTTTGGAAGCGGGCGGAACCGTTTATACAAAGGCTGTTGCCGGCAGGTATTATGCAAAAGCGTCAGACGCCATCGGGAATCTGGAACTATCCCAGGCCAAAAAGGCCCGGATCATGACCGTGGTGGACAAATCTTATTACGGTATCAAAAATCATAAAAATATAAAGCAACACAAGGAGGAGTAATTCTATGAAAAAACAAGTATTGGCTTTAAGCTGCGGTCTCATTGCTGCAGCATCTATCCTGGCAGGGTGTTCTTCTAACTTAAAGCAGGCACCAACCACAGCCGCTGCTACAGAGGCACCGACAACTGCAGCACCTGCAACAGAAGCTGCAACCACAGAAGCTGCAAAGTCTGAGGCAGGCGGAGCACTGTCCACCGGTTTTTCAGTTCTTACCTCTATCGGTAAATCTACAGATGCCGGTGAAAAAGACGGCCTCGCAGAGGTGGATACCATGTTCGCAGCCGTATTGGTTGACGATAGCGGCAAGATCGTCGATTGTAAAATCGATTGCATCCAGAGTAAGGTTAACTTCTCTAAGGAAGGTAAAGTGCTTACCGATCTGGCTACTGTTGTGGAGACCAAAAACGAACTGGGAGAAAAGTATGGCATGAAAAAAGCTTCCAGTATCAGCAAAGAGTGGAATGAGCAGGCTGAAGGTTTTGCCCAGTATGTAATCGGAAAAACAGCCGATGAAGTAAAGGGAATTGCTGTTTCTGCTGACGGTCTTGCAGATGATGCAGACTTAAAGGCTACCATTACCGTTCATATCGGAGATTTCATCCAGGTTGTGGAGCAGGCAGTAGCAAATGCTAAGAGCGTTGGCGCTCAGGCAGGTGATAAGCTGGGATACGGCATCGTTACAGGCATTGCAAAGTCTGCAGATGCAACTGCTGAAAAAGCAGGTGTTGCACAGGCATATTCTACCTATACCGTTGCCAGCTTTGGCGCAGACGGCAAGATCACAAGCTGTGTGCTTGACGCTTCCCAGAGCAATGTAAACTTTGATACAACAGGTAAGATCACCAGCGATTTAAAATCCACTGATTTCAAGACCAAGAATCAGTTAGGTGAAGCTTATGGCATGAAGAAAGCTTCCGCTATCGGCAAGGAATGGAATGAGCAGGCAGCCAGCTTTGCAGCTTATGCAGTTGGCAAGACAGCCAGTGAAATCACAGGGCTGGCAATTGACGAGGCTGAAGGTGCACCTACTGACGCTGATTTAAAGGCCAGCGTAACCGTTGGAATCGGTGATTTCCAGAGTGGTATCGCTAAAGCAGAAGCAAATGCAAAATAAAAAAGCAATAAGATTTATCATACTTGCCGGGATTCTGGCAGCGCTTATTATGGCGGCGGTTAACACCGCCGCCATAGAAGCGAAAAAGGAACAAAGATTCCACGCCGAATTTTTGAGTCTCTTTGATACGGTCACTCAAATCGTGGGATATGCCGGGGATAAAGAAGAATTTACCCGGATTGCTTCAGACATTCACGATGAGCTGGAGATATATCACAAGCTGTATAATATTTATGATGATTTTGAAGGAATAGCCAATATCAAAACCATCAATGACAATGCAGGAAAAGCCCCTGTAAAGGTGGACCGGAAAATTATTGATATGCTGAAATTTTCCAGGGAAGCCTATGAAAGAACAGACGGTAAGGTAAATGTGGCCATGGGAAGCGTTTTGTCCATCTGGCACGATTACCGCACAAGGGGGATCGAAGACCCGGAAACTGCTGAAATCCCTCCCATGGATGAGCTGAAAGCCGCTGCCCTTCATACGGATATTTCAAAGGTGATCATCGATGAAGAAGCCTCCACCGTATATTTAGAGGACCCCTACATGAGTCTGGACGTGGGTGCCATTGCAAAAGGCTATGCCACGGAAGCGGCAGGCAGGTTCTTAGAAGCAAAGGGGATTGACCACATCCTTCTCAGCGTGGGAGGCAACATCCGCGCGGTGGGAAAGCGGGCCGACGGAAAACTGTGGAAGCTGGATATCCAGAACCCGGACACCGACAGCGATGAAAAGGCCATTGACACCCTGGATCTGGACGGATTTTCTCTTGTCAGCAGCGGCGACTATGAACGGTACTATGTAGTTGATGGCGTGAGATACCACCATATTATCGACCCTGTCACACTGATGCCTGCGGCATACTTCCGGGCAGTTTCTATTGTATGCAGGGACTCCGGATGGGGGGATGCTTTGTCCACCGCCGTATTTAATCTTCCCTATGAAAAGGGACTGGCCCTGATTGAGGACATAGAGGGTGTAGAAGCCATGTGGGTCATGCCTGATGAGAGCATCCGGACCAGCAGCGGCTATGATGCATACCGTAATCATGATAAATGAGCTCATGGACTTAGGACACTGATTCCTTAAGTCCATGAGCTGTAAAATGAGAGGAGACCGTATGTCATACAGAGGACTGGCGGGTTTTATTCATTTATTGGAAGAGAGAGGGGAACTGATTCGTATTAAGACGAAGGTATCCCCTCTCCTTGAAATAACGGAGATCACGGACAAGGTCTGCAAGAGGAAAGATTCCGGCAATAAGGCCCTTTTGTTTGAACAGGTGGAAGGTTCTCCCTACCCTGTGCTGATGAACGCCTTTGGCACTGACAAAAGAATGGCCCTTTCCCTTGGAGCGGACAACTTAGATGATATTGCCGCAGATATTGGAGCCTATCTGGATTTTGGGAATTATTCGTCGTTTTCAAGACTGATTTCCTTTGGACCCAAGCTGCTGCGCCTGCTGTGCTGTTTTCCCCTCCGGAGTAGATTTCATCTGAAACGGCCAAGCTGTCAGCAGGTGATCGAAAGGGAGCCGGACTTGGGGCAGCTTCCGGTTCTTCAGTGCTGGCCTCTTGACGGAGGCCGTTTTTTTACCCTTCCTCTTGTCTTTACAAAATATCCTGATACAAAGCTCCAGAACATAGGCATGTACCGGATGCAGGTGCTGGATTCCAAAACCACTGCTATGCACTGGCAAAAGCATAAGGATGGAGCCGGTATCTATGAAGCATACCGTAAAAAAGGGGGGCTCATGCCTGTGTCTGTTGCCCTTGGCTGCGATCCGGCGGTCACCTATGCTTCCACGGCACCCCTTCCTCCGAAGTTAGATGAGATGATGCTGGCCGGGTTCTTAAGAAAATGGCCTGTCAAAATGGTGAAGTGCGTCACCAATGATCTCTACGTGCCTGCGGATGCAGAATTCGTGCTGGAAGGCTATGTAGACCCTGATGAGGAACTGGTCTGGGAAGGGCCTTTCGGTGATCATACCGGGTATTATTCCCTGGCGGACTGGTATCCGAAGTTTCACATCACAGCCATCACTCACAAAAAGAATCCGGTTTATCCCGCTACAGTGGTTGGAAAGCCTCCCATGGAGGACTGTTACATGGCAAAGGCCACTGAGCGCATATTCCTCCCCCTGTTAAAGATGATGATGCCCGAACTGCGTGAGATTCACCTGCCCTTTGAAGGCGTTTTCCATAACTGCGCGGTGGTGTCGGTGAAGCAGTCCTATCCGGGAGCAGCCAGAACTGTCATGAATGCCATTTGGGGCATGGGCCAGATGAGGACCGCCAAGCTGATTGTGGCTGTTGATGAAACCGTGGACCCTTCTGATGCGGCTGCGGTCTGGCGTGAGGTCTTAAGCTATGGGGACCCCCAAAAGGATTTTGTGGTCAGCGAGGGGCCTTTGGATTCCCTGGACCATTCGTCTGATCTTCCCCTGTACGGCGGACGGCTTGGCATCGATGCCACAAGGAGAGGAAAGGAACCGTTTGAAGGAGGAGCTCTTGAGATCGTGCCCATATCCAAGGAACAGCCCTGGGATGGCAGGCGCAAGGCCCTCGCCATGCTGGAGGAAAAGAGATCGTCTTTTATCCTGGTTGTGGATGAGGATGTGGACCCGTCAGATCACTCCACAGTCATGTGGAGAGTGTTTAACAACATTGATGTCACAAGAGACTTATTTACAGACGGCAGAAGGGCAGCCTTTGACGCCACGAGAAAGCGGACCGAAGAAGGCCTTTCCCGTCCCTGGCCAGAGGATATTGTGATGACAGAAGAAATCAGGAAAAGGGTATCAGAGAAATGGAGCGCTTATGGGATCGATAATCCGAAAGACAGTAAATAAATTAAATGAATACGGAAAGCTGGTCATGTTCAGTCACACGATCTTTTCCCTGGCCTTTGCCGCCGTGTCTCTGCTGGCTGTTTCCGATGGACGGCCAAAGCCAGAGGTTGTATTCTGGGCTGCCCTCGCATTTTTGAGCGCCAGGACGGGAGCCAATGCCTTAAACCGGGTGGTGGATGCCAGGATTGACGCGAAAAATCCCAGGACATCCGGGCGTCAGATTCCCCAGGGACAGATCGGGAAAAAGGAAACCCTGCTCTTAGTGGCCGTCTGCTTTCTGGTGATGGTGGTCAGCGCCTCCCGTTTAAACGTGTTATGCCTCATCCTGTCACCTGTGGCCCTGTTTTTGATGACCGTTTATTCCTATACGAAACGCTTCACCTGGACATGCCATCTGATTCTGGGTATCACCTGCGCCTGTGCGCCGGTAGGGGCCTGGCTGGCGGTAACGGGGAAGTTTTCCCTGGTCCCGCTTCTCTTCGGTGCGGCAAACTGCCTTTGGACCGCGGGCTTTGACATTATTTACGGTTCCCAGGACTACGAATTTGACAGGGCAAACGGTCTTCATTCCATTCCGGTCAGATTTGGGGTAAAGGGCGGGCTGCTGATCAGCACTCTCTTCCACGGGACTGCCCTGTTCTGCCTGTGTGCCGCAGGAGTGCTGCTTTATCCCCAGTTTGGCCTCTTTTATGGAATCGGAATTGGGATCATCGCAGTCCTCATGGTAATCCAGCACCGGATGGTATCACCGGACCGTTTGGAAAATGTCAATATCGCATCCTACAGCATCAGCCAGATCACCAGCGTCGTGCTTCTGGTCTTTGGCGTTTTGGATGTATATTTATAGTAAAAAGGAGAGATGCGGGCCATGAAAGAATATGTCGTTGGAATTACAGGCGCAAGCGGAAGCATCTACGGCCTTCGGACCATAGAAGCCCTGCTTGAAGCCGGGGCCGGAGTGCGGCTCATCCTCACGGAAACAGGGGAGAAGGTCGTAGCCTGGGAAACAGGGCGGGAGGCGGGAGACTGGATTTCCGATTATAAGAAACGCTTCACAGGCCAGTTGGTTCAGGAGGATAACAGGGATTTATTTTCTGCTTCTGCCAGCGGCTCCCATCTGACTGATGGAATGGTCATCGCTCCCTGTTCCATGTCAAAGCTGGCCCACATTGCGACTGGAATCACCCCGGATTTGATCACACGGGCCGCTGACGTGTCATTAAAGCAGCGCCGTCCTCTGGTGGTAATGCCCAGGGAAACGCCTCTGTCTCAGATTCATTTAAAAAACATGCTGACTCTGGCGGAGTGCGGTGCATTCATCGTTCCTGCCATGCCGGCATTTTACCAGAAACCCCAAAGCCTGGAAGACATGGCGGATTTCATGGTCAGCCGGGTGCTGGACTGTCTGGGTGTGGAAAACCACCGGTATGCCAGATGGAAAGAAGAAGTATAGAAAAAATAAAATTCAAAAAAGGACTATGGGAAAGCATATGAAAAAGTCAGAAAAAAACATGATGAAACATCCCGCTATGGGAAAGAAAAAAATCGTTTCTCTGCTGTTGTGCGGTGCGGCGGCAGCTCTTCTTGGCGGATGCGCCGGTACTGCAAAGGCTCCGGTTGACACCACCGTTCATTTGGGAGTGATGTATTCTTCCGACATCGTGCCTCTCACCATCATTGCAGAACAGGGCCTGGACAAAGAGAACGGATTTCAGCTCGATATGCAGGTCTTTTCCTCTGCAAAGGACAGGGATGCGGCTCTCCAGGCAGGAGAATTGGACGGGGTATTTACCGACTTCATCGGCCTGTGCATGTATCAAAATGCAGGGCTGGACGTAAAAGCCACCGGATGCACGGATGGGGATTATGCGCTGCTGGCCGGAAAGGATACCGGAATCGCTTCCCTGGAGGATGCGGCTGGAAAAAGCATTGCGATCTCAGAGAACACGCTGATTGAGTATTCCCTGGATTATATTTTAAACAGTGCCGGGCTGGAGGATACATACGTCACCAAGCAGGTGGTGCCGAGAATTCCTGACCGCCTTGAGATGCTGCGAAGCGGCAATGTGGACCTGGTCCTTTTACCGGAACCGTTTTCCACTCTTGCCATCAAGGATGGGGCCGTTGTGCTGGGGAGCGCCAACACTGCCGGACTGTATCCGGCTGTATCCGCATTTACAAAGAAAGCCATTGACGAAAAGTCCAGCACCATCAAGGCCATGTATCAGGCATACGACGAAGCGGTGGAGTACCTTAACAACACGCCTCTTAGCGAGTATGAGGCCACTATTATTAAGGGAGCCGGCTATCCGCAAGAGCTTGCCGGAACCATCAAGCTGCCCGTATACCGGAAAAATGAACTGCCAAAAGCGGCTGATTTACAGGCTGCTGTGGAATGGGCATCAAAGAAAGGGCTGTGCAAGCCTGATTTAAAGCCTGAACAGTTGATTGGGGAATTGAAATAAGAGGATAGGAGAGAGGAGGGACCCGGATGCTGGAAGTGAATGATATCTCTGTCACCTACAAAAAAGGCGGGATACACAAAGTAATTGACCGGATGTCCTGGAGTCTGGATACCGGAACAGTCCTGGCCGTTGCCGGTCCCTCCGGCTGCGGAAAATCCACCATGGTTCACGCCCTGGCTGGAATTCTTCCCTTTGAGGGCTCCATCACTTTGGACGGGGCAGGGCTTTTTCCTGAAACGTGTTCCATTGGGCTGATCCCTCAAAATTACGGCCTTCTTCCCTGGAAAACGGTAAAGGAAAACTGCCTTTTTACGGCTCAAATCAGAGGGCATATGGATGGCATGGAAACACGGCTTTCCAGCCTGTGCAGAGAGCTGGGGATCGGCGGACTGCTGGACCGTTACCCAGGCACCTTAAGCGGAGGCCAGGCCCAGCGTGTGGCCCTTGCGAGGGCTTTTCTTATGGACCCGGAGCTGCTTCTAATGGATGAACCCTTTGGGGCTCTGGATATTGGAGCCGCGTTAACGGCCAGGGAGCTGTTTTTATCCGTCTGGAAGGAAAAGAAGCCTACGGCAGTGATCGTCACACACAGGGTGGAAGATGCTCTTTACCTTGCCCATAAGATTGCAGTTATGGAGCGTGGAGGCAGCTTCACCTTTTTTGAGACGAACCCATGGCAGGGCATCAGGCGCCCTCAGGAAGCAGCCTATGGGGAGCTGGAACAGAAGATCACGGAAGAAATTATAAAGGCGGATGAGATATGAGAAAAAAGATGTGGGTCTTTATAAAAGGTTTTTTGCTTGTAAATCTGCTCTGGTTTTTTCTTGCTGCCGTTTTATCCACCCCGGTGCTGCCCGGCCCCCTCACTGTTTACGCTAAATTCGGCCAGGTGATGACCGGGAAGATATGGCTTCATGTCGGTGCCAGCTTGGGCCGCGTGGCGGCAGGCTTGTCCATCGCTCTTCTCACAGGAGTACCCATAGGTCTTCTCATGGCTTCTTCTGCCATAGCCAACCGCATCCTCTATCCCCTGGTATACTTTTCCTATCCGATTCCCAAGACAGCCCTGCTTCCGGTCTGTATGCTGCTTTTAGGGCTGGGAAACGGTTCGAAAATTCTCATTATGGTCCTGACCACGGCTTTCCAGGTCATTGTAGCTGTCCGCGATGCGGCGGAGCATATTGACCAGGGGATTTATTACGTGGCAAAAAGCGCGGGGGCTTCTAAGAGGAGTATCTTAAAAGACATCACCCTGCCCGCAGTGCTGCCTGAGCTGTTCACCAGCATACGTATCGGAATGGGAACCTCTCTGGCCATTCTTTTGATTGTGGAGGCCTACGGAACCCGCTGGGGAATGGGATATTACATTCTGGACTCCTGGTCCAGGATCAACTATATTCAGATGTACGGCGGAATTGTGGTCATGTCTGTGGTAGGAGCGTCACTGTTTTGGATATTGGACGGAATTCAGTGGGTATTGTGCAAGGGCACAACATAACTGCCCGGCTCTGCTGAGATTAACGCATCATTCCCCTGTTTTTAAATGAAATTGGCAAAAATAGAAGCGAATACAACCGTACAAAGCCCGGAGGTCGCAATGGCAAGTCCGCTCATGGCGCCTTCGATTTCTCCTATTTCCATGGCTTTAGCCGTACCCATGGCATGTGCGGAGGAGCCTATGGCAATCCCTTTGGCAACCGGCTCGGTGATTTTAAATATCCTGCATACAGTCTCTGCGATGATGCTTCCCTGGATTCCCGTGACAATGATGCTTGCGACTGTAATGGTCACAAATCCCTTCATTTCCTCCGAAATTCCCATGGCGATGGCTGTGGTGATGGATTTAGGCAGGAAGGTAACGTACTCCTGATGATTGAGGCCAAAGATGAGGGACAGCAAAAGCACTGTGACCATGGTGGTGAGGACGCCTGTCAAGGTACCTGCCGCAATGGCTCCGGAGTGCTTTTTAAGCAGCTCAAACTGGCGGTAAAGGGGAATGGCCAGAGAGACAGTGGCAGGAGTGAGGAGATAGCTGATGTATTTGGCACTTGCATTGTAAGACGTATAATCAATGCGAAATACGGATAAAAATACCATTACAACGGCAATGGATATTAAAAGGGGATTGAATACAGGGAGTTTAAAACGCTTTTTGATGCGAAGCCCCAGTTCATATCCCAAAAGACTGATCACTGCTCCAAAGAACAGGAAATCACCTGCCGTACTGTTCATGACTGTTCCTCCTTTTTCTGTTTTCTCATAAAAAACTGAGTCACTTTTCCGGTCAGGACCATGACTGCCACTGTGGAAAACAGGTTGATGACCAGAAACGGAATCAGAATCGGGCGGAGAAAATCCCAGGAATCTAAAAGCCCTACGGCAGCCGGAATGAACATGACAGGCATAATTTCTATGAGAAATGTTCCGGTCTCTTCCACAGCTTCCAAAGGAATGAGCTTTGTGCTTAAGGCGATCAGCATGAGCACCAGCCCGTATATGCTTGCGGGGATCGGAAGAGGAATGAACAGACGCATGATTTCACCTATCAGGGAAATGAAAAGAATGATGCTGAATTGACGTATGTATTTCATCGCAAACCCTCCTGCTGTTTTATCTGTGTTTTACTGAAAACCATCCTAAACTTAATTTTTCGACTTGTCAATTCTTTTATAATGCCGTTTTTCATATTGGAATTTTCCGGATAAGGAAGTATAATGGCAGTATCACATAAAAAGGAGCTGAAATATATGATACCTGGAATCGAATTTAAGTTCCTGTATTTTTTGCAGTCCTTACACACCCCGTGGCTTGATGCGGTCATGAAGACAGTGACCAGTCTGGGAGATCACGGGCTTATCTGGATTGTAATCGGAATCGGACTGCTATGCATAAAAAAGACAAGAGTGATCGGTCTGTGCGTACTCCTTTCCCTGGCAGCCGGCTACGTGATTGGAAATATATTTTTAAAAAACTTCATTGCCAGAGACAGGCCCATCTGGCTGGATGACAGCATTACCCTTCTGATTCAAAACCCTGAGGACTATTCCTTTCCCTCCGGCCACACCCTTGCAAGCTTTGAAGGGGCGGTCAGCATCTGGTTTTATAACCGGAAGTGGGGGGCTTTGGCCCTGGTTCTGGCGGCCTTGATCGCCTTTTCCAGAATGTACTTATTTGTTCATTTTCCCACGGATATTTTAGGAGGCCTGGTTTTGGGCACCGTGATCGCCTTTCTCGTCCATCAGGCAGCGGAGAGTAAAAGGGCTGTCTGAAAAAATGTTTGCTTTCTTGTGAAACTGTGTTATACTGAGGGCGTTACAAAATAAAATATATTAAGCAGAGTAGACTTGTGTGCGTTAAGTGCCGGCTGAACAGGGAGTTGTCAGTTGGACGAAAAGATTTTCTTGCGGTACACGAGTCGCATCCCGCTGCATCAGAAGATAGGCATTTTATCTCCGTTGTAGTATGAGGTCTGCAAAGGAGGTTTTTTTTATGAAAAAATTCGTTACTTTGTTCACCGATTCTTACGAAGAACTGAAGTCTGTAAGAACCATCACCGCCGCCGCCATGTTTGCCGCAATCGGGATCATCCTCCGTGTGTTTTCCATTGACCTGGGAAATTACATCAGGATTGGCTTTTCCAGCCTCCCCAATGAAATGATGGCCTATTTGTTCGGCCCGGCAGTAGGAGGGCTGTTTTCCGGAGGCCTGGATATTTTGAAATATTTGATAAAGCCCACCGGAGCCTTTTTCCCAGGCTTTACCCTGGTGACGATTTTATCCGGAATCATGTATGGAACCATGTATTACAAAAGGCCCATTACCCTTAAAAGGGTGTTCATCACCAAATTTCTGGTCATAGTGATCTGCAACATGGTGCTCAATACCTGGTGCCTGTCCATACTGTACGGAAAGGGGTTCATGGTTCTTCTCCCGGCAAGGGCGCTGAAGAATCTGATCATGTGGCCCATTGACTCCATGATTTTTTACACGCTGACAAAGACTTTGGAAACCATGGGAGTCTTTAAGATTCTTGGCAAAAGTCCAGCGGCAGGGATAAAATGAAAGCCTGAAAATTTTGAGATTTTATAGGAGGAATGAAGATGAGTGATGTAAACTGTACCCATAACTGCAATACCTGCGGAGAAACCTGCGGCAGCAGACAGGAGGAACCGGTCAGCTTTTTAGAGCCTTTAAACCCTGTCAGCACAGTGAAAAAGGTCATCGGCGTGGTGAGCGGAAAGGGCGGTGTGGGAAAATCCCTGGTCACTACCATGATGGCGGTGCGCATGCAGGCCAAGGGATATAAGACGGCCATTCTGGATGGGGATATTACAGGCCCTTCCATTCCAAAGGCACTGGGAGTTACGGATGCAGGCATCGGCGTGACGCCAAACGGCCTTATGATTCCAGCCACAACGGCTACGGGAATTGAAGTCATATCTTCCAACCTGATTCTCGATAACGAAACAGACCCTGTCATCTGGAGAGGCCCTGTCGTCGCAGGCGTTGTAAAGCAGTTCTGGCAGGAGGTTCTTTGGGAAAATATCGATTACATGTTTGTGGATATGCCTCCGGGAACCGGCGACGTGCCCTTAACCGTATTCCAGTCCCTGCCCCTTGACGGAATCATCATCGTCACATCTCCTCAGGAGCTGGTGTCCATGATCGTTGCCAAGGCGGTCAATATGGCGAAAAAGATGAATATTCCTATCCTTGGATTGATTGAAAACATGAGCTATTTATCATGTCCAGACTGCGGGAAAAAGATTTCCGTATTTGGAGAGAGCCATATTGACCAGGTGGCTAAGGAGCATGGGCTGGAAGTATTGGCGAGAATTCCCATCGATCCCAAGATTGCCGAATCCGTGGATGGAGGAATGGCCGAATATCTGGAATCTCCCTGGCTTGATGAGGCTGTTTCGGCTGCTGAAAAGGCATAAAAATGCTCTGCCTCTGCCCGTAAATTACGAGGGCAGAGGCAGAGTGACGGTAAAGACCGTCCCCGTCTCCGGGCTGCTGGATACGCTGATCTTTCCTTTGTGGTATTCTGCAATTGTCTTGGCAATGGAAAGTCCCAGGCCGTAGCCTCCGCTTTTGCGGGCTCTGGACTTGTCCGTCCGGTAAAAGCGCTCGAAAATCCGCTTTTGTTCTTCAGCCGAAATGAGCTCTCCCGTATTTTGCACCTTTAAGACGGCATGGTGAGAGGCTTTTTTTAATTCCACGGATACAGAGCCGTTTTTCCCGGCATACTTGCACCCATTGTCCAAAAGGATGGTGACCAACTGCCTTAGCTGGTCCTCACACCCTTCCAAAGGGATATCCGGTTCCAGATCGTGTTTTAAATTCACCTTATTTTCAAATGCAATCGATTCAAAGAGAAGAACTCCATTCAGCACCGTGTCGCTGAAATCCAGGGGTTCTTTTTTCGTATGGTCTGCCTGGACGGTCTTTGCGTCCGAGCGGGCCAGAAAGAGAAGCTCTTCCACCAGCTGCTTCATCCGCCGGACCTCCTCTCTTGTATTGTCCAGCCATTTTTCCTGATCCCTGATGGTCTGGTCCTTGTGGGAGGAGAGTATCTGCAAATTAGCCAGGATTACGGTGAGAGGCGTCTTTAACTCATGGGAGGCGTCTGCGATAAACTGGTTTTGCTGCTTCCAGGCAACTTCCACCGGCTTTAAAGCCAGGCGGGAAAGAAACAGGCTTAAAATCAGGAACAGGATGAACGCGACAGAGAAAACCAGCAGACAGTTGACCAGCAGGGCTTTTAAACTGTTTAATTCATAGCTCTGGTCTGCAAATGCGATTTTCATGCCTTCCGGGGTCTTGACTTTAAGATAACGGAGGGAGTAGTCCTCTAAAACGCCATGGAAAAGTCCCTTCTCCTCTGTCAGCTCGATGAGGGTCTGGGCCAGCTCTTTGGTGACAGTGATGTTGTTTTCGCGGATATTTGCAATGGAATGATCCTGATTTAAAGTCACCACAAAGACAGGCGTGAAGGGAGTGGAGTCACCCCTTGGCCTTGGTCCGAATATGACCCTGTTGTGGGATAGGTCCATCCTGTCCCGTTCAATGGCCTGGAGAAGAACTATTTCAGACAGACGCTCCATGCGCCTTGCGCTGGAAAAATAAAAGATGGCAAGGACTGCGAGAAGAATGCTGACCACACAAGCCATATTGATTAAGATAAACTTCCCTTTCAGCCGTTTGATCATGCCATTTCCTCCAGACGGTATCCCACCTTGCGGATGGTGCCGATTTCCACTGACGAGCCCACAAAGAACAGCTTTTTGCGCAGAAAGGAGATATACGCCTCCACATTATTGTCCTCTGCATCGGAATCATTTCCCCATACCCTTGATATGAGAGTATCCTTGGAAATGATTTTCCCGGAGCTTCCCATGAGAATTTTTAACACCTCTGACTCCTTGTAGCCTAAATGAATGGACTTGGAGCCGCAGCATAAGTCGTTGGCAGACAGGTTTAAGATCAAATCCCCGAATCTCATTTCCTCAGAAACCCCTTCTCCCTGGCGGCGGGAAAGGGCACGGATGCGGGCCAAAAGCTCCTCCGGAACAAATGGTTTTGTCATATAATCATCGGCCCCCTGGTCAAGTCCCTTCACCTTGTCACAGATTTCGTCCCTGGCAGTCAGCATGAGAACCGGAGTCTGGATATGGGCATCCCGCAGCTTTCCAACCACCTGAAAGCCATCCATTCCCGGAAGCATCACATCGAGAATGATCACATCATAGCTGCCGGAGAGGCCCCAGCTTAAGCCCTTGTTTCCGTCGTATGCCAGATCAGTCTCGTATTGCTGTTCCTTCATGATCTGTTCCAATGCTTCGGCCAGCCTGATTTCATCTTCCACAATCAATATTTTCAATTTTTTCATCTCCTCACCCTTATGATGAACGCATCTGATAGTTATTATAAATTGAACCGGCTTTTTAGGCAACCGGAAAGCATTTCAGACTAATTTCAGCTAACTGTCACAAAACGGACATAGGAACCTGATAAAATAAGCGGCAGATAGGAATGATGAGAGGAGAAATCTGATGAATGGACGAAAAATAGCGGCTTCCCTGGCAGTTGTGCTGGCTGCAGAGGCAATCGCGCCTATGATGGCCCAGGCTGCGGTTAATTTTGATTTGCAGAAAAAGGTGATCGGACTGTCGGGAATTATGAATACATCGAGTGACGGGGCCTGGGTCACACGGGGAGAATTTGCCTCCATGCTGGTCAATGCCTCTTCTTACCGGAGCACGGTAAGCGGAACCAGTAACACCTCTGTTTTTGCCGATGTGCCAAGAAACCACGAATACGCCTCACAGATCCGCATTGCGGCAGAACAGGGCTGGATGAACGGGTATCTGGGAGGGAACTTTAAACCGGAGGAATATATCACCCTTCAGGATGGGGTAAAGGGCGTTCTGGCTCTTTTGGGATATGTGAATTCTGATTTTACCGGCGACCAGTCAGGCTCCAGGCTTTCCAAATACTATTTTCTGGAGCTCAACGAGGGCGTGAATAAAGAGGCCATGGATATCTTACAGAAGAAGGACTGCATCAGTCTCTTTTACAACCTGTTAAAGACCGATACCAAATCAGGAACCATGTTTGGAAAAAGCCTGGACTGTGAGCTGACAGAGGATGGGGAAATCAATCCCTTTACCATGGTGGATAACAGCTTAAAGGGCCCGAAGATCGTGAGAAGCGAAAGCGGTCTGGAATCCTACCTTCCCTTTAAATTCAAGCTGGCCAATGTTTATATGGACGGAGACCCGGTTTCCGATTCCAGTGACAGGGTTTTTGCTGCACTGGAAAGCGGGGATGGGGTGCTGGTTTATTACCACAGCCTGTCGAAAACCGTATGGCTTTACACCATTGGGGCCGAAAATGAAAACGGACGTTCCGCCGTATCAGGAGAAATTCAAAACGTGGTTTATAATTCTGCTGATTTAATGACTCCAAGCGCCATTATTTTAGATGACGGCATCACCTATGAGCTTGCGGGTACGGAAATGCAATTCGCATTTTCCTCCTACGGAGATTTGCGGGTGGGTGATTCGGTGACGCTGGTCTACACTGCGGCAATGGATCAGGACGGAAATGAAACGCGGACAGTCATTGACTATATTGAGGATTAGCAGGGGAGAAGGAAATGAAAAAGATGATCCGGAAATTATTTTCGAAGAAAAAAAGGGTTCTCCTTCTGCTGATTGCCGTTGTTGGAGTGATCGCGGCTGCCATAACAGGGCTGAATATGAAAAAATCCAGGGAAGCCTCTGCTAAAGCCCAAAGTGTGAGGACGGCCCATGTGACGAAACAGGATATCAGGTCAGAGCTCTCCTCCACGGGAACCATTTCCCCAAAGGATACGTATGAAATCACTTCCCTGGCAGAAGGGGAAGTCATAGCTGCGGATTTTGAAGAAGGCGATGAGGTGGAAAAGGGGCAGGTCTTATACCAGATCGATACATCCTCCATGGAATCGGAAATGACCTCAGTGAGCAATTCTCTGGAAAGGGCCCAGGAAAGCTATGAAATCGCATTGGATAATTACAATACAGCTTTAAAGGATTACAGCGGAAATACCTATAAATCCACGGAAAACGGCTACATAAAGTCCCTTTCCATAAAGGAAGGCGATAAGGTCAGCAGCAATACGGAAATAGCAGCCATCTATGACGATCAGACCATGAGGATTAAAGTTCCCTTCCTGTCAGGAGAGGCGGCTTCCATGGCAGCGGGAAATGGGGCTGTCCTGACCCTTACGGACACAGGAGAACAGATTCCCGGCGTGATTTCCTCTGTCAGCAGCATGGATGTGACTTTGACCGGAGGCAGGATCGTCCGCTATGTCACCATAGAAGCGGCCAATCCGGGAGGCCTTACCACAGAAACCGCTGCCACGGCATCGGTGGGAGACTTTGTCTGCACCATGGAGGCCGCCTTTGAACCGAAGCTGGAAACCACCATGAAAGCGGATTTATCCTCCGGCGTGGAGGTGGGAACCCTTCTGGTTCACGAAGGCGATTACGTGTCAAAGGGAACCCCTGTTTTCCGCATGGAAGAAAAGTCGGCAGAAAAGCTGCTGCGCACCTACAAGGAAGCCCTGGATAAGGCCCAGGAGGCTTTGGAATCGGCAAAGAGCAGACTGGAAAGCACCCAGGATACATACGGAAACTACACCATTACAGCCCCTATTTCCGGAAGGGTCATCACAAAGGCTGTAAAGACAGGGGATAAGATTGCCAAAAGCTCCGGAGGAGCCACCACTCTGGCGGTCATTTACGATATGTCCCATTATACCTTTGAGATGTCCGTGGATGAGCTGGACGTAAAATCCGTTGAAGTGGGCCAGAACGTGGCCGTGACAGCCGATGCAGTGGAAGGAAAGACTTTTTCCGGTACGGTTACCAATGTGAGCCTGCAAAGCTCCACCTCCAACGGAGTGACCAATTATCCGGTGACAGTGGCCCTAAATGACGGAATGGAAGATTTGCTTCCCGGCATGAACGTGGACGGAGTGATCATTCTGGCTGAGGCCAAGGATGTGCTGGCTGTTCCCGCCGACGCCCTGATACGGGGAAATCAGGTCTATGTAAAGGATGAAACCGTAAAAGAGGCCCAGGGAAATATTCCCGCAGGATTCCGGGCCGTTGAAGTGACCGCAGGATTGATCAGCGGGGATTATGTGGAGATTACGTCAGGGCTGGAAGAAGGCCAGGAGGTCTATGTGGCTCAGTCCACCGTAAGCTCGTCCCAGAATGTGATGATGCCTGGCGGCATGGGCCCCGGCGGTGATGTCCGAATCCGGACAGGAGGCAGCGGGGGAACCGGCGGAGGAAACAGCGGCGGAGGAAGCGGAAACCGTGGAAGCGGCGCAGCCGGCGGCGGTTTTTCCCGTCCCTGATGGAAGCAGGAGGTAAGAATGTGGCAGAGCCTTTGATTGAATTGAGAGATATCTATAAAATATACCGGATGGGAGAAGAAGAGGTGCGGGCAAACGACGGAATTTCCTTAACCATCGGCCGGGGAGAATTTGTGGCCATTGTGGGAAAGTCAGGAAGCGGAAAGTCCACCCTGATGAACATCATAGGAGCCCTGGATGTTCCCACCTCAGGGGAATATCTGCTGGGAGGCGAGGAAGTTGAAGCGATGTCCGATAACCAGTTGGCCCGGATACGCAATAAGATGATCGGTTTTATATTTCAGCAGTATAACCTGCTCCCCAGGCTGACCCTCCTGGAAAATGTGGAGCTGCCCCTTTTATATTCAGGGGCAGGGTCGGCTGAACGAAGAGACCGGGCCATGGACTCTTTGAAACGGGTGGGCCTGGAAGACAAATGGAAAAGCCTGCCCAGCCAGCTTTCCGGCGGCCAGCAGCAAAGAGGCTCCATAGCCAGAGCCCTGGCAGGAAGTCCTTCCCTGATTCTGGCCGACGAGCCGACAGGAGCCTTGGACTCAAAGACCAGCCGGGAAGTTCTGGATTTCTTAAAAAAGCTGAATGACGAAGGAAATACCATTGTTATGATTACCCACGACAGCACCGTTGCCATGGAAGCCAGACGGGTGGTCCGGGTACACGACGGCAAGATTAATTTCGATGGAGACGTAAATGAATATTCTGCAATCCTTTAAAATGGCGTTAAAGAGCATCTGGAGCAACAAGATGCGTTCCTTTCTCACCATGCTTGGAATCATCATAGGAGTGGCTTCCGTCATTATTTTAGTGAGTCTCGTAAACGGGCAGATGTCCTATATGACGGAAAGCTTTGCCAGCATGGGAACCAACCAGATCAATGTAAATGTGTCCAATCTCTCCTCCAGGTCTGTGACCGAGGAGGAAATGTATCAGTTTTACGAAGAGAATCGGGAGCTTTTTGCCCGGATGACCCCCAATGTATCCCTGTCTGCCTCCATAAAGAAGGGGACAGAGTCTCTGACTGACACCGCTGTAACCGGAGTGAGTGAGGAGTATCTGGACATGAAGGACCAGACCCTGGAGGCAGGCCGCTTTCTCCAGTATTCCGATATCCTCTCCAGGCAGAAGGTCTGCGTAGTGGGCTATTACGTGGCCTGGGACTTATACGGAAGCGCCCAAAAGGCCATTGACCAGACCGTAAAAATAAACGGCAATACTTTCCGGATCATCGGTGTGGTTTCCAGACAGAACGAGGATGAACTGGAGGCGGGCGGCTCCGATGATGTGCTCTATCTTCCTTACAGCTCTGCGGCAAAAATGAGCAATAATGCCAATATCAGCAGCTACATCTTTGCCACGGCTGACATGGAACGGACCGCAGAGGCCAAGGAAACCATCAACACCTTTCTCTTTGGAATCTTTAAAGACGATTCCCTGTACCGGATCACAGCCATGAGTGAGCTGCTGGATTCCTTAAACTCCATGATTGCCATGATGTCCATGATGCTGGGCGGAATTGCCGGAATCTCCCTTCTGGTGGCAGGAGTGGGAGTTATGAACATCATGCTGGTATCAGTGACAGAGCGCACCAGGGAAATCGGAATCAGGAAGGCCCTTGGAGCGAAAAAGAGCAGCATTATGCAGCAGTTTGTCATTGAAGCGGCTGTTACCAGCTCCCTTGGCGGGATTGCAGGAATTGCAGTGGGCTCTGTGGCATCTACGGTCATCGGAAGCTTCATGGGCATGACGGTGACGCCCACTCCGGGGGCGGTTATGGTCTCCTTCAGCGTGTCTGTGGGAATCGGTCTGCTCTTTGGCTATATGCCTGCCGGAAGGGCCGCCAATTTACACCCCATCGACGCCCTGCGCAGCGATTGAGAATGGAATATTTTCTTGCAAATGTATCATATTGGTGATACTATTTGCATAGTTACAGAAGGAGTAACTCATTGGAGGTTACTCCTTTTGTGCTGGTAAAATTTGACGGATCATGGAAAGGACAGAAAATCATGAAGGTTGTGGATATGCATTGTGACACCATCTCGGAGCTTTTTTACAGAAAAGAAGAAGGAAAAGAACATTCCATATTGAGAAATGACTGCCACATTGATTTAGAGCGCATGAAAAAAGGCGATTACTGCCTGCAGAACTTTGCCCTGTATACCAATTTAAGCAGGTGTGAACGGCCTTTTGAATACTGCATGAAGCTTGTGGATTTATTTTATACAGAGCTGGAACAATATAAAGATATGATAGGAATTGTGACTTCCTATGAAGATATTGAACGAAACAGAAGAGCGGGGAAAATGTCCGCCATGCTCACCATAGAAGAAGGCGGTGTCTGCCAGGGGGAGATAAGCTTTTTGAGGAATTTTTACCGTCTGGGAGTCCGGATGATGACTCTTACCTGGAATTACAAAAATGAACTGGCCTACCCCAACCGGATATGGGAAGAGAACGGAGAATCCTTCTTTGAGCCCGATGAGGAAAACGGCCTTACAGAAAAAGGGATTGAATTCGTAAAAGAGATGGAAAACCTGGGCATGATCATTGATGTGGCCCATTTGTCCGATGCCGGAATCATGGAGGTGTTCAAACACACAAAAAAGCCTTTTGTCGCAAGCCACTCCAATGCCAGAACCATCGCCTCCTGCCCCCGGAATTTAACCGATGAGATGCTGCGGATGATGGCAGAGCGGGGATGCGTGGCAGGAATCAACTACTGTTCCTGGTTTCTTCGCGACTGGAAGAAGGGGGAAGAGACCGTAAGCCGCATCGAAGACATGGTATCCCATATGAAGCATATGAAGCAGGTGGGCGGAATCGGATGTATCGGGCTTGGGTCTGATTTTGACGGAATTGAAGGGACTCTGGAGATGAAATCCGCGGGAGAGCTTCCTGCTCTGGAGGCCGCCATGAAGAAGGCCGGTTTTAAAGAACAGGAAATAGAAGCTGTTTTTTACGGAAATGTACTCCGCCTGTATAAAGAAATTTTACATTGAGATAAAATTTTACACGGATTTTACATTGATATGCACGAAACTTTACAAAAACTTGATATATTACTTACATAACGTGTCATATTATGAAAAACTTTGGAGGATACTATGTCAACAGAGGGAATACAGATGCTGTTTAAGTTCATCGGCGGTCTTGGAATGTTCCTGTATGGAATGGATACCATGGCTGACGGACTGCAGAAATCAGCAGGGAACAAGATGCAGCAGCTTTTGGGAGCCTTGACCAGTAACCGGTTGATGGGAGTGCTTTTGGGAACCGGAATTACGGCCATCATCCAGAGCAGTTCCGCCACGACTGTCATGGTGGTGGGCTTTGTAAATGCAGGGATGATCAATCTCCAGCAGGCTGTTGGCATCATAATGGGAGCCAACATAGGAACTACGGTCACAAGCTGGATTGTCTCCATGAACGAATGGGGAGAAATGCTGAAGCCGGAATTCTTTGCTCCTGCCCTTGTTGGCGTGGGGGCGGTCTTAAACCTCTTTGCCAGAAGTGAGAGAAAAAAGCAGGCGGGCATCATATTGGTGGGATTCGGTATTCTCTTTATCGGTCTGGGCTTTATGTCGGACTCCATCACTCCTTACCGGGATGCCCCCGTATTCAGCCGGGCTTTTGCCGTTCTGGGAAGAAATCCCCTCCTTGGAATCCTGGCAGGTCTTGTGGTGACCGGCATCATTCAAAGCTCCTCCGCTTCTGTGGGAATTTTGCAGACTCTGGCTCTTAACGGAATTGTAAACTGGCAGTCAGCCATTTTTATCACTCTGGGACAGAACATCGGAACGTGCGTAACCGCCTTGCTTTCCAGTGTGGGGGCCAATAAGACTGCAAAACGCGCGGCTGTCATTCACCTTCTTTTTAATACGGCAGGTGCCGTTATCTTCGGCGTGATCATGTTCCTATGGTTCCGGTTTAACCGGGCTCTTGCAGTATCCCCCATCAGCAGTGTGGAAATATCCATATTCCATACGGTGTTTAATGTGACCAATACCATCATTTTATTCCCATTTTCAGGGCTTTTAGTAAAGGCTTCCGGACTTTTTGTGAGAAAGGGCAGGCAGCCTGAAGAGGAAGCTTCTGATTTTATTGAAGAAGCAAAACGCCGTCTGGATGACAGAATTTTAGAAACCCCATCTTTTGCCATTGAAAACGTAAATCATGAAGTGGTAAACATGGGATATGCCGCCTTGAAAAATTTTGACGCTGCTGAGAAGGCTCTCCTTGCAAATGACCGGGAGGCGGCAGCACAGGTCCTTAAGATGGAAAAGAGGATCAATGAATACGAAAAAATCATCACAGACTATCTGGTGAAAATAGACAACCTGTCTTTGAATGAGGAACAGCATCTGCAGGTCAGAAATCTTTTCTATACGGTCAGTGATTTTGAACGGGTCAGTGATCACTGTGAAAACTTATCTGAACTGGCAGTGATAAAAGCGGACAGAAATATTGTGTTCTCCCACAAAGCAGAGGATGAAATGAAGGAAATGTTTCGTGCCGTCCGGGCGTCTCTGGAGCACTCCATAAAGGCCAAGGCAGATTCCAGCATGGCCGAAGCCCGTGCAGTGGCTCAGAGCGAAGAACGGGTGGACAGCCTGGAAGAGGAAATGAGGGAAAACCACATCGAGCGCCTTTTCACCCAGGACTGCAAGCCGGAAAGCGGAGTGATTTTCTTAGATGCCTTAAGCAATCTGGAACGGATTTCAGATCACGCTTATAATATTGCCGGATATGTAAAAGATGAAATATAAGGTTGTACAGAACGGTTTTTTGAGATGAAAGGGAGCTATTATGGAACGGATTTATATTATTGAAGACGACGATAACATCAGAGATCTGATCAAAATTGCCCTGGAAGGGTTTGGCTATGAAGTTTCTGCCTTTGAAAAAGCGGAAGATGCCTTAAAAGGCATTGAATCAGATAAGCCTGCCCTGGCAGTGTTTGATTTAATGCTTCCCGGAATGGATGGGCTGTCTGCCATCCGCAGAATCCGGAGCATGGCCTCCTTTAAATATATGCCCATTATGGTCCTGACCGCAAAGGACCGGGAATTTGATAAGGTGGCAGGTTTAGACGGAGGGGCTGACGATTATATGACAAAGCCCTTTGGCGTCATGGAGCTGGCAGCCAGAATCAGAAGCCTTCTGCGCCGCAGCGTGAGAGAACAGGTTCAAGGAGATGAGTTGGAGCAGTCCTTCTTAAGCTTAAATAAGAAGACCAGAGAGGTTTTCTGTCAGGGAACAAAAGTGGAGCTGACTTTAAAGGAGTTTGAGCTGCTCCAGTATTTAATGGAAAATCACAGCAAGGTTGTGACGAGAGACGAGCTTCTAAACCATATCTGGGGATATGATTACGACGGTGAAACAAGGACCCTGGACATGCACATCCGCACCCTCAGACAGAAGCTGGGAGAAGATGGGGGTGCCTGTATCAAGACCGTCCGGGGTGTTGGCTACCGTTTTGTGGGAGCGGAAAAATAGGGAGGTGGAGATCCCATGCGCAAAGCGATTTTTGTCAAGTTCATCCAGATCATTCTGGTGGTGCTGGCGCTCAGCAGCTTTATTTTTTATATTGCCTCCAGCAGCGCTCTGCTTAAGACCTCCAGAAATGATATGCTTTATACCTTAAGAGTCATGGACCGTGTGCTGGATTACTCCGGTTCCCCGGAAGCTATGATAAATGAACTGAGACAGACCTTTAATGACAACCAAAGCCGTTTTACCCTGATCCGGACGGACGGAAGTGTGGTCGCTGACACAGAGGATATCGATGCCTCTGTTTTAGTCAACCATCTGGACCGGGAGGAAGTGAAGGAAGCCCTGGAAAGAGGGGAAGGAGCTTCCAGACGGTATTCCCAGACTCTGAAAGAAAACATGCTTTACGTGGCAGTCCGTTCCCAGAGCTCTGATTATATCCTTCGGATGGCAACTCCCTACACCGGAATGAAGGAATATCTAACCCTTCTTCTCCCGGCAGTCTGGCTCAGTTTTTTTGTGGCAATCATGTATTCCGCTTTTTCCGCAGATAACTTTGCGGGGTCCATCACAAAGCCCCTGAATGAAATTTCCCAGGAAATGCTGAAAGTGAACGGGGACTATGCGGACCTGGTTTTTGAGACCTACCAGTACCCGGAACTCAATATCATTGCAGAAACCATCACGAAGATGTCCGGAAATGTGAAAGAATACCTAAGCCGTCTTGAACTGGAAAAAAAGATACGCCAGGAATTTTTCAGCAATGCTTCCCACGAACTGAAAACTCCCATCACCTCTGTCCAGGGATACGCAGAGCTTTTGGAAAGCGGCATCATCGCGGATGAGGAGCAGAAAAAGGATTTTGTAAGGCGCATCAAAAAAGAAGCCGGAAACATGAACAATCTGATCAACGACATCCTGATGATATCCCGCTTAGAGGCAAAGGAGGCAGAGGTGGTAAAGAGCGATGTGCGCCTGTCCATTCTCCTTGACGATATCATCGCTTCTTTAAAGCCTCTGGCGGATTCCTATGAAGTTGCGATTCATTTAGACTGCAAGCCCCTTGGCATTTATGCCAATGACCAGCAGATGAAAGAACTCTTTGGAAACTTAATCAGCAATGCCATCAAATACAACAAGCCGGGAGGCCAGGTGTGGGTGACAGTGACGCAGGAGAACCGGAATGTGGCCATCCGTGTCAGAGATAACGGCATGGGAATTCCCCAGGAATCCTTAGGCCGTATATTTGAACGGTTTTACCGGGTTGACAAGGGAAGAAGCAAGAAACAGGGCGGAACAGGACTGGGGCTTTCGATTGTCAAGCACATCGTAAACTTTTACCAGGGTTCCATTTCCGTCCGTTCCAAATTAGATGAAGGAACAGAATTTACTGTAATGATTCCAATTCAGAAGAAAATATGATAGAATGGAGTCAATTTACAACAGGAGGTATCCAGATATGGATTCATTTATTTTGTCCTGCTGTTCCACAGCAGATATGACAGAGGAATATTTTAAGGAGCGCCGCATTCCTTATGTGTGCTTTCACTATACAATGGACGGTGTTACCTACCCCGATGATCTGGGAAAGAGCATCCCATTTGATGAATTTTATGACCGGATTGCAAAGGGGGCAACTCCTGTGACTTCTCAGGTTAACGTGGAAGAATACTGCAATTTTTTTGAGCCCTATTTAAAAGAGGGAAAGGACATTCTGCACGTCACCCTTTCTTCCGGCATTTCCGGAACCCATAATTCCGCCTGTGTTGCCAGGGAGGAAATGCTTTCCAAATATCCGGAGAGAAAGATTGCCATTGTCGATTCCCTTACCGCTTCCGTGGGCTACGGGCTTTTAATGGATGCCCTGGCGGATTTACGGGATAAGGGAGCTTCCTTTGAAGAGACCAGAGATTGGGCAGAGGAAAACAAGCTGTTTTTAAATGGCTGGTTCTTTTCCACTGATTTAACCAGCTTTAAGCGGGGCGGAAGGATTTCAGCCACATCAGCCCTCCTTGGAACCGTACTTAATATCTGCCCCCTCATGAATATTGATTTTCAGGGCTGTCTGATTCCGCGTCAGAAGATACGCACAAAGAAAAAAGCCATCCAGGAAACCGTCAGGACCATGGAGGCTCATGCGAGGGATGGAAATGATTACGACGGAAAATGCTTTATGGTTCATTCCGCCTGCGAAGAAGACGCCAGAGAACTGGCCTCCCTTGTGGAGGAGCGCTTCCCCAGGCTTTCCGAAAAAGTGCTCGTAAACAGCATCGGAACCGTCATCGGTTCCCATACGGGCCCCGGTACAGTGGGTGTGTTCTTCTGGGGTGATAAAAGGGTGGATTAAACCTCATTCTCCGGTAATGCAGAAATAAGTCAATATGTTAAGCTCCGGAAAACGGTTTTGTTGAAAATAAAACCGTTTTCCGGATTTTTCTTTTACACAGGGATGAAAGTGTGATAAGATAAAAACCGAAAGAAAAACGAAGGAGACCTTTATGAAAAAGAAATACTCAGCCCATATGGCTGCATTGTATGGAATGATGATTGCCCTGGCATTTGTTCTCAGCTTTGTAGAGACCCTGATTCCCATTTCCCTGGGGATACCGGGAGTGAAGCTGGGCCTCGCCAATCTGGTGACTTTAGCGGGACTTTTCACCGTTGGAATAAGGGGTACAGTTGTGATTTCCCTTCTCAGGATCGTTTTGGCTGGCATGACCTTTGGAAACATGTTCAGCATGCTCTACAGCCTTGGGGGCTGGGCACTCAGCCTTTTTTTGATGGTCATTGCCAGGAAGAGAAACTGGTTTGGAATCTCCGGAATCAGCATTCTGGGCGGAGTGGGACATAACATCGGCCAGATCTGTGTGGCGGCCCTTGTGGTTCAGCAGGCAGGGGTCTTTTTTTATCTTCCTCTGCTGCTTTTAGCGGGCACAGGAGCAGGGCTTGTAATCGGCATTCTGGGCAGCATGATCATCGTGCGGATTAAGGGTTTCATAGAAAAATTATAATAAAGCGAAAGATATTATATTGTTTTGAGCCTTTGTGAAATGTATAATAGGATGGATAAAAGTTGAAAAAGAAACCGGGAGGGATAGCACAATGATTTATGAGGCGATTAACAAGCTGGTGCAGTATGGACTTGACACAGGACTGATTAAAGAACAGGACCGTTTTTATGCTCTAAACCAGATTCTCGATGTGATGAACATGGATGAATACACAGAACCGGAAGGGGATACGGGAGAAATCATCCTGGAAGCCGTGCTGGAAGAACTGCTGGATTATGCCTTTGAAACCGGAGTGATAAAGGAGAATACCGTTACATACAGGGACTTATTTGACACAAAGCTGATGAACTGCTTAATGCCCAGGCCCAGTGAAGTGGAAGGCCGTTTCTGGGAGCTTTACAGTCAGTCCCCTCAGGCAGCAACCGAATACTATTATAAGCTGAGCCAGGATTCCGATTACATCCGCAGATACCGGATTAAAAAGGACATGCACTGGCTGGCTCCCACCAAATACGGCGATTTGGATATTACGGTGAACCTTTCCAAGCCGGAAAAGGACCCCAGAGACATTGCCGCAGCCAAGCTTGCAAAACAGAGCAGCTATCCCAAGTGCCTGCTTTGCATGGAGAATGAGGGTTACGCAGGAAGGACAAACCATCCGGCCAGAAATAACCACAGAGTCATCCGTTTGACCATGAATAACAGCCAGTGGGGCTTCCAGTATTCCCCCTATGTATATTACAATGAGCACTGCATTGTTTTTAACGGGCAGCACATTCCCATGAAAATAGAAAGAGAAACCTTTGTGAAATTATTTGATTTTGTGAAGCTGTTCCCTCACTATTTCCTGGGTTCCAATGCCGATCTTCCCATTGTGGGAGGCTCCATCCTCTCCCACGACCATTTCCAGGGAGGCAATTACACCTTTGCCATGGCAAAGGCCCCCATGGAAGCCTGTTTCCGGGCAGAGGGCTTTGAATCCGTGGAAGCCGGAATCGTTAAATGGCCCATGTCCGTTTTAAGAACCAGAAGCAAGAATCCTGAGGATTTGATCGATCTTGGAACAAAGGTTTTAGAAGCCTGGAGAGCCTATACCGATGAAGAAGCCTTTGTTTTTGCAGAGACAGACGGGGAACCCCACAACACCATCACCCCCATTGCCAGAATGAGGGATGGGCTGTATGAACTGGACCTGGTTTTGAGAAACAACATCACCACAGAAGAATTTCCTATGGGAGTTTACCATCCCCATCAGGAACGCCACCACATCAAGAAGGAAAACATCGGCCTCATTGAGGTTATGGGCCTTGCGGTTCTTCCCTCCAGACTGAAGGAGGAGTTTAAGCTTCTGGCTGATTATATTGCAGAAGGCAAAGATGTGAGGGCCAATGAAACCATAGAAAAGCATGGGGACTGGGTAGAAGGCTTTCTCCCCAAATACGGGACCGTCACAAAGGAGAATGCGGATGACATTATCCAAAAGGAAGCCGGTCTTGTATTTGAACAGGTTTTAGAAGATGCGGGAGTTTATAAATGCGACGAAGCCGGGCGGGAGGGCTTTAAGCGCTTTTTGAGCAGCATCGGATTTAATCAGATATGAATATAAAATCTTTGTAAAAATAGTCCATATTATGCAGGTCAAAATTGTCTAATTTGACAAAAATACACTTTAATGCTTTAAAATCATATAAAATTAAAGTAATAAAATTGACGGGCAGGGATTTTTGTAGTATGATACGAAATATGTTGGTCGCACCGACTATTTTATCAAAGAAAGAGGAGAGAAAGTTATGAAAAAATCAGCAAAAGTATTATCTCTGGTACTTGCCGGAGCCATGGCATTATCTTTATCCGCATGCGGCAGCAAGCCGGCGGAGCCCGCACCTACAGAGGCAACCACGACTGCTGCGGCAGAGGCCACAACAAAGGCAGCAGAGAGCGAAACAGCCAAGTCCACCGACGGAAAGCAGTTTAAAATCGGCGTTCTCCAGTTAGTACAGCATGCAGCTTTGGATGCCACTAACAAAGGCTTTATCCAGGCTCTTGACGACGCAGGCCTCAACTATGTGGCTGATCAGCAGAACGCTTCCGGTGACCAGTCCACCTGTCAGACCATTGCCAGCAAGCTGGTAAACGATGAAAGTGACTTGATCCTGGCCATTGCAACTCCAGCAGCTCAGGCTGTAGCAAATGCCACAAGCGATATCCCTGTTTTACTGACAGCAGTTACCGATCCCGCAGGCTCTGACTTAGTTGACAGCAATGAAAAACCGGGCGGAAACGTGAGCGGAACCTCTGATTTAACTCCTGTAAAAGAGCAGATCTCCCTGTTAAAGCAGATTCTTCCTGATGCAAAGACAGTTGGAATCCTCTACTGTTCTGCAGAGTCCAACTCTGAGATCCAGGCAGCTATGGCAAGAGAAGCCATTGAAAAAGAAGGCATGACAGCCGTTGAGTATACCGTTTCCAACTCCAATGAAATCCAGACCGTTGTTACCTCCATGATCGGAAAGGTAGATGCAATCTATACTCCTACCGATAACGTAATCGCAGCAGGTATGGCAACTGTAGGTATGGTAGCCAATGAAAACGGACTTCCTGTAATCTGCGGAGAAGAAGGTATGGTAAATGCCGGCGGTCTTGCTACATATGGCATCGACTACTATGAGCTGGGCTACTTAACCGGACAGCAGGCAGTTAAAATCCTGATGGAAGGCGCAGACATTTCCACAATGCCGATCGAATACCTTCCTCTTGACAAGTGCAAGCTGAGCGTAAACGAAGAGACAGCCAAGCTTCTGGGAATTGATGTATCCGGCTTAAAGTAATAGGAAACAATAAATAAATGAGAAGCAGGCGGAGGTCTGGGACCTGCCGCCTGCTATCCATAGATGCTTTACATAAAGAATGGTGAAGTCATTTTTTATGTAAGGCATTTATGCCTGCGAAAAGAGAAATAATTTGGAGGAACAATTGATGAGCGGTTTGATGATATCCCTTCAGGACGCAGTAGCCCAGGGCGTTTTGTGGGGAATTATGGTGTTGGGTGTTTATATCACTTATAAGCTTTTGGATATTGCGGATTTGACTGTAGATGGAAGCTTTGCAATGGGCGGCTGCGTATGCGCCGTGATGATACTGGTTTTTAAGGCAGATCCCTGGGTTGCCCTGGCAGCGGCGGCACTGGCCGGAATGGCAGCCGGAACCGTGACCGGACTGCTTCATACGGTCTTTGAAATTCCCGCTATCCTGGCCGGAATTTTGACCCAGATCGGCTTATGGTCCATTAACCTGCGTATCATGGGCGGAAAGAGCAATGTGCCTCTTTTAAAAACAGAAACTATCTTTATAAATTTTATTGATATGACAGGAATGAACAGACAGGCGGCATCTTTGGTCATCGGAATCGGCATTGCCATTGCTGTGAGCGTGCTTCTTTACTGGTTTTTCGGAACCGAAATCGGAAGCGCCATGCGCGCCACCGGCAACAACGAAGCCATGATCCGTGCCCAGGGTGTGAATACCAACATGACCAAGCTTTTAGCCCTTGCCCTCAGCAACGGTCTGGTGGGACTGTCAGGCGGACTGGTATGCCAGAGCCAGAAATATGCGGATATCGGTATGGGAACCGGAGCCATCGTCATCGGTCTGGCTGCCATTGTCATCGGTGACGTGCTTATGGGGCGTATGCGCTCCTTTGGAAGCAAGCTGGCTTCCGCCATTGTGGGCTCTGTCATCTACTTTGTTATACGTGCCCTCGTTTTAAGGATGGGTATGGATGCCAACGATATGAAGCTGTTATCGGCTGTCATCGTGACCGTGGCCCTTTGCGTTCCGGTTATGATGAGAAAATGGCGTCTTAAGAAATCTTATACAGAAGGAGTATAATCATGCTGGATATAAAAAACGTCAGAAAGACTTTCAATAAGAATACGATTAATGAAAAGAAAGCGTTAAACGGCATTGACCTCCATTTGAATGAAGGGGATTTTGTCACGGTGATCGGCGGAAACGGAGCCGGAAAATCCACCATTTTAAATATGATCGCCGGTGTTTATCCCATCGATTCCGGAAGGATTGAAATTGACGGAATCAACATTTCAAGGGAACCGGAGTATAAGCGTGCCAAATACATCGGAAGAGTGTTCCAGGACCCCATGCTGGGAACGGCTGCGGGGATGGAAATCCAGGAAAATATGGCTCTCGCTTACCGCAGGGGACAGACAAGAGGCCTTAGCTGGGGAATTAAAAACAGTGAAAAAGGATTTTATCACGAATCCTTAAAAAAGCTGGGCTTAGGGCTTCAGGACCGGATGACCAATAAGGTAGGACTCCTTTCCGGAGGTCAGAGACAGGCCCTCACCCTTTTGATGGCAACCCTTCAAAAGCCGAAGCTTCTTCTCCTCGATGAGCACACGGCAGCTCTCGATCCCAAGACAGCCAAGAAGGTTCTGGAAATCACAGAGGAAATTGTGGGCGAGCAGAAGCTCACCACCCTCATGATCACCCACAACATGAAAGATGCCATCCACATCGGAAACCGCCTGGTCATGATGCATGAAGGCCGGATCATCTATGATGTTTCGGGAGAGGAAAAGGCCAGGCTGGAGGTGGAAGACCTCCTTAGAAAATTCGAGGAAGCCAGCGGCGGAGAGTTCGCCAATGACAGGATGATGCTGGCAAAATAGTTTTTTTTCATCTCTTTTTCACAGTTCTGTAACATAAAATTAATAATTTTCTACGTTGCAAATATCGCAAACATTGACAAATTATGATATAATGTGCAGACAGGCTCGGTCTGAACCGGACTTCTTTTAAAGATTGAAGATGGAGAAAAACGCAGAATGGAAAACAAAGACGAACAAAAAGATTACGTAATCCGTTTGGATAGAGCACGTAAGAGAAATAAACAGGACGACCGTAAGAAGCTTTTATTATACGGAGGCGGAGCGGCTCTTTTCCTGCTTCTGGCCTTTGCTGCAAGCTCTGCCATGAAAAAAGGCGCATCAGCAGGCCCGGCTCCTTTGGCTACCGGCTCAGAGGCCCTGGCCGTGGAACCGGAGGCTCTGGCTCAGTCAGAAGAAGCCGCTGCCCTGGAAAAAGAAGCAGAAGAAAAGGCGAAAGTGATCAGTTCCTATACAAATCTGGGAATTGTACAGGTATCCGGCTACTTGAATGTGAGAAAGGAACCGGGAACAGAGGCAGACGTGGTTGGAAAGCTGCAGGGAGACAGTGCCTGCGAGATTTTAGAGACCCTGGATTCCGGCTGGTACCGCATATCCTCTGGCGGAATTGAAGGCTATATCCACTCCGAATACGTTCTGACCGGAGAAGAAGCCATGAAAAAGGCAAAAGAGCTGGTTAAGCTGAGAGCCATTGTTCAGGTTGATAACTTAAACATCAGAAAAGAACCCTCCATATCTTCGGATGCAGTGGGACAGGGTTTGATGAATGAACGGTATGAGGTCATAGACCAGACGGAAGGCTGGGTTAAAATTCCTTCCGGATATATGTCAGCGGACTATGTGAAGCTGGAATACTCCCTCAATGAGGCGAGAAAACTGGATTTAAAGGCCATGATCTTTAATATGTATAAGAACATCGGCATTTCCAATGTGGACAATTATTTAAATGTCAGGGAAGAGCCCAGCGAAAGCGGAAAAGTCATTGCAAAGATGCCCAGCAAGGCTGCCGGAGACATTTTAGAGACTGTGGAAGGCGGCTGGTACAAGATTCAGTCTGGCCCCATCACCGGCTATGTGAAGTCGGATTATATCCTGACCGGGCAGGCGGCAAAGGATGAGGCCATGAATGTGGCTGAACTGATGGCGATTGTCAATACGGATATGCTCAATGCCAGGGCAGAACCGTCCACAGAGTCCAAGATATGGACCCAGATATCCAATAATGAACGTTACCCTGTGTTACAGCAGATCGACGGCTGGATTCAGATTGAGTTGGAAGAGGACAGCAGCGCTTATGTGTCCACAGATTTTGTGGATGTGCGGTATGCCCTTCCTCTTGCCATCAAATTCTCTCCGTTGGAGGAAAAGGCCAATGCCGAGAACTCTCTGCGGACCCAGATGGTCAACTATGCTCTTCAGTATTTGGGAAATCCCTATGTATGGGGAGGAACCAGCCTGACAAAGGGTGCTGACTGTTCCGGTTTCACCCTGTCCGTTTACTCCCGCTTTGGAATCGGTCTTCCCCATTATTCCGGGGCTCAGGCAGGTATGGGCAAGGCGGTAAAATCTGCCGACATGAAGCCTGGAGACTTGCTTTTCTATGCCAACAGCAGCGGAACCATCAACCACGTTTCCATGTACATCGGAAACGGCCAGGTGGTCCATGCAGCCAGCAGAAGAAGCGGCATTAAAATTTCTACATGGAATTACCGTTCTCCAGTGAGAATCAGAAATATAATCGGCGATTAATGAAAAATAAAACTTCCGGATAAGAACCTGGCTAAGCTTAAGTTCCTGTCCGGGAGTTTTTTGCCTTCTCTCCCGGTTTTGCATATTTTCGAGGCTTTCTCCGCATGATAAGGAAACCACCAAATTTACAGCAAACAGGAGGTTTTTACATTGAAAGATTGCGAACACAGCAAAAAGGACCGGGACAAAGACCGGAAAAATGCAGATCAAAAAGATATAGATCAAAAAGATACGGATCAAAAAAATCAGGATGGCCTGTCTGAAGAAAAGACAAAAAAGGATATTGAACAGAAAGAGGATGAAAAACTGGAGGAATACGGCCAGATTACTTTAGACGACAATGCCCGCAGACGGAAGATTCATCTGATCACCATTATCGGAGAGATAGAAGGGCATGAAAATTTATCCAGCAGCAGCAAGACCACAAAGTATGACCATATTCTGCCAAAGCTTGCGGAGATCGAGGACGACGATTCCGTGGAAGGGCTTTTGGTCCTGTTAAACACCTCAGGCGGGGATGTGGATGCAGGGCTGGCCATCGCAGAAATGATCGCCTCTTTGAGCATCCCAACGGTATCCCTGGTGCTGGGCGGAAGCCATTCCATCGGAGTGCCTTTGGCTGTGTGCACGGATTATTCCTTTATTGTGCCGACAGGAACTATGATGATCCATCCGGTGCGGATGACGGGAATGGTCATCGGCGCTTCCCAGACGTATGAATATTTTGAAATGATTCAGGACAGGATTTTAAGCTTTGTATCCAGCCATGCAAAAATCGCTTATGACCAGTTAAAGAGGCTGATGCTGAACACGGAAATGCTCACCAGAGACTTGGGGACCGTGCTGGTAGGAGAGGAGACTGTAAAGGAGGGCTTAATCGACGAGGTAGGCGGAATTAAGGATGCCTTGAGAAAAATATACGAGCTTATGGAAACTGCTTCTTCTTAAACGTTGCAATTCTCCCGTTTTTTTTGTATACTGGATATCTAAGGAAATACCCTGCGGGTATACCAATATGCCCGGAAGGTGTGCGGGTATACCATTATGCCCGGAAGGCGTGGGCGATAGTAAGGAAACATGGCGAAGGGAGAAGTATTGTGCCTGAGACGACGAAGAAAAAGACAACAGCAAAAAACGGGACAAGAGGAACGTCCCAAAAGCGCGGGCAGGAAGGCGGAAAGAACGGGAGAGCAAAGAATACCGGGAGCGGAAAGAATGTGATTCTTCCGGAACCGGAATTTATACATTCAGAAGTAATCATCATTATGTCATTTGCAGCTGCGGCCATTTTATTTTTGAGCAATTTTCATCTATGCGGCGTGGTGGGAGATTTCCTGCGGGGGATTCAGCTCGGTTTATTCGGCGGCGTGGGCTATATTGCCCCTCTGCTGCTGTTTGGAGCAACCGCTTTTTATCTCTCCAACCGGGGAAATCCCAGAGCAGCATTTAAGATGGCCTCTTCCATACTGGCTCTCGTTTCTCTGTGCGGATTTTTACAGCTTCTTATGGGAGCTAAGACCGGACAGGGTACAAGCCTTATGGAAATATATTCAGAAGCCGCTGCAAGCGGAAGAGGAGGCGGCTTAATCGGCGGCCTTTTAGCCGAAGGGCTGACAGCCATCATCGGTGTGGTGGGAGCTTATCTGGTCATTGGAGGGCTTGTAATTGTTTCCGCAGTCTGTATTACGGAAAAATCCTTTGTGGGGGCCGTAAAAAAGGGAGGCAAAAAGGCATACAGCCATGCCAGGGAAAATGTGGATATGCACATGGAAATTCATGCGGAGCGGCAGGAGGAGCGCAGAAGGCTTCGGGAGGAAAAAAGGCTTCGGGGAGTCGATTTAGAGTCCACAAAGCTGGAAGAGATGCCGGAGGAGGAGCCTTCTTTGGTGATTGCACAAGAAGAACCCTCACCAGTCCTTCGGGAACCGGAGCTCATAGCTGATCTTGCAGATGATATTGACAGCCAGATGGAGCGTCTGGCTCATGCTTCCAATCCTGCTGATGTATTTTGCGGCAGCATTTCACCAGTGCATGAGGAGGAAGAGGTTCCCTTTGAACCCGATGAGGTGCTGCCTTCTTCTTATATGAAGAAAGAGACCAGGACCTTAAAGGAAATGGAAGTGGTGGAGGATGACTTCTATCCGGCAGGTGATTTTGCAGGAGAAGAGAAGGTTCATACCTCTGGCGATATGTTTTTCACCCCGGAGGAGCCCAAACGGGTCGTTACTGCCTCCGGAAAGATCATTGAAACGGATACGGAGGCTCTCCAGAAGAAGCTGGAAAAGAGACGTGAGGAAGCGGCAGAAGACGGAGAGTTAAGTCTTGCCCGTGAAATCATCCAGAAGCAGGAGGAAGTGAAAAAGGAATACCAGTTTCCGCCTCTCACCCTGCTGAAAAAAGGAAAAGCATCCGTCTTTTCTGACCGGGAATACAAGGAAACTGCCATCAAGCTGCAGAAGACCCTTCAAAACTTCGGTGTAGGAGTTACGGTTACCAATATAAGCTGCGGCCCTTCTGTAACCAGATATGAGCTCCATCCGGAGCAGGGAGTCAAGGTCAGCAAGATCGTGAGTCTGGCAGACGATATTAAGCTGAGCCTTGCGGCTGCTGATATCCGCATTGAAGCCCCTATTCCGGGAAAATCTGCTGTGGGAATCGAGGTTCCCAACAAGGATAACAACCTGGTTTATTTCCGGGATATTCTGGAGGCGGAAAGCTTTCAAAACCACCCTTCCAACATTGCATTTGCAGTCGGAAAGGATATCGGAGGCCAGGTGGTCGTGACGGACATTGCAAAAATGCCCCACCTTCTCATAGCCGGTGCAACAGGCTCCGGTAAGTCGGTGTGTATCAATACCCTGATTATGAGCATTATTTTTAAAGCCAATCCCGAAGATGTAAAGCTGATCATGGTAGACCCCAAGGTGGTGGAACTGAGTGTTTACAACGGAATTCCCCATCTGCTTCTGCCGGTGGTCACTGACCCGAAAAAAGCTTCGGGGGCCTTAAACTGGGCTGTGGCGGAAATGACGGACCGTTATAATAAGTTCGCCCAGTACAATGTGAGGGAAATCAAGGGCTATAATGCAAAGGTGGAAAGCATAAAAGATATTGAAGATGAAAATAAGCCGAAAAAGATGCCTCAGATCGTCATTATCATCGACGAGCTTGCGGACCTGATGATGGTGGCTCCCGGTGAAGTGGAGGACTCCATCTGCCGTCTGGCCCAGCTTGCAAGAGCTGCCGGCATTCATCTTGTCATCGCCACCCAGCGGCCTTCTGTCAACGTCATAACAGGACTGATTAAGGCCAATGTTCCTTCCAGAGTTGCCTTTGCCGTTTCTTCGGGCGTGGATTCCAGAACCATCATTGATATGAACGGTGCGGAAAAGCTTTTAGGAAAAGGTGATATGCTGTTTTACCCGGCTGGCTATCCAAAGCCCATGAGGGTCCAGGGAGCCTTTATCTCCGATTCCGAGGTTTCCAAAGTGGTGGAATTTTTGACGGAACAGGGTATGACACCGGAATACAACCCGGAGGTGGAGACCATGATTTCCCAGGCTCCTGCGGCTGCTGAGGCCAAGGGGGGCGGAAATGACCGGGACGAATATTTTGTCCAGGCCGGAGCCTTTATCATTGAAAAGGACAAGGCTTCCATCGGAATGCTGCAAAGGATGTTTAAGATCGGCTTTAACCGGGCCGCCCGAATCATGGACCAGCTTGCAGAAGCAGGCGTAGTGGGAGAGGAAGAGGGAACCAAGCCCAGGAAAGTGCTGATCAGTATGGAGGAGTTTGAAGAAATGCTGGAGCAGGGCTTATAGCCCTCAGAAGTATTTACATAAAAGGAGGTCCATAAAATGAAAACAGATATTGAAATCGCCCAGGAGGCGGTAATGGTACCAATCAGGGAAGTAGCTGCTTCCTACGGGATTGAAGAGGATGAGCTGGAACTTTACGGAAAGTACAAGGCAAAGCTTTCTGATGAGCTTTGGGAGCGGGTCAAGGACCGCCCTGACGGAAAGCTGGTTTTGGTGACTGCCATTAATCCCACTCCTGCGGGAGAAGGAAAGACAACAACAACGGTTGGTCTTGGGGAAGCCTTTGGAGCGCTTGGCAAAAATGCGATCATTGCCTTAAGAGAGCCCTCCCTTGGCCCCTGCTTTGGCATCAAAGGCGGAGCTGCCGGGGGCGGATATGCCCAGGTGGTGCCGATGGAGGACTTAAACCTTCATTTTACAGGGGATTTTCATGCCATCACCTCTGCCAATAACTTACTGGCTGCACTGTTAGACAATCACATCCATCAGGGCAATGCCTTAAGGATTGACACACGCCAGATTCTCTGGAAGCGCTGTCTCGATATGAATGACAGGGCTCTCAGAAACCTTGTGGTTGGACTTGGGTCCAAAGCAGAGGGCTTTGTGAGAGAGGATCACTTTGTCATCACCGTTGCATCGGAAGTCATGGCAATCCTCTGCCTTTCCAATGATATGAATGATTTAAAAGAACGGCTGGGAAAGATTATTGTGGCATATAATTACGATGGAGAGCCTGTGACCGCTGCCCAGTTAAATGCAGTGGGCGCTATGGCTGCCTTATTAAAGGATGCCTTAAAACCAAATCTGATCCAGACCTTAGAGCACACCGCAGCCCTGGTACACGGAGGACCTTTTGCAAACATAGCCCATGGCTGCAATAGTGTACGTGCTACAAAGACAGCCTTGAAGCTGGCTGATATTGTGGTGACGGAAGCCGGATTCGGCGCTGATTTAGGTGCGGAAAAGTTCCTTGACATCAAGTGCAGAAAAGCAGGATTAAAGCCTGCAGCCGTTGTGCTGGTTGCAACCATCCGCGCTTTAAAATACAACGGCGGAGTGCCAAAGGACCAGTTAAAGGAAGAGAATTTAGAGGCCCTTTCCAAAGGTATTGTCAATCTGGAAAAGCATATAGAGAATATGCAAAAGTACGGCGTTCCCGTTGTCGTCACCTTAAATTCCTTTGTAACCGATACGGAAGCAGAATACGAATTTGTGAAAAAATTCTGTGAGGACAGAGGATGTGAATTCGCCTTATCCGAAGTTTGGGGAAAGGGCGGAAAAGGCGGAGCAGAGCTGGCTGAAAAGATTCTGAATACTCTTGAAAATAAAGAAAGCAATTATGCCCCTCTCTACCCTGATGAAATGGGCTTAGAGGATAAAATCGCAACAATAGCAAAAGAGATTTATGGAGCCGATGGAGTTTCCTATGTCCCGGCTGCATTAAAGGCCATCAGAAAATTTGAAGAAATGGGCTTTGGACACCTGCCTGTATGTATGGCAAAGACACAATATTCCTTATCCGATGACCAGAACAAGCTTGGAAGGCCCGAAGGCTTTACCATTGGAGTGCGGGATGCTTATGTATCCGCAGGCGCAGGCTTTGTGGTTGTCCTGACAGGAGCCATTATGACTATGCCCGGACTTCCGAAGAAACCGGCAGCAGACAGCATTGACGTAAATGAAAAGGGAGTAATCACCGGATTATTCTGACATGGAGGTTTCTATGAAATTAAAAGAATGGCTTAAAGACTTAAATTATGAACTGCTTCAGGGAAGCCTTGATACGGAAGTGGAAGAGGTGGTCTACGACTCCAGAAAAGCACGGGAAGGCGCTGTCTTTGTCTGCATGAAAGGAACGAAAATCGATTCCCATGATTTTATACCGGAGGCAGCTAAGGCCGGAGTTACGGTTTTTGTAGTCGAACAGAAAACAGACCTTCCCCAAGGGGTTACGGCTGTTTTCGTACATAATGCCAGAGAAGCGCTGGCTCTTTTATCCGCTGCCAGGTTCGGCTATCCTGCCAGCAAAATGGTGACCATAGGAGTGACAGGAACAAAGGGAAAGACTACTACAGCCCATATGATTAAAACGATTCTGGAGGCCTGCGGAAAGAAAGTGGGCATGATCGGAACAACCGGAATCGTCATCGGCCAGGAAGTGACTCCTACTGTCAATACGACGCCTGAATCGTATCAGCTTCATGAAGCTTTCAGCCGCATGGTTGATGCGGGATGCGAATATATGGTTATGGAGGCCTCCTCCCAGGCTTTTAAGATGCACCGGGTGGATGGGATATGTTTTGATTACGGTTTATTCACCAATATTTCACCGGATCATATCGGCCCGGATGAACATGATAGCTTTGAAGAATATCTTTATTATAAGTCCCGGATTTTTGCATGCTGCAAGGTGGGCATTGTAAATAAGGATGACAAACACTGGGAAGAAGTCACAAAGGATGCCTCCTGCGAGCTCCACTCCTTTTCCGTGGATCAGGAGGGAACGGACTTTAAAGCAGAGAATATCCGCTACGTGGCCCAGCCGGATTTTGTGGGACTGGAATTTGACGTAAAAGGGATTTATGAACTCTCTGTCCGGGTCAATATACCGGGACGGTTTAACGTTGCCAATGCCCTTGGAGCGGTCAGCGTCTTAAGCTTTTTGGGACTTTCCAAAGACTGCATCTGTCATGGTCTGGAGCATTTGAGCGTAAACGGACGTATGGAAATCGTATATTCCTCTGAAAAATGCACCGTGATCGTGGATTATGCCCACAATGCGGTCAGCATGGAAAGCCTTCTCACCACCCTTCGGGATTACCAGCCAAAGCGTCTCGTCTGTGTCTTTGGATGCGGGGGGAACCGTTCCAAGGACAGACGGTATTCCATGGGAGACAGCGCAGGAAGGCTGGCGGATTTTACCGTTATCACTGCGGACAATTCCAGATTTGAAAAGATTGAGGATATTATGGCAGATATACGGGGAAGCCTGGAAAAGACAGGCGGAACCTTTATCGAGATTCCTGACAGGAGAGAGGCCATCCGCTACAGCATTTCCCATGCTGAGCCGGGAGATATGATTGCCATTATCGGAAAGGGCCATGAAGATTACCAGGAAGTTAATGGTGTGCGCCACCACTTTTCCGACAGGGAGGAAGTACTTTTGGCAGTTCATGATTTAAAGGAAGAAGACTGAGGTTAAAATAAAATGCCGGAGGCCGTTCAGTGACGGGCTTTCGGCATTTGCACGGCAGGCGGGTATATATTGTATGCCCGGAAAGTACGGGCAGGATGGAAATGCGCCTTGGGGCATATGGTTATGGGCGGAAACGGAGGAAACGATGGAACGTATGACAGTGAAAGAAATCCTTTTGGCTGCGGAAGGAAAACTTCTTTGTGGAAGTGAAGATACAGTTCTGGAACACATCAGCATTGATTCCAGAAACATGAAGGGAAATGATTTGTTTGTTCCCATAATCGGGGAAAAGGTGGATGCCCACCGTTTTATTGATCAGGCATTTGAAAACGGAGCAGTGGCTGTTCTCACCAGCCAGCATGATGATATGGATTCAGAAAAGCCGTGGATTCGTGTGGAAGATACGAAAAAGGCCCTTCAGGATGTGGGAAGCTATTACAGGAACCGGCTCAGCATTCCTTTAGTGGGAATTACAGGCAGCGTTGGAAAGACCACCACCAGGGAAATGGTATCATGCGCCCTTTCTGCCCGTTTTGCAGTTTTTAAAACACCGGGGAACCACAACAGTCAGGTGGGAGTTCCCATCACCTTGTCAGAAATAACACAAAAGGATGAAATCGGAGTCATCGAGCTGGGCATGAGCGAGCCGGGAGAGCTGACGGTCATTGCAAAAATCGCTAAAATCCAGATGGCGGTCATTACCAACATCGGAGTGGCTCACATTGAACAGCTTGGCTCTAAAGAAAATATCTGCCGGGAAAAGCTGACCATTCAGGATGGGCTTTCAGAAGGCGGAATCCTCATCCTAAACGGCGATGATGAGCTCTTAAAGGATGTCAGGGCAAAGGAAGGCTGCAGAACCATTTATTACGGCACAGGTGAAAACTGTAATTACAGGGCAGAAGATGTCCATCTGGAAGAAGGGTTTCCGGCTTTTACGGCAGTTTATGGAACGGAGCGTGTTCCCATGCGGCTAAAGGTCATGGGCAGCCACAACGTTTTAAATGCAATGGCTTCCCTGGCAGTGGCAAAAGAGTCCGGCATCCCCATGGAGGAAGCGGCAAAAACTCTGGAACAGTTTACAGGGTTTAAAAACCGCCAGCAGATTTATGAGGCAAACGGCATGACCGTCATTGACGATACATACAATGCCAGCCCTGTTTCCATGAAGGCAGGCCTGGAGGTGCTGGGATCGGTTGCAAAGGCGGACAGAAGAATCGCCGTGCTGGCTGATATGAAGGAGCTTGGAGAAAAATCTCCTGAATTCCATTATGAGATCGGAGAGTATATTGCAGAGCATCCGGTTGATCTGGTGGTGGTTCTTGGAGAACTGGCAAAAGAAATCGTCAGGGCCGTACAGGAAAAGGCACCTGGCATTGCGACCAGAGAATTTATGGACCTTGAATCCCTTACAGCTTACTTAAAGACTGAATTAAGGAGCGGGGACTGTGTCCTGTTTAAAGGTTCTAACAGCATGAATCTGGGTCCGGTGGCTGCGGCATTTCACTGAAACCTGGTGCGGATTCATGACATACAGGCTGATGGAGGAGAAAGATGGCAGAACGATTTGCCCGGATCATCATTGATATTTCCCATGAAAAGGTGGACCGCACCTTTGATTACCGGATACCCGAAAGGCTGGCCCATGAGGTGACGGTAGGAACGCTGGTCCTCATCCCTTTTGGAAAGGGGAATTCCATGAGGAAAGGATATGTAGTAGGCATTGCCGATCATGCGGAATACGACAGGGATAAAATTAAGGAAATTGCAGAGGTTCCGGCTGATGGCATTTCAGCGGAGTCTTTGCTGATTTCCCTGGCCTGGTGGCTGAAGGAACGGTATGGTTCCACCATGAATCAGGCTTTAAAAACTGTGCTTCCGGTAAAGCAGAAGGTAAAGCCGAGGGAAAAAAGGGTGATTCGCTGTCTTCTCGATAAGGAAGGGCTTTTAAAGGCTCTGGAGGAAGCGGAGAAAAAGAATTATAAAGCCAGAGTCCGTTTATTTCAGGCATTTCTGGAAAATCCGGTCATTCCCTATGAGATTGCGTCAAATCAACTGAACTTATCCCCTGCTGCCTTAAAGCCTGTGATTGAAAAAGGATATGCGGACCTGGAATCAGAGGAAGTTTACAGAAACCCCATTAAGTCCGGTAAAATAACGTGTAAAGGCGTGGATTTAAATGCAGAACAGCAGGCCATTGCAGACAGTTTCTGCAAGGATTACGGAGAAAATATAAGAGGTACTTATCTGATCCATGGCATTACGGGAAGCGGCAAGACAGAGGTCTACATGGAACTGATCCAAAGGGTCATTGAGGAAGGAAAGCAGGTGATCGTCCTCATACCGGAAATTGCCCTGACGTATCAGACCGTCATGCGTTTTTACGGAAGATTCGGCAGCCGGGTCTCCATCATCAATTCCCGTTTGTCAGCAGGAGAGCGGTACGACCAGTTTGAACGGGCCAGAAACGGAGAGGTGGACATTATGATCGGCCCCCGTTCTGCTTTGTTCACTCCTTTTTCTCATCTTGGGCTGATTCTCATAGATGAAGAGCATGAAGGAGCTTATAAAAGCGAAACAGTGCCCAGATACCATGCCAGAGAAGTGGCAGAGAAGCGGGCCTCCATGGAGCATGCGTCCCTGGTGCTGGGTTCGGCAACGCCTTCCCTGGAGGCTTATACAAAGGCCCTTCGGGGAGAATACCGGCTTTTTACCCTTCATTCCAGAGCAAAGAAAGACAGCTCCCTCGCAAATGTTTCAGTGGTGGATTTAAGGCAGGAATTAAAGGAAGGGAACAAGTCCATTTTCAGCAGAAAATTAAAGGCAATGATGGAAGACCGCCTTGAAAAAAAAGAACAGATCATGCTGTTCATGAACCGGAGAGGCTATGCCAATTTCGTGTCCTGCCGCTCCTGTGGGGAGGCCATCCGCTGTCCTCACTGCGATGTGACTTTGACACTTCACAAAAACAACCGCCTCGTATGCCATTATTGCGGCCATTCTGTTCCGATGCCGGACAAATGCCCCTTCTGCAGCTCCCCTTATATCGCCAATTTCGGAACAGGGACTCAGAAGGTGGAGCAGATGACGAAAAAGCTGTTTCCGGAAGCCGGAATTCTTCGCATGGACCTTGACACCACCTCTAAAAAGGGCGGGCATGAAGAAATCCTGTCTGCATTTTCAGAGGGAGAAGCGGATATTCTCATCGGAACCCAGATGATCGTAAAGGGACATGATTTCCCCAACGTGACCCTGGTAGGAGTCTTAGCGGCTGACTTATCCCTGTATACTCCTGATTACCGCTGCGGGGAGAGGACCTTTCAGCTTCTGACCCAGGCGGCAGGGCGGGCAGGGCGGGATTTTCGGCCGGGAGATGTGGTCATCCAGACTTATAATCCGGACCATTACAGCATTGCAGCGGCAGCCAGCCAGGATTATGAGGGATTTTACCGACATGAGATGGCGTATAGGAAGCTCATGAAATATCCGCCTGCCAGCGGACTTTTAACCATTCAGCTTTCTTCCCGTAACGAGAGACTTTTAACTGAGGCGGCCCTGGAGACTGCCCGGTTTGCGGGCCCTCTGGCGGAAAAGGACATGGTCCAGATCATCGGTCCTGCAGAGGCTTCGGTTTACAAAATTAATGATATCTATAGAAAAATTTTATACTTGAAACAGGAAAACTATGATATACTAATAAAAATCAGGGACAGCATTGACCGGTTTTCAGAGGAACGCAGGGATTTATTTGATCAGGTGCTGATTCAATACGATTTTTCATAAACGAGAGGATAATGAACATGGCTATTAGAAAGATTAGAACCATTGGAGATGAAATTTTAACAAAAAAATGCAAGCCGGTAAAGGAAGTCACCCCCAGAATCAGAGAACTGATTGAGGATATGTTTGATACCATGTACGATTCCAACGGGGTAGGCCTTGCAGCTTCCCAGGTAGGGATTTTAAAAAATATTGTAGTCATTGATGCGGATGACGAAAACCAGTACGTTTTCATCAATCCGGAAATACTGGAGACCGACGGAAGCCAGACCGGTTCGGAAGGCTGCCTTAGCGTACCTGGAAAGTCCGGGATTGTGACAAGGCCTAATTACGTGAAGGTGAGAGCGTTTGACGAGAATATGCAGCCCTTTGAGCTGGAAGGCGAAGGCCTTTTGGCAAGAGCCATCTGCCATGAATGCGACCATTTAAACGGGGAGTTATACGTGGATAAGGTAGAAGGCGAATTAGAGGATATAACTTTGGAAGAGGAAGAATTGGAGGCAGAAGAATAAGTATGCGGATTGTATTTATGGGAACCCCTGATTTTTCCGTTCCCGCCCTGACTTCTCTGGTGGAGGCAGGCCATGAGGTTTTGGCCGTCATCACCCAGCCGGATAAGCCAAAGGGAAGGGGAAAGGAAATTCAGATGACTCCGGTCAAGGAAAAGGCTCTGGAATACGGGATACCCGTTTACCAGCCGGTCAAGGCCAGAGAACCGGAATTTGTCAGCCTTCTTGCAGATATGAAGCCTGATGTGATCGTGGTGGTAGCCTTTGGGCAGATCCTTCCAAAAAGCATACTGGATATTCCTGAGTTTGGCTGTGTGAATATTCATGCCTCCCTGCTTCCTAAGTACCGGGGGGCATCTCCTATCCAGTACGCGGTCATCAATGGGGAAAAGGAAAGCGGAATTACCACCATGATGATGGCAGAAGGTATTGATACAGGCGATATGCTGGATCAGGAAGTCATTGATTTGGATAAAAATGAAACCGGCGGCAGCCTTCATGAGAAGCTGAGTGAAGTCGGCGGAAAACTTATTGTAAAGACTTTAGAAAAACTGAAGGAGGGGACCGCAGTGAGAACCCCTCAGGACGATTCCAAGGCTACCCATGTAGGAATGATTAAAAAGTCCATGGGAGATATTGACTGGTCTATGGATGCTGTTTCCATTGAACGCCTCATCCGGGGATTAAACCCGTGGCCCAGCGCTTACACAAGCTGGGATGGAAAGGTGATGAAGCTTTGGGAAGCAACTGTGCTGGAAAAAGAATATGAAGGAGTCTGCGGTCAGGTTGTTGAGGTTGGATGGGACTGTTTGATTATAAAGACAGGAAAGGGCAGCTTATCTCTTAAGGAGCTGCAGCTTCAGGGGAAAAAGCGGCTGGATGCCGGTGCGTTTCTCAGAGGTTATCCGGTTTCGGTTGGCACTGTTTTGAAACAGCTTTCAGACGAACAATAAAGAAGTGCTCTGCGGGTATGTTACTATGCCCGGAAAGCATGGGCTAAAAGAAGGAAAGGAGTGTTTATTATGCCTTACGGTATGATGGGAATGGGATACTATATGGACCCTACCTGGATATTGGTCATCATTGGAGCTGTTTTGTCCATGATCGCCTCTGCCAGGGTCAGCAGTACATTTAATAAATATTCAAAAGTACGCAGCATGTCCGGGATGACAGGAGCGGAGGCGGCAAGGCGTCTGCTCAATTCCCAGGGCATTTACGATGTACAGGTGAGGTCAGTGGGAGGCCGTCTGACGGATCATTACGATCCCAGAACCAAAACGGTCAATTTATCAGACTCAGTATATGGCTCCACCTCCGTGGCGGCAGTGGGTGTGGCAGCCCATGAGTGCGGCCATGTGATGCAGGACCAGAACGGTTATATTCCGTTAAAACTTCGGGCGGCCATTGTTCCCGCAGCCAACATCGGCTCTCAGATGGCATTTCCCATTATTATTCTGGGAGTTATTATAGGCGGACTTGGCTCACCGCTGGTAAATGTGGGACTGATTCTCTTTTCTCTGGCTGTTCTTTTTCAGCTTGTGACCCTTCCGGTAGAATTCAATGCTTCCAGGCGGGCAGTTGCTCTGCTGGGCCAGACCGGGATATTAGGCGATCAGGAACTGGGGTATACGAGAAAGGTGCTGGGGGCAGCGGCTCTCACCTATGTGGCTGCTTTGGCGGCAACGGTGCTCCAGCTTTTAAGGCTTATGATCCTGTTTGGAGGTAGGCGAAACGATGAGTAAGGATACAGACAGCAGGGAGATCGCACTGGATATCCTGATGGAGATTCTGGAGCGGGGCAATTACAGCCATCTGGTCCTTCGCCAGGCCCTTAATAAATATCAATACCTGGATAAGACGGAACGGTCATTTATTTCCCGTATCTCAGACGGAACGGTGGAATATCTGCTCCAGATCGATTATGTGATCAATTCCTTTTCCAGCGTGAAAGTAAATAAGATGAAACCGCTCATCCGCACGATTCTGCGGATGTCGGTTTATCAGCTTTTATATATGGACCGGGTTCCTGACTCCGCCGTGTGCAATGAGGCGGTAAAGCTGGCTGTAAAACGGAAGTTTTCCGGCCTAAAAGGCTTTGTCAACGGAGTTTTGCGCAATATTTCCAGAAACAAAGAAAGTATAAGCTGGCCTGATGATTCCATCCGCTACTCCATGCCCTCCTGGATCGTATCCATGTGGCAGGAGGTCTACGGGAAGGAAACAGCAGGCATCATGATGGAATCCTTTTTAAAGAGCAGCGTGACCACTGTCCGCTGTAATAAGGTGAATTTGCCCGAAGGGCAAAGAGAGGACCCCCTGGGGGGGGTTGCCAGGGCAGGCAAGGAAGAAATTATTCAAAGCCTGGAAAATCAGGGTGTAAAGGTGTCCCAATCCGGAATTTCGGACGGGATTTTGTATCTGGAGCAGTATGATTACCTGGAGAGTCTGGAAGCATTCCAGAAGGGATATATCCAGGTGCAGGATTTAAGCTCCAGCTTTGTTGGGGAAATCGCAGACCCCCAAAAAGGAGATTTCTGCATTGACGTCTGCGGTGCGCCGGGAGGAAAGAGCCTTCATATAGCTGATAAGCTTCAGGGCACCGGCATGGTGGAGGTCCGGGATTTAAGCGACTGGAAGATCGCCATGGTACAGGAAAATATGGAACGGTCCGGATTTCAAAATATACGGGCAAAGGTGCAGGATGCCCTTGTACTGGATCACGATTCTGTGGAAAAAGCGGATATTGTAATCGCAGACCTGCCCTGTTCCGGGCTCGGAATTATCGGGCGCAAGCCGGATATCAAATACCGGATGACGATGGATCAACTGAAATCCCTGGCTGCTCTTCAGCGGGAAATTCTCTCAGTCGTCCAGTCCTATGTAAAGCCGGGAGGAAAGCTGATTTTCAGCACCTGTACCATAGACAAAATGGAAAATGAAGACAATGTGAAATGGTTTTTGGAGCAGTTTCCCTTTGACGGCATAAGCCTGGAAGGAAAGCTGGGAAAGGAACTGGATTCCCCCACCATGAAACATGGATATATACAGCTTTTGCCGGGAATTCATCCCTGTGACGGATTCTTTATTGCGGCATTTCAAAAAAAGGCAGGCTTTTATTAAATGGAAAAAACAGATATAAAATCTCTGGACTTGGAAAACCTGACGTCCTACATGGTGTCCATAGGCGAAAAGCCCTTTCGGGCAAAGCAGCTTTATGAATGGATGCACCAGAAACTGGCGGCTGATTTTGAGGAAATGACCAATCTTTCCAGAGCTTTGAAAGAAAAGCTGCAGCAATCGGCAGCGTATACATCCTTAACCGTTGTGGAGGAAAAGATTTCCGCCATTGACGGGACGAGAAAATACTTATTCGGCCTTTCCGATGGAAATGTGATTGAAAGCGTGCTGATGAGATATAAGCACGGAAATTCAGTCTGCATTTCCTCCCAGGTAGGCTGCCGCATGGGGTGCCGGTTCTGCGCCTCTACTTTGGATGGACTTGAGAGAAACTTACTGCCATCCGAGATGCTGGATCAGATTTACCGGATTCAGAAGATGACGGGAGAGCGTGTCTCCAATGTGGTGGTCATGGGATCGGGAGAACCTCTTGATAATTACGACAACTTAGTCCGGTTCATCCGCCTTCTTACGGATGAAAACGGACTTAACATCAGCCAGCGTAACATCACCGTATCCACTTGCGGCATTGTTCCGGGAATTTTAAAGCTGGCAGAAGAAAATCTCCAGATCACTCTTGCATTATCTCTCCATGCGCCAAACGATCAGGTGAGAAAATCCCTGATGCCTGTGGCAAACCGCTACCCCTTAGAAGAGGTGCTGTCTGCCTGCAGGACTTATTTTGAAAAGACGGGGCGCCGCCTCACATTTGAATACAGTCTCGTGAGGGGAGTCAATGACAATCTGGAGGAAGCTTCTGCCTTATCAGCCCTTTTAAAGCATCACCACGGACACGTAAATCTGATCCCTGTAAACCCCATTAAGGAGCGGGATTACGTCCAGTCAGAGGGCCAGGCAATAAAAGCTTTTAAAAATCTTCTTGAAAAAAACGGAATTAATGTTACTATAAGAAGAGAAATGGGCCGGGATATTAATGGGGCCTGTGGACAGCTCAGAAAAAGTTTTTTGAATGCTGAATAAAAAAAGAAAGTGAAGATGAAACGATGAAGGCTTGCGCTATGACGGATACCGGAAGAGTCCGGACGGCCAATCAGGACTATGTCTATGCCACAACTAAGTCTGTGGGCGCCCTGCCCAATCTTTTTTTAGTCGCAGACGGCATGGGCGGCCATCAGGCCGGTGATTACGCTTCCAGATATATTGTTGAAAATCTGGTGGAACACATAAAGAAGACCACAAAACCGGGAACGATTTCCCTTCTGAAAGAGGGCATACAAAAGATCAATACCATGCTGTATCAGGAGTCTTTAAAAAAGGCGGAACTGACCGGAATGGGCACGACCCTGGTAGCGGCCGTGGTGGAAGGAACCACCATGTATGTGGCTAATGTGGGAGACAGCCGCCTGTATGTGGTTGGAAAACGGTTAAAACAGGTCACAAAAGACCACTCTCTCGTAGAGGAAATGGTGTCCCTGGGCCAGTTGGAGCGGGGAAGCAGAAACTATCTGGAAAAAAAGAACATTATAACAAGAGCGGTTGGTACGGAAGATAAGCTGGAGATTGATTTTTTTGAAGTCAGCCTGGAGCCTGGGGATTATGTACTCATGTGTTCCGACGGACTCAGCAATATGCTTGAGGCTGCTGAAATGGAAGAAATTATCTGCTCAGAACTGGAGCTGCCGGAAAAGGCAGAAAAACTGATTACAGTGGCCAATGACAATGGGGGGAAAGACAACATCGCAGTTGTTCTGGTTGATCCTCAAATTGGCAGGGAGGTAAGCTTATGATCTTGAGACCAGGAGCATTTTTACAGGATAGATATGAAATACTGGAGCAGATCGGTTCCGGCGGCATGTCAGATGTATATAAGGCCCTGTGCCATAAATTAGACCGTCCTGTTGCCATAAAGGTGTTAAAAGAGGAATTCAGCTCTGACAGCGGATTTGTCAGCAAATTTAAAATGGAGGCCCAGGCGGCTGCCCGTCTTTCCCATCCCAATATTGTAAACGTCTATGACGTTGTGGATGATGGGGACCTTCACTATATTGTCATGGAGCTGATCGAAGGGATTACCTTAAAAAATTATATTTCCAAGAAGGGCTGTCTGGACAGCAAGGAAGCCATCGGCATCGGCATATCCGTTGCACAGGGGCTTGCGGCAGCTCATGAGCAGGGAATTATTCACCGGGATATCAAGCCCCAGAATATCATCATTGCCAGGGATGGAAAGGTGAAGGTGGCGGATTTTGGAATCGCCAGAGCTGTTTCGTCCCAGACCATGAATGCGACGGCTGTCGGTTCTGTTCATTACATATCACCTGAACAGGCAAGAGGCGGCTACAGCGATGTCAGAAGTGATATTTATTCCCTGGGCATCACCATGTATGAAATGGTGGCAGGCAGGGTTCCTTTCCAGGGAGACAACACGGTGACGGTTGCCCTGGCTCATTTGGAAGACCCTATTACGCCGCCCAGCTTTTATAATGAGAGCATTCCCGTGGCTCTTGAGAACATCATTTTAAAGAGCACGGAAAAAAAGCCGGAATACCGTTACAAAAGCATGCAGGAGATGATCACGGATTTGCGGAAGGCTCTGGTAAACCCGGACGGGGACTTTGTTCAGGCTCCTCCCCAGGTGAGCGACTCCCAGACTGTCATCATCGGAAAGCCTGAGTTGGAACAGATCCGGTCAGGCAGAAGGACCCAGCCGGAACAGCCTTTGAATGTGAATCCAATACGCAGGCAGGAGCAGTCCGCAGAAAGGGCAAACCGCCCTCAGCCTGGAGGAAAAAAGGTCAGAAGACAGGAGCAGGAAGATGAGGATATCAGCCCCAGAATTGAAAAGCTCTTAACCGCCGCAGGGGTTGTGGTGGCTGTCATCATTGTGGCAGTGCTGATTTTTGTGTTTTCCAGAGTGGGAGGATTATTCCGTTCAGGCTCTTCGCCGGAGACAGAAACCTCAAGTGAAGTTTCTTCAGAAGAAACCTTGAGCGACAAACAGGTGAGAATGCCTGACGTTCTGGGCCTGGCCGTTGAAATTGCAGAGCAGAAGTTAAAGGACAATGGCGGTCTTTATATGAAGATCGGCGATTACGCCTTTTCTGAAACAGTGGATGAAGGGGATGTCATTTCCCAGAAGCCGGAAAAAGATGAAATAGTCGATAAGTATTCGGCTGTTTATGTGGTGATCAGCAAGGGACCTGAGCAGGTTGCCCTTGATCTGACCCAGCTTGGCCTGGAAAATATGGAAGGGGAAGCTGCAAAGAAGTTCCTGGAAGAAAAGGGGCTGACAGTGACCTTAGAGCAGAAGGAAAGCGACACAGTGGCAGTGGGATATGTGGTCAGCTACAGCCCAACCCAGGCAAAGGAAGGGGAAGCGGTGACTCTGGTCACAAGCACCGGCCCGGCCCTGGTCAATCCGGTTACTGTTCCTAAAATTATCGGGCATACGGAGGAAGTGGCGGCTGAGATGCTGGCTGACGTAGGCCTTTTGACAGGAGCTGTGACGGAAGAAACCTCTGAAACGGTAGAGCGGGGCAATGTAATCAGGCAGTCCGTGGAGGAAGGAAAGCAGGTGGAAGCAGGCACCGCAGTCAGCTATGTCGTGAGCAGCGGTACGGCCCAGCAGGCAAAGTACAAATATCTGGCTTCCATTGACAAATCCTATTCCTTACAGAGCATCATAGGCCCCGGTTCCGGCAGCACACAACTGACTTTAAAAGTGCAGCTGAGACAGAACGTAAACGGAAGAGATGAGGTCAGAGAGCTGATGGGACCTGTTACCATGACAGGGGACCAGATGCTGCCCGTATCCTTTAAAAACATAGAAGGCGCTTACGGAGTTACAAGCGGTACAGTGGAAATCGTAAATGTGGAAACCAATGAAGTGATCAATTCTTATCCAGTCACCTTCATTCCGGTTCCCCAAAGCTGATAAAACTCGGATATGATACTAATTATCACAGGGAATAATATATGACAGGAAAAATTTTGAAAGGAATCGCAGGATTTTATTACGTCCACGGCACGGACGGAAATCTTTATGAGTGCAGGGCAAAGGGCATTTTCCGCAATAAAAAGGTGAAGCCTTTAGTGGGAGATGACGTGGAATTTTCCATTCTCGATGAGGTGGAAAAAAAGGGAAATGTGGACCAGATACTCCCCCGGAAAAATGCCCTGGTCCGCCCGGCCGTGGCAAATGTGGATCAGGCTCTCGTCCTGTTTTCCATTACCCAGCCGGAGCCTAATTTAAATCTTTTGGACCGTTTTCTGGTCATGATGGAGGTTCAGGAGGTTCCTGTAAAAATCTGTTTCAACAAAATTGATTTAATTGGAAACGAGGAAAAGGAGGCCCTTCGTGATATTTACGAAAGGGCCGGATATCCTCTGTATTTTATCAGCGCCTGCGAAAACCGGGGAATTGAGGACATAAAGAGCCTGGTACAGGGAAAGACTACCGTTTTAGCCGGTCCTTCCGGTGTGGGAAAGTCTTCCCTTACAAACCTGCTCTGCCCTCAGGCTGAGATGGAAACCGGAAGCATCAGTGAGAAAATCCAGAGGGGAAAGCATACCACAAGGCATTCCGAGCTGTTTGACATGGGAAACGCCACCTATATGATGGACACGCCGGGTTTCAGCTCCATGTATATGGAGGATTTGGACTGTCTCAGCCTTAAGGACTGTTTTCCGGAATTTGAACCTTATGAAGAGGGGTGTAAATTTCTGGGCTGCGTCCATATCGGGGAAACCTCCTGCGGCGTGAAGACCGCAGTGGAAGAAGGAGAGATCAGCCCCAGCCGTTACGAGAATTACAGGCTTTTATACCAGGAATTAAAAGAGAAAAGGAGATATTGATTATGCTTAAACTTGCCCCTTCCATATTGGCGGCGGATTTTAAAAATCTGGGAAAACAGGTGATGGAGACAGCAGAGGCGGGAGCCCACTATGTTCATCTGGATGTGATGGATGGGATGTTTGTTCCCAGCATTTCCTTTGGAATGCCTGTCATCAGCAGCCTGCGAAGCTGCACGGACCTGGTGTTTGATGTTCATATGATGGTGGAGAAGCCGGAACGGTATATCGGAGATTTCAGGAAAGCAGGGGCAGATTTGATCTGTGTTCATGCGGAAGCCTGTCCTCATTTGGACCGCACAATCAACCAGATTAAGGAAACAGGGGCAAAGGCCGGAGTGGCTTTAAACCCGGCAACTCCCATATCTGTTTTGGAGCATATTCTCAGCGAGGTGGACATGGTCTTAATCATGTCTGTTAATCCAGGCTTTGGAGGACAGAAGTACATCCCTTATGCAACTGAAAAGGTGAGGGCTTTGAGAAAAATGTGCACGGAACGGGGCCTTGAGACGGACATTCAGATGGATGGAGGCGTGACCTGCAACAATGTGAGAGAGCTGATTGAGGCAGGCGCCAATATATTTGTAGCCGGTTCTGCTATTTTCAATGGAGATGTAACTGCCAATACAAAGGCATTTTTGGAGATATTTAAGGAGTATGAATGACAGGCTTGATCGTAACCGGAGGCACCATAGATTATGAGTTTGCCCGTGGTTTTTTAGAGACAAGAACATTTGATAAGGTGATCGCTGTGGATGGAGGGCTTGGAGCCCTCCATAAACTTCATCTAAAGCCGGATGTCATTGCCGGGGATTTTGACACCATTGATCCAAAGATTTTAGAGGAATATAAGAACAGTCCGGACGAGGTCATCTGGGAAGTCCATAAGCCGGAAAAGGATGCCACGGATACGGAGCTTGCCATCAGCGCTGCCATGAGTTTAGGCTGCACTAAACTGGTGCTTTTAGGGGCAACAGGAGGAAGGCTGGATCATTTTCTGGGCAATCTTCACCTGCTTTATGACTGTTTGAAAAAAGGTGTTCAGGCGGCCATTGCAGATGAAAAAAACTGGATTACCATACTGGACAAGGGCCGTACCTTTGCCCGCAGTGAGGCCATGGGAAAGTATATCTCCTTTCTGCCTTTAAGCGGGGAAGTAAAAGGGATTACCCTGACCGGTTTTAAGTATCCGCTTTATAAAAAGGACATTGACTTAGGGACCAGCCTCTGCATCAGCAATGAACTGACAGGGGAAGAGGGCGCCATAGACTTTGATTCCGGAATCCTGATCTGCGTGGAATCCCATGATTAAACTGGTATGGATTGATATATCAAAACTGGATATTTATATCAATCCACCTGCGTGCTAAGATAGGAAACACAAAAGCACAAGGGAGGAATTACCAATGAACCACAGCAATCAGAAAATTTACAGGCTGGCACTGACGGGATTGTTTGCAGCCATGTCCTATGTCGTGTTCACCTTTTTGCAGTTTAAAATTTCTCTTCCGGGAGGAGACGCTACCTCTATCCATTTGGGAAATGCAGTCTGCGTTTTAGGCGCTCTGCTCTTAGGCGGACTTTACGGAGGCCTGGGAGGAGCTATCGGCATGACCATAGGTGACCTTTTTGATCCTGTCTACGTGCTCTATGCTCCCAAAACCTTTATTTTAAAGCTGGGTATCGGTCTCATAACAGGGTTCCTGGCACATAAAATAGGACGGATTAGCGAATCCCGTGACCAGAAGCACATCATGAAATGGGCCGTTATCGGAGCGGTGGGAGGATTGCTGTTTAATGTGATTTTCGATCCTCTGGTCGGCTATTACTATAAGCTTCTGATTCTGGGAAAACCGGCTGCAGAGCTGGCACTTGCATGGAACGTGGCTTCCACCTCCATCAATGCGGTGACTTCCGCCATTGTTTCCGTTGTGATATACATGCCCCTTCGAAGAGCTATGACCAGGGCGGGATTATTTTTAACCAACCTTTGACACTTGACAGAATATGCCTCCAGCCGCGGCCTTCATAAGCTGCGGGAATTGAAAAAGAAAAATTATGACATCAGAAAAACATCAGAAAAAAATTGCAGTTATCAATGATTTGTCCGGATACGGCCGCTGTTCTTTGACCGTGGCTATCCCCATTATATCAGCCTTAAAGGTCCAGTGCTGTCCTGTCCCCACTTCCATCTTATCCAGCCACACCGGATTTCCCACTTATTTTTTCGATGATTATACTGAAAAAATGCCTCTTTACATCGAACAGTGGAAAAAACTGAATATAGAGTTTGACGGGATATACAGCGGATTTTTGGGCTCAGAGGAACAGATTACCATTGTTATCGATATGATAAAAGAATTTAAGGGGCCGTCCACAAAGGTGATCATCGATCCCATTATGGGAGATCACGGAAAGCCTTACCAGACCTACACTCCCAGAATGTGCAGCCGTATGAAGGAACTGGTATGCTTTGGAGACATTGTGACACCAAATCTGACAGAGGCCTGCATTCTGACCGGGAGAGAGTACCAGCCTGCTTTTAAGAGGTCTGAGCTTTTAGAAATGGCAGAAGAGATAAGAGCCATGGGCCCTAAAGAAGTGGTGATCACAGGCGTGAGAGAAGGAAACTATGTGGTCAATGTGACGGCAGAGGAAGATGGAACCGTCCGTTTTCTTAGGACTCTTCGTGTGGGATGTGAACGCCCCGGCACAGGAGACGTGTTTTCTTCCATCATAGCAGCCCAGACCGTAAAGGGAATTCCTTTAAAGGAGGCGGCAAAGAAAGCGGCAGGCTTTGTCAAAAGCTGTATTGTAAAATCAGACGAATTAAATGTTCCTGTCAAAAACGGAGTGTGTTTTGAGGAACTTCTTTCCCTGCTCATTGGCCGGTAATACCGGACAATGAGGGGGAATTTTCGCAAAAGGGCTTTTCTTTGCCCTTTTTTTGTAGTATAATCAACGGCAGATTATGCTGCGGCCTATTTACGCAGAGAATATTGAGGAGAAACCAGGAGGAATACCATGCTAGATTTAAAGTTTGTAAGAGAAAATCCTGAAATCGTAAAGGACAATATGAAGAAAAAGTTTCAGGACGGGAAGCTGCCGCTGGTGGATGAAGTCATCAAGCTGGATGAAGAAAACCGGGGTGTAAAGCAGGAGGGTGATAACCTGCGGGCTGAACGCAACAAACTTTCCAAACAGATAGGCGCTTTGATGGGACAGGGAAAGAAAGAAGAAGCAGAGGATATGAAGAAAAAGGTAACCGACGCTTCTGATCATCTGGCTGCACTGGAGGAAAAAGAACGGGACTTAGAGGAGAGAATCAAAAAGATCATGATGACCATTCCCAATATCATTGATCCCAGCGTGCCCGTCGGAAAAGATGACAGTGAAAACGTAGAGGTACAGCGCTACGGAGAACCGGTGATTCCTGACTTTGAAATCCCTTACCACACGGAAATCATGGAAAGCTTTGACGGAATTGACCTTGACAGCGCAAGAAAAGTGGCTGGAAACGGTTTTTACTATCTCATGGGAGACATTGCAAGACTTCATTCTTCTGTCCTTTCTTATGCAAGGGACTTCATGATTGACCGGGGATTCACTTACTGCATTCCTCCGTTCATGATCCGCAGCGAAGTTGTTACCGGAGTTATGAGCTTTGCTGAAATGGAAGCCATGATGTATAAGATAGAAGGAGAGGATTTATATTTAATCGGAACCAGTGAGCACTCCATGATCGGAAAGTTCATTGATACCATCCTTCCTGAAACCGCCCTTCCAAAGACATTGACCAGCTATTCTCCCTGCTTCCGTAAGGAAAAAGGCGCTCATGGACTGGAAGAGAGAGGCGTATACCGCATTCACCAGTTTGAAAAGCAGGAGATGGTGGTTGTCTGCAAGCCGGAAGAGAGCATGGACTGGTATGAAAAATTATGGCAGAATACCGTGGACTTATTCTGCTCCCTGGACATCCCTGTCAGAACCCTGGAATGCTGTTCCGGAGACTTAGCTGACTTAAAAGTGAAGTCTGTGGACGTGGAAGCGTGGTCACCGAGACAGAAAAAGTATTTTGAAGTGGGAAGCTGCTCCAACTTGGGAGATGCCCAGGCCAGAAGACTGAAAATCCGTGTAAACAGCGAGGATGGCAGAAAGTACTTTGCCCACACCTTAAATAATACAGTGGCAGCACCGCCAAGAATGCTGATCGCATTCCTGGAAAATAATTTACAGGCAGACGGAACCGTGAAGATTCCGGAAGCATTGCAGCCATATATGGGCGGAAAAAAGGCTCTTATACCGACGAAATAATTCCTTAAACTGCAGGTCCGGTTTTTTTATAAAACCGGACCTGCTCCAATTATGGGGCAATGGCGGAAAACTGTTGACAAACAGCCTGATGCCTATGTTATGATGGAGGTATAACATTCTGTTCTGCTAAATGAAAAGGAGGATATCATCATGATTAAATTCAATCATTTTAATTTTAACGTACTCGATCTGGAAAAAAGCCTGAAATTTTATAAGGATGCTTTGAATCTCACGCCTGTAAGGGAAAAGGCTGCATCAGACGGTTCTTTTAAGCTGGTCTTTTTAGGCGACGGAATAACTGAATTCACCCTGGAACTGACCTATTTGACAGACCGGAAAGAGCCTTATAATCTGGGCGAATGTGAATTTCATCTGGCATTTCATACCGATGAATACGATGCATGGCATGAGAAACATAAAGAAATGGGTGTAATCTGCTTTGAAAATCCGGGAATGGGCATTTATTTCATCAGCGATCCTGACGGCTACTGGATTGAAATCATTCCGGAAAGATAAGGGGAAACCAGGTGTATATTGAAGTAAATGGCATCCGCATGTTTTACAGAGTCTCCGGAAATGGTCCTGCCATTGTCCTGGTTCACGGAAATGGGGAGGACCACCGGATTTTTCATGAAACAGCAGAGCTGCTGGAGCGGGATTACACAGTCTATGCCCTGGACTCCAGAGGCCATGGAAAAAGTTCCGGAGGAGATGCTTTTGGATATGAAGCCATGGCAGAGGATGTGGCGGCATTTATCAGAGCCTGTAAGCTAAAGAGCCCCCTTTACTGCGGATTCAGTGACGGAGGAATCATCGGGATGCTGGCTGCAATCAAATATCCCGATATCTTTTCAAAAATGGTGATCTGCGGCGCCAACACGGAACCCAGAGGATTAAAGGGTTTCTGGCTCATGTTCTTCACTCTGATGGAAAAGCTCCGTCCCGATCCCAGGACCCGTATGATGCTCGTTGAGCCCCATATCACCGGGGCCCAGCTTGGGCGCATCTCCATCCCGGTTCTGGTGGTTGCAGGGGAAAAGGATTTGATTCGGGAAGATCAGACCAGATATCTGGCATCAAAGATAAAAAACAGCTATCTTAAGATTCTTCCGGGAGAAGGACACGGAACGTATATTGTCCACAGCAGGAAGCTTTATCACGTCATGAAAAAGTTTCTCAAAAAATAATTTTGGTGTAAAGAAAAAATACTTGACACCATAGGAAAAGTATTGTATGATATCTCAGGTGATGATATGGAAAAGATTGCAAGACAAGGGTTGTTGTATGATTTTTACGGAGCTTTGCTGACAGAACATCAGAGGAATGTTTATGAAGACGTGGTTCTTTATGATCTTTCTTTGAGCGAAATCGCAGCGGAGCGGGGAATCAGCCGCCAGGGAGTCCACGACTTGATTAAGCGGTGCAACAAAATCCTGGAGGACTATGAAGAAAAGCTTCATCTGGTGGAAAAATTTGAACAGACCAGGAAGCTGGCCAGAGAGATCCGGAGTTTGACAAAGGAATTTGCTCTTACGGAAAACAGGGATCTGATCCGTCGCATCGAAGAGATATCGGGCGAAATCATCGAGCTGGAGGCTCATTAGGAGGGCGTTAAATGGCTTTTGAGAGCTTATCTGATAAATTACAGAATGTATTTAAGAACTTAAGAGGTAAGGGACGCTTGTCCGAAGCTGATGTAAAAGCAGCTCTTAAAGAAGTTAAGATGGCTTTATTGGAAGCCGACGTAAGCTTTAAGGTTGTAAAGCAGTTTATCAGTGCCGTACAGGAACGGGCTATCGGACAGGATGTGCAAAACAGCCTGACTCCGGGACAGATGGTAATTAAGATTGTAAACGAAGAGCTGGTCAAGCTGATGGGGTCTGAGACCACGGAAATTCAGTTAAAGCCTGCCGGAGAGATGACGGTCATTTTAATGGCTGGTCTCCAGGGTGCGGGTAAGACCACAACGACTGCCAAGATAGCCGGAAAATTAAAGGCAAAGGGCAGAAATCCTCTCCTCGTTGCATGTGATATTTACCGTCCGGCAGCCATCAAACAGCTTCAGATCAACGGCGAAAAGCAGGGTGTTCCCGTATTCACCATGGGAGATAACCACAAGCCTGCGGATATCGCAAAGGCCGCCATCGCAAGCGCCCGTAAGAATGACCAGAATGTGGTGATTCTGGATACAGCGGGCCGTCTTCATATAGATGAGGACATGATGAACGAGCTGATTGAGATCAAAGAGGCTGTAGAAGTTCACCAGACTGTTTTGGTGGTAGACGCGATGACAGGACAGGATGCCGTAAACGTGGCTGGAACGTTCAATGATAAAATCGGAATTGACGGCGTTATCATTACGAAGCTGGATGGCGACACCAGAGGCGGAGCAGCGCTTTCCATCCGTGCAGTGACCGGAAAACCGGTTCTCTACGTGGGTATGGGAGAAAAGCTTTCTGATCTGGAACAGTTCTATCCGGACCGCATGGCTTCCAGAATCCTGGGGATGGGAGATATTCTTTCCCTCATTGAGAAGGCGGAAATCCAGGTAGACGAGCAGAAGGCAAAAGAGCTGTCACAAAAGCTGCGGAAAGCAGAGTTTGATTACAACGATTTCCTGGAGCAGATGAACCAGGTGAAAAAAATGGGCGGTATGGCGAGTATTATGGGTATGCTGCCGGGTATGGGACAGATGAAGGACATGGATTTTGATGAAAAAGCCATGGACCGGGTGGAGGCTATCATTCTTTCCATGACAAAGAAAGAGCGGATGAATCCAGACCTGATGAAAAATGTTTCCAGAAAACAGCGGGTTGCAAAGGGCGCTGGAGTCGATATCAGCGAAGTAAACCGCATTGTCAAGCAGTTTGACCAGATGAAGAAGATGATGAAGCAGCTCCCAGGCATGATGGGCGGCGGAAAACGCGGCGGAGGCGGACTCTTCGGCAAACTGAAACTGCCCTTTTAATTTATGATGTTAGCAAAGCAGGTTCCTGCGTTCGCTATAGATTTGTTTTTAAAATCCAGTATTTAAGGAGGTGAATTTCACAATGGCAGTAAAGATGAGATTAAAAAGAATGGGTCAGAAGAAGGCTCCTTTCTATAGAATTGTAGTTGCAGATTCCAGATCTCCAAGAGACGGCAGATTCATCGAAGAAGTTGGTTACTATGATCCAACCACAGAACCAAGCACAATCAAGTTTGATGAAGAAAATGCTAAGAAATGGTTAGCAACAGGTGCACAGCCAACAGAAGTTGTAAGCAAGCTTTTAAAGATCGCCGGTATCCAGTAGTGAGAGGTGAAGCGTATGAAAGAATTAGTAGAAGTGATTGCAAGAGCACTGGTTGATAATCCGGATCAGGTTGTTGTG
>NZ_JASGFH010000013.1:0-138922 GCF_047605665.1 Lacrimispora sp. | reverse complement strand
CGGGTGGTTTATATTTCGCACGCTTTGCGTGCTCAACAGGGTCACGACCCATAATAAAAAGGCAGCCTTCGCTGCCTTTATTGAATCTTTGCTTTTTTCGCCCGATACATTTTTTCGTCAGCCCGCCGGATCAAATCCGCCGCGGTCATGGGATCACCTTTCATGGTTTCTATGCCAAAGGAAATGGAAAGGCGGGTTTTATTGGCAAACCGGGCAAAGGATAATTCCTTAATCTCCTCCTGGATGTGCTCTACGATCTCACGGACCTGGTCCTCGTCCATGTTTTTAAAGTTCAGAAGGAACTCATCCCCTCCATACCTGGCCGCCCAGGCGTCCTCATAATCCATATGGCGAAGGATCACCTCTCCTGCCGCCTTAATAGCCATATCTCCTGATTCATGGCCATAAAGGTCATTGATTTCCTTAAAATTATCCATATCAATAAAGCAGACTGACAGAGGTTCATCAGCCATAATCGCCACTGCCACATCCACCGGCAGCCTCTCCTCTGAAAAGCGCCTGTTATAAAGGGAAGTTAAGGGATCTCTGACAATGATGTCATTAAGCTCCTTCACACAGCGGGTCATCATTTCCCCTTCATTGTAATTTCCGGAGCCTACCAGCATGGAATCCGTGGTGTCTTTAAACAATTCCAGCACGACCGGATGTCCGGGATAATCGAGGGGAATTGCCGTAACGAGAAAAATCTTATCTCCGCTTTTTTCCATCTTCATAAAGCTCTTTCCCTCGCAGTGGGACCTTAAGGAAACGCAGTTTTCACAGATCTTTCCATTTCCCCAATAGTCATAGCACACATCATCCAGCCCTGCCATGGCAGAATCCCGGTATTCCAGTACTCTTTTGTTCAGAGGGTCAACCAGACGCACCCCATCATGCATTTTTTCAAAAAAGTCCAGTTTGTCCTTCATCTCTTCCAGTGAAATATATTTCATCTTTACCCCGCAATCTGAGTTTCATCGTAATGTACGTGTTTCATGTAAAGCTTATATTATCATAAACCAATCCATATGAACAGGCGTTATGCATAAAATCTTGTTAACAAAAAGCCCTCAGGAAATGCCTGAGGGCTTTTTGTATGACCTATCCGGGAATCGAACCCGGGTTTCCGCCGTGAGAGGGCGGCGTCTTGACCGCTTGACCAATAGGCCGGAATCGAGGCGACAAGATTCGAACTTGCGGCCTCTGCGTCCCGAACGCAGCGCTCTACCAAACTGAGCCACGCCTCGATTACGTTAAGTAGTATAATATAATCCCGGCCTAAAGTCAACCTTATTTTCAAGTTTTTTTATTTTTATAAATTACCGGAAAAATTACTGCATTTTCCGGTAATATTTCATCATTACCCCAGGTCAAATATGGACAACTGATTGGATTCCGGCAGCTCTCCCAAAAGACCTAAGTCTCCCATCAGGTCGCAGACTGTCTTGCTGACCTTGGTGCGGTTTCTGAAGTCCTCTCTGGATAAAAACTTCCCATCCTTTCCTGCTTCCACCACCGCGTCAGCCGCCTTTTCACCCAGGCCGTCAATGCTGCTTAAGGAAGGCATCAGCTTTCCGTCTATGATCTGGAAATGCCTGGCCTTTGCCCGGTAAATATCAATGGGCATGAACTCATATCCTCTGGCGTACATCTCCTGAACGATCCTCATATCACGAAGGGTATCCTGTTCCTTTTTGGAGAGGGAATCCATCCTCTTTCTGTAATCTGCCAGATAATGCTCCAGCTTCTCCCTGCCCTGGCACATCAGCTCATAGCTGAAGCCGCTGGCACGGATGCTGAAAAACGAGGCGTAATAAGCCAGAGGGTAAAACACCTTGCAATAAGCAATACGCCAGGCCATCATAACATAGGCCGCCGCATGGGCCTTGGGGAACATGTACTTGATCTTATTGCAGGACCAGATATACCAGTCAGGCACGCCGTGGGCAGTCATTTCCTCTTCCCACTCGCCTTTTAGGCCCTTTCCCTTACGGACGCTCTCCATAATGGTAAAGGAAAGCCCTTCGTCCATCCCCTTGGAAATGAGATAGACCATAATATCATCTCTGGTACAAATGGCTGTCTGAATGGTAGCCTTCTTCTCCTGAATCAGAGTCTGGGCATTTCCCAGCCACACATCCGTACCATGGGCAAGACCGGCAATCCGCACTAAATCCGAAAAGTATTTGGGCTGGGTATCAATTAACATCTGCATGGCAAAATCAGTGCCAAACTCCGGAACGCCAAGGGCCCCCAGCTTACAGCCTCCAATATTTTCCGGGAGAATTCCAAGGGCAGAAGTATCCTGAAACAGGGACATAACCTCCTGGCTGTCCAAAGGAATATCCTTAACCGGGTCAAAGCCGATCAAATCCTGAAGCATACGGATCATGGTCGGATCGTCGTGTCCCAGAATATCCAGTTTCAATAAATTGTGGTCAATGGAGTGGTAATCAAAATGAGTGGTCACCGTCGCGGTGGTCATATCGTTGGCAGGCCGCTGAACCGGGGTAAAGGAATAAATTTCCTCCCCGTGGGGAAGCACAATAATACCTCCGGGATGCTGTCCCGTGGTCCTTCTCACCCCTACACAGCCCTGGACGATCCGGTTGATCTCACAGTTTCTCTTTCTCACGCCATGCTCTTCATAATAGTTCTTCACATATCCAAAGGCAGTCTTATCCGCCAGGGTGCCGATGGTTCCCGCCCGGAAAGTCTGGCCTTTTCCAAAAATCACCTCTGTATAATCATGGGCCTTACTCTGATACTCACCGGAAAAGTTCAAGTCAATATCAGGCTCTTTATCTCCTTTAAAGCCCAAAAAGGTCTCAAAGGGGATGTCAAACCCATCTTTAGAAAGGGGGCGCCCGCACACCGGACACGTTCTGTCCGGCATATCGCAGCCCGCCATTCCGGAAAACCGCTTCACCTCTTCCGAGTCAAAGTCATAGTAATGGCAGGAGGTGCAGTAATAATGAGGGCTTAAAGAATTTACCTCCGTAATTCCCGCCATATAAGCCACAAAAGAGGAGCCTACAGAACCACGGGAACCTACCAGATAGCCGTCCTCAATGGACTTCCACACCAGTTTCTGGGCGATGATGTACATAACCGCAAACCCGTTGGAAATAATGGAATTCAGCTCTCTCTCCAGCCTTTCCGTAACAATGGTTGGCAGATTTTCCCCATAAATGGCATGAGCCTTGTCATAGCAGATATTTCTCAAATCCTCATCGGAATTTTCAATGACAGGAGGACACTTATCCGGTCTCACCGGAGAGATTTTTTCGCACATATCCGCAATCTTTCTGGTGTTTTTTATGACCACTTCCTCCGCCTTATTGGGACCCAAGTACTGAAATTCCTTCAGCATCTCCTCCGTAGTCCTTAAATACAGGGGGGCCTGATCGTCAGAATCCTTAAAGCCCTGTCCTGCCATAATGATTTTCCGGTATATTTCATCCTCCGGGTCTAAAAAGTGGACGTCACAGGTGGCGCAGACCGGCTTTCCAAACTCTTCTCCCAGGGTCACGATTTTTTTATTGATATCAATGAGGTCCTGCTCTGTCTTTACCACACTCTTTTCATCTCTCAGCATAAAGGCGTTGTTGCCTAAGGGCTGTATTTCCAGATAGTCGTAAAAATGAACCAGCTTTGCGATCTCCGCATCAGAAACGCCCCTTAAGAGGGCCTGATACAGCTCTCCCGCCTCGCAGGCAGAGCCTATGATTAAACCTTCCCTGTTCTGTTCCAGCACGCTTTTGGGGATTCTGGGCCTTCTGGCGTAGTAGTCAATATGGGAACAGGAAATCAGCCGGTAAAGGTTCACTCTTCCCACGTCATTGGCTGCCAGTATGATCACATGGTAAGTGGGAAGCTTTTTGATCATATCCGGAGTCATGGCGCTTAAGCCGTTCAGTTCATCGAGAGTCTCCACTCCCCTCTCCCGGAGCATCTTCACAAATGCAGCAAATATTTCAGCCGTACATCCGGCATCGTCAACAGCCCTGTGGTGATTTTCCAGGGAAATATGAAGGGCCTTTGCCACAGTATCCAGTTTAAAACGGTTTAAGTTGGGCAAAAGAAGCCTGGCTAAAGCCACCGTATCGATGACAGTCGGATGAAACGGCAGATGAAGCTGGGCCGCATTGTGAGCGATAAAGCCTACGTCAAAGGAAGCATTGTGGGCCACCAGCACCGCGTCGCCGCAAAACTCCAGAAACTGGGGCAGAATCTCGCTGATCTTGGGATAAGGGAGGACCATGTTGTCATTGATTCCCGTAAGCTGCTCGATCTCAAAGGGAATGGGCACATCGGGATTTACAAAGGTGCTGAACTTATCTCCGATCACCCCATTTGTCACCTTTACCGCTCCGATTTCGATAATCCTGTTTCTGGAAGAACTGAATCCTGTCGTCTCGATATCAAATACCACATATGTATCGGAAAAGTTCTGGTTTCTGGAATTTTCCGCAAGCTGCTTTAAATCATCCACCAGATACCCTTCCACTCCGTAAATCAGCTTAAAGGGGTCGTCCCTTTCCAGGGCATGACTGGCGTCTGGAAAGGCCTGGACGCAGCCGTGATCCGTTATGGCGAGGGCCGGCATCCCCCATTTCTTCGCTCTTTTCACGAGGTCCTTGACTTCGGAAACCCCATCCATATCGCTCATCTTGGTGTGGCAGTGAAGTTCCACCCGTTTATTTAAGCTGTTGTCACTTCTCTTTCCTGTAAAATCCTCTGCCTTTTTGATTCCTACCACAGAACCCAGGGTCAGTTCCCCATCAAACCGGTCAATGGTGGTAACGCCCTTAAGCCGGATAAAAGCTCCCTTCACGGTAGCTGCCTTTAAGTCCTCAATCTGTTCCTCTCTGGCAAAGACCTTCACCGTAATGGTATCCGTAAAATCCGTCACATCAAAGATAATAATGGTCTTCCCGCTGCGCAGCTCCCTGCTGTCCGTCATCAATATCTTGCCGCGGATGACAACTTCTCCCATTTCACCTACAATTTCTTCTATCTTAATGGGCTCCCCGTCAAAATCCCTGCCGTACAGCACATCGGGATTATCGGAGCGCTTGGCACTGAAGCCGCCCTTTTTAAAGTCCTTCCACTCCCGTTTCCCGGAAACGAAGTCCTGCTTTTTCTCCCCCTCTTTGGCCTTGCCGCCTGCACTGGAAGGGGCAGGAGCCTTGGAACTGGCAGCAAAGGGAACCTCATCAGACTGCACGTCAGCCGGGGCTTCCGCAGAAGGATACTCTTCCTTTATAACAGCCCGGCTTACGATCTCTTCCACTTCACGCTGCATCTGAAGCTCTTTCTGCTTTGCAAGGGCATTTTCCCTGGGAGCCACATATTCGTACTTCACTTCCATCGGCAGGCCGCACCTCTCATGGAATATCTTTTCCATGACCCGTTTTAATTCTCCCGCCTTTTCACGGGTGACAATGGTGTCCTCCACCGTCATCGTGAGAAGGTCCGGTTCCGGAAAAGCGCACTCTGCCTTGCGGAAAATGTTATACTCAATGATGCTGTAGTTTTTCAGCTCCATCAAAAGGCTCTCCCTGTAAGCCTTTAAAAGCTTCTGGGGAGTGTACTGTTCCGACAGGCGGAACTTCTCTATAATCTTTATGGTAATATGCTTGGTGGGGAAAAGCTGGTCTTTGATCCCCTTTTCCAGCCCGTAGATATTCTGCTTGTGAATAAGTCTGGGGCTGATGATATAAATGCGAATAGAGCTTCTATCTCTGCCTAAAGTGACCTTTTCCACTTCCACCAGATTTAAAAGCTCCCGCAATTCCTCTGTAATATGTAATCCTGGAAAAACCTCCAAAAACTGTTTCGTCATTCCATCACCTGTTACATCTTCATAAGTTCTTCCTGCAGGGCACTTAGCAACTGTTCCTCCGGAACCTTGCGTATGATTTCTCCTTTTTTCATGAGGAGCCCCTCTCCGATTCCTCCGGCAATTCCGATATCAGCCTCTCTGGCCTCTCCCGGTCCATTGACCACGCAGCCCATAACAGCCACCTTCACATCCAGATGGTCGAAACGGGAAACCATTTCCTCCACCTGATTTGCCAGGGCAATGAGGTCAATTCTGGTTCTGCCGCAGGTAGGGCAGGAAACCACCTCTACGCCGCCTTTTCTCAAGCCCAGGGTCTTTAAAATCAGCTTCCCGGCCTTGATCTCCTCCAAAGGATCACCCGTTAAGGAAACCCGGATGGTATCCCCGATTCCCTGGTGGAGAATGATGCCAAGTCCCACCGAGGATTTGATGGTTCCTGATGTCAGGGTGCCCGCTTCCGTGATTCCCACGTGAAGGGGGTAATCTGACCTGTCTGCAATCAGTTCATGGGCCTTGATGCACATGAGAACATCAGAGGACTTGATGCTGATCACAAGGTTTTCATATCCCAATTCCTCGATCATCCGAACCTTATCCAGAGCGCTTTCCACAATTCCCTCTGCAGTCACCCCTCCGTACTTTTCAAGGAGGTTCTTCTCCAGAGAGCCGCTGTTTACACCCACACGGATGGGGATGTCGTATTCCCTGGCCTTTTCCACCACGGCCCGTACCCTGTCGGGAGAGCCGATGTTGCCGGGATTGATCCTTATTTTATCTGCCCCGGCTTCCATGGAAGCGATGGCAAGGCGGTAATCAAAATGAATGTCAGCCACCAAAGGAATGGTGATCTGCTTTTTAATTTCCTTTAAAGCCTCCGCTGCCTCCATATCGGGAACAGCCACCCGGATGATATCACATCCGGCCTTTGTGAGAATGCCGATCTGCCTGACGGTAGCTTCTACATCCTGGGTCTTTGTATTGCACATGGACTGAATCAGCACCGGATTGCCTCCGCCGATCACCCGGTCTCCGATGCGGATTGCCCTCGTATTCTGTCTGCTCATCGATTCCTCCATTTTGCCTTACGGATATCTGTCAAGTAAATCTGCTGATATCGTTAAATACCACAAAGATCATCAGCGCCATCAAAGCCGCCATGCTGATCATGTTCACCAGTCCCTCTTTTTCCGGGTCCATAGGCTTGCCTCTGACCGCTTCAATGATCAAAAACAACAGCCGTCCCCCGTCAAGGGCAGGAATCGGAAGCAGATTCATGATTCCCAGGTTTGCGCTCAAAAGAATGCACATGCTGATCACGTTCATAAAGGCTGCCATAAAGCTGACTGTAAGCCCTGCCTTGACCGAATCATCAATCATGACCACAATTCCGACAGGACCGCTCAAATCACCCATCCCTGCTTTTCCTGAGAGGAGCATCCCAAGGCTTTTAACTGTCAATTTTACATCATACTGCATTTCCAGATATCCGTATTTTATCAGACCGCCCAGAGATTTGACCTTCTGGTTTTCCGGAATAATGGAAATGCCGATCAAATATTTTCCGCTCTCCTTGGAATACTCAGGAGTGACAGAAACCGTCTGGATTTCCACATTCCCTGTGGAGGGATTCACTCTGGAAATCTCCACCAGATTCATTTTGGCATCAGGCTTTAAAACCTTATAGAGGATGTACTCCCGGTACATGGACACATTTTCCCCGTTGATCTTAAGGAGTTTATCTCCGGGACGGATTCCCGCCTCATAAGCCGGTGAGCCCTCTCCCACTTCCTTGATGTAAGTGGTGTCGTATCCTCCAAGGCCTACCACCAGCATTGCCAGGAAAAAGGCCAGAATAAAGTTAAATACAGGGCCTGCCGCAATGACTGACATACGGGCCGGTATGGATTTATTCTGAAAAGCCCGCTCATCGGGATTTTCTTCATCCTCTCCCAGCATCATACAGGAGCCGCCTAAGGGCAGCACCTTAATGGAATAAGTAGTTTCGCCTTTCCTAAAAGAAAAGAGCCTGGGACCCATGCCGATGGAAAATTCCACCACTCCGATCCCATTTATTTTTGCAAACAAAAAATGTCCTAGTTCATGAATCAAAACAATCAGTCCGAATACCAGAATTGCTACAATAATACTGGACAATTTACCACCTGCTTTCTATATATTCATAAGCCGCCGCCTCTGCTTCAAGAATCTCCTCCACTGTGGGACTGCTCTTTACAGTATGCCCGTTCATTGCCCCCTCTATCATATCCGTAATGGCAAGATATGGAATTTCTCTGTTTAAAAATTTGGCAACTGCCCGTTCATTGGCAGCATTAAAAACCGTAGGAAGGGTTCCGCCTGCTCTTCCGGCTTCATAAGCCAGACCAAGCCCCGGAAAATTGACCATATCCGGCTTTTCAAAAGCGATCTGCCCCATGGTCCAGAAGTCCAGCCGGTCTCCGGGAAGAGGCCTTCTTTCAGGATAATAAAGGGCGTATTGGATGGGCAGCTTCATATCCGGAGTCCCAAGCTGGGCCATCACTGCCCCGTCTTCAAACTCCACCATGGAGTGAATGATGCTCTTAGGCTGAATCACCACCTGCACCTGGTCCATCTCCACGCCGAACAGCCACTTGGCTTCCATGACTTCCAGTCCCTTATTGACCATGGTAGAGGAATCAATGGTGATCTTCCTTCCCATGGACCAGTTGGGATGATTTAAGGCATCCTCCACCTGGACGGACTCCATTTCCTTTCGGGTCTTTCCCCGGAAAGGGCCGCCGGAAGCTGTTAAAAGTATTTTGTGAATTGTATTTTTATGTTCCCCGTTTAAACACTGGAAAATGGCGCTGTGCTCACTGTCCACCGGTAAAATCTTAACTCCCCGTTCCCTGGCCAAAGGCATGATAATATGCCCGGCAGTCACCAGGGTTTCCTTATTGGCCAGGGCAATGTCCTTTCCGGCCTCCATGGCCGCAATGGTTGGACGTATGCCGATCATGCCCACAACAGCGGTTACCACGATCTCAGAAGAAGGCTCTGTGGCAGCCTCCATCAGTCCCTCCATACCGGAGACAATGCGGACCGGAATATCCCTGACTGATGATTTCAGCTCTCTGGCCTTTTGTTCATCCCATACACAGGCTATCTTTGGGCGGAATTTTCTAATCTGTGCTTCCAGCAGGCCGATGTTGCCGCCTGCCGCCAAGGCAGTGACTTCTATGTCCCCCTGAGCCTCCACCACCTCCAAAGTCTGGGTTCCGATGGAACCCGTTGAACCGAGGATTGCTATTTTCTTCATCTTATGCTCATAACTCCTTTTGTTTTCCAAATTTTTCAGCGCAGAAATGTCATGGCAAAGTAAATAGCCGGAGCAGTAAATAACATGCTGTCAAACCGGTCCAGGATTCCGCCATGGCCCGGAATCAGCTTTCCGTAATCTTTTATCTGGTGATTGCGCTTAATAGCGGAAGCGGCCAGGTCCCCGATCTGGGAAATTACCGCAGCGATGGCACATGCCAGCGCACAGGCAGCACCTGGACTTTGGAGCTCTGTTAAGGCTCCGTTAAAAACAGTTCCGTAAATAAGCCCTAAAAGAGCCGATCCTATAGCTCCCCCGACAGCTCCCTCAATGGACTTTTTGGGGCTTAGAACCGGAGCCAGCTTATGCTTTCCAATCAGCATTCCCACGCAGTATGCGCAGGTATCGCAGCCCCAGGAGCTTAAAAATATCAGCCATACCAGATATTTTCCGTCCGGCATGGAACGGACCTGATACAGATAGGACAGCATCACTGCCACATAAAAAACTCCCAGAAAAGCCACTGTCACCTCTTCTGTCTTGTACTTTGGAAAGGTGAACACATAGATGCTCATGAGAATCATCAAAAAAGCGATGAACATCAGCATCATAAATTCTTCTTTTTGAAACCACAAAAGTCCGTAATAAAACACGACCGTCAGATAACCCATATAAGCCAAAGGGTTTCTTTCTATTTTCATCACGCGGTACAACTCAAACAAACCGGTCATGGATATGAAGACGGTTGTAGCAAAAAGCAGAAGTCCGCCGCTCCCCACTGTCACAAGAGCGATTAAAACAAGAACGATTCCGCTTATGAGTCTGGTTGTAAACATGGTGCTTCCTCCCTCCCGGTCACTTCACTCCCCCGAATCTCCGCTCTCTGCTATTATAAGCTTCAATAGCCCGGATTAATTCATCCTGATTAAAATCAGGCCAGTAACAGTCTGTCACATAGAGCTCTGTATATGCCAACTGCCATAACAGGTAATTGGAAAGACGCAGCTCTCCGCTGGTGCGGATTAAAAGGTCCGGGTCCGGGATATCAGCGGTGTCTAAATAGGAATTGAATATCTGCTCCGTCATATCCTCCGGCAAAAGCCTGCCTTCCTGTCCATCCTGTAATATCTTTCTTGCAGCACGCACGATTTCATCCCTGCCGCCGTAATTGACTGCGATCACAAAGGTCAGACCGGTGTTATCCTTAGTCTGTTCCACCAGCTTTTCAATGCCTTCTATAATGTCCTGGTCAAAACGTTCCCTGTCTCCGATCATCTTGACCCGGACGTTATTGGCCTTAGCCACCTTTAAAAGCCTTACCATATAGTAGCGGAAGAGCTGCATCAGCGCTCCCACCTCTTCCCTGGAACGCTTCCAGTTTTCAGTGGAAAAACCGTAGACCGTTAAGTATTTGATGCCAAGACGGGCTGCATCCTCTACGGTCTTTTCTACTGTCACACAGCCCTCTTTATGTCCCAGGCTCCGGGGCAGGCCTCTCTTTTTCGCCCATCTCCCATTTCCATCCAGTATAATTGCCACATGCTCCGGAATTACCAGATTTTCAATGTTTTTATCCATAAAATGCCGCTCCTTTAAAAGCACAAAACAGGACAGGCAAAATGCCTGCCCCCCTGTTTAAAATTTTTATACGGTAAGAAGGTCTTTTGACTTCTCATCAATCGCTTTTTCTACCTGGGCGATCATCTTATCCGTTAATTTCTGAATCTTATCTTCTGCCTCTGCATGCTCATCCTCAGAAATCTCTTCTGCCTTTAACTGCTTTTTAAAGGTGTCGTTGGCATCGCGGCGGATGTTGCGGATTGCAATCTTGGCAGCTTCTCCCTTTTTCTTGACATCCTTTACCAGATCTTTTCTGCGCTCTTCCGTCAGCTCCGGAAATACCAGACGGATGATGTTGCCGTCATTGGTAGGGTTGATTCCCAAGTCAGAAGTGAGAATTGCCTTTTCAATGGCCTTTAACAAGGTTTTCTCCCATGGCTGAATCACGATCATGCGGGCCTCCGGAACGGAAACATTGCCCACCTGCTGAATAGGGGTCGGTGTTCCGTAATAGTCCACCTTGATCTTATCCAACACATGAGGATTGGCACGTCCTGCACGAATGGTCATATAATCATTCTCCAGTGCTTTTAATGTCTTATTCATCTTGTCTTCGTAAACCTGTAACTTCTCCTGCATATCGTCCTCCTGGTTTATGCGGTCACTATCGTACCGCTTATTTTTCCCTGCATTGCATTGGCAATGCCATCTTTTTCATTCAAACTGAATACCGCAAGGGGCATCTTATTTTCCATACACATGATGGAAGCGGTTAAATCGATCACACCGAGCTGTTTTTCAATGACTTCTTCTATGGTGATCTTTTCATATTTTACCGCTTTGGGGTTGAGCTTTGGATCGCTGTCGTAAACTCCGTCAATGGACTTTGCCAAAAGAATACAGTCTGCATCCATTTCAATGGCACGAAGGGCAATTCCTGTGTCAGTGGAGAAATAGGGATGGCCTGTGCCTCCGGCAAAAAACACTACTTTTCCTTCTTTAAAGTACTGGTTAGCTCTGTCTTTTGAGAAGAGTTCTGTCATGGAACCGCATGCGAAGGGGGTTAATATGCTGGTATCCATCCCTGCGTTGCGGAAAATCTCTGAAACATAGATACAGTTCATGATGGTGGCGAGCATACCGATCTGATCCGCCTTGGTGCGGTCAATGGCATTGCTGGTTCTGCCTCTCCAGAAGTTACCTCCGCCGATGACGATGCCTACTTCTACGCCTGCATCAACGGATATCTTAACCTGCCGTGCAACCTCTTTTACAGTGGCCTCCTCATAGCCTGTCTTTCCAGAACCGGCAAGAGCTTCACCGCTGAGTTTTAATAATACACGTCTTGGATTCATTGCTTTTAGTTCTCCTATCGTAAAGTTGTCTTGCGCAAGTTTCTTTTGCGTGTTGCTGGTCCGCAGTGCAAGCCAGTAAAGCCTGGGGCTTTACTGGCTCACGGGCATTCGCCCTATAAAATGAGACAAAAAAACTTTTTTCTTATGTGCGAGCACAACGAAAAAAATTTCCTTGCCTCATTTTGCACTGCTCATTGCTTTCATGGAGATTATACCACACTTTCCCCCCATTGGAAAGAGGAAGTTTACCGCCCAAATCAGGTTGGCGGGGTTAAAAAAACACCCAGGAAAGGCCTGGGTGTTTTTTAGAAAACTGTTTTTCCTTATTCCATAGTAGCATACTGGAAGAACCAGTAGCCGTATGGGGAATGCCATGTTCCCTTTAATTTCGGATCCTGTAACCAGAAGTCATTGTAGTAAGCAACAGGTGCAATCGCTGCATCTTCAAGAATCATGTTCTCTGCCTGGTGAAGCTTCTCATAATGCTCTTCGATATTAGAAGTGGAGTTTGCTTCATTGAGCAGCTTGTCAAGTTCAGGGTTGCTGTACTTGGCATTGTTGTTGCCGCTTGTTGACATCATTAAGTTCAGCATGTTGGATGGATCATCATAATCGTATACCCAGCCGTCACGTGCAACCTGATAATCTCCTGCACGGCGGGTAGGTGTGAAGGTAGCCCACTCAACAACCTTGATATCTGTGTTGATGCCAAGAGCTTCTTTCCAGCAGCTCTGCAAATACTCTGCTACTGCTTTGTGATAGCCTGCATCATTGGTCATGTATTCAATGGTTGGGAATCCCTGTCCGTCCGGATATCCGGCCTTTGCAAGGAGTTCTTTTGCCTTTGCAACGTCTGCTTCATAGTTGGAAGGATTGAAGAAATCTCCGCCGTTCTTTTCTGTTGTCACATCTGCAAAGAAAGAGCCGTCTTTCGCGTCAGAAATGCCAGGGCCGACAAAGTTTTTCGCAGGAGTATAAATGCCCTGCATAACTGTGTTGGCAACGTAATCACGGTCAATGGCAAGGCTTAAAGCCTTACGCACATCAGGATTGTTAAACGGTTCCTTCTGGTTCTGGAAATCGATATAGTAGGTACCCATACTCGGTTCTACATGGAAATCTTCTGCGCCCTTTAAGGTTGGGATTTCCTCTGTCGGAGGCTGTTTGATCATAGACAGCTCACCGGACTGGTATGCGCTGTAATAGGAGTTTGTATCTTCCATCAAAGCGAATTTCAGGGTATTTAAAGTAACTGCTTCTGCATTCCAGTAGTTTTCATTCTTTGCAAGAACGATGTGAGATCCTGGAACCCATTCTGTCATCTTTAAAGGACCGTTTGAGATATAAGTCTCAGGAGCTAAACTCCACTGCTCCCCGTTTGCTTCTACAGATGCCTGCTGAACAGGAACCATGGATGCATGAGTTACAAGCTTTGCAAAATAGATGCAGGGAACAGATAATTCCACTACAAAGGTATTGTCATCTGGAGCGGAAACGGCGAGGGCCTCCCCATCTCCTGCTGCTGCTCCTTCAAAGCCCTTTACATAGCCAAGCATGTCGGCTGCATAAGGAGCTGCTGTCTCAGGAGCTGCCAGTCTCTTCCAGGAATATACGAAATCATTAGCTGTTAAAGGTGATCCGTCGCTCCACTTTAAGCCTTCACGAAGGTGGAACGTATAAGTAAGCCCGTCCTCAGACACCTCATAAGACTCTGCCTGACCCGGAACGATGGTATTCTCAGAATCCACGATCAAAAGGGTTTCAAAGGCATGAACAATGATGTTAGCGCCGTCAACCGCACTGTTTAAAGCGGGGTCAATGGTCTCAGGATTCGGTCCGACACGAACTGCAAGGTCAAGACCACCTGCTGCTTCTGCAGGTGCAGATGTTTCTCCTCCTGCTGCCGCAGTAGTTCCGGCACTTGCAGATGGGTCAGCAGGTTTGCTGCCGCCGCAAGCGGAGAGAATCATGCTGGCTGTCATAACTGCAGCCAATACAAGTGACATTTTCTTCATAAATTTCCTCCTATAAAAATATTTTTATCGACGCAGTAACACGTTATCCGTCTGCTGCGCCGATTCCATTCCAGCATAGCATAAAACGTGTAAAATAGCAATGAAAAATTAGTTGACCTTGTCCAAATGGTGACAAGCCGCATAATGTCCGGAAGAAACCTCTTTCCATTCCGGCTCCTGGGCAGCACAAAGCTCATCCGCATAAGGACAGCGGGTGCGGAAATGGCAGCCGGACGGCGGATTCACCGGGCTTGGCACATCTCCTTCCAGAACAATTCGTTTGGACTTGCGGCTGATTTCCGGGTCCGCAATGGGAATGGCGGAAATCAGGCTCTTGGTATAAGGATGAACGCTGTGGAACGTCAGTTCCAGGCTGTCCGCCAGCTCCACCATCTTTCCAAGGTACATAACGCCGATTCTGTTTGAAATATGTTTTACAATGGAAAGGTCATGGGCAATGAATAAGTAAGTGAGTCCCATTTCCTCCTGAAGCTTCTCGAACATGTTGACAACCTGGGCCTGAATGGATACGTCCAGAGCCGATACCGGCTCATCGCAGACAATGAACTGAGGATCAACTGCCAGCGCTCTTGCAATTCCCACTCTCTGACGCTGACCGCCGGAAAATTCGTGAGGATAGCGGTTGGAGTGCTCGGAGTTAAGGCCTACCGTAGAAAGCACGGAAATGATTTTCTCCTGTCTCTCCTTTTTATTGGCAGCCAGATGATGGATGTCAATGGCCTCTCCTATGATGTCCCCTACGGTCATACGGGGGTCCAGACTGGCATACGGGTCCTGAAATACAATCTGCATTTTCCTGCGGTAAGGCAGCATATTGACCTTTGTGATGTCCTCACCGTCAAAGAAAATCTTTCCTCCCGTAGGCTCGTGGAGCCTTAAAAGGGTACGGCCTGTGGTGGTCTTTCCGCAGCCGGATTCCCCTACCAGTCCCAGGGTCTCCCCCTTTTTGATGCCAAAGGAAACGTCATCAACTGCCTTGACAACCTTTTTTTCAAACAGCTTTCCTCCGGCCACCGGGAAATGCTGCTGTAAATTCTTCACTTCCACAAGATATTTATCTTCCATCATGCATCTCCCTTCTGTGCCTGTTGTTCAAATTCCTGCTTCTGCAGCAGCCAGCAGGCGCTGTAATGAATATCGGATAAATCCGTATAAGGCGGCATTTCCCGCAGACAAATCTTCATACATTCCCTGCACCGGGGCGCAAAGGGACAGCCCTTTGGCGGGTTCAGCATATCCACCGGGCTTCCTTCAATGGGAACCAGCTTGTTATGCTCCTTTTCCGTCAGCTTTGGAATGCTCCGGATCAAACCTTTGGTGTATTCGTGGCTGGGATTGTAGAAAATATCATCGGCTGTTCCGTATTCCACAACCTTTCCCGCATACATAACGGCGATGCGGTCACACATGTTGGCAACCACGCCCAAATCGTGGGTGATCATAATAATTGCCATACCGAGCTTTTCCTTTAACTCCATCATCAGCTCTAAAATCTGAGCCTGAATGGTAACGTCAAGGGCTGTGGTGGGCTCATCTGCAATGAGAAGCTTCGGCTCACAGGCAAGGGCAATGGCGATCATGACACGCTGGCGCATACCACCTGAAAGCTCATGAGGATACTGCTTTAAACGCTTCTCAGGCTCGTTGATTCCAACCAGGGTGAGAAGCTCTTTTGCCCTGTCATGGGCCTGCTGCTTGTTTTTATCGGTGTGGAGCATGATCACTTCACTGATCTGATTTCCAATGGTGTAAACCGGATTCAAGCTGGTCATGGGGTCCTGGAAGATAATGGAAATCTCATTTCCTCTGATCTTTCTCATTTCCTTTTCCGTCATCTTCTCAATCTGATGTCCGTTAAAGTTCAAGGAACCGTCAATCAGGCGGCCCGGATATGCCGTAAGCCCCATAAGGCTGTATGCGGTAACGGATTTTCCGGAGCCGGACTCTCCTACAATTCCCAGCACTTCTCCTTCACGGAGGTGGAGGGATACGTCATTTAAAGCCTTTACCTCTCCTGCCGGAGTAAAGAAGGAAAGGCGCTCATTTTCAATGTTAACCAAATATTCGCTCATCAGTTCTTTCCTCCTTTAGTCTCTCAGTTTCGGGTCAAATGCATCACGAAGGCCATCCCCTAACAGGTTAAAGCTCAAAATAATAATTGAAATAGCGATGGCAGGGGCAAACAGACGGTGGGGATTGCTCTGCATACCATTTAAAGCCTCACTTGCAAGGCTTCCCAAAGACGGCATGGGCGCAGCAACGCCGAGGCCCAAAAAGCTTAAAAAGCTTTCCGTAAATATAGAAGAAGGAATCTGTAAGGTAGTTGTAACGATCAATGTACCGATGCAGTTTGTAAGAAGGTGCTTCTTAATGATATGTCCGCTGGAGGCTCCAAGGGCTCTGGCTGCGGTCACATACTCCTGCTCCTTTAAGATCAATATCTGGCTTCGCACAATACGGGCCATTCCAACCCAGTAAAGAAGGGCAAACACCACGAAAATACTGATTAAGTTGACGCCGATAATCTGAATCCACTGAAAGCCCGGCTTCTGGGCCAGAGCCTTTAGGGGCTGTTCAAAAGCCACGGACAGCAAAACGATGATCAGGATGTCCGGGACTGTGTATATCATATCCACAATCCGCATCATGATCATATCCACCCATCCGCCGAAAAAGCCTGCAATAGAGCCGTAAATAGAGCCGATCAGCAAGATGATACAGGAGGCCACCAGACCGACGGTTAAGGAAACACGGCTTCCCATCATAACCCGGACCGCATAATCACGGCCTAACTTATCGGTCCCAAGGATGTGAGGAAACACGTTTTCCCCTGATTCTTTGGCTGACAGTTCTTTTTCTGAATACTGCATGGGCGCCAGGTTTTCACTTCCCCTGATCTGCTGCTCATAGCTGTATGGATAAAAATGAGGCACAGCAAATGACAAAATAAATACGAATAAAATTACAACCAGACTGACCATGGAAATCTTATTTTTTCTGAGGCGGCGGATTCCATCCTTCCAGAATCCCACACTTTTACGCATGACAATAAGACTTTCCTTTTCTGCATCACTTGCCGGGAGAAAGTCGTCCACATTCAGCTGCATTGATAGTTTGTTCTTTGGCATCTTTATCTCCTTTCTCCTACTTCAAGTTGATACGAGGATCAATCAGTTTGTAAGCTACGTCAACGAGTACATTCATAATAACCATTAAGGTGGCAAGGAAGATGGTTGTCCCCATAATAAGAGGATAATCACGTCCTGTAATGGAACCGACGAATTCAGAACCAAGACCCGGAATGGTAAATATCTTTTCCACAATGAAGCTTCCTGTTACAGTGTAGGCCAAAAGCGGTCCTAAGTATGTAACTACCGGAAGAATAGCATTTCGAAGGGCATGCTTAAAAATGCTGACCAACTGGGAAAGTCCCTTTGCACGGGCCGTTCTCATATAATCCTGTCCCAGCACATCGAGCATGGATGAACGCATCAGACGGGCAATGTAAGAAGAGGGATAGAGAGCCAGGGCAGCCACAGGCATGATGTAGTTTTTCCAGGAGGTCAGTCCGTAGGTAGGCAAAAGTCCCAGCTTCGTGCTTAAGATATACATCAAAACCGTACAGACTACAAAACTTGGCACCGCAATGCCGAAGGTACTGAAAACAATGATGATATTATCTACCATCGTCCCCCTTTTAAAAGCCGCAATACTTCCCAGGGGAACCCCCACACAAACAGCAATTAAAATAGCCATTCCGCCGATTCTGGCTGACACCGGAAACTTGGATGCAACGATCATGTTTACGGTACGGCCTCTCTGCTTAACACTCAGTCCTAAATTGCCTTGAAGCAGGTCCTTCATATAAGTTGTATACTGTTCTCCTAAGGGCTTATCCAATCCGTATTTTTCGTTAAGAGCAGCCTGAGCCTGGGGACTTAAGGCTTTTTCCGCCATAAAAGGTCCGCCCGGCACCATATTCATAATAAAGAAAGTGATGGTTGCAACAGCAAAAACAGTAATAACTGCCATAATAACACGCTTTATAATATACTTAGCCACTTCTGTCAACTCCTTTCGTGTATTCGGTGTCCGCACAATATGGAAACATTTGTCAACGGGAAACGGACACTATATGATCAAGAAAATCCCATGGATACCCATGGGATCCCCCAGAATCCTGTTACAAGATTACTGCATCTGTTTTGCAACTTCTTCTGCAAAATTCTCTTCTTTTTTCTCAATGCCTTCGCCGGTTTCAAAACGGATGAACCGTCTCACTTCCAGCTTGCCGCCGACTTCCTTGGAAACCTGCTCCAAGTACTTTCCAACAGTCAGATCACCATCTTTTACATAAGCCTGATCTACCAGACAGAACTCTTTCAGTTCCTTGTTCAAACGGCCTACGATCATCTTGTCAATAATGCTGTCCGGCTTGTCCGGGTTCTCATTCTTCGCCTGAGTCTTTAAAATCTCTGTCTCATGATCGATGAATTCCTGAGAAATCTCATCTCTTCTCACATACTTTGGTGATAAAGCTGCGATCTGCATTGCAACGTTCTTCAACGCCTCTTTTACTGTGTCATTGACAACTTCTGCACCGGCCTCGATTAAAACGCCGATTCTTCCGCCGCCGTGGATATAGTCAACTGCCACACCGTCAGTAATAACTCTTTCAAATCTTCTGATGTTCATGTTCTCGCCGATTACTGCGATCTGGCTGGATAAAGCCTGGGCAACAGTTAAGGAGCTGTCCTTGTTCCATGCTTCTGCCAGGAATGCATCCATGTCCTTGGAATCAGAAGCCAGAGCCTGAGCTGCGACATCAGCCACATAAGCCTGGAACTGAGCGTTCTTTGCAACGAAGTCTGTCTCGCTGTTTACTTCTACGATCGCTCCGGATTTTCCATCTTCGCTTACCACAACAGTAACAAGTCCCTCTGCTGCGATTCTGCCAGCCTTCTTGGAAGCTGCTGCAAGTCCTTTTTCTCTTAAGAACTCCACTGCCTTTTCCATATCACCATCGGTTTCTCCAAGAGCCTTCTTGCAGTCCATCATGCCCGCACCGGTCATCTCTCTTAATTCTTTTACCATTCCAGCCGTAATTGCTGCCATTTGATTTACCTCCATCTATTTAATTATTCATTATGATCTGTTAAACTTTTCCAGTAAAAAAGAATGCTCCAACCTACTTTTCAAAGCAGGCTGAAGCATTCAATCGCTCGAAAATTAAGCCTCTACAGTCTCTTCTGTTTCCTCGGCTGCTTCTGCTTCCTCAGCTACTGCTTCGCCCTGGTTTGCTTCGATTACTGCGTCTGCCATCTTGGATACGATTAATTTAACGGCTCTTATGGCATCATCGTTGCCCGGAATAACGAAATCAAGTTCTTCCGGATCACAGTTTGTATCAGCGATACCAATTAACGGAATTCCCAATGTATGAGCTTCCTGAACGCAGATTCTTTCCTTCTTGGGATCTACGATGAAAATTGCATCCGGAATCTTCTTCATATCCTTGATTCCGCCTAAGTTCTTCTCTAACTTTTCCCATTCCTTCTTAAGAGCGATAACCTCTTTCTTAGGAAGAACATCAAAAGTTCCATCCTGAGACATGGTCTCGATCGCTTTTAAGCGGTTAACTCTGGACTGAATGGTCTTGAAGTTTGTAAGCATACCGCCAAGCCATCTCTCATTTACGAAGTACATACCGCAGCGCTCTGCTTCGGACTTGATTGCATCCTGAGCCTGCTTCTTGGTTCCTACGAAAAGGATCTTGCCGCCTTCTGTAGCAACGTCGGAGATTGCCTTGTAAGCCTCATCTACCTTAACAACTGACTTCTGTAAGTCGATGATGTAGATGCCGTTTCTCTCTGTGTAGATGTATGGAGCCATCTTAGGGTTCCATCTTCTTGTCTGGTGACCGAAGTGCACGCCAGCTTCTAAAAGCTGCTTCATTGAAATTACGCTCATGTTATTTCCTCCATCTGGTTTTTCTTCCGCCCGCTTCTTATACTTCCGGGGAGACCTTATTCAGGCACCTTCCTCTGGAATCCGCAGACGTGTTTTTTAATAAGCTTTGCTAGTATAGCATATCTTTCTGTCTGATGCAAGTGATTTTTTACATTTTATGTCCAAAAATGTCTTGTCCCTGACAGTAAAAAGGAGCAGAACTTCTGCCCTGCTCCTCATCTTTACAGTCCCCGTTCCGGAACACTTTTTCCGTTTCCTGCCTTTATGGTCTTCAGCTCATCGAACACCACATCGTTCAGCACTTTGATATACGTTCCCTTCATGCCGGAAGATCTGGATTCAATGACGCCTGCACTTTCAAACTTTCTGAGGGCATTGACAATAACAGAGCGGGTGATTCCCACACGGTCTGCAATCTTGCTTGCCACCAGAATTCCTTCGTTGCCATCCAGCTCATCAAAGATGTGGGTGATGGCTTCCAGCTCGGAAAAGGACAAGGTGCTGATAGCAGATTTGACGATCTGCACCTTTCTGGTCTCCTCTGCATTCTCTTCATTAACAGAACGCATCATCTCCAGCCCTACAACCGTGGTCCCGTATTCGCTTAAAATTATATCGTCAATATCATACTGGGATTCTGATTTGTAAATAAACAGAGTTCCCAGCCTCTCTCCTGCAATATCGATGGGAGTGATAATGGCCTGATACTTTCTGATATCGCCTCCGGTAAAGCCCAGAGTCTCCAAGTTGACATTTTCCTTGGTCGACAGAATACCCAGCAGACGCTCATTGAGCATAGTGTCAACATAGCCTCCTACCTGGTCGGCAATCAGCTCCTGAATTTCATCTATGTCCGGGGTTACGCCAACGCCCAGGACCTTTCCCTTCTTGCTGATTACAAGAATGTTGGAATTCAAAATTTCAGTCAGCACTTCACATATATCATTAAATACGACTTTATGTGAATTATTATTATGCAATAATTTGTTTATTTTTCTAGTTTTATCCAACAACTGAACGCTCATAATCGAAAACCTCCTTTATAATTTATGTGAAAGACAAAAATACACCTGTAATAATTAGATATTATCATTATTATTTTCAAATAACAATAGTTTATTGAAGATTTTCGATTTTTTTAATAATTTATTTACTTGTCAGCGCTGTAGCCGCACTGCTCGTTTGAGCATAACAGTTTATTTCCTTTTTCAACCATATAGGCCCCGCATTTGGGACACTTCTGGGTGGAAGGCCTTTGCCAGGACATGAAGTCACATTCCGGATTTGCCTCGCATCCATAATAGATTCTGCCTTTTTTGGTTTTCTTGATGACGACCTCTTTCTGGCACTTGGGACAGGGGACGCCGATCTTCTCCAGGTAAGGCTTCGTATTTTTACACTCCGGAAATCTGGGGCAGGCCAGGAATTTTCCGTGAGGGCCGTATTTGATGACCATGTTTCTGCCGCAGAGCTCACAGACTTCTTCTGTCACCTCGTCGGCGATGGTCACAGACTCCAGTTCTACCAGAGCTTTATCCACGGCTTCCTTTAAATCGGGATAAAAATTCCTCACAACAGTCTTCCACTGGACTGATCCGTCCCCTACCTTATCCAGGAGGTATTCCAGATTAGCCGTAAAAGTGATGTCCACAATGCTGGAAAAGCTCTGCTTCATCATGCTGTTGACAATTTCTCCCAGCTCTGTCACATAAAGGTTTTTATTTTCCTTTGCCACGTATCTTCTGGCTATGATAGTGGTGATGGTTGGCGCATAAGTACTGGGGCGTCCGATTCCCTGTTCCTCCATGGCTTTTACCAGAGAGGCTTCTGTAAAGTGGGCCGGCGGCTGGGTGAAATGCTGGCTGTTCTCCAGCTTTTCCAGCTTCAGCACACTTCCCTTTGTCAAGTTGCCCAAAAGCGCGTTGGTTTCCTCTTTCTCATCCTCCTGCACATACACGGACATGAAACCGTCAAAGGAAAGCTTTGAGGCGGAAAGAGTGAAGAAGTAATCTCCTGCTCCCACCCTTACAGAGGTGGTCTGATAAACCGCAGACTCCATTCTGCTGGCTGCAAACCGCTTCCAGATCAACTGGTAAAGCCGGAACAAATCCCTTTGCAGAGATTCCTTTACCCTGACAGGAGTCAGAGTGATGTCGGTAGGACGGATGGCCTCGTGAGCATCCTGAATCTTTCCATTGTTCTTTTTAGCCTGGTCGCTTTTTGCTACATACTCTTTTCCGTACTGCTTTTCTATATAATATCTGGCCGCAACATCTGCTTCCTCCGCAATTCTGGTGGAGTCTGTACGCAGGTAGGTGATAAGACCCACAGTTCCCTGCCCTTCGATCTCAACGCCTTCATAAAGCTGCTGGGCCAGACGCATGGTCTTCTGGGTGGAAAAGTTAAGCACCTTGGAAGCTTCCTGCTGAAGGGTACTGGTAGTAAATGGGATGGGAGCCTTCTTGACCCTTTCCCCGTTTTTCACTTCATTCACCACATAGTTCTGGCCTTCTAAGCCCTTTAATATGTGATCCAGTTCTTCTTTGTTGCGAATGGCGATCTTGCCTTCCCCATTGCCGTGGAATTTGGCAGCCAGAGGCTTTTTGCTTCCTTCCTGCTTAAGAACTGCTTCCAGATTCCAGTATTCCTCCGGAATAAAGGCGTCAATCTCCTCCTCCCGGTCACAGATCAGGCGAAGCGCTACGGACTGGACACGGCCTGCGCTCAAGCCTCTCTTCACTTTTGCCCAGAGAAGAGGGCTGATCATGTAGCCCACCATACGGTCCAAAACTCTTCTGGCCTGCTGGGCATCCACCAGGTTCATATCAATGGCTCTCGGCGTCTTAAAAGAAGCCTTTACCGCATTCTTGGTAATCTCATTAAAGCTGATCCGGTATACCTGCTTGCTCTTTACCTCATCGAGCTTCAAGGATTTTAATAAATGCCAGGAAATGGCTTCTCCCTCCCGGTCAGGGTCAGTTGCCAGATAGATTTTATCAGCCTTTTTCACTTCTTTTCTCAGCTTGGCAAGAATATCCCCCTTGCCCCTGATGGTTATATATTTGGGTTCAAAATCATTGTCTATGTCAATTCCCATCTGGCTTTTGGGAAGGTCCCTCACATGCCCGTTAGAAGCATCCACTTCATAATTTGCCCCAAGGAACTTTTTAATCGTCTTTACCTTTGCCGGTGACTCCACAATTACTAAACAGTTCGCCATACTAAACTCCTCGCCTATAGTTTCTTACCATAATATTGATGTGATGTCTGAACGGCCAGGCCCTTCCATTCCAGTTCCAACAGGGCGCTCATGCAGTCGCTGACAGACAATCCGCTTAACGTTATAATTTCTTCCAGATTTTTCGGTTGCAAATCTAGGCAACTATACAACACTTTTTCTTTTTTGGCAAGCCCGTTCTTATTTTTTTCATGAACTCTTAATATTTTACCAGTCTGTAACTGAAAATATTCCAGCACTGAATCAGGCCCCAGCAAAACTCCCGCTCCTTCGCTGATCAGCCGGTTACAACCTGCACTTAAGGGGTCTGTCACCCTGCCCGGAAGGGCAAAAATTTCCTTTCCCTGCTCCAGTCCTAAGTTGGCTGTAATCAGGGAACCGCTCTTTTCCCTGGCCTCAATCACCAGCACTGCATCAGCAAGACCGCTGATAATCCGGTTCCTCATGGGAAAATGAAAGGGCTTTGGCGCTTCCTTTGGCATAAATTCCGTCAGCACACCTCCCTGAAGCGCCATGCGCTCATACAACCCGTAGTTTTCCCTCGGATAGCAGATATTGATTCCGCATCCCAGCACTCCGTAAGTATCTCCTCCCGTCTCCAAAGCTCCCATATGCCCGGCTCCGTCTATTCCTTCCGCCAGACCGCTGATGATCTGTACTCCTGCCCTGGAAAGTTCTCCGGCTATATGAGCAGCCATCTGCTTTCCGTAGCCGGTACAGCTTCTGGCTCCGATGATGGCTGCCGACGGCCGCTCTTCTTTGGGAAGCTTTCCTTTTACAAAAATCCCCATAGGATATCCGTGAATTTCAAGAAGGCGCCGGGGATATTCCTCATCATGGGAAGTGATGAATAAAATCCCTCTCTTTTCCAGTCCCTCCAATTCTTTCCTGCATTTTTCCAGTTCCTTTTTATATCCGTCAAAAAGACCTGCCTCCTTTTGATTTAATATTCCAAGCTCTTCCAGTTGTCTTCCTTCTATATTATATATCCTTTTATAACTTTCCACGTAGTCATGTAGCTTTTTGATTTTCACCGCTCCCAGAAATCCCACATGGCAAAGCCAGTACAAATACTCCCGTTCCTCATGTCTGTCCATAAATGCCTCCCCAATACTTTCCTTCCATGCTTCGCAGGCCTGACGCCTCCACAAGATGTTCCTTCCTTATTCTGGAAGCCCCTTCTAAATCCGCTATGGTCCTTGAAATCTTCAATATCTTTTCATAACCTCTTACGCTTAAATTCATCCTGTCATAAATCTTCTTTAAAACCTCTTTTTCTTCATTTCCGAGAATACAGAATTCTTCCATCTGTCCCTTGCTCATAACGCTGTTAAAATAATTTCCCTGACCTTTAAACCGCGCCTTTTGAATTTCCCTTGCCGCCTCCACTCTCCTGCGGATGGATTCAGAAGACTCCCCTTTCTTTCCTGCTCTTAACTCCTCATAGGGAATTGCGCTTGCCTCGGCACAGATGTCAATCCGGTCCAGCAAAGGCTTCGATATCCTGCCCAGGTACTTTTTAACCTGCTGTTCCGAACATCTGCACCGGGTCCTGTCCGGGTAAAATCCGCATGCGCAGGGGTTCATGGAAGCGGCGATCATGAAGTCAGCCGGAAATTCATAAGCGCCAAACACTCTCGATACGGTGATCTTTCTCTCCTCCAGAGGCTGTCTTAAAATTTCCAGTGTATTTTTTTGAAATTCGGGTAATTCATCCAGAAACAGAACGCCTCCGGAGGCCAGGGAGATTTCACCCGGCTTTGGGATTCTTCCCCCTCCGGCCAGAGCCTGGGGGCTGATGGTGTGATGAGGGCTGCGAAAAGGCCGTCTGCACATGACGGGATTTTCCTGGGACAAAAGGCCGCATACCCCATAAATCTTTGATATGTCTATGATTTCCTCCAGAGATAAGGAGGGCATGATGGTGGGAATCCGTCTGGCGATCATGGTCTTTCCAGTTCCAGCAGGACCGATGTAGAGGATGTTGTGCATGCCTGCTGCCGCCACTTCCGTGGCCCGGCGTAAGAGGAGCTGGCCTCCCACCTCAGAAAAGTCCACATCGTAAGGTTCTGGCTGCCAAAGAGGCAGCTCAGGCTTAAGGCTTTCCGGCTTTTGCCCGCCCGGTTCACCCCAGGAACTGAGCTGATCCGACAATTCTTTTAAACTTTTTACCCCTGTGATTTCAATTCCTTCTATTATCATGGCCTCCCGGACGTTTTCCATGGGAAGGAAACACCGGTCCATTCCTGCCTTTTTCGCTGCCGCAGTAATGGCCAGGGCTCCTTTTAAGGGTCTGATCTCCCCGTTTAAGCCCAGTTCCCCGGCAATCACACAAGCTTTCAGCATAGAAGGCTTTACCATAGATGACGCCGCTAAAATTGCGACAGCAATCGGTAAGTCAAAGGATGTTCCTGCTTTGGGGATGCCGGCAGGCGACAAATTAATGGTGACTTTTTTCGCAGGAAGGCGGAAACCGGAATTTTTCAGGGCTGTTCTCACACGCTCCTGGGCTTCCTTCACCTCAGAAGACAGATATCCCACCATGGAAAAACCGGGAAGGCCGTCACTCACATCGGCTTCCACCAAAATCGGGACTCCCTCCACTCCTGTAATCCCCACACTATGAACTTTACTATACAAACCTGTTTCTCCTCTCCGTACCAGCTTTCGTTACAGTCCGGCCCATGAAATCCCTTCTCTCCGGGCAATCTATCCCCGCAGAAGCCGAATCATAACCTGTCTTTACACATTTGCTCATGGAAAATAATGCAGAAACGCATCAGAATGTTCCTGATCAGGAACCTGCTTTTATGATAAGGGAAAGGCCAAAAAAAGGCAAGCTTTTTCTAACTGTCTTTTAATCCATGAGAAAATTCAGGCATATAGGGACGGTAGCGGAGAGGCATATGATTTCTCTGACAGGCCGGATTGGTCCGTTCCCTGATGGAAATATTTTTTCTGAAACAGCGGTACAGTTCTTCGTATTCATCCTCTTCCAGGGCCTTTTTCAGCTTCCCTTCCCATTCCTCGGAGATGAGGTCCACTAAGAACCAGGGCTTTAAAGCCGGATGAAGAACTGCTTTTTTCCTGTTCTCATCGTATAAAACCCAGTTTTCCCCTGACATCCGGTCAGCAAAATGAGGGGCCAGCAAAACCAGCACATCGTTTCTGGGACCGATTTTTGATACCAGAAGCCCATCCTCCATCTCTGCAAAGCGCACAAAGCCCGTAAGCGCGTGTGTTTCATTGTCAATATAGCGGCACATCTGAAAAATATCGTAGACCTGAGGCACCTGAAGCATATTGACGATGGGAGCTCCCACGTGAAAGCCGTAAATCAGGAAGCGGTATATTTTATCCGCCCGGTCCTTTTCCCTGCTTAAAGCCGCCTTATAGACAGCGGTATAGGCTTCCTTTGAAATCTTCTCCCGGACAGCCTGTACCACCTTGCCCGCATGGACAGCATCAGGGAGAACCTCCTCATATTCGCAGAATAATTCCATGGTATTTTCGCTGTCCGCCAGCTCCAGCTTCACATTGGCATGGCCCTTTCTGCTGGTCCACGCAGTATACACGCCGCTGAGAATCCCTTCCACGCTGTCCTCGCACAAATAAACCGTCTTCATAAGCCTCCTCCTGTTCCTGTCAGGGCCGGCACCTTCATGTCATCAAACAGGGAAAGCTGGCGAAAGGTTCCTGAGGATTCAATATCCCACACCTTCCGATGCTCTTCTCCCACCAGATGACGGGTAATATAATCTTCGTCAATCTTAACCGGATACATCATCCGCCCGGAACAGGTGATGAAATAAACGGCCCGTTTTAACACCACGCCGATCTTTTTTAAGGCATCGAAATCCAGAGGCCCGCTCTTTCTGGCCGCCATGATGCGCTGGGCAGACTTCACCCCCATGCCGGGAACCCTTAACAGGGTGTAGTAATCCGCCCGGTTTACTTCTACAGGAAACAACTCCAGATGGCGCAGGGCCCAATCGCACTTGGGGTCTAAAAATACGTTGAAATTAGGCCTTTCCTCAGAAAGCAGCTCTCCGGCCCGGAATCCATAAAAACGCATGAGCCAGTCCGCCTGATAAAGCCTGTGTTCCCTCAAAAGAGGCGGACCTCCCGGAAGGGCGGGCAGGCTGCTGTCTTCATTGACAGGGACAAAGGCGGAATAAAAAACTCTTTTTAAGTCATAATTCTGGTAGAGAGCCTCTGCCACCATCATCATCTGGAAATCATTTTCCGGAGTCGCTCCCACGATCATCTGGGTGCTCTGCCCTGCCGGAACAAAGGCCGGAGCCCTCCTATACTCCATCAGCTCGTACTGGTTGACCGCAATCTTCTTCTGAATCTGCTTCATGGGAGTTAAAATCTTGCTTCTCGTCTTTCCGGGAGCCAGCTTTTTAAGGCCGTCAGCCGTAGGAAGCTCCAGATTGATGCTCATACGGTCTGCTAAAAAGCCGGTCTTTTCTATGAGAACCGGGTCTGCACCGGGAATCGCCTTTACATGGATGTAACCGTGAAAGTGATACTCCTCTCTCAGTTTTTTTAAGGTCTGGTATATGAGGTCCATGGTGAAATCAGCGCTGTAGAGGACACCGGAACTGAGAAACAGGCCTTCAATGTAATTGCGGCGGTAAAACTCAATGGTCAGGCTGCACACCTCATCAGGGGTAAAGGCAGTTCTCACCACGTCATTGGAACTGCGGTTGATGCAGTACTTGCAGTCATAAATACACTGATTGGTAAATAGTATTTTCAACAGGGAAATACACCTGCCGTCTGCTGAAAAACTGTGGCAGATTCCGGCTGCAACCGTATTCCCCAGGGTTCCCGCCTTTCCTTTCCGGTCCACGCCGCTGGAAGTACAGGCAACATCATATTTGGCGGCATCTGATAAAATCGCCAGTTTTTCCTGAACGCTTAACTCTTCCTGAATTAACATGCTTTCACCTCGAACATTTGTTCTTTTCTCTATTTTAGCACATTCCTTTTTTCTTTTCAAGTATTTTAGAATATATGTTCGACTGTCAATTTTTTCCTGTTAAGGAATTATTAAAAAACACAACATTTTATTAAGGCCTTATTTTATTTCCAAAAGTAACCGATATACTTTTAGAACGACGGATAGCCAGGAATTTGTATCCGTTTCAATAAACACATAAGGATGATTAAGATGGCGAAAAATTCAAAATCCTCTAAACAAAAAACCAAAGAAAAAGGACATCGAAAAAATAAAAAGGCATTTATTTTTCTGACAGTTCTTTTGATGGTTGTGGTTACAGGCTCAGCCGCTGCCATCACCCTGCTGACCCTTGCAAAGGAAAGCCCTTCTGCCGGAAAGGAGCCGGAAGCGCCGGCTTATTATTTTTCCAAAGAGGAAGGAATTTCTTCCGTTACGGAAGTTTTAGGCGCCAGAGATTTTGAAATTCCGGAACAGGAAGAATCAAAGGAAAGCCCGAAACCAGAAGGAGAAACCTACAAATATCTCCATGTGGAAGATGTGTCCGCAGATTTAAACACCTATAAAAAATACCTGGAAGAAGAAAAGAATTTCATCGATGTGACAGGAAACAGTCAGTCTGAGGAATCTTCCTCTTCGGAAGAGCAGGCCGAGATTTACGAGCTGGCCGGACCTTCCTCTGACTCCGGTTCCTATCTTTCCATCACCTTAGCAGCAGAACAAAAAGGATATACCGTGACCGCTCTTAAGCAGAGCCAGCCATGGAGTGCCTATTTCAAAACGATCTGGGATCAGCAGAAAAAGGAACTGGCCGATACCGGCAGTTCTTCCGAGACAAACAGCACCATAGAACAGGCTGAGAAATCCGTTTCCGTCCTGGGGCGGGAAAAGCTGGGACTGCCGGAAGCAGCAGATTCTTACGAGTATATCGCGGCTCCGGGAATCGCAAAAATAGACGGCAGCAATTATTATACCGTCAGAACCTACAAGCGCCAGGCAGACAGCACTTTGATTTACATCACCACCTATTTATCGGATTATTCCACCGGCGATGTGGCTTTTCAGTATGATGAGATCACTGGAGAGGTCACTCCCCTTCCCTGATCCGCAGCAGCGTGATTCACGTTTTCATTACTATAAAAAATTAATAAGGAGACACGACTATGGATTTTTTACAATTGGCTAAAAAACGTCATTCCGTCAGGAAATTCAGCAATCAGAAAATAGAACAGGAAAAACTGGACTTAATCCTGGAGGCGGGAAGAATTGCCCCCACTGCGGCAAATTACCAGCCCCAGCGCATCCTCGTTCTTGACAGCGAGGAGAGTCTGGAGAAATTAAAACCCTGTACTCCCTGCCATTTCCACGCTCCTTTGGCTCTTCTGGTATGCTACGATTCTTCTGCAAGCTGGAAAAGATCCTACGACAACGAAGACACCGGAATCACGGATGCCAGCATTGTTGCCACTCAGATGATCCTGCAGGCTGCCGAATTGGGCGTTGGCTGCACCTGGGTAGCTCACTTTGATCCCCAGCTCACACGGACTGCCTTTGGTCTTCCTGATTATCTGATCCCAGTTGCCTTAATTCCCATGGGCTATCCGGCAGTGGATTCGGCTCCCAACCCGACTCATGAAAACCGTTTTTCTTTAAGCCGCACTGTTTTCTTTAATTCCTTTGACGGAATTTCAAAAGGAAAACCTACTGAAAAATAAACGAAAAAACTTATCCTCCCTCTTTCCCGTGCCCAGGACTTCCTAACAGAATGGACCAATCAGCCGGAAAGAGGGATTTTTTATCTGCCTTCCCGCATACATATGGCATAGTATATAAATATACTGGGTCCAAAAGGGACAGGGGGCTTTGCCATGGAAAAAATACTGGATAACCGATATTATGACCTGATCATTCATAACTCTATGGTGCCGTCATTTGACAGCGGAAATAATATTACAACTTTAAATGAGACTCATTCCCTGCTTCATATACAAAAAAGCAGTATGGATCCTTGTGACCTGGGGCGCCAGCCTTATGACAGCTTTCCATCTCTTTTTACCCTCTCCTCCAAGGTGAGCATGGAGCGGTCAGGCATTAACACCATTCAGCGCGCTCCCCAGCTTGGCCTCTTTGGGTCAGGCATTATCATCGGTGTGGTCGATACGGGCATTGATTACCTTCATCCTGCCTTTCGAAATCAGGATGGAACCACCCGCATTCTCTCCATCTGGGACCAGACAGATGGCAGCGGAAAACCTCCCAATGATTTTACATTCGGGTCTGAATACAGTGAAAATCATATCAATACCGCTTTGAGGTCCGAAACTCCTTTGTCGATTGTGCCGACTACTGATCCCTACCTTCACGGAACAGCCATTACCAGCATCGTCTCCGGCTCTCCCAACGAACAGCACTCCTTCACCGGGATTGTACCCCGGTCAAGGCTTGTTGTTGTCAAGCTGAAGGAGGCAAAGAAAAATTTAAAGGATGTTTTTTTTGTTCAGGAAAATGCCTTATGCTATCAGGAATCGGATATTATGCTGGGAATCCGCTATCTCGTATCGGTGGCCAGGCGGCTTAGCCGCCCCATTGTCATCTGCATTGCCTTAGGAAGCAGTCAGGGAGGCCACGACGGCAACGGCCCCCTCAGCACCTACTTAAACCAACTGACAGCCATGCCTAAAACGAATGTTGTGGTGGCCGGAGGCAATGAAGGGAACAAGGGAAGGCATTATTTCCACAATTGCACAGAGCCGCCCTTTGAACACAGCTTTGAGTTAAACATAGGGCCGCAGGATAAAAAGCTTTTCATGGAAATCTGGCCCTTTCCTCTGGGAAGAATCTCTATCCAAATCACCTCTCCCACCGGAGAGACCATCGGCACCATCTCCCGGCTCACAAGCGACTGCGGAAGATTCACCTTCTCTCACATCAAAACTCTTGTCTGGATCAACAACATTTCGATGGAAGGAGACAGCGGGGATTACTTAATATTGGTGCGTTTTGACAATCCGGTTCCGGGAGTGTGGAAATTCAAACTCAGGAACATGGAATCAGACCCCTTTTCCTTTCACTGCTGGCTGCCGTCCGGCAATTTGATTTCAAATGAAACTTATTTTCATATGCCAGATCAAAACACCACCATTACAGCTCCCGGAAATGCCAGAGTTCCCCTTACCGTCGCCGCCTACAACCAGTTTGATGACACCATTTTGGAGGAATCGGGAAGGGGTTACACCCGGTTTGACCATACTGCCCCCGACATCACCGCTCCCGGCTACCGGATTCCCTGTGCTATTCCAGGCAATGAATACGGAACTATTACAGGCACCGGGGCTGCCGCAGCCCACGGGTCAGGAGCGGCGGCCATGGTGGTGGAATGGGGGTTTTGCAAGGGCAATCTCACCACGGTTACGGGAAACCAGGTCAACCGCATGATAATCCGGGGAGCCCAACGCAGCCATGAGATGATTTATCCCAATCAAATATGGGGATATGGGATTTTGAACTTGCATGAGCTGTTCAAACGGATGACGGTGCTCTAGCCAGGGGCCTAAACAGCGGGAAATGACGGAAAGATTCTCTGATGAAAATTGTGATTGTATTTTCTTTTAATTTTCTGTATAATCAATCCAAAGAAACTCAACTGTCAAAATTTTCATTTAAAGAGAAAAAAAGGAGGCCCCTTATGTTTCAGATTCATAATTTTACAGACAACGATGACATCAAAACCTTAGGTTCCTTAGGCCCTTTCACCGTAATCGAATACCTGCGGGATTTGAGTGTAATGCCTTCGGAAGCTCAGTACGCTTATTTTTGCAATGAAATGAATGTCCGCAAAAGACAGGTCATATGCGACTTATCGAAAGCCGATATCACCCTGCAGGCAGGAGCCATGCAGTGGACCGTTGGCAATGTAAATGCCACTACAGGCATCAAGGGCGTAGGGGATTTACTCAGCAAGGCGGTCCGGGGAAAGGTGACCGGAGAATCCGCCATTAAACCGGAGTACACCGGAGACGGCATTCTGGTGCTGGAGCCCACCTACCGCCATCTTTTACTGATCGATCTCAAGGAGTGGAACGGCTCCATTGTATTGGATGACGGGCTGTTTCTCGCCTGTGATTCCAAATTAAAACATAAAACTGTCCTGCGTTCCAATCTCTCCTCCGCAGTTGCAGGCAATGAAGGTCTGTTCAATCTGGGCGTGAGCGGCGATGGAATCCTGTGTCTGGAATCCTCATGCCCCCGCGAGGAACTGGTGGAAATCACGCTGAATAACGATGTTCTTAAGGTGGATGGAAACATGGCGATTGCATGGAGCGGCAGCTTAGACTTTACCGTAGAGCGCTCAGGAAAATCCCTGATCGGTTCTGCGGCTTCCGGCGAAGGCCTTGTCAATGTTTACCGGGGCACCGGAAAAGTTCTTCTGGCTCCGGTCAGCTAGTCAGCAAATAAAAAAGGCTCAAAGCAGAAACATATCATCTTCTGCTTTGAGCCTTTGCCTGAATCTGCCTGCTGATTTCCTTTACCTGCTCAGAAGGCTGGTAATCCTCCTCCTGGAATAGAAATTCATGAAGCCTTTTTACATTTTCCTCCAGAGTCACCGGGATGACACAGTCTCTTTTTCCGATCATCACGTCCTTTAAATTGGAAGGAAATCCCTCTGTTTCCGTCAAGTGAAACCGCTTCATATTTTTTATCAGAGGCAGCAAGTCCTTCATGCCCACACTGGTGGAAATCTGAGGCAGCACAACGCCCGCCATCTGATTTAAAGTGGAAAAATCCGCTTCCCTGGCCTTTTTTAACACCAAATCCGCAACCTCTCTCTGCCGCTCCGTCCGCTTAAAATCCGTATCTATTTTTCTGAGTCTGGCATAAGCAACTGCCTGGACACCGTCCAAATGGTTGAGCCCCTCTTTTTTCAGGTGATGGGACCCTACTCCGGTGGATTCCACCGTTTCTGTAATAAAGCCATTGATCAGGCGAAATTCCTCACGGCTGATATCCACATCAATGCCTCCCAGGATATTGATGGCATCTGCCACCGCCTTCCAGCTAAAGGAGGCGTAATCATCGATATTCAAATCCAGGTTTTCTTTTAAGGCTTCTATGGCCTGGTTGGGTCCTCCGTAAAAATAGGCTTCGTTGATCTTATCATATCTCCCCTTTTCATTGACCTTTAAATACGTGTCCCGGTAAACAGAAACCAGCCGGATTTCTCCTGTCTCCAGGTTCGCATTTAAAATCATCTGCATATCCGATCTGGTGCCCTTTCCCAGCTCTCCTTCTCTGGAATCCACCCCAAATACGGCTACCGTCCAGTAGCCCTCCATTTTTTCCTGGGTCTCTATGCTTATATTTGTATTCTTAACCTGGGGCATTTCCCCAACCGGAAGCCTTTGGGGCATGTGGATGATGTTCCAGCCATGGCCCAGTATAATGCCTGCCAACGCCGCCCATACAGCTCCTATGGCGATAAATCCCCATCTGTAATGATTTGCCATGATTCCTCCCATATCGTTGATCGGTTTACCGTTCAGCCATGGCATAGATAATTTGGTGGAAATGCACCATTAATTTTTCTGCATGGCTTCGTTATCGCAAAAAAAGAAGAGATAAGTGTTTCTATCTCTCCTTAATTTTCCTTATTTTCAGAATTTTATTCAAAAACCGATTTTATCTCACTGGGATGGTCAATGACATACTTTGGGTGGAAGGATTCCAGCTCTTCCCGTCCCCTGAATCCCCAGGTTACGGCCACCGTATCCATTCCCGCATTGAGCCCTGTCTTCATATCCGTATCCGTGTCTCCGAAGTAAAGGCATTCCTCAGGCCTGGCCTGAAAATGTTCAGCCGCCATCCATGCTCCGGAGGGGTCCGGCTTACACACAACGCCTTTTCCTTCCCCGATGATCAGGTCAAAATATCCCTTTTCAAAAACAGCATCCGCACATTCCACAGCCCTGTCATGGGGCTTATTGGTCAGGATTCCGATTTTGATTCCTCTTCCCTTTAGAAATTCCAAAAGCTCTGGAATGCCGTCATAAGCTTCTGCCCGGTAAAGGCTGTTTTCCTTAAATATTTCCCTGTAAACTCCCAGAGCCTCGTCATAGTGGGTCAGAGCTTCATCTCCTGAGTAAATCAGAGCTCTTTCCACCAGCTTTTTATACCCATCTCCCACAAATACCTTAGTATGAGCCACATCCACATCACCATAGCCAAAGTGATTCATGGTCAGGCTGACAGAACGTGAAAGAGAATCAATGGTATTGACAAGAGTTCCATCCAGATCAAAAATACAGCACTTATACATATTGTTCCCCTTCCTGTTTTGTGAATAACAACTTCATTCCCGATCATACTGAATCAGGAAGTCACCCGGTTTTCTGCAATCTTTCTTAAGTATAGCCCACAGCAGAGGGGTTGTAAAGCCTTTTCCCGGAATCCAAAAAATACGCCTTGATCCGGTCTGTTAAAACCGGATCAAAGCGTATCCCAAGGGTTCAGAAACTATTTATTCTGTCTCTCTGTTCTTTTTCAGAACTGCCAGCACAAGACAGCCGGCCACAGACCCGATTACAATAGCCATCAGATATCCAAAGGGATTTCCAATGGTAGGAAGTACGAAGATACCGCCGTGAGGCGCCCGCAGAGTACAGCCAAGAGCCATGGAAAGCCCTCCGGCCACTGCAGAGCCTGCGATACAGGAAGGAATCACCCTGATCGGATCAGCGGCTGCAAAAGGAATGGCACCCTCTGATATAAAGGACAGTCCCATAATATAGTTAACCAGGCCGGACTGGCGCTCTTTTTCTGTAAATTTCTTCTTGAAAAATGTAGTACAAAGGGCAATTGCAATAGGAGATACCATACCGCCTGCCATAACTGCCGCCATAATGTCAAAGTTTCCTTCTGCAAGCTGGGCTGTTCCAAATACGTAAGCTGCCTTATTCACTGGGCCGCCCATATCCACAGACATCATGCCTCCCAATACGATGCCGAGAAGAATCTTGCTGCTGCCTCCCATGCTGTTTAATCCGTTGGTCATGGCATCGTTGATGCCTCCTACGAATGGATTGATAAAGGTGGTCACAACTGCGGCCAGCAAGATACCGATCAGAGGATATAAAAGAACCGGCTTGATTCCTTCCAGAGATCTTGGAAGCTTGGAAAAAAGCTTTTTCAGCAGAATCACAATGTATCCGCCGATAAAACCGGCCAAAAGCGCTCCAAGGAAACCGGAATTCACATCTCCGCCTCCGGGATTTGCAAAGGTGGAACCCATTTTAGCAATAAGTCCGCCTACAAAGCCCACCGCCAGACCGGGACGGTCCGCAATGCTCATGGCAATATATCCTGCCAAAACAGGAAGCATCATGCCAAAGGCCTGCTCTCCCACAGTCTTTAAATAAGCTGCCAAAGGAGTGTTTTTACCGAAATTGCCGGGATCAATGGAATAATCATCGAACAGGAACGCCAATGCGATTAAGATTCCTCCGCCGATAACAAAGGGAAGCATATGGGATACACCGTTCATCAAATGCTTATAAATAGAACGGCCTATTCCATCCTGGCTTCCGCTGTTCTCTGAGGAAGAGCTGGTTCCTCCTGTGTGGTGGTAAACCGGTGCTTCCCCGCTGGAGGCCCGCTTTATCAGCTCTTCTCCCTTGTGGATTCCGTCTGAAACAGAAGCTACCACTACCCGCTTTCCGTCAAAACGGCCCATATCCACGTTCTTATCAGCCGCCACGATGATTCCATCCGCTGCTGCGATTTCATCTCTTGTCAGAGGATTTCCGATTCCTTCCGCTCCGTTTGTCTCCACCTTAACGGAGATTCCCAGCTTCTTGCCCTGCTGTTCTAAGTTCTCAGCAGCCATGAAGGTATGGGCGATTCCGGTTGGGCAGGCAGTAACGGCCAGAATCCGGTATCCGGCAGCAGCTTTTGAAGGCTCTGCTGGTTTTTCTTCCGTTTTCTTTCCGTAACGCTCTGATTCCTTGTCATCAATCAACTGGAAAAACTCTTCCTTTGATGCAGCTTTCACCAGGTCGCCCTTAAAATCAGGGTCCATAAGCAGAGTGGATAATCTGGCCAGTGCCTCCAGATGAACATCAGCTCCGTCAGCCGGTGCTGCGATCATGAAAATCAGATTGGCAAGAGAACCGTCAAAAGCTTCATAATCCACGCCCTCCGGCACCACCATGGCAGCAAGGCCCGGCTCCTTCACAGCGGCTACCTTGGCATGAGGAATGGCAATTCCATCTCCCACCGCAGTGCTGCCCTGGGCTTCTCTCGCCAAAATGCCTTCCTTGTAACCGGCCTTATCTTTCAGCCTTTTTCCGGCGTCCATCAACTCCACCAGACGGTCAATGGCTTCCCCTTTATTGGAAACCTTTACATCCAGTTCAATGCTTTCCTTTTTAAGCAGTTCCGTAATCTTCATTAAAAGCCCTCCTTTAACAATTCCTCATACAGTTTCATAATATCCTCCCTGCCTGCAAGCCCTTCTGAAAAGGCGCTGGCACTTCCTGCAGCGCTTCCAAGGCGCAGAGCATGCTCATAGCTTCCATTTTCCAGGTAACCGGCAATGAATCCTGCCACCATGGAATCCCCGGCGCCTACAGAATTCTTTACTTTACCCTTGGGAACCCCCATCCGGTAAACCTCTTTGTCTTCAGTAATGAGAATAGCACCGTCTCCTGCCATAGAGATCAGAACATTTCTAGCCCCCCGCTCCTGAAGAAGTTTTCCATAACTGATAATTTCATCTTCTCCGTGAAGCACCACTCCGAACATCTCCCCTAGTTCGTGATTGTTTGGCTTGATTAAAAATGGATGGTAAGAAAGCACATTGGCCAGCAAATCTTTCGTCGCATCCACAGCAATACGGACTCCCCTTCCGTCTAACTGCTTCATAATCCTCTCATAGATGTCATCATCAATGGATTTGGGAATGCTGCCGGATAAAATCAGTATATCTCCCTCTTTTAAACGATCCAGTTTCTCAAAAAGCAGATTTACATCCTGGGCAGTGATCTCAGGCCCCATGCCGTTGATCTCTGTCTCTTCCCTGGATTTCAGCTTTACATTGATTCTGGACATTCCCTTTTCCACCCGGATAAAATCCGACTGAAATCCAAGGCTCTTTACTCCCTGTTCGATCTCCCGTCCGGTGAATCCAGCCACAAAACCCAGGGCGGTATTTTCATACCCCAAAGCCGCCAAAACCGCAGATACATTCAGCCCTTTTCCGCCATAATAGATGTTTTCCTGCTCGGTTCTGTTGACCGCTCCCAACGTGAACTGGTCCACCTTTATGACATAATCCAGGGCAGGATTAAATGTTACGGTGTAAATCATATATCACCCCTCCTTTAATATATAAAATTTTATTTCTTATCCTGTTTATAATATAATACGATTTCTTCATTTCGTCAATACGTTTACACAAGAAAAAATATTTCTTGTGTCATTTCAGCATTTTATCCAATCCTTGAAAAGCATTCGAAAGATATCTTGCATTTTTTTATGCAAACTGCACTCTTCCCCCGGTTTTTCTGAATAAAAAAAGCTCCCTTCAAGGTCATGCTGCAGTATGCCGTACCCAGGGAGCATTTCTTTCATGTTTTATCGTCGGAAATAGTGATCTCATGGCGCCTGATGCGGTCATGGGAATCCTTTATGCTGACAGATAAAAACAAATATAATATTTCAATCACAGCAGTGGCCGTCACCCTGGAGAAACAGAATTCTCCCAGAAGAAGCTTCTCCCTTGTAGCCGTTGTAATGTGAAAGTCACACACTTTTCCAAGGGGGGAGGAGGCATTGTTTGTGATCGCTATAGTTTTTACATGGTTTTCCTTTGCCACTGCCACAAGAGTCATAAGGCGTTTGGAAAATCCGGAATTGGATATGATGATGACTGCATCCTCTGCCCTTAAATTGCAGGTATAAGCCACCTGGGTTTCCCAGATAGACCCTGACACAGCGGGAATTCCCAACTGATTGAACTTAAAAGCACCATCTAAGGCAACGGGAGTGGTATTTCCCACGGCCACGAGCTGCACCATCCTGGCCTGTTCAATCACCCTTAAAATCTTTTCCAGGTTCCCCTCCTCCATCATGGATATGGTCTGGGTCAGCTCCGCCACCTTATTGGCAAGAATATTCTGGAGGGATTGGGCAATGTTGTCACGGCTGATGTCATTGGAAACCTCAATGGAATTCCCCCGTTCCTCAGCCACTTCTTTTGCCAGATTGATTTTTAGATGATGGAAGCCGTTAAAACCGCATCTTCTGCAGAACCTGGACACCGTGGCATCGCTTGTACCGCTTGCCAGGGCCAGTTCCGCCACCGTCATGTCAATGATTTCACTCTTATGCCCTAAAATATAATCCGCAATCTTTTTTTCCGCCTCAAAAAGCGAATCATAAGATGAACAGAGAACACCGGACACGCTGATATTTTCCTGCATAAACAACATTTCCCTCATTTCATGTAATATTATTTCACCATTATATCACGATATGAAATACATTGTAAAGAGGGTTCATACTGCCACTGATTATGATCGCGCCCCGTATCCCTTAAAATCTCATCAATCTCGACAAAAAGTCTGCTGTCAGGCAGGTTTCTCTGCCACAGGCGGAACGCCTCCCCGGACCGCACTGCCTTTGCATCAACCGGAATTCCCGCACAGTAATCCCTGTTTATATCTCCGTAAAGGTCCGCCATCTTCTGCATCTGCTCCTCCGGCAGATTGCGAAGCCGGTCATATATCTGGCGGCTGACTACCTCCTTTAGAAAACCGGAAGCATATTCCTTAAAGGAAAGCAGGTTTTCATCCGAAATCCCCTGCTGTCTGGCCCAGCCCTCCACGTCTGTTTCTCTCGTTTCATAGGACAGGCCGCCGTTTTCCGTCCACTTTAACACACCGTATCTGCAGGGCGCAACCGGAAAGGCATCGGCAACCACCTCACTGATGCGAAAATCACTTTCATCCTCTCCCGGTGACAGCTTATTCCTCTTGGTTTTTCGCAGATGGAGATGCCCGCTTATATAGAGGGGAACCTCATAGCTTTCTAACAGCTCCGCCACATCATAGCTGTTTTCTAAGGTACAGTCCACCGGATAGAGAATGCTCTCCTTTAACAGGTTGTGATGGGCGATGGGAATTAAGGAAGCCCCTTCCCGCTTCGCCTCCTCCAACTGCTCTTTCATCCAGACCAGAGTCTCTTCCGTGATGCGCCCTCCCACCTTGTTCACAGGCTCATACTGGGCTGAATCCAGCATCAGGAGCCAGTTTTTCTCATCCAGCTCATAGACATAGCTTAAGGAGGCTTCATCAAGACTTCTGGCCTGGTCATAGCCAAACCGGCGGTAAATCTCATAAAACTCCTCAGGCCCGGCCATCCTGGCCTCACCCTTTTCTTTGCCGAAATAAGAGGCAGCGGCGTAATTATTGATATCGTGATTTCCGGGTATGACAAGCACCTTGACGCCCTTTTCCTCCAGAATCTTCAGCTTTTGTGCCAGGGCTTCGTGGCTTTCCAATTCTCCGTTTAAGCTTAAGTCTCCGCTTAAAATTACGGCAGAGGGACCAAGCCTTTCCATATCAGCCGTAAAGGCATCCATGAGCTGGGGAGTGTACTGGACCAGCTTTCCGTCATCCTCTTTTAACATGGTTTCAAAGGCTTCCCCGTAATCGGTCAGCGTTGGGGAAAGATAATGGATATCTGTAATCACAGCAATGACCGGAGGCTTATACACCTCCGGCTGTTCCTCTTCTGCCTCAGGAAAAGGCATTGCCGGCTTTTGGGCTCTCTCTGCCTGTTTATCCGGAGATGTCTTTCCTTCCTCATATTCTTCTCTTTTTTCCCCTTCTTCGTCCGCTTTTTCTGTCTCTTCCCCTTCCGGCCTCTCAGCCTGGCTTTCCGGCACTTCTTCCAAAAAAGAGCCGGAAGATTCCTTCCCTCCCGGCGCCGGGGAATGAAGCCTGCCAATTGCCAGCACCATGCCAAAGCATATAATGAGGGTTCCTATATAGATCAGGGCCAAAAGGCCATTCTTCTTTTGTCTGCTCATGTTGTCCCACAAAGAGTCCTTTCCACATCCTGTCAATTTTTCTCCATGGAATCATAACACGCTTTTTAAAATAGGGCAACCCTTTCTCAATGGCATCTGGTGAAGGGAAACCTTTTCATGCTTTTATAATCTGAATCTCCTCTTCCTCAAAGGTACAGACTGAGAGCACATATCCTCCCTCCAGCATTTCCTGGTGAAAAAAGGCGCTGGAATCCGAACCGGCAGAAATATCAGCCAGAGGCACAGTAATTCCGCAGCCCAAGGCTTTCACATAGCTCTCCTTTAAGGTCCACATGCGAAAGAAATAAGAATCCCGCTCCTTTTCTGGCAGCTCCTTCATACGGCGCTTTTCCGCAGACGAAAAAACCCTTTCCGCAACACTTTCCGGAAAGGGCCGTATCCGCTCCACATCGACTCCAAGGCTGCTTCCTCCCAGCCCGCAGGCCGCCAGGCCCTTTGTATGGCTGATATTATAATGAATATGGGAGAAATCCTTCAGGTAAGGCTTTCCATGCTCCCCCTTTAAAATCACAAGCTGATCTTCCGGCTCCGGGACAATCCCATACACTTCCTTAAGCCCCTGATAAAGAAGGCGTTTTCCAAGCAAATGCTCTGCCTGCCGTTTTTCTCTTCCATGGGCAGCCTCACACTGCGCCAGATAAATCCGTACCATCTGCCTTACCTCTCTGCATCGTCATTTCCGCGGCTCCAATCCCGGTTCTCCAACCGGCAGCCATGGCCGAAATATACCGTTCTGGACCCAAGGGCGCTGATCTTATCCGCACTTTTTAACATGGCTTCCCGGTCATAATAAGTCATGGAAACGCCGGGATAAAACATGTTGGTCAGAGCATCTCCCACGATCACAGCTTTTCCATCTATATCAAGCCCAATAGAGCCCCCGGTATGTCCCGGAAGCTCTATGACTCTGGCGTTGATTCCATAATCCGTCAGCCAGTCCCCCTCATTTAAGAGGATTTCCGGTGTAAATTCCGGTATGCGGTCTGTCTCCATGCTTTTAGAAGATATCTCCGCAACCACCATTCCCAGAAACCCCTGATAACATAAGGGTTCTATATTTTTATCTTTTATAAGGCTCAAGTCTGCCCTGTGCATGGCCGCAGGCACTCCCAGGACAGACTTTAAATAAGCCGCATTCTGTACATGATCCACGTGACCGTGGGTGAGCACGATCAGTTCTACCTTTGTTTTACGGCATTGGGCCAATATTCTTTCTTCAAAACCTTTCCGTCCTGTATCCACAAGAATGGCTCTTCCATGGTCCTCTACCAGATAGCTGTTGACGCTTCCGCACCTGATACGCTTTATTTCTGCCATCTTTTTTTCTCCCCTTCAAATACTTGGATTCCCTGCCGGACTGCCTCCGGCAGAAGTCTTTCCTATTCATTGTATTGAAAGAGAGTCAAGTATATTCCTTATTACCGTTTAATATGAAAGGCATCAAGGCCTGGATAAACGGCTCCCTTGCCCAGCTCTTCCTCAATTCTGAGAAGCTGGTTGTATTTTGCCACACGCTCGCTTCTGCTGGGAGCTCCCGTCTTGATCTGGCATGTATTCAAAGCAACTGCCAGGTCTGCGATGGTGGTGTCCTCAGTCTCGCCGGAACGGTGGGAAGCGATGGCTGTATAGCCTGCGCTGTGAGCCATCTTAATGGCTTCAAGGGTTTCTGATACAGAGCCGATCTGATTGAGCTTAATGAGGATAGAGTTTCCGCTTCCCTCTAAAATGCCCTTTTTCAAACGCTCTGTATTGGTTACAAACAAGTCGTCTCCAACGAGCTGAATCTTGTTTCCAAGTGCCTGGGTAAGCTTCTGCCAGCCCTCCCAGTCCTCTTCGTCAAGACCATCTTCGATAGAATAAATAGGATATTTTTCACACAGGTTTTTCCAGTGCTCGATCAGTTCCTCTGAGGTGAAATGCTTGCCGCACTTAGGAAGGATATACTCTCCCTTATTTGCGCCCTTCCACTCACTGGAAGCCGCATCCATAGCAAGGACAAAATCGCGTCCAGGCTCATATCCGGCTTTCTTAACAGCTTCAAGGATCAAGTCAATGGCTGCCTCGTCGCTTTCCACGTCAGGAGCAAAGCCGCCCTCATCGCCTACGGCTGTAGCCAGACCCTTGGATTTTAAAATGCCTGCCAGACAGTGGAATACTTCTGTACACCAGCGAAGGCCTTCCTTAAAGCTGGAGGCGCCTGTCGGCATGATCATAAATTCCTGAACGTCTACCGTATTGGCTGCATGGGCTCCTCCGTTTAAGATGTTCATCATGGGAACCGGAAGCCTGTTTCCTGTAATTCCGCCTAAGAAGCGGTATAACGGCACTCCCAGGCTGATGGCTGCTGCTCTTGCAGCGGCAATGGATACAGCCAGAATGGCGTTGGCACCCAGCTTGGACTTATCGCTTGTCCCGTCTGCTGAAATCATGGCTCCGTCAATGGCATAAATATCAGAAGCATCCATTCCAACAAGAGTGTCATTGATTACGGTGTTGATGTTGTTAACCGCCTTTGAAACGCCTTTTCCTCCGAAGCGGGTCTTATCCCCGTCACGAAGCTCCAGTGCCTCAAATTCACCGGTGGAAGCTCCGCTGGGAGCTGCTCCTCTGCCAACAGTTCCGTCGGCAAGGTATACCTCAGCCTCTACCGTAGGATTTCCTCTTGAATCAATGATCTCCCGTCCTATTACTTTCTCAATTTCCAGATAATTCATCGCTTTTTCTCCTTTTCTTTTAAATAGCTTCCAGAATAGAAAGAAGGTCCTCTACGGATTTCTTTCCAAACTCAACCGTTTCATCATTGATGATAATACAGGGAACGCTCATGATCTGGTATCTCTCTTTTAGATCAGGATACAGGGCCAGATCGTAGGTCTCGACCTTTACCATATCATTTTCAGCAGCGATCCGGCCTGCCGCCATGACCGTAGTCGGACACATGGTACAGGAAAGGGAAACCGCCACCTTGATATCGGCAGGCTTTTTGATTGCCTCTATGCGGGACTGTTCGTCCGCAGAAAGGGCCTGTCCCGGTCCTGCCACGTTATAAAGCCCTATGACAAAGGAATTAAACTCATGGCCTCCCGGAATTCCATAAAACCGGATTCCCGATTCACTGCCGTCTTCCTTGAATACGGCAATAGCCGGAAGGGTTTCATCTGCCTCAGTTTTTTCCGATTCCCAGCTGACCAGGCATTCCACCTGCTCAGAGATTCCGGAAAGCTCCTTTAAAAAGCCCTCCATCTGACCAGCCAGACTGCTTTTATCAAGCAGGGCCTTTACCGTCACCTTACTCTGGAATCTGCTGAATAAATCCTTTAGCTGTCCCTTCATCTCTGAGGAGATAAAGCCTTCCTCAGACTCCGTTTCTTCTGCCCCGGCTTCCTGAGAAACCACGGTCTCATGAACAGCCTCTCTCTGGGGAAGACCCAGCTTTTGGCTGATGTCAGAAACGTATTTTTCCAGGGAAGTGGCTGCAACTGCTCCGTCGGAAACAGCCGTCACAACCTGCCTCAAATCCTTTACACACACATCACCGGCTCCGAAAACGCCTGCCGTCTCAGTCATCTGGTTTCTGTCTGTCAGCAGATATCCATGGTCATCAAGGGGAAGCTTTCCCTTGATCCACTCCGTATCAGGCACATAACCGGCAAATACAAAGATGCCGAAGGACTGGCCTTCCAAAGCCTCATACTGCCACTCCTGCCCGGTCTGGTTGTTCCTAAACTTCGCGGACCGGAGCATCCTGTCTCCCACAGCCTCCACGATTTCCGTCTGATAGTGAATCTCGATCTTTTCGTGATTCTTGGCCTTGTCAGCCACAGCACCGGCACAGGTAAAATCTTCATCCCGGACAATGATGGTCACCTTTTTTGCATACTTGGTGAGAAAAACAGCTTCCTCAGCGGCGGCAAATCCGCCTCCGATTACAAACACATCCATTCCGGTAAAGAATTCTCCGTCACAGGTAGCGCAGTAGGCCACTCCCCGTCCTTTAAATTCCTTTTCCCCTTTAAAGCCAAGGGATCTTGGATTGGCGCCGAGAGCCAGGACGATTCCCAGGGTCTGAAAATCGCCTTTATCCGTCTTTACCAAGCGGATATCCCCGGACAAATCCAGATCAGTGACCCGTGCCACCTTAAACCTGGCCCCAAAAGCTTCCACCTGTCTGCGCATCTGCTCTGTCAGTTCTTTTCCATCGGTTTTTCCGATTCCGGGATAGTTCACAATTTCAGAAGTGATGGTGATCTGGCCGCCTATGGCTTCCTTTTCCAGCACCAACACCCGGAATCTGGCCCTTGCGGCATAAATGGCAGCGGACAGGCCCGCTGGGCCTGCTCCGACTATCACCACGTCATACAATTCATCCATTCATATCCCACCTTTACAGTAGACCTACCAAGTCCAGGCTGGGCTTTAAGGTCTTGGCTCCGGGCTGCCACTTAGCCGGGCAAACCTCGTCGCCGTGCTCATGGACAAACTGGGAAGCCTGTACTCTGCGGAATAACTCGTCTGCATTTCGTCCCACATTTCCTGCGGTCACCTCATATGCCACGATCTTTCCTTCCGGATTGACGATGAAGGAACCTCTCTCTGCCAGCCCTTCTGATTCGATCAGCACATCAAAATCTCTGGCAATAGCTCCTGTAGGGTCTGCCAGCATGGGATACTGAATCTTTTTAATGGTTTTGGAGGCGTCATGCCATGCCTTATGGACAAAATGGGTGTCACAGGATACGCTGTAGATTTCGCAGCCGATCTTTTTGAATTCTTCGTACTTATCAGCCAAATCCTCCAGCTCTGTGGGGCACACAAAGGTGAAATCTGCGGGATAGAAGAAGAATACCGCCCATTTTCCCAGAATATCCTTTTTAGTTACCTCTTTAAATTCTCCGTTTGCAAAACTCTGTACCTTAAAATCACTTACTTCTTTTCCAATGAATGACATACCATCCATCTCCTTTCCTATTTTTCGCCATGTTTTCTGGTATAATGGAATTCCCGTAGGGTGCTTCCTTTATTCCCGCCATGTTCTCAGTATAATGGAATACACGCAGGATGCTTCCTATATTATACCAGATTATTATGGTTTATTTCTACATTTTTTATGAGTTAGTTATTACTAATCCACGCATTAATCATAGCACGTTTAATTGGAAATTTCAAGAAATAATATCGATAATAATTATTGTTTTTTAACCTGAAAATTTTTAAGGGCGCATTTATTCCTGGCCTTTATACTTCTTTGCCTGTTCTTCAATGAACCCCAGATCGTCAAAGTAATTGATCTTCATGGCTTCCTTTACACCCTGAAGGGTCTGGGCTGCCACTGATTCCGCTTTCTGGCTTCCCTCCTTTAATACCTGGTATACGTAAGGGATGTTGGCCTCATATTCTTTTCTTCTTTGACGGATAGGCTCTAACTCTGCCTGGAGAACACTGTTTAAGAACCGTTTCACCTTCACGTCGCCCAGTCCGCCCCGCTTATAGTGATCCTTCAGCTCGTCTAAATTCTTGTAATCAGGAAGGTATTTTTCAAAATCCTCCTCTTTGCAGAAGGCGTCGAGATAGGTGAATACGGTATTTCCCTCCACCTGTCCCGGATCGGAAACCTGGATGTGGTTGGGGTCTGTATACATGCTCATGACCTTTTTCTTCACTTCTTCTTCTGTATCGGATAAATAGATGCAGTTTCCTAAGGACTTGCTCATCTTGGCCTTTCCGTCTGTTCCCGGAAGCCTTAAGCAGGCTTTATTATCCGGAAGGAGAATATCCGGTTCTACCAAAGCATCGCCGTAAATGGAATTGAACTTGCGCACAATTTCCCTGGCCTGTTCAATCATAGGCTCCTGGTCCTCTCCTACAGGCACTGTCGTGGCCTTAAAGGCTGTAATATCAGCCGCCTGGCTGATGGGATAGGTGAAAAAGCCTACAGGAATGCTGGTTTCAAAATTCCTCATGGCGATCTCGGACTTCACAGTAGGATTGCGCTGAAGTCTGGATACGGTCACCAGATTCATGTAATAAAAGGACAGCTCAGTCAACTGGGGAATCTGGGACTGGATGAATAAGGTGCACTTTTTCGGGTCCAGCCCGCAGGAAAGGTAATCCAGAGCAACCTCAATGATGTTCTGGCGGACCTTTTCCGGATTGTCCGCATTGTCCGTAAGAGCCTGAGCATCTGCAATCATAATAAAAATTTCGTCAAATTCACCGGAATTCTGCAGCTCCACCCTGCGCTTTAATGAGCCGACATAATGGCCGATATGAAGCTTTCCGGTGGGGCGGTCTCCCGTCAATATAATCTTTCCCATGTGTTTCTACCTCCAAGTGTATATTCAAAGTTTATTTTCCTGCAAATAATCCTTCCGCATAGTTTACGGAAGCCATGGCATCCCGGCAATACTGGTCAGCCCCTATGGTTTTGGCATATTCTTCCGTCAAAACGGCGCCTCCCACCATCACCTTTACGTGAGGCGCTTCTGCCCGAAGCTGGCGGATGGTCTCTTCCATGCTGGGAACTGTGGTGGTCATAAGTGCGCTTAAGCCCACAAGATTCACCCCATCCCTTACAGCCGTTTCCACCACGGTTTCCGGCGGCACATCTTTTCCCAGATCGATCACATCATAACTGTAATTTTCAAGAAGCACCTTAACGATGTTCTTTCCTATATCGTGGATGTCACCTTTTACCGTAGCCAGGATGATGCGGCCCTTTTTCTCCTGTGCCGTTCCGCTCATAGCCATCTGTTCCTTTATGACCTCAAAAGCAGCCTTGGCCGCTTCTGCGCTCATGAGTAGCTGGGGAAGGAACACGGTCCCCTTTTCAAAGCCCTTTCCCACCCGGTCCAGGGCTGGAATCATCTCTTCGTTAATGATGGTCAGAGGCTCTTTTTCCTTTAAAAGCTCCTTTACCGCAGCATGGGCCCTGTCTTTTAAGCCCTTGGCAATGCTTTCCGCCAGAGTGATCTCACCACTGGAAGCATTTCCCGTACCAGAACCGCTTCCCGGCTTTACAGTCTCTCCCAGAGTGGCTACCTGACCGCTGTAGACGGCAATGTAATCACTGCACTGGGGGTCTAAGTCCGCAAGAGCTCTGTAGCTGTAATAAGAGCGCATCATTGCCTCTGAATTGGGGTTAATGATGGCAGCGCTCAGGCCATTTTGCAGTGCCATGGCAAAAAAGGTGGCATTGACGATTTCTCTCTGGGGCAGACCAAAGGAAATGTTGGAAACTCCCAGAGTCGTCCTGCCGCCCAGCTCATCCCTGATCCTTCGCAGGGTTTCCAAAGTGACCAAGGCACCCTGGCTGTCAGAGCTTACGGTCATACAAAGGGCATCGATCACAATATCCTTTGGAGAAATGCCGTACTCCTCTGCATAAGCGTATATTTTCTTTGCCACCTGGATTCTGCCCTCCGCAGTCTCCGGTATTCCGCCTTCATCAAGGGCAAGAGCGATCACAACGCCTCCGTACTGCTTTACAAGGGGAAAGATGGCATCCATCACTTCTTTTTTGCCGTTTACGGAATTGATCAAAGGCTTTCCGTTGTAAATCCTCATGGCCTTTTCCATAGCTTCGATGTTGGAAGTATCGATCTGGAGAGGAAGGTCAATGATGCTCTGAAGCTCCTTTACCACTTCCACCATCATGGAAGGCTCGTCGATTTCAGGAAGTCCCACATTGACATCCAGCACATGAGCGCCGCTGTCCTGCTGGGCAACTCCCTCTCTTAAAATGTATTCCAGGTTGTGATCTCTCAAAGCCTGCTTGAATTTGGCCTTTCCCGTGGGATTGATCCTCTCCCCGATGATGACCGGATCGCGGCCGATGACAACGGCCTGGGCATAAGAGGACACCACAGTCCTGTTCTTTTTATCCGGCATTTTTGCAGTTAAATCCTTGCAGAGGGCGGCAGTCTTTTCAATGTGCTCCGGTGTGGTTCCGCAGCAGCCTCCCACCACACAGGCCCCCAGGTCCACGATCTCCTTCATGATAACAGCAAATTCATCGGCGTCAATATCATAGACCGTCCGCCCGCCTTCACTTCTTGGAAGACCGGCGTTGGGATTGACAATGACCGGCACGGAAGCCACTTTCATGATGTCGGATAAAATCCCCTTCATCTGCACCGGGCCGAGGCCGCAGTTGATTCCAAGGGCATCCACTCCGAGGCCTTCCAAAAGAGCCACTGTGGACTCCACATTTCCGCCTGTCAGAAGCTTTCCCTTTTCATCGAAGATCATGGTCACAAATACCGGAAGGTTTGAGTTTTCCTTGGCAGCCAGAACAGCCGCCTTGGCCTCATAGCTGTCGCTCATGGTCTCAACCAGCACCAGGTCCGCCCCTTCCCGTTCTCCAATCCTCACCGCCTGGGCAAACAGCTCATAAGCGTCTTCAAAGTCCAAATCTCCCAAAGGCTTTAAAAGCTTTCCCGTAGGTCCTATATCAAGAGCGACGTACCCTTTATCCTTTCCGGAGGGGTAAGAAGCCGTTTTCACCGCCTCTTTGGCATTTCTCAAAGCCCCTGTCACCACATCCTCCAAGTCAAACTCAGCGCCTGGATAGAATTTCAGGCCATTGGCTCCAAAGGTATTGGTGGTGATAATATCCGCCCCTGCCTCCAGATAGTCCCGGTGGATCTTTGTAATGATTTCCGGATGGATGACATTCCAGGTCTCCGGCAGCTCTCCCGGCTTTAAGCCATTGGCCTGGAGAAGGCTTCCCATTCCTCCGTCAAAAAATACAATCCTCTTCTTTATCTCTTCCAAAATCCCTGTCATACGTTCCTCCGTCTGTTGTTCCTAGCTTCTTCTATAAGCACAGTCTGTCTTTGCACACGCCTCGCAGCCCTTCACATCGCAGAGATGGGGCTTTTTGCTGACTCCCATCACGGCGGTGACCGACTTGGAAGGAGTCATGAGAAGGCTGTCCGTCAGCATGATTCCCACCCTCTTAGAGGTCTCTAAAACTGCTGTGATATTTCTCTGGCTTTCCAGGGGAAAATCCCCGTAGCCCGGACTGAACCTGGGCCTTAAATACAGGCCCTTTGCTTCATATTCCTGCTTTAAAAGCCTGTTTTCCTCATCGCAGTATTCCTCAATCATGGCGGCTGCCGCTGCCTGCATAATCACAGCTTTGCTCATTTGAAGCTTTGTATACTTATGGAGCAGCACATCCACACCGGCTCCCAGGGTTGCGGCAAATAAAATCACCTGATCGCAGTCCTTTAAATTCTTTGATAAGTTCCTGCTCTTTGCCTGAAATACCGTAAAATCAATTTCATAATCCGGGAGCAGCCGCAGGGGATAGACCCTGCTGATGCTTTTGGGAGAGGCTGCGGCTGTAAGTTCTTTTAAGCACTCTTCAATCAGGGCATTTACGGTTTCATCCCCTTCATTTCCCCCGTATCCTAAATATCTCCGAATTTCTCTCCGGCTGATTTCCATTGCCATTCCTCCCTGTCAGCTTTTAAAAATGGGACCGGACCCTAAAAAAGGAACCGGACCCATTTGACGTAAATCACAGTATCTCAGAGAGGTTCTCCTTGATTTTTAAAGCGATATCCGGCTTATTCAGGGAATAGACGTGGATGGCATCCACTCCGTTGGCGATGAGATCAATGATCTGCTCTGTGGCATAGGCGATTCCCGCCTGCTTCATGGCCGCCGGATTGTCTCCGAACCGGTCTAAAATCGCCTTGAACCTGGAAGGCAGATAGGTTCCGGAAAGCTGGCAGATTCTGGCGATCTGCTTTACATTGGTTACAGGCATAATTCCTGCCACCACTGGAACCGTAACCCCCTTTTCCCGGATGCGGTACAAATAATTGTACAGTATATTGTTATCAAAAAACATCTGCGTGGTGACAAAATCACATCCTGCCTCCACCTTCTGTTTTAAATAATCCATATCAATGGTCTTGCTCACAGACTCCACGTGTCCCTCCGGATAGCAGGCTGCACCGATGCAGAAATCTCCTGTCTCCTTAATATCCCGGATCAGCTCTGAGGCGTAACGGTAATCCGTGGCTACCGGGCCATTTGGGGGAATATCTCCCCTGAGAGCCAGCACATTTTCAATTCCTGCTTCCTTTAATTCCTTAAGGACCTGGCGGACCTTTTCCTTTGTGGAAGACACACAGGTCAAATGAGCCAGAGCCGTCACGTTATAATTGCGGTAAACGCCGGAGGCGATATCCACTGTATACTGGCTGGTACCTCCGCCTGCTCCGTATGTAACGCTCATAAAAGCCGGATTCAGCTTTGCGATCTCTGATGCCGCCTGTTCTACAGACTCATACTTATCCTCTGTTTTTGGAGGAAATATTTCAAAAGACAGGGTTGGCTTTCCCTGGCCCAATATTTCTTTTATCTTCATTCTGTCTGTCTCCTATTCCTTGCTTCCTTTAATTTCTCATAATTCCTGATCTTCTATTTCCACGGGAGCTCCGCATTCCACAAAGACCGACACTCCGTCTTCCTCCTGGTAAATGCTGACATAAAACAGCCCTTCTAAAACGTAACCCTCACCGTTTTCTGCAAAATCCGCCTTAGCCTTTTCCATGATGCCGGAAACGCTGCTTTCCTCTTCCGGTATGAGGGCCAGAGACTCTACAACCCTTAAAAACTCCTCCAAAAAGGCGAAAGACGCTTCCTGGCTATTAAGAAATGACGAATACTCATGAAGCTCGCCTGTGGCTGTATCGTAGTCTATGTCCGCATACTGGTACACATACTCCTCACCGCCCGCTGCTTCTCCCTCCGCCACTCCATCCTCAAAGTAAAAGCTTTCCAGAGTCTGATAATACGTGACAACGCCGGTCTCCTCTTCAAAGCCATAGTTGTCTGAATAGGCCTCTTCCCGCTCCACCTGATATTCAAAGTGGGATTCGATGAAAAAACGGTTCATGGCATCGGCAGCTTCTTTTCCGTTTACGGGAAAATGCTGGTATCCGGTACACGATATGCCGGCGGACTTCACGTCCTCCTCTTCAAATTCCAGATAGTCCGAATCTTCGTAATACCCTTCTTCCCAATTGCCCCCGATGTCCACCGTGGACTCCTTTGCAAGCATAATGCCTATAAAAAATGCAGAAACCACCAGCATAAGGAATATCCCGGCGGCTATGCCGCCATAAATATAAATCTTTCCCGGTTTTCTGGCAGCAGAAGTCCGGGACTGATTCAGAACGGGAACAGGTTTCTGCTGCAAAACAGCGTTCCTTTCCGTCTGTTTTTCTCCGTCAGAGCGCGATTCAGGGCGCATTTCATTCAAATAATAATCGGCATTGCGCATTAACGGCTGCCTCACCACCCGCCTGCATTGCCTGCAATAATTAGTATTGCCAAGCAAAGAGTCGCATACCGGACAAATCTTTTTCATCATGGACACTTCCCCCTTTATCCCAGCACCAGATGGGCCACAGCAATTTCATCGTCCTCCCGAAATCCCTGGGCGCAGACCTGGATGTCGTAAACGTATTTTTCATCGAGCCCGGTCAGGGACGCGATTGTTTCAATGCTGTTCCCCTTCTGAGCCAGGGCCAGCACCTGACGCACATCTGAAATGGTCTTTTTTAACAGCTCATCAGAAGGACTGCCTGTGCCAAACCCTTCCTCCCTGGCGTCAGACTCAGAAATAAAGTCCTCCAGAGACAGCTTCTTTTCTTCCCCATTTCCTCCGTAGTATTCCTCGGACAGTTCCCAGTCCGCTTCTTCTTTGAACATGGTCTGCCACTCCTTTCAAAAACAGGCAGGTTCCCGCGAACCTGCCTCATTATTTATTGGGTATACTTATTATCTCTTATTTCTCAAAAAATCCGGAATATTGATCTGTACTTCCTTATTCACCGTAGGACGGTAAGGCTGACCGGCTGGCTGACCAGCACCCTGTCCGCTGTTTTGTCCCTGGTAATTCGGCCTTGTATAACCGCCCTGAGCTCCGTAATTGGGGTTCTGGCCGTTGTAGCCGCCACTGTTATTATTGGGGTTATTATAAGCCGGATTGGAATAATTAGCATTTCCGTAATTAGGATTATAGTTCTGATTGTACTGAGGAGCTGCTGCCGTAGCCGCTGCTTCCTGATTTACGGCCTGGTTAGGGACCGCTTTCGGCTGTTTAAAGTTAGGATTGGAAAAATTGGTCATCACTCTGGATACAGGAGTTTCCGCCTGCTTGTCCTCTAAACCTGTTGCAATGACTGTGATGCTGGCTTCGTCATGAGCATTCTCATCGTACATGGCACCAAAGATGATGTTGGCATCATCTCCTGCCATCTCCTGAACATAGCTGGCCGCTTCATTGGCCTCGATCAGGCTGATATCGCCGGAAATGTTGATGATCACATGGGAAGCGCCTTCAATAGTGGTTTCCAGAAGAGGGCTGGATACGGCCTGCTTCACTGCTTCCAGAGCCTTTTCATCGCCTTTTGCCCTTCCGATTCCGATATGTGCAATGCCCTTGTCCGTCATGACGGTCTGAACATCGGCAAAATCCAGGTTAATGAGGCCGGGAACATTGATCAAGTCAGTGATTCCCTGAACGGCCTGCTGAAGAACTTCATCGGCCTTCTTTAAAGCATCAGGCATGGTAGTACGCCTGTCCACGATTTCCAGCAAACGGTCATTGGGGATGACAATTAAGGTGTCCACATTCTCTTTCAAACGCTCAATACCTGCAATGGCATTGGTCATACGGGTCTTTGCTTCAAAGCGGAAAGGCTTTGTCACAACACCTACTGTCAGGATTCCCATATCCTTTGCGATCTTTGCCACAACAGGGGCTGCACCTGTACCGGTACCGCCGCCCATACCGCAGGTGACGAATACCATATCCGCACCCTTCATGGTCTGAGCCAAATCGTCCGCATTCTCTTCGGCTGCCTTTTCTCCGACCTCCGGCTTAGCGCCTGCGCCAAGTCCTTTTGTCAGTTTTTCTCCGATCTGCATAGCAGTAGGGGCCTTGCAAAACTGCAACGCCTGCTTGTCCGTATTGATTCCAAGAAATTCCACACCAGCTATATTCTCATCTATCATGCGGTTGACCGCATTGTTTCCAGCACCGCCTACACCGATTACCAGAATCCTCGCGGCATTGTCCGCCTCATTTATCTTAATCTCCAACAAGATTATATCCTCCTTTAACCATAAACAGCTTACTGTATAAACCTATCTAATATAATATTTGATTTTCCAAAAAATATCAACCATTTTTTAAACAAAATTCCAAGCAAAATATGTAAATTCAGGAATCCTTCACAAACCGGTAAGAAGTGACTGTTTCCGCCTCGTTATAAGTGTCCAGATAAAGGGTTCCCGACAGCCCCTCCAAAACAGGCAATTGGTCCTTCAGCTCTGAAATTTTTCCATTCATCTGGTCATTGCTTCCAAGAACCACCCGGACCTGCCCGATGGTTAAACTGGCGTTGCCATGGGCATCATAACGGACTTCATCCACCGTGATCTCATGGGTGGACAGCATCTGGGTCAGAGTGAGGATTTCATCAAAGACCCGGCTATCTTCCACCGGCAGGGGCTGGTGGAGGGCAATGTGCCCGAACTTCAGCCCCGCAATCCATGGAATGCCCTCTAAGCGGGCGCTGAAGCTTTCCACCACGATCCCGTCCTTATCAAAATATAAGTAGCTGCCCATATAGGAAACATAGCCCACCACCGATTTTTCATAAACAATCACTTCCACTTTAAAAGGGCTTGTGAATACGATTTTATAATCCTCTACAAAAGGAATCTGCTCATGCTCCTTAAACCGGTCCCGGTAAAAACATACAGCCGCATTCCGGCTCCAGCCATCCTGAAACAAAAGGCTTTCAATCTGTTCTGCCGTGTATTTTTTATTACCGGTCACCTTGATTTCCTTGATCTGAAGGAAAAAAAACAAGACGGCTCCCAAAAGGAGCACCGATACTGCTGTCATTAATTTTGCTTTTCTTCTGCTCTTTTTTGTATCCTTCATTCCATTCCTCTGATTGCTGCCCCAAGACTGGTCAAATCCCGGCAAATATCTTCATATCCCCGCTCAACGTGATGGCATTCGTGAATTTCCGTTATTCCTTCACTGGCTAAACCCGCTACCACTAAAGCCGCACCACCCCTTAAATCCGTGGCTGTCACAAAACCGCCTTTTAAGGGATGCTGTCCATGGATGACAGCCTTTTTTTCCTTTACTATAATGTCAGCCCCAAGCCGCCGCAGCTCCTCCGCTGTCTTAAACCGTCCTTCAAAAATCGTCTCAGAAATACGGCTGGTTCCTCTGGAAACAGCCATAACAGCCATAAGCTGGGACTGAAGGTCCGTAGGAAATCCCGGATAAGGCTCTGTCACCACATCAATGCTGTCAGGCCGCCCCATCATGGATACCTCCAGATGATTTTCATACTCCCTGATCTCTGCCCCCATCTTTTCAGCAATACGAAGGGCAGACCTTAAATCCTCAGGCAGAACGCCGTTTAGTACAATACTTCCCTGTGCCGCCATAACAGCCGCTAAGTAGGTCCCGGCCACGATCCGGTCTCCTGCTACCGTAAACTCGGAATCGTGAAGCTCTTTTACTCCTGTAACCGCCAGCCTGGAGGTCCCGGCTCCGTGGATTCTGGCACCCATGTTGTTTAAAAAACTGCACAGGGACTTAATTTCCGGCTCCTTTGCAGCGCCATGGATCACCGTGACCCCTTCTGCATGAACCGCAGCCATCAGAGCATTCTCCGTGGCTCCCACGCTGGGAAACGGGAAGTAAATGTCAGCGCCTTTCAGTTTCTTTGCCGAAACAATCAGCTTATCCCCTTTTTCTTTAACTCCTGCGCCAAGGGCGCGAAAGGCCATTAAATGCAGGTCGATGGGCCTCTTTCCTATGGAACAGCCGCCGGGAAAGCTGGTGACTGCGCTGCCGGTTCTGCCAAGGAGGGGACCGGACAGGATGATAGAGGATCTCATGCTCTTTATATATTCCTCCGGAATCTCTGACTGGGATAGGGAGGCGCCGTCAATGGTCAGCTTGTGGCCGTCAAGACTGCAACTGCATCCAATGCTCTGAAGTATCCCCAGCATACAGAACACATCCTGTATCCTGGGGACGTTATGGATCACTGTCCTGCCTTTGTGAAGAACTGCCGCTGCCATTATGGGCAGCACCGCATTCTTGGAACCCTGAACTTTTATCTCACCTTCTAAAGACCGTAACCCCTGGACCTGTATGATAGACAATCCGCTACCTCCCGTGGCTTCTTATATACTATCCTATGTAAAAAGCGAGAGAATGGTTTCATATCTCATCAAAATCGTTACAGTTCGGCCATGCCATTCATAATTTGGCGGGCCTCACTTATTATCTAAATCCGAATTAATTGGCCGCCAAATTATTCATGAGGGCATTCCGCCCTATAGAACACCGTATAACTTGTGCTTAATGAGCAAGCTCATACGCTCAAGTTCCACGATGTTCTGCATGGCAGAACTTTAACTCAAACTTCCAGACGTATCTGGTTGGAAACTCCCAGGACCATGCCTATTTCCGCCATGAGGAAAAGCACTGAGGTTCCTCCGTAGCTGATAAAGGGAAGGGTGATTCCCGTATTGGGTATGGTGTTGGTAACTACTGCTATATTCAAAATGACCTGAATGGCAATGTGGCCCATGACTCCTACAACCAGAAGGGACCCCATTAAGTCCGGCGCATTGTCTGCAATGAGCATAAAACGGTAAATCATGAAGAGGAAGATCAGGATGACGGAAACCGCTCCGAACAATCCAAGCTCTTCACAAATGATGGAAAAGATCATATCATTCTGCGCCTCAGGAACAAAGCCCATCTTCTGTATGCTCTCTCCCAGTCCCCTTCCCACCAGACCGCCGGAGCCAATGGCATAAAGGCCCTGAAGCACCTGAAAGCCTCCGGTAGAGGGGTATGCTTCCGGCTCCTGCCATACTAAAATACGGCTGAGCTGGTAATCGTGGAGAAGGTTGATCTTCACCAGAAATTCGGCAATGGGCCCGGCAAATGCTAAAAGAGCCACTGCAAAAAATCCGCAGGCAAAGAACGGCCACTTCTTTTTGCAGGCCACAAACAGCATGACAAAGGCAATTCCTATAATGATGATGCCGGAACTCAAGTTATTGGCAGCTACAATTCCCGCAATGGGGACCGTAGCAAGGACCACTGACATGACTCCCTTTCTCGTATTGATATTTCTTCCCATCTGAACGATCATAGCCGCCAGCATGACGATCAGGGCTATTTTTACAAATTCTGTCGGCTGAAAGGAAAGGCTTCCCACGCCCAACCATCTTTTTTTTCCGTTCCTCTCCTGTCCCACAAGGGATACGGCGATCATGAGAACGTAAGAAAGGACGTAGGCCAGCAGGGAGAACTTAGCGTACCAATGGTAATCCATCTTGGATATGATGATCATAACAACAAAACCGCCTAAGGCGATCATGGCCTGCCTCTCCATGAAATAAGCGGCATTGCTGAATTTAATCTGGGCTGCGTAGGAACTGGCGCTGTATATCATGACCAGTCCAAAAACAGTCAGGAATATAACGGTAAACAAGAGGCTGTAGTCGTAAAAACGGCGGGGTTTATTTTTTTTCTTCACTGGCCTTCTTTCTGCCATGTCATTCCTCCTTGCCATCTTTTATTTCATTCTTCCATGCAATCCGTTTCTACAGCTTCCGGACACACTCTTTAAAGATTTCGCCCCTCTGTTCATAATCCTTAAACATTCCCCAGCTTGCACATGCCGGAGATAACAGCACATAATCGCCCCTGTTGGCATAGGATGCGCAGACTCTTACCGCCTCCTGCATATCCTCTGCATACATCACATTGTCAAAGCCGTGTCTGGCCGCACACTCTGCGATCTTCTCCCTGGTCTGGCCCAGAAGCACCATGTAGCGGACCTTTCCTTCAAAAGATTCGATCCAGGAATCGTATTCGGAATTTTTATCATATCCGCCTGCGATGAGAAGAGTCGGGCCGGGCATGGCCTTGATAGCCTGGATAGCCGCATCAGGGTTGGTTCCCTTGGAGTCATTGTAATATCTCACTCCTGCCTTTTCCGCAACAAACTCAATTCTATGCTCTACCGCCTTAAATTCACAGACAGCCTTTTGAATCACTTCCAAAGGAACTCCCATTTCCGCCGATATGGCAACGGCAGCCATAACATTTTCGTAGTTGTGACGGCCAAGGAGCTGAAGGTCGTGAACATTTACGATTTCGGTCCGTTCTCCTCCATGGCTGCGGATGATCACATCCCCATCCAAGCAGTACCCGTCATCCAGCAGTTTCGTGCTGCTGAAATATACAGCTTTAGGCTTTAAGGTTTTCCCAAAATCCCGCAAAACAGGGTCGTCGTAATTTAAAACACAGGAGTCCTGTTCTCTCTGATTTGAGGCAATGCCTTCTTTCACTTCTATGTAGCATTCCATTGTTTTATGACGGTCCAAATGGTCCGGCGTAATATTTAAGACAGCGCTGACATCAGGCCGAAAGTCTGTAATTGTCTCCAACTGAAAGCTGCTGATCTCTGCCACTGTCACGGATTCTTCCGTCGTCTTTAAGGCTTCCTCTGTATAGGGAATCCCGATATTTCCCACCACAAACACCTGATCGTAATAAGCCTTCATGATGGCCCCTGTCAGGGCTGTGGTCGTGGTCTTTCCGTTGGTTCCCGTAATTGCCGCCAGCTTTCCCTTTGCATGGTAAAACGCCAGCTGGATTTCACTCCAGACAGGAATATTTTCTTCTTTTAAAACAGAGACAAAAGGAGCCTCCAAAGAAATTCCGGGGCTGATGACGCAGAGATTCACGCCTTTTAAGTCCTCTTTCCTCAGTTCTCCCAGTAAGATTTCAACCTTACCCTCTTCCCCAAACCGGCTGCCCAGCGCATCCCTGTCCAGGGCAGCATTGCTGTCATAAAGAATCGCTTCATTTCCGGTTTCAAGAATCAGCTTAACGGCTGCTATGCCGCTTTTTCCGCTTCCTGCAACTAATATTTTCTGAGCCATAATTATCTCCTATAATCCAAGGTATGCAAACAGGCAGAGCAGGGCGGTCACAATGGCAAATACAGCCACTACCCTTGTCTCCGACCAGCCCGAAAGTTCAAAATGGTGGTGAATGGGGGCCATCTTAAAAATCCGTTTTCCGCCTGTTCGTTTAAAATAAGTCACCTGAATGATGACCGATAGCACTTCAACCAGATAAACAAATCCGATAATCGCAATAAAAATCGGAAGCTGCATCATAAAGGCGCTGGAAGCCACAAAACCTCCCAGGCCAAGGGAGCCGGTATCTCCCATAAACACCCTTGCCGGGTAGACGTTAAAGAGAAGAAAGCCCAAAAGACTTCCCACCACCGCACCGGTAATGGGGCTGATGCCGGTATTTTCCCCAATGGCTACGACAGTCAGAAACGTTGCCACCAGAATGGTCACGCTGGTGCAAAGACCGTCTAAGCCGTCTGTAAAATTCACTCCGTTGTCGGTTCCGATTACAATGAAAAACACAGCCGGCACAAAAAATATGCCCAGATTCAAATACAGTCCCGTATTAAATCCGCCTGTAAAGGGAAGGAGCATTCCCGTTCCCACGTCATTTGAATGAATCAGGTAATAAGAAAAAATTCCTGTGATGATTAACTGCCCCGCCATCTTCTGAATAGGGGTCAGCCCTTCTGAGCGCTTCATAACGATCTTGATATAGTCATCGAGAAAGCCCACAATTCCAAATCCCACGGTCACAAAGAGTACAGGTATGATCTTCGGATAGTCCCTCACATAAAACAGGGAGGTAATGATGATGCTGGTCAATATAATCAGTCCGCCCATGGTGGGGGTTCCCTGCTTTTTCAAATGGCTTTCCGGTCCCTCTTTCCGGACCTCCTGACCAAATTTCAGCCTGTGAAGAAATGGTATTACTATGGGGCAAAGTATGGCGCTGATGGCAAATGCTATGATGATCGCCAGAATGGTTTCGTTAATCATGTCACACCTCAATATTTTATGTATTGTACGTTAAAATCCCTGGTACACAATAAGTAGTATACGTCTTTTTTTCCGAATAATCAACTATAGATTCGAAAGGAGGATACAGTTTTTTCCTCTTCTGGATCAATTCCCAGGTATGGAAGAATATTCTTAAAAATGTCTCCAACCACCGGTGCAGCTATGGTTCCGCCGTAATAAATCCCCTCCGGTTCATCGATGGTAATGAGGATAATGACCTTGGGATCATTGGCCGGAGCGAATCCGATAAAGGAAGAAATATACTTTTTTAAGCTTCTTGGAAGCTTTTCAGAAGTGGCTGTCTTTCCTCCGATGCGAAAGCCCTCCACACCTGCTTTTTTACCGCTTCCTTCGGCCACTACCTGCTCCAGAATATAGCGCATGGTCTCGCTGGTTTCCTTGGAAAGGATTCCCTCCTTTACCGGGTAGTCAAAGGAATGAACCCCTTTCCCGTCAGAGGTGACCGCTTTTAAACCAAAATGAGGAGTGACCCTGTTTCCGCCGTTTACGATGGAAGAAGCTGTCGTAATGAGCTGCATAGGGGTGATCTGAAAGGACTGGCCGAAAGAAACCGTCGCCAGCTCCACAAGGCCCATATTATCCTTTTTGTGCATAATGGTAGATGCCTCTCCCGGAAGGTCGATTCCTGTCTTCCCCTTTAAGCCGAACTGCTCAAAATACTTGTAATACTGGTCAACGCCAAGACGCTGTCCCACATCGATCAGCACAGGGTTGCAGGAGTTCATCATGCCGTGGAGGAAATCCTCGGAACCATGGCCTCCCACCTTGTGACACCGGATTTTTCTGTCCTCCACAATCCGAAAGCCCGGACAGGAAAAACGGTCCTCCAGCCTCACCACTCCCGCTTCTAAACCTGCGGCGGCCGTCACAATCTTAAAGGTGGAGCCGGGCTCATACGTATCGTTGATGCAGGGGTTTCTCCACATCTGGTTTAACAGGTTCTGCCGTTCTTTTTCAGAAGCCGGAGCCGGGATATCGGCACTTAAGGCAAAAGGATCGTTTAAGTTAAATTCCGGGGCATTGACCATGGCCATAATTTCCCCGTTTTGCGGATTCATGGCAATAATCGACACCCTTTTTGCGCCCTTTTTCTCCAGGGTCTGATAGGCAGCCTGTTCGCAGTACCGTTGAATATTCACATCCAGGCTGATGTAAAGATCCTGTCCTGCCACAGGTTCAATTCTGTCCTCTGCCTCATTTTCAATTTCCACTCCCGCAGCATCGGACATGGTTAAGATTTTCCCGTTCTGGCCTTTTAAGTATTCTTCATACTTCACCTCCAGGCCGATGATTCCCTGGTTATCCCCTCCTGTAAATCCCAGGACTGTGGAAGCCAGAGTATCGTAGGGATAGTAACGCTTGTAATCCTCATCCACCTTGACCCCGGCCAGATGATACGTTCGTATCTGATCGCCTAAAGCCTTGTCTACATTTGTCTTAATAATCTCCCTGGAGCTGTACTTTTCCACCTTCTTGCGGACCTCTTCCGGTTTAAGCCCCAGTTCTCTGGAAAGAATCTCCACCACCTCATCCGGTTTCCTGATCTGGTTGTGTATGACCGATATGGTACAGACTGTCCGGTTGGTGGCAATGACCGTGCCGTTGGCATCTATGATATTCCCTCTGGCCGCCTTGATGGTTCTCTCCCTCTGGTGAAGGTCCTCCGCCATTGCGCTGTAATGCTCGGAACGGTAGACCATTAGAAAAATAAGCCGCCCCATAAGTCCTGTCACGGCAAGAAATAACAGGAAAAACAGGAGGGCTATTTTCTCTCTGTGATGAGTCTTATTTGAATTCATATGCTGCTCCGCTGTCATCATTATTACAGTATATGAATTTGCGGACTTTTTATGAGCTTTTAGAGCAGTTTACTCATGTCCCGACTGGCTTGGAAGGGCAGCCGGCAGATTGGACCCATCGTCTTCCTCATTGCGGTTTACATACTCTTCCGATGGATTTAAATACTCCTCAGGAACCTGTTCTCCATTTTCCATAGTAGGAGCCGTACTTGGGTCTTCTTCTCCCGCTGTACTCTCTTCTCCGGGAGCGTCCTGTGTCTCGCTGGTGATTCCCTCCTGATCAGGCAGTTTTGCCTCTTCCTCGGAAGGAAGCTGGGATTGTGCATCACTGTCAGGAAACACATTTAAATAAGGAAGAATGTCTGTCATGATCTTCTGGAAAATACCGCTGGCATAAGTGCTGTGAGGCTGATCATCCACGTGAGGCTCATCAACCACCACGTATACAAGCACCTGGGGATTGTCGGAAGGAGCATAGCCTAAAAAAGAAACCAGGTAGTTGATCTTATCCCTGGGAATCTTCTCCGCAGTTCCTGTCTTTCCGGCAACTTTATATCCGGTGACCTTGGCAGCGCCTCCGGTTCCGCCCTCCACATTGACCGTTTTAAACAGGGCTTCATTGATGAATCGGGAGGTGGATTCTGATACGGTTTCCCTCACCAGTACAGGCTCCGCCTTTTTCACAACGGCTCCCTGCTCATTGAGAATCTGCTTCATCACATGAGGCTCATAATAAGAACCTCCGTTTATAACAGAAGAGTAAGCGGCAGCCATCTGAATCATGGTGCTGTTAAAGTTCTGTCCAAAGGAATTGGTTGCAAGGTCTGTGGGGCCGGCTGTTTCCGCCGTATACATAAGAGCCTTGTTATCGGCCTCTCCCGGCAGATCGATTCCTGTCTTGGAACCAAATCCAAACATCTTCTGGTATTTGTAGAATTTATCCTTTCCCATCTGCTGGGCAATCCGCATCATGACCACGTTGCAGGACTTCATAAGGCCTTCTTCCACCGTGATTAAGCCGTGGCCGTAGCGGCTGGCACAGTTGATTTTATGGCCTCCCACTTCCAGGAATTTGTTGCACTCATAAGTTTCATGGCCTGTAATGGCTCCTTCTTCCAGGGCTGCGGAAACCGTAAATATCTTTTCCGTTGACCCCGGCTCATAGCCGTCACTGATGGCGAAGTTACGCCACGTCTGATTCCACGCCACCTGGGTTCCCAGGGAAATGATCTCCTCACTGCTGTAGTGGTCCGGTACTGTTTCCGGAGTCAGAGGCTGGGCATTTTTATTCTTTCTCTTGTAATCGTCAATAGCTTCTTTGATCCCCAGTTCCCGCAGCACTTGTGCAGTGTATTCAGGCCGAAGCTCACGGGGATTGTTTAAGTCAAAGGCCTTGTCATTTGCCATGGCGAGAACTTCTCCGTTATTGGGGTCCATGACCACCACGCCTACCCGCTTGCTGCCTGTCTGCTGCTCCCATTCGCTGATGTACTTTTCCACGATTTTCTGCACATTGGCATCCATGGTGGAAACCACTGTATTTCCGTTAGAGGCAGGCTTGATCACCCGTTCCAAGTTGGAGTCGTCATTTAAATAGCCGTATTCTCTTCCGTTGGTTCCCATGAGGGTGGTATTGTAAAACTGCTCAATGCCTCCGGTTCCATCCATCCCATCCCCGTTGGCAAAGCCGATGATGTTGCAGCCCATGGAATTATAGGGGTATACTCTCTTATACTCATCCTCAAACCAGATTCCCTTGATGGCTTTGCGGCTGCTCTTTAGTTCCTTTGACTTTTCTTCTTTATACTTTTCGTAATTTTCCTTATCCGTATAGGTTAACTGCTTTGCATAGCGGACATACTGCTTATCCTTTTTCTCCTGGATCAGGTTCATGATTTCCGTCCGGTCATATCCAAAGCATTCCGTCAAGGCAGCCACCGATGGCTCTAAATAGGCTTCCGCATCTGACATGATCTGCTTGGGGTCCAGGATCAGGTTGTAGACCTTTTCGCTTGTCGCCAGATAAGTTCCGTTCCGGTCTAAAATGTCCCCCCTCCGGAAGGGAATGACCCGGCTGTCATACTCCTGCTGGGATAAAACGATCTGGTTGAAATCGTCCTTTTTCTTTGTCATCAGATTATAAAGGCTCATTACCAATGCAAACAAAGCCAGCGTAATTACCAGAACAGTAATCGCCAGCTTCTCCTGCATATAACGAGGGAATACCTTATTCTTTTTATTTCGTTTTCTGTTAATGTTTCGGGATGTCCTCATTCTGTCTTACATACTCACTTTCCGTTTTATCATAGTGAAGGATCTGATCCTTATTGGCATAGACCATACCTAGTTCCTCTGTCGCCACTTTATATACGTGGTCCAGATCAACGGAAGTATTAATACTCATTTCCAATGCATCATTTTCAGCTTTCAGCTTTTCCAGCTCTGCCTCCTTGGACTCAATAACATGAATGCTGGCCGCAATGGAAGACTGCAGGTGCAGATAATGCACGCAGAAAGCCAGAGTGATAACTACGGCAAAAGTCATTAAAACAACGTAGGGAAGATCCATCTGCAAGGCTTTTTCCTGATTTCGTCTGACCTGGTGATTGACGACAGGCCGGCGGGCTTTATCTGGTGTATGTACCGGCATGGAAGCCGGCATGGCCTTACGGACAGTATTTCCCTGTACATAAGCGGTATTTCCATAAGAACGCACATTTCTTCTTGCAGCCACTTTCTTTTCCTCCCTCTCAGTTTCGTTCAAAGACGCGAAGCTTTGAACTCTTTGCTCGTTTGTTTCCTTCTATCTCTTCTTCGTCTGGTACAATCGGTTTTCTCGTGATGACCTTTCCCTTGCTCTTCTTTCCGCAGACACAGATTGGAAAGTCCCTGGGACAGGTACATGGGTCTTCATTGGTTTTAAATCTCGTCTTTACAATCCGGTCCTCTAAGGAATGGAATGTAATAATGGAAAGCCGCCCTCCCGGATTCAGTAAATCGATCATCCCGTCAATGGAACGGCTGAGAACCTCCAGCTCCTGATTCAGTTCAATCCGGATGGCCTGAAATGTTCTCTTGGAGGGGTGTCCTCCCACTGCCCTAACCTTTGCCGGAATCGCTGCCTTAATAATCTCCGTCAGCTCCCCTGTGGTCCTTATGGGGCCGGCTTCTCTGTTTTTTACAATGTGTTTTGCAATGTTCTTTGCAAATTTATCTTCTCCGTAATCTCTTATGATCCGGTACAGATCAAATTCACTGTAGGTATTGATGATGTCGGCTGCGGTCTGTTCCTTTCTCTGGTCCATCCGCATATCCAGGGGAGCGTCATCCTCCCGGTAAGTAAATCCTCTTTCCGGCATATCAAGCTGGTAAGAGGATACTCCCAGGTCTAAGTAAATTCCGTCCACCCTTTTAATCCCTAAGTCATCTAATACCGTCTGTATGTTTTCGTAATTGCTTCTTACGATTGTTACCTTATCCTTGTAATCCTTCAACCGTTCTGCAGCAGCCTTAATGGCATCCGCATCCTGATCAATTCCGATTAATCTTCCGTGTTCTCCCAGACGTCTGCATACCTCCAGGGCATGTCCGCCGCCTCCCAGGGTGCCGTCCACATAAATTCCGTCCGGCTTTACATTCAGGCTGTCAATGGTCTCATAAAGCAGCACTGACTTGTGTTCAAACATCATATACCAAGTCCTTCCATAGCTTCCGCGATTTCTTCCATATCATCATACGTATTGGCTGCCGTCCATGCATCCTTGCTCCAGATTTCAATACGGCTTCCCACGCCTACAAGCACTGCATCTTTGTCAATGCCCGCATGTTCTCTTAAAACCGATGGAAGCAGGATTCTTCCCTGCTTGTCCACCTCGCAGGAGGAAGCTCCGGCCAGGAAGAATCTGGAAAACTTTCTGGCATTGGTGTTGGTCAGCGGCAGGCTTTTTAACTTCTCTTCCAGGGCGGTCCACTCTTTATTATCATACACAAATAGACAGCCGTCCAAGCCCTTCGTCACGACGAATTCTTCTCCAAGCTGCTCTCTGAACTTCGATGGGACAATGAGACGTCCCTTTGTATCGACTGTATGATTGTATTCACCCATGAACATATCAATCACCTGCTTGTACACCGAGGGTTTAAACCACATTCCCTCCATTTTCTACCACTTCGTACCACTTTCCACCACTTGTACCTTAATTCTAGTACATTTAGGCGGAAATAGCAAGGATAATTTCAAATAAATTTCATTTTATATGGAGTATTAGAGGCTTTGTAACAATATTTTCCATTATTCCCTAAAAATGGGTAAAAAGGCACCCTTTAACCGGTTTATATGCGATTTCCGGTCAAAGGATGCCTTCTGAATTCAGTATTTAATTTTCTGTTTAATTTTCCTTGCTGTATGCCGTTCCCAGCCTGGCCGGCACGTTGAAATTCTTTCTGGACACTGTAAGAACAATGGTCAGGATATAAGGCAGTGCGATGAATAATTCATTGGGGAAATAGCTCCCTCCACCCACCGACTGCATATAGATGGCAATGGCCTCTGTAAATCCGAATACCACTGTGCCTGCCACCGCACCCTTGGGGTTCCAGTTGCCCAAAAAACAGATGGCAAAAGCGATCCAGCCGCGGCCTCCTATCATATTGGTGGTGAACATTCCCAAATATCCCACGGAATAAAAGGCACCTGCAACGCCTCCCAGCATTCCGGCCAACAGCACCGTAAAAAAGCGGACTGCATTGACGTGAATACCTGCCACATCCACTGCCTCCGGATTTTCTCCGGTGGAACGGATGGTCAGACCCAGAGAGGTCTTAAAGAGCAGAAAATAAGAGGCAGGAATGAGTAAATATACGGCGTAAGTCAATATATTCTGCTGGAAGAAAACCGGCCCCACAACAGGAATCTTACTGAGAAGCGGAATGGCAATCTCAGGCAAAGGGCTGATTTTTAAAGGCGTAGTGGGGATTCCAAAGAGCACACGCTGGAGATAAGTGCAGACCCCGGCTGCCAGCACGTTGATGGCCGTTCCAGTCACAACCTGGTGCTGTTTTAAGAAAATGCAGACCACACCGTAAACAGCCGCTGCCGTAAGCCCGGAAGCCATGGCCGCCAAAATGCCGATCAATGGGCTTCCCGTGAGATAAGTCCCCACAAATCCGCCCCAGGCTCCCATGAGAAATATCCCTTCAATGGCCGTTACCATCATGCCGGAACGCTCTGCAATCACTTCGGCAATGGAGCCCAGCAGCAAAGGAGTGCTCATCATCAGTGCGCGTTTTAATAAGCTTACGATCATAACCATTTTCGCCCTCCTTAAGGTGAATTTGCCCTGCGGGCAGAGACAGGGTTTTGCAGCTTGCGTTTCTCTCTCCTGATTTCCATATAATGCCGGAAGAAATAGGATACGATAACGAACAGCATAACAAATCCCTGCATTAAGTCCACAATGCTGGCAGGAACATTGACCCCCGGCATACGGCCCATCAGATTACCCATAACGCCCAAGGCTCCAAATAAGATGGAGGCAAAAATGATGCCGATGGGATTGGCATTAGCCAATATGGCAATACCCAGTCCCGCAGAGCCTACGCCTGTATTAAAGTCCTGAATCAGCATATGCTGCACACCGTTGACCTCGGTAAACCCGGCCATTCCCGCCAGAGCACCGCTGATAAAAAATGCCGTCACAAAAATTCTACTGGAATTGATTCCCGACATCCTGGCCGCAGAAGCATTGCTCCCCACTGCCCTGATCCGATATCCCAAAGGTGTCTTATAAAGCAGCACCCAGATTCCGATGGCAACACAGACTGCCAGGATAAATCCCGCATGGAGTCTGGTACCCTTTATAATAGAAGGAAGCCATGCAGCTTTTGTGATGGCGTCGGTCTGGGGGTACTCCCCTTTGGACTCCTTTAAAAAGGTGCGCAGCAAATAGTTCATAATGGCAAGAGCCACATAAGTGGACATCATGCTGACCAGAAATTCATTGGCCTTATACCTGGCCTTTAAAAATCCGATCAAAGCCCCTGTAAGCCCTCCGGCCAATGCCGTTGCAAGGCAGACAAGGATCAGAAGAACGGGCCCCGGAACCTTTCCGTCAAGTCTGAGGGACAGAGAAATGGCTGCAATGGAACCCATGTAAAACTGCCCCTGGGCTCCGATGTTAAACAAGTTCGCCTTATAAGTAAAAGCAAAAGCCAATGCCGTAAAAATGAGAGGTGTTGCCTTTAAAAACACTTCTCCCATGGTATACTTATCTGTAAACATGGTTTTCAAGGAGTATACAAATACTTCTGCCGGATTGATGTCCAGCAGCAGAAGCATCAATCCGCTAAGCCCTAATCCGGCGGCAATGGCAATGGCATTTGTCACGATCATATCCCTGATTTTTGCATTCATCTGCTATGCCTCCTTTTCCTCTTTGTATCCGGCCATCAAAAGACCGATCCGCTCTGTACTCAACTGGCCGTGATCGTAAATTCCCATAAAAGTCCCTTTGTAAATGACGGCAATCCTGTCACAAAGCTGGAAAATCTCCGACAGCTCTGTGGATACCAGGAGGATTCCCTTTCCATTATGGGCCTCAGCCAGGATGTTGTTGTGAATGTTATTGATGGCTCCTAAGTCAAGGCCTCTGGTGGGCTGGTCCATGACCAGTACCTTTCCTGCATTTCCCACTTCCCTTGCCAGAATGACCTTCTGCTGATTGCCTCCTGACAAACCTCTGATCTGGGCATCAGGCCCCGGTGCCTTGATGTCAAATTCTTCAATGGCTTTCTGGGTGTCATTTTGAAGTTTTTTCTTATTTAAAAAACCGTGAGTCGTCCATTTCTTATCAAAGCTGGTCTTCAGCATCATATTTTCAGCCAGAGTCATCTCCCCTACCATCGCATCCCGGTAGCGGTCAACCGGAACATATCCGATTCCTAAGTCAATGCGCTCCCTGACAGAAGTTCCTGTAATATCATCTCCGCCTAAAAACACCTTTCCGGAAGTAATCGGAAGGGCCCCGCTGATCACCTGGCACAGCTCTTCCTGGCCGTTTCCGCTGACTCCTGCCACTCCGAAAATCTCACCTTCCATGATCTGAAAGGACAAATCGCTTAAAACCGGCGTTTCTCCTTTGCGCTGTACGGTAACGGAGGACAGTTCCAGACAGACCTTTTTTTCCTTTTCAGCCTCACCCCCCAGGGGGCCCTCTCTTTGCCCTCCGGGCAAATTCACCTTGCCTCGTTCCCGCTTTGCGACGGTCAGCTCTTTTCCCATCATCAGTCTGGCAAGAGCCACTTCATCGGTATCCTTTGCAGATAAGTCTCCGGTAAGCCGCCCGCCCCGCATGACCACGATCCGGTCTGCCACCTTCATGACTTCTTTCATTTTATGGGTGATAAAGATGACGGAATTTCCCTTGGAAACGTATTCCTTGACAAACTCCATCAGCGTGTCGGCCTCCTGAGGCGTTAAAACCGCGGTGGGCTCATCCATGATCAAAAGGCTTGTCTTTAAATACAGAGCCTTGAGGATTTCCACCTTCTGCTGCACACCCACTGCCAGGTCCCCGACTTTTGCATCCACTGGAATGTCAAAACCGTACTGCCTTGACAGCTCCTCTACCTCTTTCCTGCACTGCGCATAATCAATAACGCCTTTTACATTGCCCAGAATGATATTTTCCGTCACTGTGTGGGCAGGCACCAGGGAAAAATGCTGCTGTATCATGGAGATTCCAAGAGCCATGGCATCCTTTGGGGAAGTGATTTTCTGTTCCTTCCCATCCATGAGAATCTGCCCTTCATCAGCCCGGTAAAGGCCGTAGAGAATTTTCATGACCGTACTTTTTCCCGCCCCGTTTTCTCCTAACAGCGCCAGTACCTCTCCCCTGTTTACAGAAAAAGAAATATCCTTGTTTGCCACCACTCTGGCAAAATATTTTGATACATTCTTTAATTCAAAAAACGGTGTATCCACAAAGTACCTCCTTTTTCAAAGCAAAAAGCTGCTGCAATTAAACATTTTTCTTTTTAACTGCAGCAGCCTGACCCTTATCCCTTATTTTTCAAACAGAGCCTGTAAATCAACTTTTCCTTCTTTAAATTCCTCAATTCCCTTGTCAACTGCATCTCTTATTTCCTGAGAAATGTGATCCGTATATACGGGTACAAAAATATCCTCGCTGATACCTGCCTCATGAACCCTGTTTCCGGCAAGTCCGCCTTCCATATAAAGGCCTAAAGCCCAGGTGTAGAAATTGGTAAAATCAAAGTTAACGGAAGCCACTACCGTGTCAGGATCAATGGTGGTCTGGTCGCTGGAAAAGCCGATGAACTTAGCGCCCTTTGCCTTGGCTGCTTCAATGCTTCCAAGCCCAACCTCGTTGGCGTATACGAATAAGGTGTCCGCTCCATTGTCAATCATCTGCTCTGCCATCTGCTTTCCAAGGGCAACGTCATTCCAGCTATTGGCATAAGCTCTCGTAGCCTTTGCACCGGAAATGCCCCGGCTCGCTGCAATGTCAACAGAATTCTTCTCATATACATCCATCAGATGCTCCATTGGCTCATTGGGGAATCCGCCGATGGTGGCGAAGTTTCCGTTTTCCGTCACATTTCCTGCGATGATGGAAGCGATATAACTGGCTTCATACTCTTTGGGGAAAATGGGAGCCACATTGTCTCCGTCATACTTGGAACCGTTTACCACGCAAAATGTGGTATCAGTGTAATTGGGGGCAACTGCCGCCACTGCCTCATCAAACTGGGAGCCCGCTGCCATCACCAGATCATAGCCCCGTTCTGCATACTCCCGGAAGGTTGATTCATAGTCGGAAGCCTGTACATTTTCCACGTATTCCATCTTGGTTCCCAGGTTCTCGTTGCAAGCAACAAGTCCTGCATAGTTTGTGGCATTCCAGCTCTGGTCATTGATGGGGCCTGGAAGGATCAGGACGATCTTATAATCCGCCGCGCTCTTTTTGTCTGCCGCCGCCTTTGTTTCTGCGGCCGCTTTGGTTCCTGCCTCTGCCTTTGTCTCTGCGCTCGTTCCTGCTGTAGTCTCTGCCTGCTTTGAAGAACCGCAGCCGCTTAATACGAGAGCCGCCGCCATTGCCGCTGCAATGAGTGATGTGCCAAACCTTTTCTTCATGAATAAATTCCTCCTCTTTTGGTTTACCTTCATTAATATCTGACACTTGCTTTTGATTGGTACGGTTCACCGACGTTTCCCAATCTTTGTATCAATAGATTATCATTCTTTCACATTCATCACAATTCTATCAGATTACTATTTATTCCAAAATATTATGTTCTTTGTGATTATGTATAAATAAAATAAAGACAGGAGATGATTTTTCGTCATTTTTCCTGCCTTTTGCAAAATAATATAAAGCCGGTCTACCGCCTGTTCCGGTACTCCAGAGGTGTCATCCCATACGCCTTTTTAAAGGCACTGCTAAAATATTTCGCCTCCTTATAGCCCACCATTTCCGCTACCTCCCCCACCCGGTATTCCACATGGTTTAAATATGTCTTCGCCTTTTGCATCCGGTATTCCGTCACGTATTCCATGAGATTTTTTCCCGTATGGCGCTTAAAGAGCTCGCATAGATAATTGGGGGACAGATGAAGCTCCTCCGCCATATCCTTTAAGGTAATTCTGCCCCCGTAATGGACTTCAATGTATTGAATGGCTTTCACCACCAGCAGATTTCCCACCTCATTTTCTCCGTCAGGCCTCTCATCAGAGCCTGTTTCCGCAGCTTTTGGAATCAGCTCCCGCTCCATTTCCTTTAACAGGGAAAGAAGCTCCCTTGGGTCAGTGGGCTTTAATAAATATCTGGTCACTCCCAGTTCAATGGCTTTCTGGGCATAGGAGAAATTGCTGTATCCGCTGAGGATAATGATTCGGATATTTAAACTCCTCTCCCGTATCTGGCGGATCAAATCCAGGCCCGATACCTCCGGCATCTTTATATCCGTAATGATCACATCAGCTTCCAGTTCATAAAGGTCTTTTAAGGCGGAAGGAGCATCTTCGTACACTCCAACCACCTGCCAGCCTTCCTGTCCGCTTAACAGTTTAAAAAGTCCTTTTCTGATCTTCGGCTCATCATCCACGATCATCAGTTTCATCTTTTAAACCCTCTCCCTTCTCGTCTGTAAACTGAGGCTGTCTTAAGGTGAATTTGTCCCCAGGAGAAAGAGAGGACTCCCTGGGAGGTTTGGGAATTCGCAGGCGCACCAGAGTCCCTTTCCCGTATTGGCTTTCTATGGAAACTCCGTACTGCTCCCCGTAGTGGAGGCGGATTCTCCGGTCCACATTTCTGAGTCCTATTCCCGTATGCCCTTCCTTTTCTGTGTCAGGCACTTCATCCTTTAAATGCTTAAGCTGGTCCTCAGTCATGCCGATTCCATTGTCTTCTACGGAAATAACCATGGTTTCCCCCTGATCCTCTATGCAGATGCGTACTGTTCCTTTTTTATTTCGCGGCTCAATTCCATGGGTTATGGCATTTTCTATAATGGGCTGGAGAATCAGTTTAGGAACCTTTTCTTCCATTAGACTTTCCTGGGACTCTACAGAATATTCCAGCCTGTCTTCCAGGCGGTTTTTCTGGATTTTCAAATAACAGAGCACGTATTCCACTTCCCTTTTAAGAGGAACGAAAGCATTTTCATCCTCTATGCTGTAACGCATTAATTCTCCCAGGGAAATGACGATATCGCTGATATCATATTCTTCCCGGTCAATCAGCATCCAGTTGACCGAATCCAGGGTGTTATAAAGAAAATGAGGATTGATCTGGGCCTGGAGAGCCTGAATCTCCGCATTCTTCTGTGCAATTTTTTCCTGGTAAACCTGTTTGATGAGAGTGTTGATCTCATCTAACATGTAGTTGAAAGATTCCGTCAGCTTTCCAATTTCATCTTTCCTGTTCCCCGGCACTCTGACAGCAAAATCTCCTTTCTGCACCTGCCCCATTGCCATGGAAAGCCGCTTGATCGGCCTTGCCATGGCGTAAACCAAAAGGGCAATGACGACAGCACTTCCAAAAGCGCTTCCAAGGACCACCAGCCATATGGAACTGTTCAAGGCCCGCGCCTGAGGAAACAATCCTTCTATAGGAATGACAGAGTAAGACCTCCAGCCTGTAATTCCGTTATACTGTCCGCAGACATAATACTGTTTTCCATTCCATTCCAATTCAAAACGGCGGTTTCCCCCTTTAAAACGCTGGTCAATTTCGTCCTGCCACTGGTTGTTCACCTTGGGATTGCTGCAGATCACATGACCTTTCTGATCTGCGATGAATAAGTATTGATATTGAAACAACCCCTGGTTCCCCAAAAGCAGGTTGCTGAACATGTCCGGGTCCAGTTCCATGATCACGATTCCCAGATTCTTTTCCCCGTCCCCACTCGGAACTGCCCGTATTACAGTAACCGCCTGATCCTCTTCTTCCGGCTGGGAAAACAACTTGGGCATAATGCCTGTCCACACCGCTTTATTGTTTCTGCTCCCCATGGCAGAATAATAGGTGCCCAGAACCTGTTCTGAAACTGCTTTTGGAACGGATTCTTTAAGCCCAACTGTCGTATACATCACCTGGGAAGCATTAATGATGGAAATATCAATGTCCTCTCCAACGGAGCGGATAATGCTTTTGCAGTAATCGTCAAGATAAGCCCGCGTGACGCCCCCATCCTCCTGGTCCCAGCCGGGAATACAGGCATTCTGAACGAGCTGGCTCTCAGACGCATTGTCGAGTATTTCCATGATATAGCGGACCTTTACGTTGATGTTAATATCAATGCGGTTAATGGTATCCGACATTTCCTGCTTTTTATTCTTCACAACAATGGCTTTGCTGTGGGAAAAAGAGAGGCTCCCAATAATAGCCCCTTCAATCATGGCTGCCACGATGAACACCAGCGTCAGCTTCATTTGAAACGACAAATGCTTTGTCAAAGGGTTCTCCTCCTCCCGTTTTTTTCTGTTTCTGTTTATACAAAAATAGTGTTCCCATACTTTTTATCCGTTACAGGAAACGTGCTTATTTTTCAAATTATACCATGCATATAACGGCTTTACCACATATTTTGCGAAACCTGTCTGTATTCAAAAAGCCGGAGATTCCTCCCCGGCTTGTGCTCGCTTTTTCTGACTATGATTTTGATGAATCTTCACCTTTCTTTACCGGATAGCACACCTCTGTCACGTATTCATCCGGATTCTGGGTTTCATGAGGGCTCACATGATAGATGAGGAAAGAAAGCCCTGCAAATTCATATCCATTATCCTGAATCCACTTGGCAACCGCCTCATTGACCTGCCCGACCTGCTCATAACTTCCTTTATAAACAGCGCTGGCAATTTCTACAGAGGGTATTGTTTTAAATTTCACATGCTCCGTATCCTCATATGTGCCAACAACCGATTTCTGAACCTCCACATCCACATCCTGCTCCTTGTATTCTCTGTCATGAAAAACTGCCAGTGTGTAGCAGGGGGACCCATCCTGCATATGAAGGGGCGCTGTTTCCTCCATCAGAATTCCCCACAGCATTCCTTCGTCTGCGTAAGAGGGGATCACCTTTCTCACACTTGCTGCATACCGCTTCGGCAGAGTCTTTAAGCTAACGTCATATCCCATGATATTCCCATCCTTTCTCAGCCATTCAATGGCATTGTCAAGAAGGCGTATCCTCTGATGAAGCACCTGCTCCTCGTCTTCCATTTCCTGTCTTTTGATCACAAGAAACTTCTCCATTTCCCTGGCATCTTCATATTTATCAAGGATTTCCCTGATAACAGAGAGCCCAAAGCCCAAGTCTTTTAACGCCTGAATTCTTCCGGCTAAGGGAAGCTGCCCTTCGCTGTAATGCCGGTATCCGGTCATATGGTCGACAGCAGCGGGATGGAGGATTCCGATTTCATCATAATGCCGCAGCATACGGATGCTGATTCTTGACAACTTTGAAAAATCTCCTATTTTTAACATTGGTTTCACCTCACATATATGTGTATTTCTGAGCTCAATTTCACTTTAAAGCATACCACAGTGTGAGAGTCAATCCCTCTGCCGTATATTTTTCAAATTTTATTTCGGAGGAAATGCATCATTACAGCGTATGATAATGAGGAATAATGTCCTGATAGGTTCCGTCCTTCATGAGAAAGCCTCCGGGAATGACACCGAGCTGAACGAATCCCAGCTTTTTGTACAGGCGCAGAGCTGCCGTATTGGTGCTTACCACTGCATTAAACTGCAATATCCCAAAGCCAATTTCTTTTCCCTTTTCCAGACAATGCAAAACCAGTATTTCGCCTATTCTCTTTCCTCTCTGGCCGCTTTTTACCGCATAGCTGGCATTTGAAATATGGCCGCATCTTCCCACATTATTGGGGTGCAGGATATACAGACCCACAATGGTATCCGTCTCTTCTTCAACCGCAACACCGGTAAATGACTGGCTTTCAAAAAACTCCAGGCCCGTTTCCTCATCTAAAAACTCTGTCTGAGGAAAGGCGACTCCTTCTTCAACTACCTCATTCCAAATGGCAATCATATCCTTAATATCCTTGTTTGTAAACTGTCTGACTGTAATTCCCATAACCAGCTTCATTCCTTTCGTTTGGCCCAGGCACAAAACATTATAACACCGGTTTGTCTGAGCGATTTATTCTCTTATAGCAGTAAAATACTTCTAAACGGATTATATCACATACCAAAGGAGGCAGAAAACCGTAATATAAAAATTTACCAGAATTTCTCTCGATCGAATCAGGCAGGCCCTTTCCTTTCCGGCATCTGAAAACCCTTAAGCCCGCGATTTAAGAAATTATTAAAAGGCTCCATCAGAGTAAAAATCTTTACTGCTTCACATATAAATTTATCAGCATCTAAAACCACACAATCCGGTATAGGATATTCTAAATACCAGCTTTTATTTTTCAGATATTCAGCCTGGACATGGTTCGCATCATAGCCTGACGGTACATTTTTTAATGCTTCCCCCATCACGGTAAAGTGTTTTGTGAATTCGGGGGCAGTAATTATTTCTTCAAACTCTCCACCATTTCGGGATATGTGATCCCGAATCATGGTTGTCGCTGTTTTGAACATCGGTGCAAACAAACCGCAGCCTAAAAAAGAGCGGTTATCGGGTCTGAGGAAAACAAAATATCCCACAGGTATGGGCACTCTTCCCGCTGATGATATATGCGCTCTGAAAGCGGGATTATAGGGTGATTTGTCTTTGCCAAACCGGGTGTCCCGATTGAGCTTAAATATTAAGTCTCTGGCTTCTAAATAAGCGATAGAATGGTCGACTTCTGCAACGCATAAAATCAATTCTTGAACAAGCTGAATAAAAATATCTCTTGAAATCTGATATTCCTTTTTATTCTGCGCCATCCATTCAAAAGAATTATTTTTCTCCAGATCCGAAAGGAATTTCATCATTTTTTCAATGTCCATGTAAGACCTCCGTATTTTAGAAATCCTGTATCGCCTTCATGGAAGGCGATTTTAACAATTGGCTGATAAACTCTTTTGCAGACACAGGAGACTGATAATCGGGCAGATCAGAAAAAATCATAGCACTTTCATCAAGAGCCTCCATATTTTCCATATAGCTTATTAAAGCTTCCTCATCATACTTTTTCAGCCTGCTGTACTCTAAACTTTCAGGATTAAGGCGGTTATGCTGAATTGCATATCCAATCCGGCGGTCACACGAACAGATTCCCGTCTCTGTTAATCCGCAATAGCTGGATAAAAACTCCGCCATTTTACGTCTGATCCGGCATAGCTTTTGTCTGTAATTTTCCGGCGTCATATGTAAGATTTCTCCTGCGACCCGGCTGTCAATTTTGAACATTGTACCAAGAACAAAAATACAGCGGCTTTGCGGGTCAAGGCATTGCAGCATAACGTTCGTGCATGACAACTTAAGTTCCAGAGCCAAATCCTCTCTGCTTACGCCCATAAGCAGCTCATCCGCATTTTCTACGGTGCCGGCTTCTATATCTTTTCCATAGTATTCAAAGCTCAGAGGGCGATGGGAAAACATGGATTTCTTATAGTTTATCAGATAATTAACAGCTATACGGTATACCCATGTTGTAAATTTGCTCTCTCTGCGAAAAGTGGATAGATTTGTCATCACTTTAATCAGTATTTCCTGGGTTGCATCCTCCGCATCACTGACCGTTCCCAGCATTCGCAAAGAAAGATTAAACACAAAATCCTGAATCCCTGCAAGCAACTCTTCCAAAGCAGCACCATTTCCACCGGCTGCAGGATCAATTAATTCATTTACCTTTGACAATTCCAATATTTCGTCCCCCTTGTCCTTTTACTATATTGGACAACATCTCTCTGCCTTTGTGACAGATTCTGAAAAATATTTTTTAATGCCCCGGATTTTTACCATTCTGATCAGGTATGAAAGATTTCCGGAAATATCAGCTCTTGGCCTTCAAAGATATTTTCTTTGCTTTTTAATACAAACAAAGCGTTATCGCTGTCATCCACCGGCTTGATTTTATAACTCAGGCCATCTTTTGGCGTAAATCCCAAAATCACTTCATTTATGCCCTCCGGGGCCGCCAAACGGATCATATCATTCAGATTTTTACCGCCATCGCAAAAAATCTCAAAACAGTGAAACACACTGCCCTCCTGTTCCCCTATGACAACAGCATCACATTGAGGTATGTAATATACGCTGTCTTTCATAAAAGAGCTGCAATAAAACATCAATACACTATAATTATTGACCACCTGTAAATTTGAAAAAGGATTGGATTTTAAATAATACTTTTTCAGCATCTCTCTGTCCTGCAGGCAGCTCATGTCCATTTTTCTTCTTAAGCCCGGTGCCTTATCAACCCTGGTGCTGTACCGGTACTGTTTCTCCCTTTTGAAACCAAATTTCGGGTAAAAATCCAAAACTCTTTTATTCGCAAAAAGAAAAATCGCATCACATTGAGTTTCCCAGTCTTTCATTATTTCATCCATAAGAAGCCTGGACAAACCCTGATTGCGATAAGAAACATCTGTCATAACAGTGCCTAGCTGTATATAATTGCATTTCTTTCCCTGCCAAATCAACTCCATTCTGTTAGCAGAAACATTTGCCACTGCTTTTTTACCATCAAAAAGCGTATAAGGCATATTCGTTTCTTCCCAGTATCCATCCTGATACCAGTTTTCAAATGACAGTTGAAAAGTTTTATCTGCAAGCTCGTTAAATGCCTTTCTCCTGGCATCATTGCGCATCACATCTTTGCATAGCTGATAATTCATTCTGACCACCCTTTTATATATTTTTTTGTAGTAACTTCTTAATTTTCAATCCTTTAAAATTCCGTCTTTTTCCATCCTGCTGTTTCCTGAAATATCTTTCATATATTCTCATATACTGTGACAAAATACCTATACTTAGCCTTAATCCTGTGATAAAATTAATTACTATACAACACTGAGAGGAGAAATCTATGAATAACTTTCTTAATCGTGAGTGGAGCTCCTGCGATTACAAGCTCATCACAATCATCGCTTTTTTATCAGGTATCATTATTGGGTTTATGTTCTCTCCAGTCAAAAAAGGAATTTACTGCGGAAACCACAACGGAAATACCCAGACTACTGAAAAAGACATTTAACATTCCCGGATTATTGACCGTTCTTACTGTAAAGGAGCGGTCATTTTCTTATCAAAATTTCAACGATCAGCCAGAATATAGGTTACATAGGGATGATCAAGGTGATATCCCAGTTTTTCAGCTAAAGCGACGGAGCGCAGATCGTGAGCATCCCAATCCGGATAAATATTTCTTTGCAGGCATTCTAATATCAGTTTAGCTCCGCATACTGTCGCAAGCCCCTTACGTCTGTATTCGGGTTTTGTATCTATCTCAATTTCAATACCGCCATTATATACTGCATAAGGTGAAGCTCCTGCCACCAGCTTTCCCTGATGTAAAATCGCTGTACCTATTGCCCTCTTTTTATAATCTGCGTAGTCACTAAACTGGGAACATAAGTCAACGGACCACTTTTCACTTTTTGCCATTTCAAAAATTTTCCGGTCAAACAGCTTTAGCTCATAACAATGATCCAATGCTTCTATATAATTATTCAGCTTTTTAACATCAAACACATCCGGCTCTTTTTTAATTGCATAGCGAAAAGTCCTGCTCACTCTGCTGCCATAAAAATCTTCTATTAACTTCTCCCAAGGCTCGTCTTTGGGGATCAGCAATTTTTCTCCACTTAAGGCATTCAGCAGTACATCATTGGGAACTCCTGCAAAAAAGCAAAAATCACCAATATCAATCAGTGCCGATGCAGGATTCTCCTCATCATCCAAAATGAGTTTTCCCATATGGCCTTGTAAACAGGACCATATCAACCCATCTTCCCAGCCGCGGAACAGTACGGCTGCTTTGTTTTTATCAATACTCATTCTATTTTCCCCCTTTACAGCTCAAGATCATATGATAATCACAAACTCTGCCGATTCGTATTTTTGTTCATACATAATAAACACGGCCCGCCTTAAAACATTTTCTGATTTCCAATTGTCATTTCCGGTTTCAGTTATGGCATCTATTATACCATAGGAAAACCCCTTTTGCAGACCAAATATTTATCTGACAGATTTCCGGGCAGAAATATAACAGGTGCTTAAAAAAACGGCTCAACCGGTTTTTCAGGCAAAGTTGCAAGAGGTTCCTGGATTTTTGGAGTAGGTTTTCTATTGGCTGCCGGAATATTTATTTTCATCGGAATTATATGGGATCAATGGGACCCCGGCTGGATTGTATTTCCTGTTACCGCTTTATTGTGTACTGCGATTACTGTGTGGAAAACTCAAGGGAACCGTAACATTTGGCGACAGTCATTTCATCAGGTGAAAAAAAGGCGATAAGGATTTGGGGTTATCCATTTCCTTACCGCTTTTTTGCTTATTTATTCTGTTTCTCTTTTCTTGCTGTTTGACAGGTAAATACCTGCTGTCATCAGAACTGCCAGCGCCAGCATCATATAGAACAGTCGGAATGTACCGTTATCTCCTGTTTTCGGAAGACCGGCTAATTCCTTATTGCCTGTTTTTGCACCTCTCGCAATCGGGTTGTTATCAGTAAAGTATAAAGTGGTAATTGCACCTGACGGTACATTTCCATCTGCTTTTACTCTAACCTGTACAGTGTGATTGCCGCTTAAATCGGGGGCATTTGCCGGATCATAGACAAGCCAGTTTCCGCCGTCGACGGAATATTCCATGGTGCTGTCAACATTCTTCAGCACATTGACCGTATCGTCAGCAATCACTCCTATGGCATCAATGGCTTTCGGAACTCCCGGCCCGCCGATATTAACGGTTCCTCTGGCTCTTACGCTTCCTGTACTGCCGCCACTGCCTGAACTACCGGAGTTTTTGCCGCCAGCAGGTTCCAGTTCTACATCGTAAAGCACAATATCCACTCCTACTGAGATCGGTCCGCTTGTATGCGTCACATACCCGTCTTTTGTCACAACCAGATAATAGTCCGTATCAGGATATACCATATAAGCATACTTTCCGCTTGCGTCACTCTTCTGGCTTGGGCTTAAATTATCATTAGGAGCGAAGCCGGGAATTGCAGGCAATGTCACCTTAGTTCCTGGGGTGATGCCCTTTGCTCTGTTTCTTGGCGTATCAGCATAATACAACGTCACTTCCGCATTTTTGATAGCCTCTTTGGTATTTTTATCCGTAATGGTTCCGTAGGGGTCAACCAATTCCTCAGAAATATTCAGCTCACCGTCTGCCTTCACATTCAGCTTCGCCTCTGCGACAACCAGTTCCTGGCCCTGTCCAACTTCACAGCGCACTTCCATGGTGTATGTCTGTTCGCTCAGGCCTGAGGCTGCAAAGGTACCGTGCACCGGGTCCAGAGGGAATGCCTTAGGCACACCGTTTTCCTTAACATAGTTTCCTGTTTCGTCTTTTAAGTAAACCTTCATCTTGCTGCTAAGCTCATTGCCCAGCTTGGAGGTCTGATTATTCGGCTGTTTAAAGAGCACAATACCCACTGCGGTAATGTCGGCAGGAATCTCTTGTCCTTCCATAACAAGGCCATTGGTATCTGCCTTTTGTGTGAAAGGAATAGGAGTAGACACTCCCCCGATCTTTACCTTCTTAAAATATGTAATAGTGTACTCTTCATCCCGGTTTACCGGATAACGGTATTCGCCGTTTTCATCGGTTTTTATTGTTACTGGTGTTCCGGTTTTTTCGTTCCGCACCGTAATTTCTGCGTTTGGTATGATCTCACCGGTGGTGTTGTCCCGCAGGATTCCAAAGAGTTCCGCAGGGGCTGCCAATACCTTTACTTCATTGGATTTCTTATAGGGAACTCCGGAAGGACTGGTGGCAGTGGTAACTGCCGTAAATGGATATTCCTTCTGAACTGTATCCACTACCTTCGGGGGAATCCAGGAATATTGGGCTTTTCCGTTGATATCTGTGATCGCAGTCCCAATCTCTGCACCGTCCTTGTCATAAAACTTAACCGTGGCATCCTTAACCGGTTTTCCATTTTCATCCACCAGAGTGGCAATCAACAGCGCAGGATGTTTTCCATCACCGGGCACCTTGGATGAATCTTTCGGCTCTCCCGGATCAGAAGCAGGTTTTGTTTTTAATTCAAGAGTACCTGGCAACTGGCGCGAATTCACAAAAGGCGCTTTTGCTGTCTGCTTTGTTTCGATTGTTCCTGTATATATCCGGGAAGACGGCTCTGTTATATAACCCTCAGAGGTATAATCATCTTCCGTAACAGTGTATACCGTATCTTTTAGGATATCTTTAATGGTGATGCTTTGTCCATCCTTAAGTTTAATCTTGTCTCCGGACTTGATGGTTCCTTTGGTGCCGTCCGACTTGTCATAAGCATAGCTGCCATCCTTACCGGCTCCATCAAATGCAATGGTATATTCAAAATCCTTACTCTTATCCGAACCACTGCCTTTCACACTATTCTCAATAAACAGATCGCCTTCCAGCATCCTTCTGTTAAGGAATTCCGCTTTGTGGTCACCATTTTTCTCAATAGTTCCGGTATATGTAAATGTCACTGGATTAGTGGTATATCCGTCCGAGGTATAGTCCTTCTGTGTAACGGTGTACTTAAGCTCCTCCAGAAGCTTCGGCAGTTGGACCGTTTGATTGTGTTTCAGGAGAATGGTATCCCCGGATTTGATTCTTCCTGTGGTGCCATCCGACTTCGTATAGGAATAGCTTGCGTCCTTACCCTCACCGGCAAAGGTAATGGTGAACTCGAAATCCTTGTCAGGCTCCGCGCCGTTTCCATCCACAGTGTTTTTGATAGTCAGCTTACCGGTGGCTGGAGTGGGCACCACATGGGGATTATTTACATCTGCTTTGACGCCATCCACCAAGACCGGACAGCCCGGTGCATCAATGACGCGCACCCAGTACACCGTAGTGGTAGGCAGCCAGGTGGTTTCATCAATATAGGTCTGCTTAAGCTGGTAAAGTCCCGGCATCTGAATGATGAAGCTGGTCTTGCCGCTGGCATCGGTGGTTTTTTCACCAATTTTAGAACCGTCTTTGTTCTCAGCAGGGGTACCGTCCGGATTAAACAGCTCGAACTTTACACCAGCCAGCGGTTTCCCATCCGGATCAACCTTCTTCAGGTACAGTATTCCGTTGTCAGCCGCATTGCCGCTTACATCACTGCTGTCCAGCACAATGCTGCTCTGGGCTGAAATCTGCGGAAGCGTGTCGTCGCCCAATAGTTCAATCTTGTTGCCGGCAGTGGCTCCCGCCGTCATTCCCTTGGATTCCGTCTGATAAACAAGCAGGTACAGTTGGTTAGGATCATCCATCTGGAATTTCAGCCTGGTGGGTGTTGTGCTGTCCCCCCACTCCACCGATACCTTGACCTCACAGTTTGTATCTTTGAGGTTCAGCGGAGCACCGTCCCGTTCCAACGTGCCGTCAGCCTTTAATTTCCCTTTATAAACAGCCAGATCTGAGGGAGCCAGGGAAAGACTTCCGTCAACATCTTTTCGTAGCTGCAGCCCCGCGCCCAATGTATCCTGCAGATAAACTCCCTGCTTCATATGGAAAGGCGGGGTGTAGTTCACCGTCCACTCCTGGACGCCGGAAACAGGTTTTCGTACCGTTTTACTCAGTGACCGGAAAGGCACAATGACCGGATGCGTCTCGGTTGCCGATTTGACGGTGTCTCCCCATTTCATGGAGAATTCGGCGGTGTTCGTCATCTTGTTGTCGCCGAGCTGATACGTCGCCAGTGCATCGTTAGTTGGCCGGGCTTTTACCAGAATCACATAAGTGCCCCCCAGCTTCGAGAAGGTGAATGTGCCGACATTGCCATTGGCAGTGAAACTGCTGACCACGTGCTTCGGATCGCCTGGTGCGATAACGGCTCCGGCATTGACATACAAAAAGTAGCCGCCATCGACTCCACCATTGGGTGGATTACACGCAAGCAGTTCGTATTTCTTTCCGGGTGCGTACTCGACAAACTCCCAGCCTGCAGGCAGCGTGTCCACCAATTGAATCTCGCTGGCAACCCGGCTTCCGCCATCCACCTTGATCGTATCGGTATTAAACCCGGCCTGGTTGATTGCCAGACGGAAGGTGACTGTTCTGGTGGCTTGGTCATACCCGTACCGGACCAGATTATCAGCAAAGTTGTTGCTTGTATACCAGTTTTGATGGTTGATGGCAGGAATGTTAAATTCCGTACCCTTCCGTCTCCAGCCATGAACCGTCACCTCCCTGCCGCTTGCATCAAGGGGTTTAGCGGCATAGAGCATTTCCTTGTTCAGCATACGAATATGTACCCCATCGCTGGCATCAGCTTGACTTACATAGCTGTCTCCGTCAAAAAACAGAGCACGGTTCCATCTTTCGCCTCCTCCGTCCTGCCGGAAGAGATGATCAGGGTTAGTCATGATGGACTCAAAGGACACTGTCCCCGCCGTCTCACCCTTAAACCCGGTGACCTTTATCAGGTCGGCCACCGCCACGCCGCCCGCAGTCAGGGTAATGACTTCCCCGGTCAGTCCAGTCGCCTTCAGCGTATCCGCACGGTATTTCCGCCATAGCTGATTGTCGTCAATCTTGCCTTTGATAGCCGCCAGCCTCGTATTAGATACCTTCGGATTCTCATCCAGACTGTTTAACACATCACGGGAACCGCCGTATATGAGCAGATCGTAAACGGTTGCATCGGGTACATCGTATTGCAATGTCAAATTTATCGTCCATCTGGTGGATGCAGCATCCCGCACCCACGTACCGCTCTTTGAAAAAGCGTGTGCGCCGATGGTGACCGTGGTGCTGGCAGTTACACCAACATCATTGTCTTGATCGATGCTGTTCGTTTGATCTAACTTCCACTTCGCCTTGGGAATGTTTGTAAACCCAGTCTGATTACCGGTCACCTTGGAGACAATGACCAGTTGGACGGGTCCGTTCGCATCCCCGATGCTGAAAACATTATCCGTAGGGTTGATCGCCCCCTTGTCAATATCATTTACTTTATAGGTGGCCGAGACAAATTCAGTTCCCGCAGGCAGCACATCCTCGATGGTCATGCCCTGCAAATCACTCCGCGGCGTGTTCGCCCGGTGGTGATTGCGTTTATTCACATCAATCGTCCAAGTAATCAGGGTGTCGTTTCCGCTCTTGCTCACCTTGCCATACTGCTGAATCCAGTCGGGGGTGAGCGCGGCCGTTACCGCCGTTGTTGTGGCCCTTTCGCTGCTGCCGTCTGTATCCAGCAGCTTTGCGGAAGTCAAAACAGACTGAGACTGGTTGGAATTTATGTTTGGATCCACCAGCCCGCCGTTCGTTCCATGGTACTCGGAATAATATTTTTCCTTTGGAATCCACGTTTTGAAGGTAATCACCGCTTTGTACTCACCGAAATCATTGGGGAAAGTATATCTCAGATTGGAACCGGTGACAGTCGGCTCTGCACCGTCGACCGATATTGGAGTTTTGTCCACCCCGTCCACAACCTCCACCTTGGAAACCTTAAAGGAATCTTCGACATAGGTTCCGGCAGTGGCAAGCGCTTCGGAGAACATTAGTCCGTTCAACGGCATCTGGATGCTGGGATCACTCGCATCGACAGCAGTCACGACCGCTTTCCATTCAATGGCTCCCTCTTTAAAAGCCGCACCGCTGATCCAGCTATAGTGGCCGGAGGGGCTGTTGCAGATCAGATTGATGCCGTATTGGGGTACCAACGCAGCATTTTGCAGCTTGTACGAATGCCTGAAAATGTCTGTGTCTATTTCCTTTCCAGGGGTTTGGTCCGCTGCCTTGGCAGTGACCCTGAGGGCAATCGTCACATCCCTCTTACCGCCGCCAAAGAAGGTGTCGTCACCGTTAAACCGAATGGTAATTGCCTCCGGGGTAAAGGTGGCGGTGGCAATTTTCAGAGAGCCAATATTGATGTCACGGGAGTTTGTCTCCGTCAGATTTATGCCTGGAAAGAAATCTTCTTTGCTCAGGATCACGGTATCACCCTTTATAATAATATCGCTGCCATCGTTGCCGGTTATGTCACCCAGTGTAGGCACCTTTATGTTTGTCAATTCAATGGTAAAATTGCTCCTGCCGTTGAGTGTCCCATTTTCAGGGATCTCAACAGCGGGACTTCCCTGTAAAATCTTCAGCGTAAAGGTATCGTTAGCGTCCTTGATCACCTGCGTTTTATCTCCGGACTCAAGAGCCTGCTGCAAATTCATTACATTTACCAGCGGCTCCTGGGGTGCTTTAGGCCCCGGCTTTTCTGCCTCGCTGGACGTTGCCTTTTCAAGCTCCTCAGCTTCCTCAGACTCCTCCGGCTCACTGGCCTCACTGGCCTCACTGGATGTAGCTGTTTTTAAACCTTCTGTCCCGCCTTCTTCCCCGTCAACCGCAATGGCAGAATCCTCTATTGTGCCTACCGCATACACTGCATCAGTAAACGGCACTGACTGTAAGGTAAGCAAAACCGCCAGGAAGAAGGAAAAAGCAGCCTTGCATATGTTTCGTTTTTGTTTCACTGTAAAATAATCCTCCGTCTCTTGAAATTTTTGTCGGCGGTAAAACCACCTGTTAAATGTTGTATTTCGTCTTTCCTTGAAACACATTGAAATAGCTTCTTTTTTCCTTTTACAAAAGCCCCCCTTTTCTTTTTAATCCGCTAAACAACAGGCTATGATATGATTCCGCCTTTCATGCCATGCTTAAATCGATACGGCTGCATCCATACGGACAACAAACACAACATATTCCACCTTTTATTTTACAGCATTCGCTGACAAATCACTGACAAAATTCGCGTAAAACACAAAAAGGCGGCACTTCTGCCGCCTTTTTTTAAACTAATTGCAAGTATGTATATAGTTTTGCTAGGATATCTTTACTCCCTTTTCAGAACAATAATCCAATATAGCGGAATCAACATCACTATCATATTCTTCCTTATACAACTTTCTCAATCTGGTTATTTGATAATTCAATCCGGAAATTCCATTCCAGCAAAAAGCAGCTTTTGAAAAAATACGCTGTAATTCTATATCTGGCGCCTGTTTTTTTGCAAAGGTCATGATGGTTTCCATCGCTTCATTGTAATTTTCTGCTTCAAAGCTTACCTCAGCCAGCATTTTCAGCAGTTCCTGATATTTTAAAGCAAAGCTTTCCACAGTAAGCTGTGCCCATAACCAATCCTCGCCGCCCATATAATCACCTTGATAAAGTTTTACAGCCTTTTTCAATGAGGAAAGTTCCCTTTTTTCTTTCATTTGATTATAGAGGCTTTCAAACTCCCAGGCATCCCATGTGATATTTCCAAGCTTCAGCATATATCCTTCATCTGAAAAATCGATCCTGATGGCCTCTCTTCCTGCATCGCCAAGACTTTTTTTCAAGGAGTACATAGCGGTCTGCAGATTGACGAGAGCTTTTTTGGGTTCATATTCAGGCCATAAATCCTCACATATGGTATATTTAACTTTTCTATAGCCTTTATGATGGAGCAAATATGCCAGCAGTTCCTTTGATTTAGAACGATTCCATTTGATTTGAGTGTTGCCGATATGAACTTCAAAGCACCCTAAGGAATAGAGAGTGACTCTGGTGTCATTAACGGCACCCGTATTCCCCTGCTTTTCTCTTATCCTCTGGATTATTTTTTGAAAGCGTGCCGGATGAATCGGTTTTAATATATAATCCATGGCATTTACTTCAAAAGCCTCTGTTGCATAATAATTAAAAGCAGTAATAAATACAACTTTTATCTCAGGATTATAATCCAAAAGCTGTTCCGCAAATTCCAGTCCGTTCACTCCAGGCATTTCAATATCAAGGAAAGCACAATCCGGCTCTGTTTTTCTTATGTCATTCCAGGCAGCTAAAGGATTGGTGTATTTGCCAACCACTTTAAAGTCCTCATATTCTCTTACCGCATCACAAATATCTTCCAGAGTATCCTTCTCATCGTCTACAATAATAACTTTCACACCACCACCACCTATTCTGTATTTAATGGAACTGCCATTGTTATTTTTGTCCCCTTTCCTTCCCTGCTTTCTATATGTAGTCCTTCGCCATACATGAGAACCATACGCTTATGAATATTTTTGATGCCCACACCTTTTGTTTCTTCTGACTGAAGAAGGCTTACTATTTTTTCTTCCGACATTCCCACACCGTCATCTTCTACGGTCAGGAGCAGCTTATTTCGACTTTTTTTGACGGATATTTTAACAGTTCCTCCCTCAATACGGCTCATAATACCATGTCTGACCGCATTTTCAACCAACGGCTGCAAAGAAAGTATGGGAATGGAAACGGAAACATCGTCCTCAATTTCATATTCCACCTTTAAACGGTCCTTAAACCGGGCTTTTTCAATTGCCAAATACGATTCCACCGTCTGTAATTCAGCGGATAAAGAAATGCTTCCGTTGTGATTTTCAAAGTGGAAGCTTCCCCTTAAATAATCAGATAAATGTAATAAAAGCTCCTTTGCTTTTTCAGGCTCTCTGGTACTTAGGGAAGTAATAACGCTCAATGCATTATATAAAAAATGAGGCTTAATCTGCGCTTTTAAAAAGCTGAATTCAGTAGAAACAAGAGATTGTACCATTTTTCTCATCTGTACAAGAGTTCTGACCCTGCTTTTTAATTCTTCTGCTTCAAATGGCTTTGCAATGTAGTCATTTGCACCTGCCTCAAAGCCCATCTTGATATCCTCAGCTCTGGCCTTTGCTGTCAGCAGGATTACAGGGAGCTCTATTCCGGTAAATCTGGTTCGGATTTGTTCCAGCACCTGATATCCGGTCAGTTTTGGCATCATCACATCCAGAATTGCAAGGTCATAGCAGGGAGATTTTTTAATCTCTTCCAGGGCTTCTTCTCCGTCATACACTGTTTTTATGCTGTAATCCTCAAAAGCAAGTATCCCTAGAAGGGCTCTTAAACTGATGGGGTCATCTTCTGCAATAAGGATGGAATAAGAGCCTTTCTTCTCCTTGTATGATTGAGGCTGTCTGCCAACAGGTTCCAAATAAGCAGGAGGAAGATTCTCCACAGGCGGGTTGGCCGCCATTACATCATCTTTACAGACAGGAAGAGTAAAGGTAACTTTTGTACCTTTTTCCGGAATGGAATCTACGGATATATTCCCTCCGTGAAGCTCAATCAGTTGTTTGGTAATGGACAATCCAAGACCTGCTCCCTGATTTTCTTTCTTCAAAGGATCGACCTGATAAAATGGCTGAAAAAGATCATCCAGCTTATCATGGGGGATTCCGCAGCCCGTATCCTTTACCCAAAGAGCCAGCATACCGTTTTGCTGCTGTCCTCCCACTTCAATACTTCCCTTTTGTGTGAACTTCAGCGCATTTCCCAGCAGATTGTAATAAATCTGCTGCAGACGTGCTTCATCTGCATTGGCAAGAGGCAAATGTTCGGGAATGGAGTTGATAAACCGTATTTCTTCTTTTTCTTTTAAATGCTCCATAACATGTATAATGACGGAAGCCAATGACCGTACATCTATTGGCTTTTTCAAAAGTGTGACCTCTCCCTGTTTTAAGCAGGAGATATCAAGGATATCATTGATAAGGGCGCTAAGCCTTCTTCCTGCCGCAATGACCAGCTTTAAATCTTCCTCCTGAGAAGGCTCAAGCTGCCCTTCTCCCTGATTGATCACAGACTGGGTCAGATTGATAATACCGTTTAGAGGCGTCTTGAGCTCGTGTGAGGTATTCGTCAGAAACTCATCTTTCAGTTTATCAAGCTCTAATAACCGGAGGTTCATATTATCAATTGTCTGGAAAGCCTTTTCGTGCTGTCTGGAAATCAGGGAAGAAGTAATCACAATAAAAATCATAACAGTTACAAAGCCGATCAAATTGCTTCTTATTACGTTATTAACATAAAACACACTGTTTATTACGGTTAATAATACACAGATAAAGGCTATACTCAGCTGTATTAAATCAGACCTTTCTAAATTTTCATATCGCTTTTTGACCAGTGCTTTTATAAGCGTCAGTATAATAACCACGTAGATCAAAATCATAAAAAGAAAAGTCATATTTTGTATCTTTGATGAAATACTGATAGGGAAAATGAGGAAAATCAAGGCAAACCCGCTGAACAGTGCAACAACCGTTCTGGAAAACCAGCGAGGCATTACTTCCTTTGCAATTTCTTTTACAAACAGGCACAAAAAGATGGTAGTCAGATAAATCTGTGCAAAATAAAACCGTATATATATGACATATTCGTTGGATAGATTTTCAAACATTTGAAAAAGAATTTTTTCTCCATACTGTAACCTGAATAAGGAAAAGGTAAAGCAATACAGGCTGTAATACAGAGCACTTCGGTTTGCCTGCCTCATTAAAAACAGGAAAAAATAATAAAGGCCTGTAATAAACAGTCCGACCACCGTAAAGCTTATTAAAAAACTGCTGCGCACAGACATGGAGTAGATATCCTTTTGATTTCCCAGATAAATGCTTTGTACAATACCGCCTTTCATATAATCAAAATTAGCGACTTGTACGATAATTTCCACTTCCCTGCTGTTTGGATAGAAGCTTGTGGAATACGAGGTGTTTGCCATGACATATCCGTCTTTTTTTGACAGGGCAGGATTTCCGCTGGACAGCAGCTCATTTCCGTCAATAAATATTCGGTTGGACATGCGGATGATCGTGGTTTGTATTCCCAAGGCAGACATGCTGCTGCCCAAATTGACTTTCAGTCTGTAAGTTGCCGCTCCTTTATCTGCAAGCAGAGTTGTTCCTATACGGCCTTTCCATTCGGAAGGTACTTTTATATATCCGTCCGGAGTTTTTTTATTTGCATCGTTGAAATCCTCAGGAGTAAGAAGTTGATTCCAATAGAATTCCCATTCTCCGTCCAGCCTGATTGCACCGTTCTTGCTAAAGTCCCAGCCGGACAGATCAAGACGGCCTTGTTTTGCAAGGGGCTGAGCAGGTTTAGACGATTTTAAACGGAAATTCACTGCCAGCAATCCAAGACCTATAAAAAAAAGTATAAAAAGAGTTATTCTTTTATACTTATATTGATTTAATTTAGTTATCACAGAAATCCCTCAATTTACTTATATTTTTATGATTTGTATATCGGCTTAAGTTGCTGAAATATTAAGTGCATTGTAAAAGGTGTGAAAAGAGTCTTATCTCTTTCCACACCTTTTTAAAATCTGTATCAGCGCATCCACAGGCTTCTATTACCAATCAGTAGCCTGCAGCAATATATTGTTCAATTAGCTTATCCAGCTCCACACTCCGTAAATAAATCACATCTTTATCATCATGCTCAATGCTGGTGTTTAATCTAATTCTTGCTTCTTCAATATCATGTATCAACTCTTCTTTTGACATCGTCATAATCTGTTTCTCCTTTGCTCTTTTTTCGTATCTGTCCGTTTTTACAGAAGAGCACAAGAGCCGATAATCCTACCAAAATAATAGACAATGCCTGGGACACAGGAATGCCAGTACCAAAGAATATCAACTGGTCTGTACGCAGCCCCTCAATCCATGCCCGTCCCAAACCATAGCCAAGCAGATAGAGAAAAAGTATTTCCCCGTCAAACCTCTTGCGTTTCCGGTACCAAAGCAGGAAAGCCAGAACACAGAGATTCCAGACTGATTCATACATGAAGGTAGGATGTACCTGAATATACTCTATACCGTCTTTTACGATCAAATGATCTAAAAGATCTCTGGATATCATGCTCTCATTAACCAGCGCCCTTCTGATTCTCATGGCAAACAGGCTTTCAGTATATCCGCCAAATGCTTCGCAATTAAAGAAGTTTCCCCATCTTCCTATAATCTGCCCGGTTATTAAACCCAGGCAACCGGTGTCTGCCAAGGAAAAGAAAGAAAGTTTCTTCGCCCTGGTATAAATGAGAAGAGTAATGACAGCTCCTATGATACCTCCATAGATCGCAAGTCCCCCTCCTCTGAGATTTAAAATCTGAATCAGGTCATCCTTATAATTATCCCAATCAAAGATCACATAATAAGCTCTCGCACCTATAATTGAAACAATGATCGCATACAAGGCAAAATCCATATAGATTTCCGGATCTTCTCCCCTGCGTTTTGCATCACTCACTGCAATCCAGAGGCCCGCTAAAATTCCAATCCCTATAATAATCCCGTAAAATGCGATGCGGAATCCAAATATCGAGATACTGTTTCGCAAATGGTCAATGGTAATTCCCAAATTTACAAAACTAATATCCGCCGAATTTGCCATTCGTCTTCTCCTTTCGATGTTTTCTTTATTTTACCCCGTGAAAACGCAAAAATCAAACAGATTCGCCCGACATATTCATCTATAATTCGACAAAAGAAAACGGTTCCTGCGTTTTTTGCTTTTATTTTTAAGTAATATATGTTATTCTATATTAGTTATAGATAAAAATCAACTATAAATATAAACAATATTAGGAAGGTAATTGATATGAAATTAGGTATTGTCGGATTGCCCAATGTAGGCAAAAGCACTCTGTTTAACTCCCTGACAAAGGCGGGTGCAGAGTCTGCCAACTATCCATTCTGTACCATTGATCCCAACATAGGAGTTGTTCCTGTTCCCGATGCCCGCTTAGGACAGCTTGCCGCTCTTTACGATTCCGCAAAAATCACCCCTGCTGTTATCGAATTTGTGGATATTGCCGGTCTTGTAAAAGGAGCCTCTAAGGGAGAAGGTCTGGGCAACCAGTTTCTTTCCAACATCAGGGAGGTGGATGCCATCGTCCATGTTGTGCGCTGCTTTGAAAACGGCAACGTAATCCATGTGGATGGAAGTGTAGACCCAATCCGCGATATTGAGACCATTAATCTGGAACTGATTTTTTCTGACCTGGAAATCTTAGACCGCCGCATTGCCAAGACCGCAAAAGGCGCCATGAACGATAAAGCCCTGGCAAAAGAGCTGACAGTTTTAAAGAAAATCAAAGCCCACTTAGAGGATGGAAATCTGGCAAGAAGCCTGGAAGCAGAGGATGACGATGAAATGGATTTCATCTCCTCCTTAAATCTTCTGACCTTCAAACCCGTCATCTTTGCTGCAAATGTCAGCGAAGACGATTTGGCCGATGACGGTGTTTCCAATGAATACGTGGGAAAAGTGCGGGAATTTGCAAAAGAAAACCACTGCGAGGTCTTTGTCATCTGCGCTCAGATTGAACAGGAAATCGCAGAGCTGGAAGAAGACGAAAAAAAGATGTTTCTGGAAGACTTAGGCCTTACAGAATCCGGCCTTGAAAAGCTGATTGCAGCCAGCTATCACCTGCTGGGCCTCATCAGCTACCTGACTGCCGGCCCCACCGAGACAAGGGCCTGGACCATCAAGGAAGGCACAAAGGCTCCCCAGGCAGCCGGAAAGATTCACACCGACTTTGAGCGCGGTTTTATCCGGGCAGAGGTGGTAAATTACCAGGACCTTTTAGACTGCAAAACCTACAGCGCCGCCAAGGACAAGGGCCTTGTACGCCTGGAGGGAAAAGAGTATGTCGTCAAGGATGGCGATGTAGTCCTGTTCCGTTTTAACGTATAATCATATCACAAAACCGTTTCATACCGGCGTCTTCTGGCGCCGGATTTTTTATGTCCGAAACTCCTCCGCCTCCTCCTGCAGCAGAGATTGATAAAGTATGTCAATAAACGATATTTTCCTTGTAAACCGCCTTCTTTATGCTATAATATGACGTGGTCAGAAACTGCCTTTGAAATACCGCATAAAGGCAAGAAAAAGGGAGTATTTTTAATATGAAAACATTTATAAAATCGGTTATGGCCGGAGTTGCCATCAGCGCCGGAGGCGTCATTTATTTGAGTCTGGACAACCACATTGCCGGTTCTTTTTTATTTTCCATCGGATTATTTACGATCTACGCATTTGGGCTTAACTTATATACCGGAAAAATATGCCGCATCGTTCAGGAAAAACCTGCTTATTTATGGAATGTGCTCAATGTGTACCTGGGGAATTTTGCAGGAACTGTGGGGACCGGATACGTATTCAGGCATACAAAGCTGTCCCGGTTGATCGGACACACCCAGGAAATTGTCAGCGTAAAGCTGTCGGACACCCTGTTCAGCACCTTTATCATGGCTGTCATGTGCGGAATTATGATGTGCATTGCCGTAATCGGCTATCAGACCATAAAAGACGGCATCGGGAAATATCTGGCTCTCGTCCTGCCCATTATGGTATTCATCCTTTCCGGATATGAACACAGCATCGCGGATATGTTTTACTTCACCATGGCTGGCGTGTGGGGCCAAAAGGCATTTTTATACATTCTCATCATTTCCCTGGGAAATATGGCTGGAGGATGCCTGATTCCTCTGTCGAAAAGATGCTTTAACGAGGAAATGCCCTCCCTCCACTGAAATATAAAACGCCTTTCCGCGGTCACGCTGTTTCATCAGCTCAACCAACGGAAAGGCTCCGGGTTAAATCCAGCTTGTCATAAAATAAATAAAAAGCACAGATATGAGAAGAATCAGTTTAATGTTAAAACTGGTGAGGTGACTGCGAAAACTCCGGCCAGGAACTTTTCTGAACATATTTTCTCCATCCTTTCTCTATTTTCAGTAAAATTGACTCTATTTCTTTACAAAAACTACCATCCATACTTATATATTAACGAAAAATACCATTATTTTACAGGTTGTAAATCTTGATATCATTACTTCATTTTTTCGTAACAGACAGCAAATTTCCGTCCTGAAAACTTCTATAATACAGAGTGAGTCAGGAGCGAAAAAGGCAGCCTGCTCTTTTCCCGCAGACTGCCCTTTCATTTCTCTCTATGAATTTTTATGCCAGATTTGAATATCCCATCAGACTGGCATCCACCTCTTTTGCGGCTTCCCTGCCCTCCCTGATGGCCCAGACCACCAGAGACTGTCCTCTGCGCATATCTCCTGCTGCAAATACCTTATCCACATTGGTTTTGTATTTCCCATTTACGGTTTCCACATTGGTCCTGCCATCCAGCTTCACGCCAAAGGCTTCCGCAACATAGTTCTGAGCCCCTAAAAATCCTGCTGCAATCAGAACCAGGTCTGCGGGAATTTCCTTTTCACTTCCCGCCACCGGCTCCATGGTCATGCGGCCTGTTTTTTCGTCTTTTTTCGGCTCCAGGCTCATGAGAACGGCCTTCACAACCTTTCCTGTCTTATCTTTTATGAATTCCTTTACCGTAGTCTGATAAACCCTCGGATCCTTGCCGAATACAGAAATGGATTCCTCCTGACCGTAATCGGTTTTTAAAACCTTGGGCCACTCCGGCCAGCTATTGTCCGGGGTACGGCTTTCCGGAAGTTTGGGCATCATCTCAAGCTGGGTCACTGAGGCACAGCCATGGCGGATGGAAGTTCCCACGCAGTCATTTCCCGTGTCTCCGCCTCCGATCACGATGACATGCTTTCCTTTTGCCGATATATAGCTTTTATCCTGCATGTTGGAATTTAACAGACTCTTTGTGGTGGACTTTAAGAAATCCACTGCAAAATAAATCCCTTCCCCATCCCTTCCGGGGACTTTTAAATCCCTGGGATTGGAGGCTCCGCAGGCCAGAATGATCCGGTCAAATTCTTTAAGCAGTTCCTTTGCTTTCCGGCTCTTTCCCGCATCAGCACCCGTCACAAAGGAAACACCTTCCTCCCTCATGATATCCACCTTCCGGTCAATGATGTTCTTTTCCAGCTTCATATTGGGGATGCCGTACATCAAAAGGCCGCCGATCCGGTCCTCCCGTTCCAATACGGTTACGCTGTGCCCCCTTTTATTGAGCTGGTCAGCAGCAGCCAGCCCCGCAGGGCCGGAGCCGATAACAGCTACCTTTTTGCCGGTCCTCAGCTTCGGAGGCTTGGGAGCCGCCAGGCCGTTTGCATAGGCCCGCTCCACAATGGCGTACTCATTTTCCTTAATGGCAACCGGGTCTCCGTTTAAACCGCAGGTACATGCGGTCTCGCAGGGAGCAGGACACACTCTGGCCGTGAATTCCGGAAAGCTGTTGGTCTTTTTCAGCCTGTTGTAGGCCTGATGCCACGTCCCCGTATACACCAGCTCATTCCACTCCGGAATTAAGTTGTTTAAGGGACAGCCGGAAACCATTCCTTTCATGATCACTCCGGACTGGCAGAAGGGGACGCCGCAGTCCATGCAGCGGGCGCCCTGGCACCGTTGTTCTTTTTCGGAAAGATGCAGATGGAACTCGTTATAATTCTTGATCCGGTCCCTGGGATCTACGTTTTTTCCTGTTTCTCTGTTATATTCTAAAAATCCTGTCGGTTTTCCCATGATCTGCTCCTCCTTAATTTTTTGTATTGGCATAGAATGCTTCGATCTGTGCCTGTTCACTGCTTAAACCTTTTTCCTCCATCTGGACGATGGTATTGAGCATGCGCCTGTAATCATGAGGAAGGATTTTCTTAAACTTAGGCAGATAATCACCGAAATTGTCCAGAATCTCTTTTCCCTTTGCAGAATTGGTATAAGCCACATGTTCCTTGATCATGGCCTTAAGCTCCAGAACATCGTATTTATTGGTGACCTCTTCTAAGGAAACCATTTCCTTGTTAAGCCTCTTATACAAATCTCTTTTCTCATCCAGCACATAGGCGATGCCGCCGCTCATTCCCGCAGCAAAGTTCTTGCCCGTAGGCCCAAGAACCACCACCCGGCCGCCTGTCATGTATTCACATCCGTGATCTCCCACGCCTTCCACAACGGCAGAGGCTCCGGAATTTCGGACGCAGAACCGCTCTCCTGCGATTCCGCAGATGAATGCCTTTCCGCTGGTAGCTCCGTACAGAGCCACGTTTCCGATGACAATGTTATCTTCAGGCTTGAATCTTATACCCTGGGGAGGATATACCACCAGCTTGCCGCCGGAAAGCCCCTTGCCAAAGTAATCGTTGCTGTCGCCCACCAGCTCCAGAGTAAGCCCCTTGGGAATAAAGGCACCAAAGCTCTGGCCGCCGCTTCCCGTACAGTTAATGGTAAAGGTATCCTCAGAAAGCCCCTCCGGATACAGCCTCGTGATGGCAGACCCGAAAATCGTGCCCAAAGCCCGGTCCGTATTGGAAACATCGATCTGAAGGCTCTTCTTCTGTCCCGATTCCAGGGCCTGTTTTAACTTCTTTAAGAGCACCCGCTCATCAATGGTTTTATCCAGTTCAAAGTCATACGTCTGCTTCTGGTCATAGCCAGCCAGCTTCTGCCCTGCATAAGGATTTCCTAAAATGGCGGTAAAATCCACCTTTCCTGCCCGTTCAGAAGGAAGGATATCCTTCTTTTTCAGCAGGTCCGTTCTTCCCACCAGTTCATCCACCCTGCGGATTCCCAGCTTTGCCATGTACTCCCTGAACTCATTTGCAATGAAGTACATGAAATTGACCACATATTCCGGCTTCCCTTTATAACGCTTTCTGAGCTCCGGATTCTGGGTGGCAATTCCCACCGGACACGTATCCAGGTTGCAGACTCTCATCATCACGCATCCCAGCGTCACAAGGGGTGCCGTAGCAAAACCGAATTCCTCTGCTCCCAGCATACAGGCAATGGCGACATCACGGCCTGTCATCAGCTTTCCGTCGGTCTCTAAAATCACCTTATCCCGAAGTCCGTTCATGATCAGGGTCTGGTGAACCTCAGAAACTCCAAGCTCCCAGGGAAGTCCTGCGTTGTAAATAGAATTTCTGGGGGCAGCTCCCGTTCCTCCGTCAGAACCTGATACCAGGATGACCTGAGCCCCAGCCTTTGCAACACCTGCGGCAATGGTTCCCACTCCTGCCTCAGAAACCAGCTTAACGGAGATTCGTGCGCTGGTGTTGGAATTTTTAAGGTCATAAATCAACTGAGCCAGGTCCTCGATGGAATAAATATCGTGATGTGGCGGCGGGGAAATCAGGCCCACACCTGAGGTGGAGTGTCTCGTCTTAGCCACCCAGGGATATACCTTTGCCCCCGGAAGCTGGCCGCCCTCTCCCGGCTTAGCGCCCTGGGCCATCTTAATCTGAATCTCCTTTGCGCTCACCAAATATCTGGAGGTCACGCCAAACCGTCCGGAAGCCACCTGCTTAATGGTAGAGCAGCGGTTTAATCCGTCAGGCCCTACAGTCAGACGCTCCAGGCTTTCCCCTCCCTCTCCGCTGTTGGACTTGCCGTGAATCCGGTTCATGGCAATCGCCAGGGTTTCATGGGCTTCCTGGGAAATGGAGCCGTAAGACATGGCTCCCGTCTTAAACCGTTTTACAATGGATTCTACACTCTCCACCTCTTCCAGGGGAATTTCCTTTGATTTGGAATAGTCAAGCTCCAGCAGACTTCGCAAATTGACGGTCTGGCCTTCCTCTGTCAGCGCATGGGTATACTCCTTAAAAGTCTCATAGCTTCCCGTTCTGGCAGCCTCCTGAAGAAGGTGAATGGTCACAGGATTGTATAAATGCTCTTCCTGTCCCGCTCTCTCCTTATGGCTGCCCACACTGTCCAGGGTCAAATCCACGTCCAGGCCAAGGGGATCAAATGCCGCTGAGTGAAGGGCATCCATATCGCTTGCAATGTCCTCCAATGAAATTCCGCCCACCCGGCTGACCGTATCCGTAAAATACTTGTCAATCACCTGTTTGGAAATGCCGATGGCCTCAAATATCTGGGCTCCCTGATACGACTGTATGGTGGAAATTCCCATCTTGGAGGCAATTTTTACAATGCCGTGAAGAATTGCAGAGTTATAATCCTCGACAGCGGCATAGTAATCCTTATCCAGCATCTGATTTTCAATGAGGGAGCGGATAGACTCCTGAGCCAGATATGGATTGACCGCACAGGCCCCGTATCCCAGCAGAGTGGCAAAGTGATGTATCTCTCTCGGTTCCCCGCTCTCTAAAATCAAGGCCACAGAAGTCCTCTTCTTCGTCTTCACCAGATGCTGCTGAAGAGCAGACACGGCAAGGAGAGAAGGAATGGGCACATGGTTTTCGTCAATATCCCGGTCAGACAGGATGATGATATTGGCCCCATCCCTGTGGGCCCGGTCCGCCTCCAGAAACAGCCTGTCAATGGCCTTTTCCAGAGAAGTGTTCTTATAATAAGTGATGGGAATCACTTCCGCCTGAAAACCGGGCTTTTTCATATATTTGATCCGCAGCAAATCCGTACAGGTGAGAATCGGATTGGTAACCTTTAATATCTTGCAGTTTTCCGCCTCTTCCTTTAAGATGTTGCCTTCCTCTCCCACATAAACCGTGGTGGAAGTGACGATTTCCTCCCGGATGGAGTCAATGGGCGGATTGGTGACCTGGGCAAAGAGCTGTTTGAAATAGTTGAACAGCGGATGGTGCTTTTTGCTCAAAACCGCCAGAGGACTGTCTGCACCCATGGCGGAAACCGCTTCTGCCCCGTTTAATGCCATGGGAAGAATTACGGTCTTATACTCCTCGTAGGTGTAGCCATAGGTCTTTTGAAGCTTTGCCCGTTCCTCGCCGCTTATGGCAGGAACACCCTTGTTTGGAATGGTTAAGTCCTTCAGTTCAATTAAATTGGAATCCAGCCACTCTCCATAGGGTCTGCGGGATGCATAGCTTTCCTTTAATTCCTCATCGCTGACGAGACATCCCTTCACCGTATCAATCAGAAGCATCTTTCCCGGACGGAGACGTTCTTTTCTCACTACCCGGCTCTGCTCAATGTCAATGGCTCCCACCTCAGAAGCCAGAATCATGTGGTCATCATCCGTCACATAATATCTGGAGGGGCGAAGGCCGTTGCGGTCCAATACAGCGCCCACCAGATCACCGTCACTGAATACGATGGAAGCAGGGCCATCCCACGGCTCCATCATGGTGGCGTAATACCGGTAAAAATCCTTAACCTCCTGAGGCATGGATTTATCGTGCTCCCAGGGAGCCGGAATGGTGACCATGACTGCAAGAGGAAGGTCCATGCCGCTCATCATCATAAACTCCAGAGCATTGTCCAGCATGGCAGAATCCGATCCCTCCTGGTTGATAATGGGAAGAACCTTATGCATATCATAGCGGAAATGCTGGGACTCCATGTTTTCTTCCCTGGCAGTCATCTTATCCACATTTCCCCGGATGGTGTTGATCTCTCCGTTGTGAACGATCAGGCGGTTGGGATGAGCCCTCATCCAACTGGGATTGGTATTGGTGCTGAAACGGGAGTGAACCACGGCAATGGCTGACTCATAATCCTTATCCTGAAGGTCTGAAAAGAATTTTCTCAGCTCCTTTACGAGAAACATGCCCTTATAGACAATGGTTCTGCTGCTTAAAGAAACCACATAAGTATTGTCGTTGCTCTGTTCAAAGACACGCCTCACCACGTAAAGCATTCTGTCAAAATCCAGACCTTTTGACCGGTCCGCCGGTTTCTTTACAAAACCCTGGACAATATAAGGCATACAGTCCACTGCCTTGTCACCGATCAGCTCCGGATGAGTGGGGACATCCCTCCAGCCCAGGAAATCAAGGCCTTCTTTTTTGACAATGATTTCAAACATCTTCATGGCCTGGTTTCTGGAAAGCTCATCCTGGGGAAAGAAAAACATTCCGACTCCGTACTCCCTTTCCTGTCCGATTTCCATTCCAAGGGAACGGGTCACCTTCTGGAAAAACTTATGGGAAATCTGAAGCAGGATGCCGACACCGTCTCCGGTCTTGCCCTCTCCGTCCTTTCCCGCACGGTGCTCTAAATTCTCCACAATATGAAGAGCCTGTTCTACGGTCCGGTGGGTTTTCAAGCCTTTTATATTGGCAACCGCTCCAATTCCGCAGTTGTCGTGTTCAAAGCGTGGATCATATAATCCGGGACATTTCATATCCATAAATCTCTTCCTTTCCTTGTTCCTGCCATGGCTTTTCGCATGCCGGCATGCCCGAAGGGGCCCGCCTCTATGCGTTTCCGCTTTGGGGTATTAAAGTGCAACAGTGAATTTTAGTAGATGATACTACATTTTCGGCAGCTTGTAAATGGATTTCTTTCCTTTATTGTCAGATAATACATTAATTAATATATTTACAAATGTATTATCTGAAATTTACGCTTTTAAAACTCTATTTCAACGCATAAATCGATACAATTAAAGCCTCCTCTAAGCGATCTTAAGTAAACTTCTAATATTTTTAAGTTTATGCTTTCAAATATTAAGCATGACCTCATTTCCAATGTTCTTAACAACAAAAAAAGACCCCGGAAACCTCCCTTCCAGGGCCTTGCTTCATATCTTTATAAAATTATGTATTACATCTCGCCGAGGCCGCTCTTAATCGCTTCTGATAAAGCGCTCATAGCTGCTGCTTCATCTTCTCCGTCGCAGATCAAGTTGATCTCTGCGCCGCTCTTGATTCCGGCTGCCATCACGTTTAACACGCTCTTGGCTACGATTCTCTTCTCTCCGTATTCGATAATAACGTCACTCTTAAATTTCATAGCTGTCTGAGACAGAACTCCTGCTGGCCTTAAGTGAAGCCCGGATGGATTTACTACAGTCAATGTCTTTGATAACATAGCAATTTCTCCTTTACCCTTATATTTTAGACATACTCCTTATTGTTAATTTTATTACAATTCCCAGTTCATGTCAAGACAAACCCGGCTTGTCCTGAGTATTTATTTTTCAGATAAGGACTTTTGCCTCTCTCTTTGGGAATATACGCATCCACAGTAATCCTGACGGTAAAGATCATGCTCCTGTGACAGCTCCACAGACCTTTTGTATCCGTTCTTTTTCTTAAAATCAGAAAACAAATACGGGATTCGATACTCCTTTGCCAGCTTTCCGCCTATTTCATTGAGCTTATCCGCATCCTTTAAGGGGCTTATGGATAAAGTGGTGGTAAAATAGTCAAAGCGGCTGGCCTGAGCCACCTTTGCGGCCTCCTGAAGACGAAGCTCGTAACACCGCTCGCACCGGCTTCCTCCTTCCGGCTCCTGTTCCAGCCCTCTTGTGATCCGGTAAAATTCATCTGGTTCATAAGCTCCCACCTCCAGGGTGACGGGGTGGAGAAATTCCATATCCTTTATAAACCGTTCCTGCTCCCTGGCCCTGCTGACGTATTCCGCAGGGGGGTAGATGTTGGGATTATAAAAATACACCGTTATTTCAAAGTAGCGGGATAAGTATTCCAGCACGTAACTGCTGCAGGGTGCGCAGCAGCTATGTAAAAGAAGCCTGGGAACCTTTTCCTCTGCTTTCAGCTCTGCAATGACTTGTTCCAATTCCTTCTGGTAATTTCTCCGGTTCATGGTATCTCCTCCCATCGCTTTTATGAACAGAAAAAAGGCGTGGACAATCTCATGCCACGCCTTTTTTTCTTACAGGAAATCCCGGATACGCTTGCTGCGGACAGGATTTCTCAACTTTCTAAGCGCCTTTGCTTCGATCTGCCTGATACGTTCGCGGGTAACATTAAATTCTTTTCCCACTTCCTCAAGGGTACGGGGATGGCCGTCCTCCAAGCCAAACCGGAGTAAAATAACCTGACGTTCTCTTTCCTTTAAATCACCAAGGAGAGCGTCAATATGTTCTCTCAGCATGACGGATTCCACATTGCCTTCCGGCGTAACCACATTATTATCAGCTACAAAATCACCCAGGTTGGAGTCATCTTCTTCTCCGATGGGCGTTTCCAGAGAAGCAGGTTCTCTGGCGATCTGCATGATCTCCATGACCTTGTCCTCAGACATTTCAAGAGCTTCCGCCAGTTCTGTGACAGAAGGCTCATATCCCAGTTCAAGAGTCAGCTTTCTCTGCATTTTAGACATCTTGTTGATGGTCTCGACCATATGCACCGGAACCCGAATGGTTCTTGCCTGATCTGCGAGAGCCCTTGTCACTGACTGACGTATCCACCAGGTAGCATATGTACTTAATTTATATCCCTTGGTATAATCGAATTTTTCAACACCCTTAATCAGGCCCAGATTTCCTTCCTGAACCAGATCCAAAAAGCTCATTCCACGGCCTGTATAACGCTTTGCTATACTGACTACAAGGCGCAAATTGGCCTCAATCAGCCGCTCCTTGGCGTTATCATCCCCATCAGCTTTCCTCTTAGCAAGGCGCAGTTCTTCCTCTGCGTTCAAAAGTGGTACTGTACCGATTTCCTTTAAATACATACGGACAGGGTCCTCTGTGCCGATCCCATCCAGCAAGTCTATGGCATCAAGGTCAATGTCTTCCTCATCTGAATCCTTCACAAAGCCGTCATCGAGATCACTTTCCAAAAGCAGGTCATCTGACAAGAGCACATCATCAGTCAAAGCGGAATCATCCATGACCGGGATCACGTCCACGCCGCGATTCTCCAGGTACGTATAGATCTGATCCATCTGCTCTGCAGTCAGTTCTTCCCCTATAAAAAAGTTATTGATCTCCGTTACATCCAAAGCACTGTGCTTTGTCTTTGCAAGCTCGACAAGCTTTCCCAGCTTTTCTAAAAAATTATCCTTTTCCACTTAATAACGTCCTTTCGCTAAGAAGTATACATAAAGCCCACACAACTTTTCATTATATACTACTGGAATCCATATTTCAACATATTTCTTCTGAAAAAAGCAGAATTGTTGCTTTTTCTACGGATTTCTCACAATCCGGATCTGTTTCTTCAGGTTGACGATATGGGCCTCCGTTTTGGCCCCTCCGAATTCCCCGTCAAGAACCCAGTCAATAGGCTCCTCCGAGAAAATCTTCAAGGACTTGGTCCGAAATTTGTGGACGTATTCGTTGGGTTCTTCCTTCAAAAACATATAATTGATAATATTCGTCAAATCCAGGGGAGTTTTGGGAGTCCTGATCAGCAGAACTTCAAATTCTCCGTCATCAAGAGCCACATCCTGAGTCACCAGCCCTTTAAATCCCCCCACGCTCATGGTATTAGTGACCATTCCGAAGATAAACTCTCCCTCCAGAAAGAATTCTTCCCCCTCCGGGGAATCCTCTCCCTGCCCTGCGGACAGATTCATCTTATGCAGGTCAGAGGAACATTCTTCGCATTCCACCCGTATGGTGTAGGACTTTATGGAGGATAAACTCTTCATGCATTCCAGCATATAGGCCTGATGGCCCAGAACATTCTTCTTATCCTGGGGAGTCAGATAGGAAACTTCGGTAAATGCTCCAAACGCTGCAATATATACGAAATGCCTGTCCCCGCAAAAGCAGCCGATGTCAACGGGGAAAGGATAACCGGAAACAACTTCCTCCGCAGCAGTCCTCATGTTTTTAGACAGCCTTAAGCTGGTGGCGAAGTCGTTGGTGGAGCCAGCCGGAATATAGCCCAAATCAGGAATATTCTCCAGCCTCATGAGCCCGCTTATGGTCTCATTTAAGGTGCCGTCTCCTCCGCTGCATACCACTAAATCCATGCCGTCTCCGTAAAGACCAGCCACGTCCATGGCATCCTGAGGGCCTTGAGTCACGTGAACCAGAGGCTCATAGCCCGCTTTCACAAAAATATCCAGTATATCGATCAGCTTATTTTTAATCTGTGCCTTCCCGGAACGGGGATTGACAATAAAAAGCATCTTTTTCATTATGTTCACCTGATTAACTTTGTATACGCTTTAAATGCGCTTGGCAGGGAATAAGTATGCTTCATCTCCTCCGCCGTAATCCACAAAAAGTCTCCTGCTGCCCCATCCTTTAGTTCAACGCGAAATCCGGTCATATGCCACTCCACATGACTGAACACGTGCTTGGAACCGGGCAGGGGAAATATATCGGCTTCCTTGACACCCAGTCTGGCAAAAATCTCTTCTTCATTCAGATGCCCCTCCAGATTGGGAAGCTCATAAAGAGAGGGCAAAAGCCCGGTTTCTTCTCTTTTGCGGATCGCCACCCGGCCCTCATGCCAAAGGACCAATACGGTTTTATCCTCTATTCTGCGGGCTTTTTTCGGGGTTCTTACGGGAATCACATCAGTAAGGCCATTGCTTCTTGCAAGACAGACGCTCGCCAAAGGACACTGGCCGCACAAAGGCGCGCCGTTGGGGACACAGACCAATGCTCCCACTTCAATGAGCCCCTGGTTATAGGAACTGGCATACCCCTTTGGCATAACCGCCTTAAGCCGCTCTTCCATCTCCCGCTTGACAGACTGCTTTAAAATATCCTCATGGCTTTCCGTGACTCTCGATATAACCCGGAGCACATTGCCGTCAACAGCGGGAACAGGTATGCCAAAGGCGATGGAAGCGATGGCACCTGCCGTATAGGACCCGATTCCCGGAAGGGTCTTAAGCTCCTCATAAGAAGCAGGCAGCTCCCCTCCATACCGGGAAACAAGAATTTCCGCCGCCTTCTTTAAATTCTTGGCTCTGCTGTAATAGCCAAGGCCTTCCCACAGCTTTAAAAGCCTGTCTTCCTCCACCTCTGCCAGAGCCTTAATATCCGGGAGATTTTCCATAAACCGTTCAAAGTAAGGCTTTACCGCCTCCACCCTGGTCTGCTGGAGCATGATCTCAGATATCCATACACGGTACGGCGACGGTTCTTCCCTCCAGGGCAGGCTGCGGGCGTGTTCCTTATACCAGAAAAGCAGAGGGCCTTCCATGGCTCTTAAACGCTCCATGGTATCCATCTCTTTGTCCTTTGGTTCCAGAATCTGTAACTTATTATAAAGCGATTGATCACACATATCCATAAATTCCTCTGACAGACACCTCACCGGAGATCACATGCCTGACTTCTCCTCCCGGCATTTCCACGAGAAGCTCTCCTTTTTCATTGATTCCCAAAGCCTTGCCCGTATATTCACCGGCAGACTCCAAAACCCGCACTTCTTTTCCCATATTCGCCATATGGTTATTATAGACACTTATAAGCCCGGATAAATCACCCTGGCTCATAAATTCTTCATAATATTGTTCAAAAGCTTCCATAATCGCTGCAATCAGCCGGCTTCTCCTCACTGTTTTGCCCGTTTCCAGAAACAGGGAGGTGGCTGTCGGTCTTACTTCCTCCGGAAATTCCTCCATGTTGACGTTGATGCCGATTCCGGCCACCACATAGTGAATTCCCTCCGGCTCGGCGCTCATTTCCGTCAATATGCCGCAGACCTTCTTTCCGTTTGAAACAATGTCATTGGGCCATTTAATGCCTGTTTCCAGCCCTGTGACCTTCTTGATTCCGTCATATACGGCAAGGGCAACCACCAGGGTCAGCATGGAAGCAGAGGCCGGATGAATATCCGGCCTTAAAATCAGACTCATAAAAACATTTTTCCCGGAGGGAGACACCCAGGCCCTGCCTCTTCTTCCCCGGCCTGCCTCCTGGCAGTCAGACACCACTAAAGTGCCCCAGGCTGCCCCTTCTTCTGCCAGAAGCTTGGCCCTGGTATTGGTGGAATCAATGGTTTCGTGATATTCCACCGCTCTGCCAAAGTTTCCCCTGATACAGCTTTCTATCTCTGTTTTCGTCATTATATCACATGTGTCGACCAAAAGGTAGCCTTTATTGCGCACAGCCCGGATTTCGTAGCCTTCCTCTTCCAGCCTTTGTATGGCCTTCCAGACAGCCGTCCTGGAAACTCCGAAATGGCGGCACAGCTCCTGTCCGGAGATATAATCTCTCCGTTCTCTCAACTGCTTTAGTATCTCTGATTTCAACGGCCTCACCCCCACCAGATGCTTACGGCACTGACTGCCGTAAGTACAAACAGCAGTACGCCGAATAAAAAGACTGCTGTTGCCGCCGCTTTCTTTTTCTTTTCTCTGCCGCTGAGCCTTATTTTATAAATTCCGTTGACCAGATTGAGAACTCCGGCCAGGAAAAAGATCAGAGGAAATAAAAGCATGTGATCCTCCGGGTTTAAAAAGGAAACAACTGCCAGCACCACGATCAGGATGCCCACTCCAATGTGGATGAGATCCACGATCATGGAGGCATTCCTTAAGCTTCTGCCTCGTTCCTGCATATACATTCCTACTCTCCTAATGTAGCAACCATCACTGCCTTAATGGTGTGCATTCTGTTTTCTGCCTCGTCAAATACCACCGATACAGCCGATTCAAACACGTCCTCTGTCACTTCATTTCCCTTGACAGCCGGCAGACAGTGCATAAATATGGTGGTATCCTTTCCGGTCTTATCCATCAGTTCCTTATTGACCTGATACGGCTTTAAAAGCGTAATCCGCTCTGCCGCCTTGTCCTCTTCTCCCATGGAGCACCACACATCGGTGTAAATGGTGTCCGCATCCTTGACCGCATCAACATCTTCCGTCAGGGTGATGGTGCTTCCGCTTTCCTTTGCATAGCCTTTGCACAGCTCCACCAGCTCCTTATTGGGCCATAAGCTTTCCGGAGCCAGTATGGTAAAGTGGACTCCCATCTTGCTCATTCCGATCATCAGACTGTTGGCCATATTGTTGCGTCCGTCTCCGGCGTATACGAACCGAAGTCCTTTCAAATAGCCAAAATGTTCCTTCATGGTCAGAAGATCAGCCAGAATCTGAGTGGGATGGTATTCATCCGTCAGGCCGTTCCAGACCGGAACGCCGGCGTATTTTGCTAAGTCCTCCACGGTTTTATGCTTAAAGCCCCTGAACTCGATTCCGTCAAAGACCCTTCCCAAAACTCTGGCCGTGTCTTCCACGCTTTCCTTATGTCCAAGCTGGATATCGTCCTTTCCCAGGTATTCCGGATGAGCGCCTTCATCTACGGCAGCTACCACAAAGGAACATCTGGTGCGGGTGGAAGGTTTTTCAAATATGAGGGCTATATTTTTTCCCTTCAGGGAATTTCCTGTAATGCCTTTTTTCTTCTTAGCCTTTAAGTCAGCAGACAGATCCAGAAGGTATCCGATCTCCTCCGGTGTAAAGTCCTTTAATGTAATAAAGTTTCTTCCTTTTAAGTTCATAACGCTTCCTCCGCTTTTAGTTGTATTTTTATGCATTATTATAGTATACTTCGCATAATCATGCAACACATATTTATTATTTTTCATTTCAGCAGAGCAGAGACACGGTCAGTGGCCTTCAGCTTTTTCCATATGGCTCCTGTCAGCTCATCTACCGTGTATACCTGAAAACGCCGGATTCTCAAGCGCTTTGCTAAATCCTCCAGAAGGCCAATGTACATATCCTTGTAATCCCAGCCCTCTTTCAGCTTATATTCCTCTGCAAGCCTGGGAAATGTTTTTTCCGTAAAAACCCGGTAGCCGGTCAGGGTGCCCGTATCTTCCTCGTGAATCCAATCCTTTAAATACAGCTTTAACAGCTCCAGCTCCGACATCATCTTATCAAAGTAATAAGGCTCCCCATTGGGGGCATCAATATAGTAAATGCGTCCGGCAAGCCCGTATAAGAACCTCATGGCATCGTAATAACCCAGAGTCATGTTTTTTCTGGCCTGCTTTTTGTCAAATTCTAATATTCCGCCCAAATCCTGCCTGGGAGCGATATGACTGACCGTAACTCCCTCAGGAATCTTGATCACCCGTTCCCTGTCATATCCCCAGCCGTAAATGCGGATGACAATGATGTTTTTATATCCTCTTTCAATGAGCACATCAACGGGAACATTATTAAAACCTCCCCCATCCATATACCGCTTTCCGCCCAGCTTTTCATTCTTAAAAGCAGGAAAATAAGCGCTCGCCAGCAGCATATCCTTTACGCAGCCCTCTTCCCCGCTTCGGATATCCACTGCTTTTCCTTCCCAGTCGGACACGGAATAGGTGACGGCATAGAGCTCTCTTTCGGAGTTTTTGATCTTTTCCTCATCTCCTACCACCTCTTCAATGAGATTTTTTAAGGGAGTGATGTCAAAGCCTCCCTCCTTTACGATCTGCATCCCGCGGTTTATCAGCTCCTGTAGGTTCAAAGATTTAAAATCCTTCTTTTTTATGGCTTCCATCACTTCATCACTGACCGACATGACGCGGGAATACTCAATATTTTTCCACACATCCTCGGCCCGGTCCAGATCATCCATGCAGATGAGGGCCCCGTTTAAGGAGCCTACGGAAGAGCCTGCCACCCCTTTAATCTTTACTCCTGCCTCCCGGAGGGCTTTCCAAACACCAATCTGATAAGCTCCCTTGGCGCCCCCGCCTTCCAGCACAAGCCCATACTCTCTGCTCAAATCCAGTTTCAGTTCCATAGCCCCCTCCTTTAAGCCTGCCTAACCAAAACGCAGCAAGAAAGCGTCTGCCTCCTGCTGCGGTGTTTATAAGGTGAATTTACCCTGCGGACAAAGAGAGTCCCCTTTGAAGGGTAAGGTTTACTTCTCCTTGGGAATCTCCGTAAGGGAAGAAACCAGTCCTGCAAGTCCCTGAATATCAGAAGGGATGATAATTTTAGTGGCCTTGCCGTCAGCGATAACTTTAAAAGCTTCCAGGCTCTTAAGCACCAGAACTGCCTGGTCGGCTCCTGCCTCGCGGATCATGCGGATTCCGTCTGCATTGGCCTGCTGAATCTTTAAGATGGACTCAGCCTCACCTTCGGCCTCACGGATTCTCTTTTCCTTCTCCGCTTCCGCACGGAGGATAGCAGCCTGTTTCTCAGCCTCTGCATCAAGAATAGCGGAATCCTTTTTACCCTCTGCCACAAGTACGGTGGATTTCTTCTCACCCTCTGCACGCAGGATGGACTCACGCCGCTCGCGCTCTGCCTTCATCTGTTTTTCCATGGCATCCTGAATGGCTGCCGGAGGCATGATGTTCTTAAGCTCCACACGGGTCACTTTAATTCCCCATGGGTCTGTGGCAATATCAAGAGTCTCCCTCATCTTGGCATTGATGGTTTCCCTGGAAGTCAGGGTCTGATCCAGCTCCAGATCACCGATTAAGTTACGGAGGGTGGTTGCTGTCAGATTCTCGATAGCCATAATGGGGTTTTCAACGCCGTAAGCATAAAGCTTGGGGTCTGTGATCTGGAAAAACACTACCGTGTCGATTCTCATGGTAACGTTATCCTTGGTGATTACAGGCTGGGGCGGGAAATCAGCCACCTGCTCCTTTAAATTAACTCTTCTTGCCACCCGGTCAATGATGGGCAGCTTGATATGAAGTCCCACGGACCAGGTTGCCAGATAAGCGCCGAGGCGCTCCACCACCAGGGCCTGGGCCTGAGGTACGATCTTAATACATGATGCCAGAAGCACCAAAATAATAACCAGTATAAAAATAATTGCTGAAAATCCAAAAAATCCCATATTATTCTTCCTCCTGTTTCCTGCTTACAATCAGTTTCACACCCCTTATGTCCACGATTTCCACCATGGTGCCCAGGGGATATGTCTTTTCATCCTCCAGCGCTCTTGCCGTCCATTCCTGACCGTTAATGACCGCTGCCCCTTTTCCTTCAATGTTGTTGATCTCAACCGTGACCCTGGCGGACTTGCCCACCAGACTTTCGGAATTGGTCTTAACCGTATTCCGGTTCACATATTTTAATGCAAAAGGTCTTGTAAAGAACAAAAGGATGAAGGATACGATTACAAATACGGAAAGCTGCACCTGAATGTTAGCTCCCATTAAAGCCAGCAAAAATGCCGCCAGAGAACCTCCTGCAAACCAGATAGTGGTTAACGCCATAGTCCCTGCTTCAATGCCCAGAAGCACCACAAATGCAATGAGCCAGTAAACTGCTGCCATTTTCTCACTCCCCTTTCCTGACAACGCTTCCGGTTTCCTTGTTACTGCCCATGTACCTTGGGCATAGTGGGATACCCGCAGGTATTTCCATTATTATCATACTATATGTTGACGCATTTCTCAATATCTCTTATCGTGAAAAGCCTTACAATTTTCTGACGATTACCCTCTGCGCTGCCTTGCTGTCTCAAACATCAGCACGGAGGAGGCTATTGCCGCATTCAATGATTCCACTTTCCCTTTCATGGGAATCTTTACGTATGCATCCGCCAGAGCCGCCGTTTCACTGGTCAGGCCCTTTGCTTCATTTCCGATTAAAAACCCTGTATCAACAGTATAATCCTCTTTTTCATAATTATTCCTGCCATCTAAATGAGCGGCGTAAAGCCTGACTCCCCGGCTTTTTAATTCTTTTAAGGCTCCCTGCAAATCACCGGTATAGGCAAAAGGTACCCGGCAGATGGAACCCATGGTGGAACGGATCACCTTCGGATTGTAAATATCCGCTGTCGTGTCATTCATCAGCACTCCCGTAATTCCTGCCCCTTCTCCTGCCCTTAAAATAGTTCCTAAATTCCCCGGATCCCGGATATCCTCCAAAATCATGAGAAAGGCAGCCCCCGTTCCAAGCAAGTCCTCAGCCTTATAAGCATACTGTCTGACCAGGGCAAGGATTCCCTGGGGAGTCTGGGTGTCTGACATGGTCTTAAACACATCGTCAGCCACAGTCTCATACTTACTTTCTGACAGAAGCTTTTTGTGACTTTCATCCTTTAAAAAGCTCTCTGACACAAAAATGCTGTCTATCCTGTTCTTCGGTATCTCTGTGAACATGCGAAGGCCCTCTGCCACAAAAAGGCCGCTCTCCTGTCTGGCCTTCGCCTTTTTTGTCAGGCTCATCACCTGTTTTACCCTTGCATTGGCACTGCTGGTTATCATAAGTTACCTCGTTTCATAAGTTTTCCAGTTCCTCCAGCCATAGGCGGCTCACCGCGTCACTCGGCATCCGCAAATCCCCTCTCGGTGATACTGCCACAGACCCTACCTTAGGCCCGTCAGGCATACAGGAACGCTTAAATTGCTGGCTGAAAAATCTGCGGTAAAATACCTTAAGCCACTTTAATACGGTCCCGGCTTCATAGCTTTCCCCGAATGCGCAGACTGCCAGGCGGTAGACCTTTTGGGGCCTGCATCCAAACCGCAGGATATGATAGAGGAAGAAGTCGTGAAGCTCATAAGGTCCCACCAAGTCTTCTGTCTTCTGGGCGATCTCTCCATCCTGGGGAGGCAGGAGCTCAGGGCTCACAGGCGTGTCCAAAACATCGAGAAGCACCTCTTTCAGTTCCTTTTCCTCGCAGGTGTCCGCATAGTAACGAACCAGATGGCGGACCAGGGTTTTAGGCACGGAAGCATTGACTCCGTACATGGACATGTGGTCTCCGTTATACGTAGCCCAGCCAAGGGCCAGCTCAGACATGTCTCCTGTTCCCACTACCATTCCGTTTAGCTGATTTGCCACATCCATGAGTATCTGGGTCCTTTCCCTTGCCTGGGAATTTTCATAGGTCACGTCACGGTCAGCTTCATTGTGCCCGATATCCCTGAAATGAAGGGTGACCGCTTCCTTTATATTGATTTCCGTCAGCTCTGCCCCCAGCTTCTTCGTCAAAAGGCAGGCATTCTGATAAGTTCGGTCCGTGGTTCCAAAGCACGGCATGGTGATGGCGTGAATCTGGTCTCTTGGAATGCCCAGCATATCAAACGCCCGGACTGTCACGAGAAGGGCCAGGGTGGAATCAAGTCCCCCTGAGATTCCCAGGACAGCATGGCGGCAGCCTGTATGGTCCAGCCGTTTCTTCACCCCCATAGCCTGTATGGAAAGAATCTCTTCGCATCTGCGGTTTCTCTCAGCTTCATTATGGGGAACAAAGGGCCTTGGGTCTATGAATCTTTTTAACTCCAGATCTTCCTGTTTCATGCGGAAGGAAACCACTTCATATCCCTCCCTGTTTCCGGCAGGAAATGTGGTCATGCGGCGCCTTTCATGGGTCAGACGGTCTAAGTCCATATCCCCATATATGGTTTCATTTCCAAAGCGTTTGGATTCCCCTAAAAGTGTGCCGTTTTCCGCAATGAGATTCTGGCCGCCAAAGACCAGGTCCTGAGTGGATTCGCCTTCCCCTGCATTGGCATAGATATAACCGCATACCAGACTGGCGGAATGGCCTGTGATCAGGCTTCTCCGGTAAATGTCCTTTCCTGTGGTCTCATCGCTGGCAGAGCAGTTTACAATGACCGTGGCCCCGGCCAGCGCGTGTCCGATGGAAGGCGGATCAGGCACCCAGGCATCTTCGCAGACCTCTGCTGCCACAACGAGACCCGGAATATCCTCACACCGGAACAGGATGTCCGTTCCCATGGGGATGAGATCATCCTCCCATTTTACCGTCACAGGCTTTTTATTTCCGGGTGTAAAATGGCGCAGTTCATAAAATTCCGAATAATTGGGCAGATTGCGTTTGGGAACGATTCCAAGCAGCCTTCCGTTTTGAAGAGCAGCCGCCACATTATAAAGCTTTCCGTCCCTCTCCCATGGCATTCCAAGGAAAACCAGCATATCAAGGCCCTTTGTGGCCTCTAAAATTTCCTTCAGCTCCTCTTTCGCCTTTAAAAGCAGGGCTTCCTGTCCAAAAAGGTCTCCGCAGGTATAGGCCGTTAAGCACAGCTCCGGAAATACCATAATCTTTCCATGATGTTCTGCTCCCTCTTTGATCAGCTTGCAAATCTGCTCCCTGTTAAACCGGGGGTCCGCTACCTTTACATCAGGGGTTGCTGCGGCAACCCGGATATATCCATGTTTCATCACTCTTTATCTCCCATCTGTTCATTCCTGTCCTTTGGTATCCAATTCGCTTTTATGCTGTAAATACAATCCATGAGCGTGGTGGTGACCCATGTTATAGGATAACACCACATCACCGCCTCAAAACTGGGGAAAAATGGCACCAGGAAATTAATATAAACCATGCGCAGAAGGCACATATTTCCCACTCCGATCATCATGGAAACCATGGTGCGCCCGCTTCCGCGGATGCTGCCCATTAAAATCTGATGAATGGCCATGGTCCAGTAAAAAGGCAGCAGTATGACCATGGTAGAAGTTCCGTATTGAATCACGTCCGGGTCCGGGGAAAATATCTTTAAAAACGGCTCTGCATAAAAATACAAAAGCGTGGAAATCAAAGCCGTATAACCCAGGCTTATGACAATACCCTGAAAAATCCCCTGTTTCACCCTCTTCGCATTCCCCGCACCGATGTTCTGGCCTGTAAAGACTGTGGACGCCAGACAGAAGCTTTGAAGGGGAAGCATGGCAAAACCGTCGATCTTGGTATAAGCGCCAAACCCGGCCATTGCGGCAGCGCCGTAGATGTTGACATTGGCCTGTACCACCACATTGGACAAAGCTATGATGGACTGCTGGATTCCCGTGGGAATGCCAAGCCTCAATATACGCACCATCATCCGTTTGTCAATGGCGATCCGGGAAGGAATCAAGCGGTAGCATTCCCCGGTTTTCACAAGAGACCTGATAATCAGGACCGAAGACACTGCCTGGGCAATGACGGTTGCGATTCCGGCTCCTGCCGTTCCCATTTTAAAAACCGCCACAAATAACAGGTCCAAAACAACATTCACGACAGAAGAAATACCCAGATAATAAAGGGGCCTTTTGGAATCTCCCACCGCCCGCAATATACCTGCTCCCATATTGTAAACCAGATTAAAAATTGATCCGGAAAAGAAAATTCTTAAAAAAGAAACAGAATTGGGCATTACATCCTCCGGAGTTCCCATCCATTCCAAAAGCAGCGGAGAAAGCAAGATTCCGATCAGGGTGAGAAGTCCCCCTCCGATCAGGCTCAAGGCAATGGAAGTGTGGACGGCCCATTGAAGCTTTTCCTTTTCTCCGGCCCCGTAATACTGGGAGATGATCACTCCTGCCCCTGTTCCGATTCCCATTGACATGCCAATGATTAAGTTAATCAGGGAGTTGCTGGAGCCTACGGCTGCTAAAGCCTGGCTTCCCACAAAATTGCCCACCACGATGGAATCCACAGTATTGTAAAGCTGCTGGAATAAATTTCCCAGCAAAAGAGGTATGGAAAAAGAAAGAAGCTGTTTCCAGATCACTCCCTCGGTCATAGCTTTTTGATTTTCCCTCTGCTGTTTTTTCACCAACAATCCTTCCTTTCTCCCTTATTCCAATGAATATTAGTATACATCCATTTTGGCAAATTGGGAAGCCGGAGAATTAAAGGTTTACTTTTAAAGGAATTTCATGTAGAATGAGCTTATATCATACTAATCTGATAAGAATGATCAGGAAGGAGACTTGCAGCTATGACATTTTCTACTAAGGGTCGCTACGCCCTTCGTATGATGCTTGATTTTGCACTTCATCCGGGCGAATGCACCAAGATCAATCAGGTGGCGGAGCGTCAGGGGATTTCTGACAAATACTTAGAACAGATCGTCACCATTTTAAGCCGGGCCGGGTACGTGAAAAGCAAAAGAGGTGCCAAGGGCGGCTACACCCTTACAAAAGACCCTGACCAATATACGGTGGGCATGATTCTGCGCCTTGCAGAAGGCAGCCTGGTTCCCGTATCATGCATAGAAGAAGAGACCAATCCCTGCAGCAGAGCCGATGTGTGCGCCAGCCTTATGGTATGGAAAAAGCTGGATGAAGCCATTTCCGGCGTGGTGGACAACATCACCCTTGCAGATCTGGTTGCAGAACAAAAAAGGCTGGATAAAAATTCCGACCATTATATGATTTAAAACAAAGGGACTTTCGCAGATTCATCGTTTTGCGAAAGCCCCTTTCTTTTTTATGCTGTTATACTTATCCCTTTAAAGCAGCGCCTATGGCACCGGCAAATCGGGATAGCGAGGATGCGTGAACCGGATGCTTTAAATGCTGTTCAAGGGCGGTCTTAAGCCCTTCTAAATCAGCCAGTCCTCCGGTTAAAACAACGGCCGGTTCAATCTCTATACGGGCAGCCAATGCCATGACTCTGGCCACCATGGACTGAACAATTCCCCCCGCTATTTCTTCACGGCTTTTGCCCGCTGCCAGAAGAGATATGATCTCAGAATCAGCGAATACTGCACACATGCTGCTGAGAGAACAGCACTTGCCCGGCTTTAACAGGCTTGAAAAATCTGACAAATCAATTCCCAGCCGGTGGGCGGACATTTCTAAAAATCTTCCCGTTCCGGCGGCACACTTGTCATTCATCTGAAAAGACACCACTTTGCCGTTTTCCACTGACATCACTTTTGAGTCCTGTCCTCCGATATCAATCACCGTGCGCACGCCGGGGAAAAGATACTCCGCCCCTGATCCATGACACGTAATTTCAGTCACCGTCTTGTCGGCAAAATCAATTCCAACCCTGCCATATCCGGTGGCTACAACGCGAATCTCCTCTCTGGAGACCTTTGCCTGATCCATCAAATCCTCAAGCACTGTCCGTGCAGTTTCTTTGGGACTCCAGCCCGTAGGCTTTACACACATGGCGGCGATTTCCTGATTGCGGATCAGAACGCCCTTACAGGCTGCTGAACCGCAGTCAATCCCTGCTGTTATCTTATCCATTTCCTATAACATCTCCACAAATGCACCGGCCCGCGTTGAAAGCTGTCCGATATCAGCGGTGCCGTAATCCGTTTCCAACTGAAGGTAAGGAATATTCCTGTTTTTCAGGAATGTCTTAACTGTGTATGCTTCTATCGCATAAGTATGACACGCCTGCAAGGTCATTTCCACCACTCCGTCTACTTTAAACTGTTCACATAACCGTCCCAGAAGTTCAAACCGGTTGGGGTTTGGAGTCATAACGGAACATCCGATCTGTAAATAGTGATCCGCAATATTGGTAATGGGGTCCCCGTCTTCCCGGCACTGCCGGTCCATCTGTTTTGCGCCTGTACAGTTTTCAAAGGCAACCACAACTGCACCTGCATCCTCAATCACCTTTACAACCTTTTCCGTCACCCCGCCCATAGGACATCCGGTGATGAGAATGCGGGGTGCATCTTCGGCTACAGGACGGTTTCCGGCGTCATACGATTCCATTATGCCGTTGATTGCATTCTGGATTTCATCCACCTTCTCCTGCCAGTCAAATTTATACTGTGCTCCAAACAGAATCTGAAGCTGGCGCAAACCGCTCATAGGAGGCGGACATAACGTGCTGAGCTCGTACAATTCCTTTAAAAGCCTGCGTTCGATGTTGCGTTTATGTATGGCTTCCCTGAGCATATCATCTGTAATGGTGACGCCAAAATCATTTTCCACACGGGACTTTAATCTCACCAGCTCTGCCCGCCAAAGGGCCTTGGCTTCGGGAGTATCCTGTCGGTGAGGGAGCTCTAAAACATGGACATTCTTTTTCTGGGCAAGCAGCTCATACATTTTTATCTTGCCGTCACAGGTTGTTTCACCTACTACCAGATCGGCAAAATACATGTATGGACATTTGTCAGTAATGGCAAACCCATAGCTGGACTTTATCAGAGGGCACAAATTACTGGGCAGCACTTTTTCCGCTTCCGGAATGGTCTCATCACTGGTTGAGCACAGACTCACACTCACCAAGTCTGCCGCCATAAAAATTTCCAGGGGAGTATACGTACAAAACTGGCCTACCACCCCTTTCCCCGCATCTTTGATTTTCTTGATGGCAAGAAATCCGTTTTTTCTCGCTTCTGCAAAGCTGTCAAATACCTGGGGCAATTCTGTTTTCATCTCAATCATTGTTTTTCTCCCTTCTATAATACACCAATACGTTCCTTCTCCTTCATACAAACCCGTCTTACAACAATAAACGGGAAAAGTTTTCCCGCTTATTGTAATCATCTTATTAAAACTGCTTTTTATAGTTTAAAAAACGCTGAATTCTCACGTCTTCCGGAGAATCCAATATCTCCTCCGGCCTTCCGTCCGCAACGATTGTCCCTTCGTTCATGAACAAAATGCGGGTGGCAACCTGACGCGCAAATTGAATTTCATGGGTGACAAGAAGCATGGTGGTCCCTTCCTGTGCAACGGTCTGTATGGTATTTAAAACCTCTCCTACCAGCTCCGGGTCCAGAGCAGACGTGGGTTCATCAAACAAGAGGACGTCGGGATTTACCGCCAGCGCCCTGGCAATGCCCACGCGCTGCTGCTGTCCGCCGGAAAGCTTAGAAGGAAAAAAGTCCTGCCGGTCCATCAGGCCCACCTTTTCCAATAGCTTTAAGGCAATGGTCCTGGCCTCTTCTTTATCCATTTTAGATACCGTAATCAAGGCTTCCATGATATTTTGCTTTGCTGTTTTATTTTTAAAGAGATTATAATTTTGAAAGACCATGGATGAGTGCTTGCGCAGTTCCAATATATCCTTTCTCGTGTGCTGCTTCGCATCGATTGATGCGGAACCAATCTTTATAATTCCTTCCGTAGGCTTTGTCAAGTAATTCAGACACCTCAGCAGGGTGGATTTTCCGGTTCCGGATGGGCCGAGAATCGCGACTATTTCGCCTTTTTTCACACTTAAATTAATGTCTTTTAAAACAGCCGTCTGTCCGTCAAAGGTCTTTGACAGATGTTGTATTTCAATCATAAAGCACCTCGCCCTGCTGTTTATTCATGAATCAGCTGGGTCATATCCGAAAACATCCATTTTGTAATGATTTTAGAAGTCGTTCCATCCTTCATCATTTCATCGAGGACCTTATTGACTTCATCGCAAAGAGCCTGTCCCTCATCACCTTTTTGGAAAAAGTAAGCAACGTTATTGGAGAGAAGACGGCTGTCCAGAATATGAAACTTCATGTTCTGTGAATTTTCATATTTGTAAACAAGGCTGTCTGTCGTTGCCATTGCATCAATTCTTTTTAAATTAAGGTCCTGATATCCGGTATCACTGGTTTCATAAACCACTACGTTCCAATCATACGTTTCAGCCATTTTTTCAACAGATACCTGGGAGGCCTGTCCCTGGGCAACGCCAATGGTGGCACCCTTTAATTGTTCAAAGGTATTGATATCAGACTTGTCATCATTGACAATAATGCACTGGGCATCGCCATAGTAGGGATTGGAAGTGAGATATTTTTCTTTTCTGGCTTCCGTCACCGCAAAACAGTTTGCCGCTACATCCACCCGTCCGGTATCCAATTCTCCAAACAGAGAAGAAAACTCCACCTGTTTCGCTTCAATCTCCCAGCCTGTGCGTTTTGCAATCTCGCTCCACATTTCCGCATCAATTCCTGTCCAGGTCTTTCCGTCAGCGCTGAGAAGGCTGTAAGGCTCTCCTGAACCGCCTGTCGCAATAACAACTTTGCGGGACTGCTCCTTGGTGGCGGCTTCACTGGCCGTTTCGCTCGCTGCGGTGGTGTTAGCGGACGCACCGCCGCTGCATCCTGTCAATATAACTGCTGTCATAGCAAGCAGCAAAGGTAAAACTTTTTTCATTTGAATTTCCTCCATTATATGTAATAAATTTAATACATCTCTGAACATTTCGTATCCATAACCTTATGGACACGGGTGAGAGCCAGAACCAGAAGCCAGTAGATCAGCATAACCGCCAGATAAATTTCAAAATAGCGAAAAGACTGGGCGCCTTCACTCTTAGCCTGTCCCATAACATCCCGTATACCGAGCATAAACGCCAGGGAAGTGGACTTTAGCAAATTAATTAAGTCATTAAAAAGCGCCGGCAGTGCCACCCGGAAGGTCTGAGGTAAAACAATTCTTGTGATCGTCTGGAGCTCTGACATTCCCAACATGGCTGCCGCTTCTTTCTGGCCCGGATCAACAGAAAGCAGGGCTCCGCGAATGCTCTCTGACATAAATGCCCCCGTATTAAAGCTCAGCACCAGGGCTACGGCTGTCAGCGGCTTCATATTCAGCACGATTTCACTGATATGGGCCAGACCGTAATAGAAAAAATACAGTTGGGCGACTAAAGGTGTACCTCGCAGAACAGACAAATATAAGCGGGTAACAGGATAAAAAATCTTAACTTTGTAATAGCCGATAACCGCAATGATAATACCGATGAAAAGGGAAAAAACAGCGGCTATAAGAGTCAGCAGCAGTGTTACCTGCAATTTTGATGCAATTTGGGGAAATACTTCAAAAAAATAAGAGAAGTTAAACAAGACTGATGTTCCTCCAATACGTAATAAAAACCTCAGGCAATTATAACACCCGGTTATATCGAAATCCAATCGAAAATTCGAATATACTTATTTGTTTTATCTATATATATTTTCAGAAATTATTCTCAACACAGATACGTTTATTCGGCAATTTCAGTTCAATAAATAGAATTTATCTATCAGTTTTTATTGTGGCTTCGCCTGTTATCACTCCTTCTATCAGCTTCCGCTTATTTTTAAAGGGCCGCGACTAAGATTAGTCGCGGCCCTTTTGAACACCGTAATATTTTTTTATCTTTCCGCGTACTTGCGGATATCAGAAATATTGGATATTTTCTGAATCAGCCCTTCCTTTACAATGACAAGAGTAGGCGCCTGCATGATTCCAAGGCCTGATGCCAGCTCGGAATGCTTTTCTGCATCAATGGTTTCATAAGCTGAATTCTGTAAAAACTGTTTTGCCATCCGGCAATTGGGGCAGGTCTGGGTGACGAATAAGTAGGTGCCCTCCGGGATTTCCACCTTTTTCTCCCCGATTCTTTTCCTGACTGTCTGGCCTCCCTTTTTCAGCATGGAACGGGAAAGGCTGTACTCTGTCCTGTTCTTATATTCCTGGGTCTTTCCTTCATTCCAGTTCTGGACAGGGCGGTAATAGCCTGTAATACGGCTGTAAACCTCTGCCGGTTTTCCGCAAACCGGGCATACCCGCTGTTCTCCCACAAGATATCCGTGATCGGAACAAATGGAGTAAGTAGGGGATAAGGTGTAGTAAGGCAGGCGGAAGTTTTCTGCAATGGTGTGAACCAGCTTGGCTGCCGCTTTCCAGTCAGGAAGCTTTTCTCCCAAGAATGCGTGGAACACGGTTCCCGAAGTATAAAGGGTCTGAAGCTCATCCTGAATCTCCAGCGCGTCAAAAACATCGATGGTATAATCCACAGGCAGATGGGAGCTGTTGGTGTAATACGGTGTATCCCCTTCATTTCCCGCTGCCTTAATTTCCGGATAACGGTCCCTGTCGTGCTTTGCCAGACGGTAAGCCGTGGACTCTGCCGGAGTCGCTTCCAGATTGTAGAGATCGCCGTATATTTCCTGGTAATCAGAAAGCTTCTCCCTCATGTGATTTAACACTTCTTTTGTAAAATCACGGGTTCTGGTGCTCGTCAAATCCCCTCCCAGCCATCCTGCATTTAAACCGGCTTCGTTCATGCCTACAAGGCCGATGGTGGAGAAGTGGTTTGCAAAGCTTCCCAGATAACGCTTCGTATATGGGTAAAGCCCCTGGTCCAAAAGCTTGGTGATGACTTCCCGTTTGGTGTGCAAAGACCTGGCGGAAATGTCCATCATATGATCAAGGCGTTTATAAAAATCCGCTTCATTTTCAGAAAGGTAAGCGATCCGGGGCATGTTGATGGTGACCACGCCTATGGAACCGGTGCTCTCTCCTGAACCGAAGAAGCCTCCGGTCTTTCTCCTCAGCTCCCGCAAATCCAGCCTTAAGCGGCAGCACATGCTTCTCACATCGCTGGGCTCCATATCGCTGTTAATGTAGTTGGAGAAATAAGGGGTGCCGTATTTGGCTGTCATCTCAAAAAGCATGCGGTTATTTTCCGTATCAGTCCAGTCAAAGTCCTTTGTGATGGAATACGTGGGGATTGGGTACTGGAAGCCGCGCCCATTGGCATCTCCTTCGATCATGGTCTCAATAAATGCCTTATTGACCATATCCATCTCTTTTTTACAGTCCTTGTACTTAAAATCCATCTCTTTTCCGCCTACAATGGCATTCAGTTCCGCCATATCCGCCGGAACGGTCCAATCCAGGGTGATGTTTGAAAAGGGAGCCTGGGTTCCCCACCGGCTGGGGGTGTTGACGCCGAAAATAAAGGATTCAATGCACTTTTTCACTTCCCGGTAAGGGAGATTGTCTGCTTTGATAAAAGGAGCCAGATAAGTATCAAAGGAGGAAAATGCCTGTGCTCCTGCCCATTCATTCTGCATAATTCCCAGGAAATTGACCATCTGGTTGCAGAGGACGGATAAATGCTTGGCCGGAGCAGAGGTGATTTTCCCCGGTATTCCTCCAAGCCCTTCCATGAGGAGCTGCTTTAAGGACCAGCCTGCACAGTATCCGGTCAGCATGGATAAGTCGTGAAGATGGATATCCGCATTCCTGTGAGCCCTCTCGATCTCCTGGTCATAAATCTCAGAAAGCCAGTAGTTGGCTGTAATGGCTCCGGAGTTGCTGAGAATCAGGCCGCCCACAGAGTAGGTGACAGTGGAATTTTCCTTGACACGCCAGTCCTCAACCTTCACATAATTATTCACCACATCCTTATAATCCAGGATGGTATCTTTCATGTTCCTTATCTTTTCTCTCTGTTTTCTGTATAAGATATAGGCCTTTGCCACATCGGTATAGCCTGCCTGCTCCAGAACGTGCTCCACGCTGTCCTGAATCTGCTCCACTGTAATCTTGCCATCCCGGATTTTCTCCTGGAAATCGGCAGTCACCCTAAGAGAGAGCAGTTCTAAAATCTCATCGCTATAGACCTTTCCCGTGGCTTTAAATGCCTTTTTAATGGCTTCCGTGATTTTACCAAGACCAAACTCCGCGTCTTCCCCATTTCTCTTTACTACCTGTATCATCAAGCATAAACTCCCTTCCATCTCAGCCCCCATCCGGCTGGTTGTTTTTATCGCATAGGGGTATTATAGCAGAAGAGAAAGAAAAGCACAATATATAGTCTGGAAAATTATTCCTTTTCTATATATTGTGCTTTTTTGTTTAAATTCTATAAATTGACAGGTTCATCCCATAATCTCGTTAACCAGTATAGCATAATACGCCCTCGGTTACAATATACTTATTTAACAAAAAAATGGTCGATTTTTGTAATATACCGTCAAAATCCAACTGCTTATATTTTTATATCAGCCCTGCGTACAGTTCCGCAGGAACATAGGCATTTACAAGAATTCCATCCTCCCGGTACTCTTCCTTTAATAGCTGGCCGTATTTCCGGATGGTCTGTATTTTTCCTGCTTCCTGATAGGAATAGACCTTTTCCAAATACACCTTCTGGTTTCTGAGAATGGTTTCCAGGAGATTGACAAGCTCATCAAGGCCCTCTCCTGTCTTTGCCGATATCTTCACCTGATGATCCGAGGAAATGTCCCGCAAAATCACTCCGGGCTCTGCCGCATCAATTTTATTGAACACGGTAATCATGATCTTTTCCTGGACCTTCAGTTCCCTTAAGGTTTCATACACCACATGCATCTGCACATCCATCCGGGGATTGGAACAGTCCACCACATGAAGGATGATATCGCTGTATTTGGCCTCCTCCAATGTGCTTTTAAATGCTTCGATCAAATGGTGGGGAAGCTTTCTGATAAAGCCTACCGTATCCGTAAGAAGGATCTGCTGGCCTCCCGGAAGCTCTAAATTTCTGGTGGTCGGGTCCAGGGTTGCAAACAGTTTATCTTCAGCCAGTATCCCTGCATCGGTCAGTTTATTTAACAGGGTGGACTTTCCTGCATTGGTGTAGCCTACAATGGCGGCTACAGGCACGTGGTTTTTGTCCCTCTGCCTTCTGGCAATATCCCTGTGGCGCTTCACTTCCTCTAAATCCGCCTTCAACATTCCGATCCTGTCATGAATCAGACGGCGGTCCATCTCCAGCTTTTTCTCACCCGGTCCGCGGGTTCCGATTCCGCCTCCCAGACGGGACAGAGAGCTGCGAAGGCCCACAAGGCGGGCTGCGCGGTATTTAAGCTGCGCCAGCTCCACCTGGATTTTTCCTTCCCTGGTAGTGGCCCTGGCTGCAAAGATATCTAAAATCACCATGGTCCGGTCCATGACCTTAATATCCAAAGCTGACTCCAGATTCCGAAGCTGGGCCGGGGAAAGCTCGTCATCACAGACAATTCCCGTGGCATCAAGCTCCCATAGCCGCTCTTTGATTTCCTCTATCTTACCTTTTCCCAAGTAAGTTCCCGGATGAATCCGCTCCCGGTTTTGTATCACCTTATCCACAGTGACAGCTCCTGCTGTCTTTACCAGCTCTTCCAGTTCGTCAAGAGATGCCGCTGCATCGTCTTCCTCCCCGGTGCTGACTGCCACCAGAATCACCCGTTCTTCAATTTCTCTTAATTCAATTAATTCTGCCATCAATTTTTCCTATCTTGTTTTTAAAAATGTGATCTCCCGTTCTGCCGCCTCATCAGGGCCGTGAACGGACACATACTGCTGCATCAAATCAAGGGCTGTTTTAAAATCACCGCTGTACTCCCTGGCAACGGCCCTGTTAAACAAAAGCTCCGGGACCTGGGAACTGTCCGGCATGGAAAGGCCCAGTTCAAAATATCCGTCCGCCCCGGTCCAGTCCTCTTCTGCCATCCTGCACAGCCCCATCCGGTTATAAAGCCCGGCACTTTGTTTCCCCTTTGACAGGGCGTCTTCATAAAGGGCCATGGCCTGACCGGCTTCTCCTGCCTGTTCCATGGCCTCGCCTGCCGCCATCAAAGCTTCCAGGCTTCCTGGCGCTTTTCCTTCCGGGTCCAGGGAAAGACTTTTCTGGTAATCCTCTGACGCCCCTGCAAAGTTTCCTGCCCCTGCCCTGGCAGCGGCCCTCATGTTAAAATACTCCGCATGCCCGCCGTCGACCTGGATCAGAATGCCGTAAGTATCTGCGGCTGAGGCGTAATCCTCTGATAAATACTGGGCCTCGCCGCGGTATTTTAATACATCCTTTTCAAACTTTCCCACCAGACCCTTTGAAGACTCAATCGCCTGGTCAAAGGACTCCAGAGCGGCCTCATAATTGCCGGCATTTAAGGCCTCGATTCCCGCTGCCCGGTAGGTGTATTTCGTTTCCTTTTTCCCGCAGCCTGAGGACATGGCAAGTACAAGGGAAAGAACCAAAACTGCCGCTCCGTATCCTGTCTTTCTTTTCATATCTTTATAATCTCCACTTTTAAGAAATTAAATTCACTGATCACTGCTTTCCTGTGCTTCCGTGACCGCCCCGGTCCTGGTGTCCCAAAACCTTTGTCTCCTCAAAGCAAAGGGCCGGCTGGTGAGCCATGATCCTGAACTGGCATATCCTGTCATTGACATGAATCACCGTATCCTTAAGGGCGTATGCAGGGAAAAACCACTGGTCATTGTCCCCGCAGTAGGTCTCATCAATCACTCCCATGCTGTTGGTCTGAATGATGCCGTAGTTTTTAAAGGTGCTGCTTCTCGGCACCACATGGGCTTCATAACCTTTCGGAAGCTCCATGGCAACTCCCAGGGGAATCAGCTTAAAGTCACCGGCTTTCATCTCAATTTCCTCAGCCGCCCGCAAATCAATCCAGTCGGACTTTCCTTCAACATAGCAAAGCTCTTCGATTTTATCTGTAAAGTATTTAATTCTTATGGTTTCTGTCATGATCATTCCTCCTGAGCACTGCCCTCTCTGCTGTCTTCTTCTCCAATTGCTGTCTCCGGTTCCGATACCGCATTCCCGGTTTCTTTCCCCGGCATCAGGTCGCTGACTTCTGAAAGCTCTTCTTCCACTTCCATCCGGATTTCCTCTGTAACCACCGGGTCTGCGGCTGGAAGGTTCTGGGTGGAGCCGATGCCGAATCTTCTTAAGAATTCCTCTGTCGTGGCAAAAAGAGCCGGGCGTCCCGGCGCATCCATACGGCCCACTTCATATACCAGGTTGTATTCCACCAGCTTATTGACTGCGTGGTCGGACTTGACCCCCCGTATTTTCTCTATTTCCACCTTTGTCACAGGCTGCTTGTAGGCTATGATGGAAAGAGTTTCCAGAGCCACTTCCGTGAGGACCTGTTTTTTCGGTGTTGCGGCCACACGGATTAAGTTTTCATAGTATTCAGACCGGGTGCACATCTGGTAGCTGTTTTCCAGCTCAATGATCTGCAGCCCTCTCTTTCCTGTATCATAGCGCTTCATGAGGCGAAGGACCACCTCTCTTGCGGTCTCTTCATCCTGCTCTATGGCAGCCGCCAGCCTTCTCAGTTCCACCGAATTTCCCATGGTAAAAAGAACGGCCTCAATCACGGCTTCCCAGTGTTTCTCTTCTTTCGTCAGTTTCTTCGATCCCTCTGTACCCAGAGTTTCCTTATCCATCTGTTTCCTCTCCCCAGTCGTCTTTCAATCCCCTTAAAAGGGCCTTCCCTTTACCCTGCGGACAAATTCACCTCGCCCGCCAGGGGGCTTTCTTCTCCCTCAGGCTCCAGAGTCTCAATGAGCATGTCGTCAAACAACTGCTCCTGGCTCAGTCTGATCTTTCCGATCTTCATAAGCTCTAAGAGGGCCAGGAATGTCACCACCACTTCCACCCGGTCAGCCTGTCCCTCTAACAGTCTTCGAAAAGAAAACTGCCTGTATTTTCTGGCATAGTCCATCACGGAGTTGATTTTGTCCTCCAGGCTTACGGATTCTTTTTTGATGTTTCCAAAACGGCTTCTGATGGGGTCTACCCGGTCTGAATTGCGTTTCGTCACTGCCCGGAATATTTCCTGGAGCTTTGCCAGGGTCAAACCGTCTAAAAGGCTGTCCAGATCAAGAGGCGGTTCATACTTTGCCACTTCAGGCGGAACCGTAGGCTCCTTATAAAGCAGCCTGTCGGCTCCCACTTCCCGGTCTCTCAGCTCCTGGGACATGTATTTATAATATTTGTATTCCAGAAGGCGGGCTACCAGCTCTGCTCTTGGGTCCTCCTCTTCGCCTTCCTCATTGACTTCCTTGGGCAGAAGCATCCGCGCTTTGATATCAATCAGGGTTGCCGCCATGACCAGAAACTCGCTGACAATGTTTAAATCCTCTGTTTCCATATGATTTACATAGTCTAAATACTGTTCTGCAATGACTGAAATGGGAATATCATAAATATTCACTTTATTTTTATCAATCAAATGAAGCAGAAGGTCCAGAGGGCCTTCAAAATTGTCCAGTTTATATGAAATTCCCATGATTTCCTCCAATGCAGATCAAACACACTGCTGATTAGTATACCAAACCCTGCTCCATCTGTAAATATATGGCAGGTTTTAATTAGAGGACGGCTTTAAATCCACCACCACCACCTGAGGCTTATCGTTTAAGCGGATGTTGATGGAGTGGGTTCCAAGACCCCGGCTGACGATCATGTACTTTCCGTCTTCTTCAAACTCCCCGGCGCACCAGGGGAGAAAGAACTGATATTGGGGAGTCATAACCCCTCCCAGGTAAGGAAGCCTTATAGTTCCTCCGTGAAAATGGCCGGAGAGGGTCAAATCCGCTCCCCAGTCCCTGCAGGAATGAAAGTAAAGCGGAGAATGGCAAAGCAGAACCTGAAACCGGTTTAAGGACGCTTTTCCCGCTTTTTCTTTTATATTTTGGGCAGTCAGCTCGCAGGGGTGGAAATTTTCATAGCTTTCAGGGTCTAAATCAACGCCTGTAACCGCAATATCTTCCCCGAAGAGCTCTGTCTTATTTTCCAAAACCCTGGCTCCCAGATTTTTTAGACTGTTTACGTAAGTTCTGTACTGGTCTCCATAGACTGAACTTTCCCAGGCCATCCGGTTTTCGTGGTTGCCGTTTCCGCAGTATACGGGATACCGCTCTGCAAGCGCTTTGATCAATTCCAGAGGAATGCGGGTGTCAGCGTTTCCCTTGCTGACCGTCATATCGCCTCCCACCAAAACCAGGTCCGGTCCGATCTGACCGACAGCATGAATCAGTCTTTCATTTCCCTTTCCAAACTGGTGGTTATGGAGGTCGGAAAGGAATACCAGGGTGCAGTCCTTTCTGATCTTAGGGCTTTTTATCACAGTTCTTTCCACGGAAAGCTGTTCTTTTTCATATTCAGAGCGCAGCCATAAACCTGCGACTGCAGCACAAAAAGCTCCGGCAGCTAACCACATTTGATCGTTCCTCATCTTTCATCCATTTTCCATTTCTGCCTTTTATCATACAATGGAGAGCCTGTCCCCGTCAAGTCCATGGACTTAAGAAAAAGAGCCCTTCCAGGCTCTCCTCCATACTGAAATATTTGATTTGTCTGCCTGATAAAAGGGCCGTGTTTCTTCTGCATCAATCAATTACAGCCGGGAAGCCCAGCCTCCGATTAGGTATTCAATAATAAGATTAGGCACGATTACCATAAGCCCAACCGCTGCGCTTATGGCCATAACCCCCAATTGATATTGCCGGTAGCCTGAAATGCCGGGGGAAGGCGGCACCGTAAATGCGAGGCGGTACATGGCGAAAAAAAGAATGCCAAAGCAGATTGAGTAAAAAACCGCATTAAAAATATGTCTTCTCATTAATTTATTTCTCCTTCCTCACCAAATTATAATCCATTTTCGGCTAATATGCAATACCGGCTGGCGGTTATTTCCTTCTTCACCTTGCCCCCCAGGGGGCCTTCTCTTTGCCCATAGGGCAAATTCACCTTGCCCATGCGCCGGAGGAATCCAGCTGGTAGCCGTCGGGGGTGACGGTATTTTTAAGCATGACTCCGTCTCCGCCTAAGTAATACCATTTTCCGCTGCTTTCCACCCACATATTCAGTGCCTTGGCCCCGCTGCTGCGAAGGTAATACCAGGTCCCTGCTGAGAGCTCTCTCCAGCCGGTAGCCATAATGGAGTCGGAATCAAACCAATAGTCCACTCCGTCTATCTTCTGCCATTCATTGGCAGCTTTTGCTCCGTTTTGTTTGATATAATACCATTTTGATCCGGTCTGCACCCAGCCGGAGGATGGTGTCTGGGGAGTCTGGGGATTTTGGGACGTCTGGGAAACGACTGCTTCTGATGATTTTACAGCGAATCCGTAATCCAAAAGAGCCTTTGTATCTGCATAATGAGTGGATTTGCTTTTCAAGATAACCGCAATCAGGCGCACGCCGTTTTTCTCCGCACAGGTGATTAAAGTGTTGCCTGCCAGGGAGGTATAGCCGGTCTTTCCGCCGATCACGCCCGGATAAAATCTGGAGTCCCCGGAATAAAGCATCTTATGTCCCATGGAAACGGTTCTGGCCTTGGCGTTTTTCGTGGCGGGAATCTGATACGTCAGAGTGGAAGTCACCTTTCTTACGGTCTCATTCTGGAAAGCTGCTCTGGCAATCAAAGCCATGTCGCGGGCCGTGGTCTGATGGCTGGAATTATTTAAGCCGTTGGGATTGGCGAAATTGGTGCCGGTGCAGCCCAGCTCCTTTGCCCTTGCATTCATCAGGGCTGAAAAATTGCTGACGCTTCCTGAAATATGTTCTGCCAGACCGTTGGCGACTTCATTGGCTGACTTTAACATCAGGCCGTAAAGGCTCTGTTCTACGGTCAGCTTGTCCCCTTCCACAAGGCCCAGGGTCACAGCTCCTGACTCCAGATTTGTGGTGGCTGACTTTGAAAATGTCACAGTATCGGAAAGGCTGCTTTTCTCTGCAACCAAAAGAGCCGTCATAATTTTTGTGATGCTGGCAGGATAATACTTTGTTTCCCCGTTTTTGGAGTACAAAATGGTTCCTGTGGCAGCGTCCATAAGAACCGCGCCCTCGGACTGAATCTCCGGCTGGGCTATGTTTTTAGCTTCTGTTGTCGTCTGGGATACCGGTTCGTTTCCTGCTGCCGGAAGGCTTACTCCAGGGCCTGCTTCGGGCTGTCCTGCCGAAGGTCCGCTGACGTTTTCCGTCCCGCTGCTGCTTCCTGGAAAGGCTGGAACCATAGGAACGTTTCCATAAGAAGGGATAACCGCAAGAAGGCTGAAACTGATTGCCAGGCCCCATAATCTTCGTGATCTTTTTATCATATCCTGTAATCTCCTGTGCATTTTCTTTTATAGGTAATTTCTGACAACAGTATACCACAAATTCCCGAATTTTCCGATTAAAAATTTCTTACAAACTTTCTTAATCTTCTTCAAAAAAGGGGTTTTTTGAAATTTTTGTATTTTAATCCCGGACAGCCCAACGTCAAACGGATAAAACAGCCGGCCTCCCCGATTGAAATCGGAGCGGCCGGCTGCTGTCTTATTCTGGCTATCTATAGATCAGTACCTGTTTTGACGCTTCTTCCCATACGGCATTGGCTCCCAACTGTTCTGTGATATATTGCATCGGCACAAAGATATGGCCATTCATCATAACTGCTGTTCCCAATCCGTCAGGAAGCTGATCTCCTGTTTTTAAGGATAATGTTTTTCCGTCCCTGGTAATGCTCATGGTCTGAGTTGCTTCATCCCAGTCTGTCTTTGCTTCCAGCGCTTCTGCTACGGATTTCAGAGGCATCAATATCTTGTCTTCAACGGTCACAGGGGCGGTGCTGCCTGATGCGGCCAGTCCGTTTATGAGGTACTGGCTGTCTCCGATTTTCCACTGTACCCGCTTTAAATCATTGGAGATGATGACTCCCATGACGCCTGAATGATAAGTGCAGTATGTGAAGCTCTTTCCATCCGCACTGAGCTCTCCGCCCAGCTTTTGCAGGATATTTCCGTTGCTGTCGTATACAATACCTGTAAGACCCGCTAACTGCTGCGCTGTGAGATTCAATTGGGAGATATCCACTGTCACCCTCTCAGGCTCACTCAACCGTTTCACAGGCAATCCGTCTACGCGGATATCCAGCTCCATCCGCTTTCCTGCAAGGGTTTCATTGAGCGGGTCTATATTGGTGAGATTTGCTGCTGTCTGAGGATTCATGACACTCAGTAACGGAGTAAAAATGATCTCAACACTGGACCCTTCTTTCAGCCCCAGCCCCTTAATGAGTCCTGGAGACAGGGTCAATTGGCTTCCCTGATTTTGAAGGATGACAGGTTTACTCTGCTGCTGGCTGGCAATCAACTGCTCACCGCCTATCACAACGCCCTTTTCTTTCTGCCCTATGGTAATTACCGGTGCATTTCCCTTTGCAAGAGCGGATTCAATGGCTCTCTTTGACCGTTGCTGATTTATGCTTTCCATCGGTGATGACTTTGTGCCGCCCTGGTCTGAGCCGTCACTGTCATCAGAGGATTCAGATGAATATCCGCCTGAAACAGAGGCAGCTACACGGATGGTATTGCTGGCTATTCCGTCTTTGCTGTATGCCATAGCACGAAGCTCCAGCGTACCGTTTTTTTCAATGCTTAAAGTCTTTCCATCGGAGGCTACCTTTCCCGGTCCGCCTGCCACTTCCCATTGTATGTCTACGTCTGATAAGTCAAATTCTTCTCCTGATAAGTCATAGCCCTTAACCTGCATATGGGAATTGCCAATCTGCATATTGCTTAAGTTGACTGATTCACCTCTGTTTATTTTTAAGGGAATCTGTGCATCTGCTGATTTGGCCGCCGTCAATTCCAGGGTGTGGAGGAAGGGGGCTGTTTTTAAATAGAGAAGTTCATTATCAGAGTCTAAAATTGCAAGCTCGCCTGCGCCGTTTGCTGCCATATGCAAGGAAGCTCCCGGTCTGAAATTCCAGCCCGCAGCCAATCCTCCGTCTTCTCTGACTCCCGTAGATGCTTTTCCTCCTGCAATTCTATAAACATAGCCCTTCTTCATGAACCTGCCATGATAATCTCCATCTGCTGACGGTATCATATAGACAGAAACCGGATTGCCAGATTTAAACTCATTAAAATAAATATTATCAGCAGCATCCACAGTCACACCTGCCATTGACCAAAGGGGGAACAGCGGGCTGACAGGCTTATTATCGATATCTATCCCCGTCTTTCCCTCGGTTCCATCACCGATCAGGTTTATAAAGCTGCCGTCAGGATATACCTTAATAATGCGCTTATTGGAGTTATCGGAGACATACATGTTTCCCTTACTGTCAAAGGCCGGCCCATCTCCGTAATCTTTCACTTCCGTCTGGCGAATATCACTTCCCTGGGTGCTTGGAGCCTTTTTGTCATTAAATTTTCCGTTTCCTGCGATTACATAGATATAACCTTTCTTCAGATCTGATAATCCATACAGCTTATCATCTCCTGTATAATCCTTTGCAGGAATGACTCTCACCGTATTGGTTCTATTTTCTGAAATATAGATATTTCCCGCATAATCCACTGAAATACCGTAAGAAGTAAGGAATTTAGCCTCTAATGCAGGGCCTCCGCTGCCGTTATGGGTGTTAATATCTCCTCCGCCCGGAAGCCGTGTTCCCGGAGTTCCATCCCCTGCCACGTAAGAGAGGATACCGTTCTCATCTACATGATACAAACGGTTATGATTATTGCCTGAGTCATAGCTGTCAAGGAAATAAAAGCCTCCATAAGGTGCAATAGCTAAAGCCCTGGGGCTGGAAAATCCCACTTCATGAGCAATAGAGCCTTCGGGCGGCGCATCTCTGTTTTCCTTTTGGTATTGACCTGCCACTGTATATATGTAATTGGCCTTTAAATCGGATAACCCATATAAACTGTCGTAATCCCGGACCGGAACCAGCCTGATTCCTTTACCGCGAAAATCTGAAACAAGTATATTCCCTTCCTCATCAAATACCGGCCTTGCATAGCCGTCTGAGCTCGTTGACGCTTCCGATGCAGGAATTTTATCTTCGAATAAAGCCTTATCTTTTTTTGTAATTCTGGACAGAGTGCTTGCTTTTTTCTTCGTTATAATTTGTATGTTACTTACCACATTTCCCTGTTTTGCAGCAACTCCTACAGAGTCATTGCCGGTAAGGCGAATTTCTCCGCCTGTAATCACAGCGCTTCCAAATCTTACTTCCCATTCCAGTTCGCTGCTGACAGGGAATTTATTTCCCATCTGATCATAACCTTGTACTGTCAGGATTTCGTTCAACGCCTGCTTTTGAAAATCCGATTGATAGACTAAAGCCGGATCTCCTGACAACGTGATGGAATACAGCCTTGGGATTTTATGATCGTATATCTCCAGGGTTTCAGGCTCTGACTCATTGCCATTGATGGAGCCTTTTATCGCAATCTCTCCCATCCCGTTTACGACCAGTTTGATGTGATCTTTCAGTTTAGCAATCCCCCCGCCATCATCTATGAGTTCCCATTGATACGGTGATTCCATGGCATCCATATCAAATGGTTCACCAAATTGATCCGTTGCCTGAAATGACACATACTGGCTTAAATCAATGGTCTCATCTTCTCCTCCTGTCCAGGGTATATCACCTTCCACTGTCATCTTCAGCTCCGCTATGACAGGGGCCTTAGACGGTTCCTGTATGCGCAGCACTTTACTTGAGTTGCCCGTATCATCATAAGCCTGTATGAAAAAGATATTATTCTCACTGTCAATGGCTACCTTACCTACTTTTTTTCTTCCCTGGGCATATACCGCTTTACCGCCCTGGTCAGCCTGATCAGTCCCGGCCCCTGTATTACCCTTACCGCCAAATACAGTATAAATCTTGCTGGAGGAAGAAATCTCCCCGCCTTCTGGCTGCACCATGCGTATTACAGCATTTCCATCTTGACGTGAACTGTCATAGATAAACAAGTTTCCGTCTTTATCAAATCTCATGCCATATGGTTCGATGAAGTTTGCCTCCTCAAGATCCCCGCCATCACCACTGTATTTTCTATTTTCCGCTTTATCACTGCCTGCTAAAACGGAGATTTTTCCGGACGCCAGATCAACCTGATAAATAATACCTCCTTTTACTGAAGTATTGTCAGAAGCAGAAACATATAACTGTCCGTCGAGAACGGCTATACTTCTCACATGAGTTGGAATTTTTACACTGACTGCATCAGCTCCATCCACCACATCTTCTGACCCGCCGCCAGCAATAAGCTTCGGCTGTTCCTCGCTGTTTTCCAGCTCCAATACACGAAATTGGGCAGTATCTGCAATAAATAGATTGTTTTCATCGTCAACTACAATATCACTGACGGAATTAAACTTATCCGGTCCCTGAACCAGAGTGTATATGTATCCTTCCTGACGTTCTTTACCAAAATATTCGCCATCCTTCGCTGCAATCATGAGCAGCCTTGTAAACCTGCCCGTTCTGTCAGTAATATATACATTCCCATCTCCATCCACTGCGATGGCATTAGGGGAGTTTAATTTTATTTCTTCATTTTTCTGACCGGTAAGAGGGATATCGTCGGCATTGCGCTGAGCAGCTTGTTTCCCTGTTCCTGCAATCGTATAAATATACCCTGCGTACATCCACTGGCCAAAATATATACCGTCTGCCTTCGGCACCATACGGACGACGTGGCTTCCCTGATCTGCAAAATAGAGATTATCCTCATTATCAAACGCAATAGCCTCAATGCCGTTAGTCAAACCTTTTAAAAATGTGTCTTGTGCCAGGATCTTATTTCCCAGATAATCCTTCCCTTTTTCATCTGTATAATTTCCTCCTGCAAATACAGTAATAATGCCGGGAATGCCTTCCAATGATGAAATGGCGGAATCCAATGTTTCAAGCGCATCCTTCATTTCCGTTGCATCTTCTTCTTTTAAGGCACCATCTGCATCCTCTATGGCAGATTTCAGATTTTCCCAGCTCTCTTCTGTGTAGGCCTTTTCCTCGAATCCCCGTTTTGCATAACGGATTTTAAATTCCAATCTCTCATGTACATCCCCATCATCAGAAAGCCTTCTCAACATAACCGCCGGTATAAGGGTTACTTCCACTGCTTTTGAAAATGGACCGTAAATTTCTTCTTCCATATTTACAGCTCTTACCCGAAACCAATAGGTCTGATTATTCTCTAAATTTTCCACCGTATAGGTATATTCATCCTGCCCTGAGGCTTCAACATAGTCTTCGCCCGGTGCCTCATATTCTTTTGCTTCAAAATCTTTTGAAGCACTCCATTGAATCATATAACCGGAAGCAGACTCTATCTCTTCATCCGTTTCCCATTGGAGCTCCACCTGGCCGTTTCCGGGAATTGCGGATATGATTTGGGGTGCGGGCAATTCATCGGCAAGATTCTTTTCCGGTTTTATATCTGTAGCGGCTGGCACCTCCTCCGCAGCAGTCTTCGATTCTTCCTCCACAATAGTTTCTGATTCTCCCTCTGCAGTGGTTTCTGATCCTTCTTCTGCAGTGGTTTCCAATTCCCCCTCTGCAGTAGTTTCCGATTCTTCCTCTGCAGCGGTTTCTGATTCTCCCTCTGCAGTCTCCTCCTGTCCTTCTTCGGAGGCAATGTCTTCATAGGGCGGATTCTCCCCATAGAATTCAGCCAGTGCAGGAACATTCACACACCCCAATATCATTGTGAAAACCAGTACGATTGCTGCAATTCTCTTGATCATTTGATTCTTCTCCATTTGTTCCTTCCTTTTAAAAGAGTTTTTTATTGTGCAAAAAACTTGCAAGGAGGTTCTCCTTGCAAGTTTAATAGCCGCAACAGCTTTTTTTACTTCAATTTAATACTAATTGATTACAATTGATGTGATATTGCTCACCATATCCGGTGCATTTTTATCCGTATTGCTGCCTGCCTGTCCAAAGAATAAGCGAATCGCATTATTATTGTTTTTGGGGTCAAATGTAACGCAGTCAGTGGAAGGCGGTGTGTTTTGAACTGCCAGTCTCACACCTACACTTGACGGAAGTCCGGTGCACGGATAGAAATTGCGGCTTGCATAAAGATGACTGTATGACAGCACGCGGTTAAATGAGGGACCGGCATTAAATGTAAATATTTCTGTGCCTGTCAATGTGATTCCTAATTTGTTATTCAGCAGATTTGCCAGCAAGGCTCCGTCTGCCAGGTAATATCTCAATTCATTCTTGTTATTATAGGTGGAATACAGCACATTTGCCTGATAACTGCTGTCACCGATAATATCTGCGGTGGTAATCGTTCCTTCAAATGTAGTCCCCACATATACATCAATCGAACTGGTAGGAGCGGCAAAAGCCTGTCCTCCCATAAGCATAACAAAGGTCAAAATCATCGCCAAAGTAACACCCAGGCGTCTTGCATTATTTCTCATTTTAAATAACATACACATTCCTCCCTGTTTTTTATTTTATTTTTAGCTGTTGCAGCAAAAAGCTCTGAACATGAATACAAAAGGTTTCTCCTCAAATCATTTATAGCTCCCTTATATCGGGCTGTTTATCAAATTCATCTAAAATATTTTCTTACATTTTAAGTTTTTTATTTAATTTTCTTATGCATAGTGTAATCGATATGTTTTTAAAAATCAATCGTTTTCGAAAACAAGTTTCGACAAAACATTTACATTTTGGCAGAATCTTGTCGGAATGCGTGGTTTTGGGCACAAAAAAAGTGCACTTCCTGTATTGGAAGCACACTTTCATCAAAAACTCTATTCTACATATTCTCTTTCTATCTCTTCCAGCCGATCCATGGCCATACTCAATATTTCAGCATGGTCAAAGGCCAGTTTCTCCTGATACAGAATGTCGATAGCCGGCAAAAGTTCTGCATCTGTCTCTCTTTTCCACATCATTCCCCGGCGTTCATACGTTTCTGTGATCCGGTAGCTCATAAATATATGTTTTTCTTCACTTTCAATGGTGAGTCCGTAAGTAGCCCCGTTTCCCAGGTCAGACAGCTTTTTCTTCTTTACCTGGAACCAGCAGGCTTCTTCTGCGTCATCTCCGGCCCTGGGAACCAGGCTGTCTTTTGGGACGGCTGCCATGTAAGACACGGATATCACTCTGGTCCTTGGGTCCCGCTTTACGTTTCCCCAGGTATAAAGCTGCTCCATAAAAATATGTTTTAATCCTGTTTCCTCTTCAAGCTCTCTTGCTGCCGCATCTTCCAGGGATTCCGACATTTCCACAAAACCTCCGGGAATTGCCCACTGTCCGATACAGGGATGGTTTTTCCGTCTGATAAGCAGAATCTCTGCCTCTGCTTCTTCCTGATCCACCGCAAAAATCAGCATGTCAACTGTCACTGACGGACGTTCATAATTTCCTGGGCGATACTGCGCAAGAAATTCTTTTTCTGTCAGTCCTTCTTCATTCTTTCGTTCCATTCTGCTCTTCTGCCTTTCTTCCTACCAGGTTCTCAGTGCTCTAAGCTCTCATTAGCTATACTATACACAAACTTTTGCCTGCTATCAACTACTTTATAAAAAGATTATACTTTTCATAAACCGCATGATGAAGCCATAAAATAGGAACATAAAATCTCAATGCAGATTGTAAGGAGGTATCAGCCATGCAAGCTCAGCAAATTACGCCAGGAATGAATTTTAAACATATTTTAACCAGCCAGACTCCACAGGCCATGGCCTGGGTGACAGGCGGAAAGGATTTTCCCGATATCAGCGGGATGGTAAGGTTTTATTCCACCCCTTACGGCGGAATCCTGGTTGAGGCGGAATTTTTCAATCTTCCCAATATCAACATCCCTGGCTCCAGCGACTTTTATGCGTTCCATATCCATGAATACGGTGACTGCAGCCAGAATTTTGCAAACACTGGCGAACACTTTAACCCCAGACATCTTCCCCATCCATATCACGCCGGAGACTTCCCTCCCCTTTTCGGCAATCAGGGCTATGCCTGGATGGCTTTCTATGATAAACGGTTCTTTATTGAGGACATTATGGGAAGATCTGTTGTGGTTCACCGCATGGTGGATAACTTCACCTCCCAGCCCTCAGGAAACTCCGGAGAGAAAATTGCCTGCGGCGTTATTAAAACCAGTTAAGGTTTCCTAAATAAAATATTAACATTTTTTAAATACCCTTGTAGTGGCAAAATGAGTGTGATATAATCCTTCCGAGCTGCTAAACATTATTCCAACCAACAAAATGGAGAAGGGTAACTCTTATGAAAAATCTGTTTTACAGGTACAGACACGCCTGGGTTTTAAGTTATGCCTTTATTTATCTCCCATGGTTCCTTTACCTGGAAAAAAAGGTGACCAATCATTACCATATCATGCACGTTGCCATAGATGATTACATTCCTTTTAATGAGTATTTTATTATTCCGTATTTTTTATGGTTCTTTTATGTATCGGCGGCTATTCTTTATTTTTTCTTTGCCGGTGTAAAGGATTATTATAAACTGTGCACCATGCTGTTTACGGGGATGACTATCAGTCTGATGGTTTGTACTGTGTTTCCCAACGGAACGGATTTCAGGCCTGTCATTAATCCGGATAAGAACGTTTTTTCCTATATTGTTTCTTTTCTTTACAGCAAGGATACGTGCACCAATGTGTTTCCAAGCATTCACGTTTATAATTCCATCTGCGTTCATATCGCAGTCAGCCATAGTGAAAAGTTGAGACAAAACAGGCTGATTCAGGCTGGTTCTTTCCTGCTGATGGTTTCTATCTGCCTTGCCACTGTCTTCTTAAAACAGCACTCCGCATTTGACGGACTGGGGGCTTTGGTTATGGCCAGCATCATGTATCAGTTTGTATATTCCGGTTCTTATGTACGGGGACGGAACGAAGTTTCTGAAAAAGCAATTGGGTGATAATAAAATGGGACTGCTGCAAGAGTATTTTCTTGCAGCAGTCCTTTTTTGTAAGGTGAATTCGCCGTTAATTGAAACCGAAGAATCTCTGGGTCATTTTATAAATAGCGATGGGGAACTGGCGTCCGCTCTTGCCGGGTAAGTTCACGCCCTGTCCCATGAAGCCCCATCTGAGTCTTAAGTACAGCTTTAAGTTCTGTTTTCTGAGATGCTGCCAAAGCTCTGCTTTCTTCTCCATATTTTCTTCGCTCTCGGACTTGATAGCCAGAATGGAAGAAATGGTCATCATGATTTCCAGATACCGGACCATGTAGTGACGGAGCTTGCGCTGTTTGACTTTTGTCACATCGTAGTAGCCAAGCATCAGCTTTGTCACCCTGATCTGCTGGTCGATGCGGCCGATCATAATGGTTTCGTTGACGGACTGGTCTTCCCTTCCGATGTAGTAGCGGTAAAAGTTCACGTTTAAGTAGTACATGGTCTTTACGTGTGGCAGAGGCTGGTAGACGAAAATGTTATCCACGTAAAAAGTATGCTTGGGCAGTTCCAGGCCGCATTGTTTCAGCAATCCGGTACGGTAAATGACGGAATGCATGAGGATGTACTGTCCCATTATGAATACTTTTACGTCATCCCAGGTGAATATCTGGCCTTCGGGAAGGGCTGTCCGGTAGTTCATGACTTTTTTTCGTTTTGCGCCCTGTTTTTCATAGACAAAGTTGCTGATCAGCATATCCAGGGTCTGTTCTCCGTATACAAAGGTTCTTAAGGCGTCCAGGATTTCCCGGTAGGCGGATTCGTCCACCCAGTCGTCGCTGTCCACCACTTTAAAATAAATTCCCTGGGCATTTCTTAAGCCTGCATTGACGGCTTCGCCGTGGCCGCCGTTTTCCTGGTGTATGGCGCGGCAGATGCCTGGGTAGTTCTTTTCGTATTCATCTGCAATTTCTCCAGTTCTGTCCTTGGTAGAACCGTCATTTACGATTAGGATTTCGACTTCATCTCCTCCGGGAAGCAGGGATTCAATGCAGTTCCTCATGTAGGCTTCAGAATTATAGCATGGAATTGCTACAGATAACAGTTTCACAAAATGTCCTCCTTTAAGGTGTTTTTCTGGTATATCCATATTCCGCAGATTATGGAAAGGGCTGCAAAAATGATTGCTGTGGCAGCCAAAGTCAGTTGGGTTGGAGCGGTAAATAACTTAGGGAAAAAAGGTGTTTGGGTTATGCATAGGGAAAGCAGGTTCGCTGATATATGAAGCAGCATGGGGGCTGAAAGAGATTTGTAAAGCTCGTACAGCCAGGCTGCTGCTATTCCTATGAAAAATCCGTATACTCCCTGGGGGAGATTTCCGTGGTAAAGGGCGAATATTAAGGCTGAAATGCAGGCCGAGGGGAGGAAGGGCAGCTTGTCACGGATAGGGGCAAAAATCATTCCTCTGAAAATGAGCTCTTCTGCTATTGGGATGATGAGGGCGGTTGATAATAGCTGGATAGTGAAGGGCGGGGAATATATGGCCTTGGCGGCTTCCTGGTAGGCAGGGGAGTTTTGAGGCAGGTTCAGGGCGGTTATTATGGTGTTTAAAAGGATGCATAGGGAAGCGCCGAATGCCGGGATTGGGAGCAGGTGGATGGATGGTGATGGTGTCAAGGGGCGGAGGGTTTGGTCTTTGGTGTAGATGCAGGCCAGGGCCGGGGTGCATAGGAGGGCGGATATGGCAGTGGACTCCAGGGGGCCGAGGGGGGTAAGCAGGTATATGGCCGTGGTGATGGCGGTGTGGAAAAATAGGGGGAGGATTAGGCGTAGGGGTATGGAGGGCATG
>NZ_JASGFH010000012.1:0-147761 GCF_047605665.1 Lacrimispora sp. | reverse complement strand
GATAGCCGGGTTCTTTCTAACACCGATATTGACAGATGTAATCTCCGGATTTCCGTAACGGGATGTGTTGGCCTCATCAAGAAGAGCCATGGTCTTTACGCCGTATTCTCCGGTCTTTAATGTCAGTGCAACCAGATCATCAGCAGAAAGGCTGTCGTCTAAAGTTGCTGCAAGTCCTTCATACATGAAAGCGAAGATGGAAGCATCTTCCTTGCCGATATTGTATGCGTGCTCTGCGTAAGCAGCCATTCCCTTGATTCCGTAAATGATCAGTTCTCTTAAGGAACGGACATCTTCGTTTTCTGTGGAAAGAACTCCAACAGTTGCTGCTTTTTCAAGCATGGAAGCTCTGTCTCCTACGGTAAATACTGCTGCATCGTTATTTCCTGTGTAGCCTGTCTTCTTTGCAAGCTCATCTCTTAAGCCAAGTACCTTTACAATCTGCTTTTCAATGGCGTCTGCATCAAAGTTTGCGTTTGTAATTGTGATAAAGATGCTTGTCAATACCTCATGATTGATTTCAGCCAGCTCTGCAACGTTAGCTTTTGTCTTTACAATAATTTCAGAAATTCCTTTCGTTGCATAAATCAGCAAGTCCTGAAGCTTTGCTACTTCCTCATTCTTACCGCAGACGCCCTTAATGGTGCAACCTGCGTTTTTTGCTGTTTCCTGACACTGATAGCAAAACATGCTCATATTCTATTACCTCCATTGTAAAATTTTATGCATAACACCGGGGGATGCCGGTGCGTGTGCTCGTGTTTTCTTTACTTCTTTTAGAGGATATCATTTGATGTCAGTTTTGTCTGTTGTAATAACAACACATTTGATTTTTTTACGATTTATTTTAAAAACTTCTTCAATTTAACCTATTTTGCCTACTTTCTGCTCTTTCCTGAAATATGGGTGACGTTCATTTTAAACAGATGGGCTCTGGAACCCGATTTTTCCACATAAAGCTTTCCGCCCTCCACAAAGTCCGGGGAATACTTAAAAATCAGTTCCATCAGTGCAGCTTGTTTTTCCTCTTCCTTTACCTCGTCTATTTCTCCGAACGCGATCACACTCTCATAATTGGTGCTGAACCGCTCCGGTACCACGCAGGTTTTTCCCACCACGCAGAATGAAACTTTGGGATTGGAGGATATGTTGTCCAGCTTATGTCCTTCTTTTGCCCCGTGAAAATAGATGGCATCATCTTTATAAACGTAGCTTAAGGGGATTCCATAGGCCTGTCCTTCCTGATCTGAGGTGGATAAAACTCCATATTCCCCATTCTTTAAAATTTCCAGGCTTTCCTCCATGGGCAGTTCTCTGTCTTTTCTTCTTATTTCACGAAACATATCTCTTCCTGTCCCTTCTATTATATAATATATCGAAATTATTTTACAGAAACATAAGGATTACCTTCTATATAAAACCTCCAGAGAAAATCCCTGGCTTCCTCCGCATAATCAATTCCTACCCGCCTGGATTCTGCTATGGAAAAACCGTCTGTTTCTCCCTCTTCCACATACAGCCTGCTGCCGCATAAGTCTTCCCCATTGAGTTCCTTATCAATCAGGAAGGCTCTGCAGAGCTTTCCCGGCCCGCTGGTCAGCCCTGTGATCTGTTTTTTATTCAGTTCGCCGTAGGGCTTCTGATACCGGTTATGGGATATCATATCCAGCCCTTCCACCGGCTCCAAAGCCCGGATGAGAACCGCCTGGGGAACCCCTTGTGGCCCGGTGACCATATTAAAACAGTGGTACATGCCGTATATGAGATACACGTAGGAATGACCCGGCTCACCATACATGACTTCCACCCTGGGAGTTCTCTTTCCTCCGTAGGAATGGGCGGCCTTGTCGATCACTCCCATATAAGCTTCTGTTTCCACGATTCTGGCGCTGATTCTTTTCCCGCCTGTTTCATGAACCAGTATTTTTCCCAGCAGCTCTTTGGCAACGATGATAGAATCTCTGTTATAAAAATCTCTGTTTAATGTCTTCATGATTAATGATCAATAGTCCTTTGCATCGAATTCTTTATCTTAATAATAATACTTCCTGTCCTCTTCTGCAAGGGACCTTTTCTCTTCTCTATGGATAATTTCATTATACCACAACAGAACTAAAACAGGGAGTTCTTTTGCATATTTCAAGGTAAAAAAAGAGGCGGCGGATGCCCGCAGCCTCAAGCCTTTAACTGATTTCCTGTTCCAACGATTATGATATCAGCTCCCGTATCCGCCATTTGTATCGGAACCCCCAGGGCCTCCTCCTAAATCAAAAGCATGGGTATAATTATTTAAAAAGCAGCTCCTTTACACCCTCTACCGGCATGTCCAGCCCGGTGAACAGCTTAAATGCCGCTGCTCCCTGCCACACAAGCATTCCCTGACCATTAATACAGGTGCATCCGGCTTCCTTCGCTTCTCTCAGCAGCCTGGTTTCCTTTGGATTATATACCGCATCCACCACCACAAGACCCGGACGGAACATGGAAACATCTTTTACCACGCTCTGATTCTCCATAGGCTTCATGCCCACGATGGTCGCATTGGCAAACACCTGGCTGGAAGCGATTTCTCTTCTCATGATTTCCATATCTTCAATGTCATAAACATTGATCACACACTCCGGCTTTTCCTCTTTGATCTTTTCCGCCAGACGAAGGGTGCGGTCAAAAAATTCATCCTTAATATTGAAAACAGAAATTTCTCTGGCACCTTCCAGAGCGCACTGTACCTGGATCGCCGCCGCTGCGCCGCCGCCGCCGCAGACAGTGATCTTATTTCCGGCAATCTCCACTCCGTGATCCCGAAGGTTGTCCACAAAGCCTTCGCCGTCGGTCATGTATCCTATCAGCCTGTCGTCCTCTTCCACAACTGTGTTGACTGCACCGATGATGCGGGCCGCGGGAGATAACTCATCCATGTATTTTGCAGCTTCATTTTTACAGGGCATTGTCACATTAAAGCCTTTTACATGAAAGGTCTTCATGGCTTCAATGGCCTTTTCCACCTCATCCACCTTCACATCAAAAGCCAGATAGGCATAGTCAAGCCCCAGCTTTTCAAAGCAGTAATTGTACATGGCCGGTGAGCCGGAATGCCCGATGGGGGAGCCGATCAGCGCCATTAAACCCGTTTTTCCTGAAATCCTTTTTTCCATAATTATTTTTCTCCTTTCAACTCTTCTGTCACGGCTTTACCAGAAACCACAAAACCGGAATCAATAAGGCCGGCAGCATATTCAGAGATTTGCAGTCCTTGATCTTTAAAATAGAAAGGCCGGAACTGAAAATCAAAAAACCTCCCACAAGGGAAATCTCCGTCAGCAACTCTCCTGTCAAAAACTGGGACAGAGCTCCGGAAAACAGATAGATGCTTCCCTGCCACAAAAACAGCACCGCTGCTGCCAGGGCAATCCCGATTCCATAGGTAGAAGCCAGGACCAGAGAAGTGACAAAATCAAGGGTGGCATTGGTAAAGAGATAGGTGTTGTTTCCCCTAAGAGCGCTTTCCATGGGGCCCAGAATGGACAATGTCCCGATGCAGAATAAAAGAATGGCAGTGGACAGTCCCTGCCCTAAATTCCCCTTTGAAAAACGGTTTGTAAGCCTTTCAAACCGGCCCATCAAGTCAGCCGCGGTTCCAAGAAAGCTTCCTGCCGCAAGGCTGATGATAAATAAGACCGGAAAACTGCTCTTTGGCATGTTCTGGACGATTGCATTGACACCCAAACCGCAGGCGGCAAGTCCCATGGCATTGTACAAGGCATCCTGGTAACGCTCTCCCAGGCCCTTTCTGACACAGGCGCCGATTCCGCTGCCCGCTAAAATCGCGGCAGTGTTTACAATGGTTCCTATCATAATCCTTTTCCTCCCGTAAATCCGCCTGTCCAAACAGACGCTCTGAAAAACAGTATACCAGATTTACGCTATTTTGCAAGAAACACAAATCTTTTTGATGTGATGTTTTTCCGGATATGGTATACTGAAACGGTCCAATACCATTGATTTGAGGAGAATCAAAAGATGAATAGAGAAAAAATAATCAAAAGCATTAAGATAGCCCTGGCCGCGGTTCTGGCAATTTCCATTGCGGCCAGACTTGGCTTTCAATATTCCGCAACTGCGGGCATTATCACGGTTCTCAGCATTCAAAACACAAAGAGGGAGACGCTGAGAAGCGCCAGAAACCGGGCTCTGGCATTTTTATGCGCCCTGGTTCTGGCCGCAGGAGCCTTTCACCTTCTGGGCTTTACGCTCACCGCTTTTGCCGTATACCTTATGCTGTTTTCCCTCCTCTGCCTCTATGCGGACTGGGGAGAGGCCATTGCCATGGACTCGGTTTTGATCACCCATTTTCTGTCCGAACAGTCCATGTCGCCAGCCCTCATGAGAAATGAAATCGCCCTGTTTCTCATCGGAACCTTAGTAGGCATTCTCGTCAACATGCATCTGCGCAGAAAAGGGGACGAATTCCAAAGGCTTGCAGATGAAGCGGACCGACAGGTCAAAGGCCTGCTGGAAAAGATGTCCGTCTGGCTCCTTTTAGGGGACGAAGAAAAACACGGCCCCGGCTGTCTCTCACAGCTTCAGGAGAGCCTGGCAGCAGCAAAAACATGTGCACTGAACAACTACAACAACGCCCTCTGGAAAAAGGATTCCTATGAAGTGGATTACATCCAGATGCGCCAGCAGCAAAGCATGGTCCTGCAGGAGCTTTATGAAAATGTAAAAAGCTCTGCCTGCCTTCCCAGACAGGCCCTTCATACGGCAAAGCTCATAGAAAGCATCGGTCAGAACTATCACAGAGACAATACGGCAGAGGGGCTTTTGCAGGAGCTGGACCTTTTATTTCAGGATTTAAAAGGCCACGAGCTTCCTGCCAGCCGGGAGGAGTTTGAGGCGAGAGCTATTTTATTCTACATCTTAAAACAGTTAAAAGAGCTTTTAATCATTAAACGGGACTTTGCCCTGACTCATGCAAACCCAAAGTATCTTAAAAGTCCAAAGTAAATGCCGTAAGCAAATCCATAGGGGTTATCCCGCAGCAATGCGGAATCGACAGGGCTGCTTAAATACCCCAGTTCCACCAGATTGGCAGGCATGTTTGCATTTCTCAAAACATAGAGAGACGGGTTTTCCCGGATTCCGTTATTTCTCGTCCCAGCGAACCAGTTGATTCCGTTCATGATATCTTCCGCCACCCACTGGGCCTGAGTTCCGTACTGGTAAATGTAAACTTCTGTGCCGTTGAGGCCGGGATTGGGGCTGTAATTGCAGTGGATGCTGATGAAGTAATCGGCAGGCCACTCATTTGCCATCCGGACCCTCTCCGCCAGGCTGGTGGTGTTATTCGTTCCCAATACCGTATCCGGTGTCGGCCTTGAAACGCGGGCCTCAAATCTGGGATCGCTGTTGAGTAGGTTCAGTAAATATATCCCTACCTCATAATTGATTTCTGATTCTGTCAAGCCACCCGCTTCTGCTCCGCTGTTAAAATATCCGCTGGGGTTATGTCCCTGATCAATAAATATTTTAATAGGCATATTCGCATTCCTTTCCTATTTCACTATATTAAATATATTCATCAGAAAAGGATTTGCTGCGTGATTTGGCCAATATTTCACATTTCTCTATGCCTGCCTGTAGCCGGACAGGAAGTCTCCCAGCTTGCTGCATGCCATTTTAAGCTGCTCCAGCTCCGGCAGATAGACGATCCGGAAATGGTCCGGCCTCTCCCAGTGGAAGCCCCCTCCATGAGTCAGAAGAATCTGTTTTTCTCTTAAAAAGTCCAGGACAAACCTCTCATCATCGTAAATGCCGAATTTTTTGATATCGATTTTCGGGAACACGTAAAAGGCTGCTTTGGGCCTGACACATGTGATTCCGGGGATGTCATTTAATGCCCGGTGAATGTATTCTCTCTGCTCATAGACCCTTCCTCCCGGAACCAGCAGCTTCTTCGTCTCCTCTTCCATATCGAGAGCCGGTCCGATGACCGACTGGGCGGGAACATTGGAGCAAAGCCGCATGGAGGACAGGAGATTGATTCCTTCCACATAGCCTTTTGCAAAAGACTTATCTCCGCAAAGGCTCATCCAGCCGCAGCGGTAGCCTGCGATCAGATGGGATTTTGACAGGCCGTTAAAGGTGACTGTCAAAAGATCAGGAGCCAGGGAAGCGATGGATACGTGTTCCAGTTCGTCCAGCACCAGCCTGTCATAGATTTCATCGGCAAAGATGATCAGCCCGTTCTGGCGGGCCAGCTCCACAATTTCCTCCAGGATTTCCCTGGGATACAAAGAGCCGGTGGGATTGTTGGGATTGATGATGACAATTCCCTTTGTCCTGTCTGAAATCTTCTTTTTTATGTCCTGTACGTCAGGATACCAATCTGCATTTTCATCACACACATAATGGACGGCATTTCCCCCTGCAAGAGTTACGGATGCAGTCCACAAGGGATAATCCGGTGAAGGAACGAGAATCTCATCTCCGGGATTTAAAAGCCCCTGCATGGATAAGGTGATCAGCTCGCTGACTCCATTTCCCGTGTATACATCCTCTTCCGTAATGTTCTCAATTCCCTTTTTCCTGCTGTATTTGACAATGGCCTGCCTTGCGGATAAGAGGCCCTTTGAATCGGAATACCCTTCTGTGAGCGATAAATTTTCATTCATCTGGTCGAGAAGCTCCTGGGGCGCCTGAAATCCGAAGGGGGCAGGATTTCCGATGTTCAATTTCAATATATCCATGCCCTGGCTGATCATGCGGTTGGCCTCATCCATGACCGGCCCTCTGATGTCGTAGCAAACGTGATCCAATTTACTTGATTTTTCAAAATTCCTCATAATTATGTACCTCTTTCCTAAAGTAATAAAATAAGTGAAAATTAAAAAAAGCCCTAAACGTCGAAACGTTTAGGGCGAATATACAATCCGTGTTACCACCTAAATTCAGAGAAATTCTCTGCACTCTCTACGGTACTGACATACCGAGTCCCTGTAACGTGGGAAATACGTTGAAGCCTACTGAAATGCCGGACAGTCGCCTGCCTGCAATTGTTCGGTCCAAAGCTCCGAGACTGCTTCCATACACTGAAATAAAGATTCGCACCATCCATCTTCTCTCTGAAATTCTTTGTATATGTACTATTCCTCTTCTTCGCCTTTTCACTATTTTGTGTAATGATAGCATAGGTGTCTTTTATTGTCAATCATAAATTCCGGGACTGGACTGAAAGAATTCACTGCCCGCTTAAAGGCTTTCTTCCCATGTTCGTCATGATTTTAACAAAAAGCTCTGCGACTCCCGGATCAAACTGCGTTCCGGCATTTCTTTCGATCTCCTGGATTGCCGCTTCCTTTTCCATGGCTTTGCGGTATGCCCGGTCATTGATCATGGCGTCAAAGGAGTCAGCCACTGCCAGAATGCGGCAGAAAAGGGGGATTTCCTCTCCTTTTAATCCTCTGGGATAGCCTTTCCCATCCCAGCGTTCATGATGGGCGAGAATCAGGTCTGATACAGTTCCAAGCTCCGGAATAGAACGGACAATCTGGCAGCCGATTGCAGGGTGCTCCTTCATCACATCCCATTCCTGAGGAGTGAGGGCTCCCGGTTTTTGCAGGATGTTCACGTGAATGCCCACCTTTCCGATGTCGTGCAGCAGGGCCAAAAGGGATATCTCATCCATTTCTCCGGAGGAAAAGCCCAGTCTCTGTCCGATGACGTGGCAGTATTCGCCGAGACGTTTGGAATGTTTCTCCGTTTCATCACTTTTCTCATAAAGGATGGTGAGCAATGTATCAATGGTTGCGCTGGGGCAGCTTTTGCTGTCCGGAGGCAGTTCTTTTTCTTTCATGAGCCGGTTGTCCTTCCCCTGAAATCCGATTCTCTACGCTACATTTCCATTTTCCTTTTTACATTAATATCAGGAATACCTGATTCAATCGTATATACAATTTAATTATATATAGCCCAACAGGATGTGTCAACACAAATAATAGGTTAAACAGGACATAAGTTCCCATTATGTGCGGTAAAATAGGGTAAGGTGGTGAGTGTATGATGGATGAACGTTTTGTGGCAAGGCTAACGCAGCTAAGAATAGGTAAAGGTGTTTCAGCCAGAGATATGAGCTTATCCCTGGGGCAGAGTGCGGGTTATATCAATAATATTGAAAACAGAAATAACCTGCCTTCTATGACTTCTTTTTTTGATATTTGTGAATATCTGAATATTACACCTAGGGATTTTTTTGATTTTGATTCATCAAATCCGGAACATCTCAATGATATCATCAAGGATTTGCAATGCCTCAGTAAGGAAAAGCTGGCCCATATATCGGCAATTATCAAGGATATGAGATAGGGGCAAAAAAAGGAGTCTTAAAAGCCGCAAAAATGGCTTTTAAGACTCCCTTTTTAATTATAAATGTGAACTCATTGCCCCTTGATTTTAACCGGACTTCCCGGTTCCTGCCGCCAGCGGACAGATGACGGCAATGCCGGTAATTAAAACGCCTGATATCAGAAACCAGTGATTCACGCCGATCCGGTCTGCAAAGAATCCGGAAAGAATCAGTCCGACGGGCATGGCCAGAGACATAATGCTTCCTGTCAGGGAAAATACCCGTCCCAGATACTCAGGCCTTATCTGTTCCTGAAAAAGCGCCGTCTGAACACCACTGTAAAACGGAACCGACAGCCCCATGGCCGCACAGCATACCGCAAATACGGCAAATCCATCTGGAGGAAGCAGGCCTGAAACCGTTAAACTGATTCCCATCAAAAAAATGGAGGCCGTTATCAGCAAAGTCCGCCTTTTAAATTTCCCAAACAAGCCCAGCAGCAGGCCTCCCGCCAGCATACCGCAGGCATAAGCGATTTCCGTAACAGAAACATGCACCGGCGTTCCTCCAAAGTATTCCATGCTGATCAGAGGATATAGGGCATTGATCGGCATATAGACAAACATGTATAGTGTGCCCATAATCAGCAGCGCAAACAGTTCTTTATTTTTCTTCAGTACCACAAATCCGTCTTTCATCTCCTCCAAAAAGTTCTGTTCCTGGGTTTTCTCAGCCGCCTCAGGCCTGGGAATACGCACCAGAGCTACGGTAATACACGCAATGGCTGCCCCCGCCACATCAAGGGCTATGATCGCATTCAGTTCCCAGACAGAATATAAAAATGCCGCTGCAGCCGGGCTTAAAATATAGCTTACAGACTGCAGGGACTGGCTGTAACCTGCACATTTGGTCAGCTCTTCCTTAGGCACCAGCAGAGGGGTCACCGCACTTAAGGCCGGAGAATGAAAAGCGGTTCCCACACTCCGGATAAACAGAGCCGCCATCACCAGCCAAACCGGCAGCTTCATATACATTCCAATGACGGCCAGCCCCGCTCCTGCTGCGGCAATCATCAAATCGGCGCCGATCATGATCTTCTTCCGGTCATACCGGTCCACCAGCACGCCTATGGCGGGCCCCAAAACCGTGTAGGGAAGGAATCCTGCAAAAGAAGCAACAGACAGCACCATAGCTGAACCGGTCTCCTCTGTGAGATAAAAAATCACCGCCATCTGCAGGATGGCGCTGGTCACCAGCGAAACCGCCTGCCCCGCCCATATAGTAAAAAAATTCAGTTTCCATTTTGAAATTTCGTTTATCATAGTTTTTTCTCCTCGCACTTTTTACCGTTGTTTTGTTCTGGTTTTGGGCAATAAAAAATGCAGGCTAGAATCCGCAATAGGACTTTCTGCCAGCATATCAACGTTAAAAAGACCTGGGTCAAAAACGTACCGTTTCAAAAAACGGCACACCTTTTCTGCATCCATGTCTCAATCCGTAAAATAAGCATCACAAAGAAAGCCCACTGCTGTGGAAAATATCACTGCTTCTTCATTGCCAGCTTATCTTAAACGAATATAATACATAAATTGGATGCCCTCCTCCCGTCTGTTGAAGTTATTTTACCATGGTTCAGATATTGCTGTCAATTTAAACGCTTCCGGAGATTTTTATATATTCAATCAGTCTCTCAAAAGACTCTTCAAATCTCTTGTCATCCTCTGCCGTCCGCTTGGATGTCCCCTTTAAATGATGCTTTTTTCCTGCACTTCTGGCCTTTCTTGCCATGTGGCGTTCCATCAGCATTCCGTCAATGTTCTCATTTGTATACCATTTTCCCGATTGATGGATGCAGTATGCCCCTTTTCCAAGAGCCATGGCAGCCACGCCGTAATCCTGGGTGATCACCACATCTCCCTTTTTACAAAGGCTGATCAGCGCAAAATCCACCGCATCCGCCCCGGCTCCAATGACCTTTATTTCACTGTAATCAGAGGTGAGTACGTGATTTGTGTCGCAAAGCAGCACAGATGGTATGCGATGCTTTTTTGCAATTCTCTCTGCTATCTTTACTACCGGACATGCATCTGCATCAATATATATCTTCATAAGTCTCCTTTTCCTGTATCACTTCAGTTCTTTTTCATTTAATTATTATATATAATATCATGACTTCTATTGCTTTTCTATTATTACTTTTTTATAGATTAGTGAAAACTCAAGGATTTGTTCTTGTAATTTGTCAGACAAAGAGTTATAATAAGAACAGCAAAATAATAAACGGAGGTGTTTTTTATGACAGATAAAGATCAAAAAATCACAAAACAACCTGAAGAACAGCAGCCCATAGCTATCAACCCTGTCGTAGACATTAATGACGCAGCTTGTTCTCCGGAATTTTCTGATAGTTGCAAATCCATGGATGAGGAAGAATAATCCGGCAGTATAACCGGTCTGATTCCATACATAATCAAGCATTTAAATCTTATAAAAACAAGGCTTTGCCTGCGTAAAATAAAGGGATGCTGTCCAGACAGCACCCCTTTTTTCTGTTAAAAACACCTCTGCCTTTCAGCAGTCCTCAAATGAGGATATTCTTTGCCCCTGCGGTTATTCCGTTTTTCTTACACCGTTTTCTCCGCTCTCAGACTCCCCGGCTTCAGCATTTCCTGCCAGAGAACCGTCGGGATTGAAATAGTACCACCCGCTGTCAATCTTAAGCCGTTTCCCGGCTGCCATATTGCCATAGGGGTCAAAGTAATAACGTTTGCTGCCGCCGTCTGAACCCATGTCCAGCCAGCCAACCAGCATGGTGTTACCGGAATAGAAGTGCCAGTCATGGCCGTCTTTCACCCAGCCGGTTTTCAAAATTCCGGTAGTTTCAAAGAAATATTTCACGCCGCCGATAATCTGTGTTCCGGCCAGCGCCTTGCCGTCTTTGTAGTAGAGATGCTGTCCGGCATCATTGAGCGCCCATCCCTGTGCGGCGGCGGGGTCGATGGTCACTTTGATATAGCGGTAAAGCATGGAGGAAACCTCTGCACGGGTGGTTTTGGATTTCGGATTGAATCTGTTGTTCATGCCGCCCATCATGATTCCCGCCTGCTGCATGGCGGTGACCGCCGTTTTGCAGGTGCCGCTGATCCTGGAAGCGTCCTCATAGACAGCGGCTTCACGAATCACAGGCAGCTTCTGGCCGGCGGCTTTCGCGTAATTTGCGAAGATGACTGCCATTTCTTCACGTGTTACTGCTCTGTCTGGTGCAAACTGCTGATTTTGGCTGCCCTGCATAATGCCTTTTTTGTACGCCCATTCGATATACGGTTGGAAGGCGCTGTCAGCTTTCACATCGGCAAAACTGCTTGTGGTATAGAGCCCGGTGTCCGCACCTGCCAGTCTGCCAAGGGCCGCCGCCAGCATCTCCCTCGTCATGGCGCTGTTGGGTTCAAAGGCGGTTTCCGACGCGCCGGAGACCAATCCTCTGCCCGCCGCATAATCAATGGCTTCCTTCGCCCAATGGGCATTGATATCGGTAAATGCTGTGTCTGGGGCGGCATAGCCCACGCCATACACGGAAAAATGGCCGGTGGAGAAAATCATACGCCTGCTGTTCGCATCGTACGCTGAATCCGCAATGCGGATTATCTGGTTGTTCAGCCCCACATATGCGCCATAGAGACAGCCTTCAGACTCATCTTTGCCGGGTTCTGCCGGGATACTGAGGATAGAAGTACCCGTTCCCAGCGAGGTGATATTGACTGCCTTTCCATCCTTTTCAGAACCCAGGGTAATGTCAAAAGCATTGCGCAGGCCGGTTACTGCCGCAGGGTTTACGGTAATAGCAAGATTGCCGCTGCTCTGCTCCTGAATTTCTTTCAGTGCCAACCTATCAAAGCTCATATTCACCAGCAGGCTGGAAATGTGAAAGGATGTTACACCCGCCTCCAGCAGACGGTTCAGGGCGGCCCGTTCTAAAGTGAGATCAAGCCTGACGGCGCCTGCGGCAGCTACTGAAATATTCACACTGATGCCGTTTGCGGTATTTCCTCTGGTTTTGGCAGCCGCCAGCGCTTGATCAATTGCCGCCTTTACCATACTGTCGGTTATGGTAAGGGCTGCATTGCCATTTTCCACCTGTGCAGCAGCTTCCACATTTGCGGCGGTGGGCTGATTGGGCATTACGGCAGGGACTGCGGCCGTATTGCGTGAATTATGGTTGACGGCATGAAAGGTGACATTGATCCCGGACACTTCTGTATAAAGGATGGGGTCTTCCGGCACAAACCGGACTTCAAAGGTATTGGGGCCATATACGGCGGCGTTTGATGAATTCACCCATTCAAAGTGCCCGCTGGCACTGGCCGAACCGCCTGTCAGTAATATTTGCGGCAATGGTGTTCCAGTGTAAACCGTGCCGCTGACGGCCGGGGGCCTTGTAATGACCGGAATAATCCGGCCAATGATAAAGGATGCGGAGCCGGTGCTGCCTGCATAGGGACCGGCTCCGGTGACATGGATGGCTGCAAGAGCCCCGGCATCTGTATTGTTATCATAGGAATAGGTATAATGTACGCCTTCGGTCAGAACCGTGGTTCCGTCCCAAACCTCCGGCGTTGGAGTGACAGGGCTGCCTGTATAGTCCTGCATTCCAACAGAAGCCACTGCGAAGGTGATCACACGGGAATTTACTGTAACATTAAACCCAGCGGACTTGGTTTTATAATCGTGATCCTCCGCTTTTGTTGCGGTGATATTCACCTCTCCGGCACCGGTGGGGATCAGCGTTGTTCCATTGATCTGGCCGGGGCCGCCGGTCACTGTAAAGCAAAGGGCACCGGTGCCGGAACCGCCGCTGACAAGCGTGGATAAATCCAGTGTTTCGCCGTAGCATATCGTGCTATCCGCTGCGATGACATCTGCCTGTTCGGATTTTGTAAATCGGTATTCCAGCGCCATGCTGGTTTTGCTCTCGTAGTTACTGTCCCCGCTGTACTCCACCGTAAAGCCGTATTCATTGGTCACACCTGCCGGGACAAAGAGTGCGGTATTATCTGGCAGAGTCACCATTGTCAAGGTATCCATCCCTGCTCTGAAAATCAGGGTTCCCGTCGCATCGGTAGGAAGGGCAGCTATCAGGGTTACGCTGCCGGGGCGGGGGCGTGTATCGGCGGGATCAGCCGTCAGCGTCAGAGGCGGAGCTGCTTTATTGATGTCGAAATCTGCGGTGGCCGTCGCAGCATTGTAGTTGGAAGTAGCTGTTGAGGTGCCGCGCACAGTATAACTTCCTGTCGCAGCCGGCACAATCGAAGTATAGGTGCTGTCATTTGCGCCCTGAACCTTGTATTCATATGACACCAGGCCAGCACTGGCATTGGTATCAGCCGTTGGGGAAGGCGTCTGCCCGTAAGTGATATCGGGGCAGGAAATATTCAGCGTATTATCTGCTTTGTCAATGGTAAAATCCACTGCTGCCGACGCAGAATTATAATTTGCTGTTGGTGCCGAGGTGCCTCTCACGGTATAGCTTCCCGCATCAGCCGGTATAACTGAGGCATATGTGCCGTCATCTGAACCCCGGACCTTGTATTCATATGATACTGTCCCACCGCCGGTATTGGTCACAACAGATGGTGCCGGGACTTGTCCATACGTAATATCTGCGCAGGAAATGCTCAAGGTGTTATCTGCCTTGCCGATGGTAAAGGCGGCGGAACTTATACTGCCCGCATAATCACCTATACCGGTAATTCTCACCGTTGCCGAAGTTCCGGCATTGACATTGTTCTCATAGCTGTAGGTGAAATCAACACCCTTTGTAAGCAGTGTCCCCTCATCTCTCACCTCCGGTTCGGGAGTGAACGCGCTGCCGGTGTATATCTCTGAAGAAATAGGCGCAATGCTGAAGCTGGCGTTATTCTTGGGCGTGATCGCGAAATAGACGGTTGTTCCTGAGAACGAAAGCGTATAGTTGCTGCTTCCCAAAAGCGTTCCCTGTGTAACTCCGTAGCTGCCCACGCGATTCCCCGGATTCCTGCCCAAAGCACCGGGCAGCGAATCACCGGACTCTAAAGACGGGGACACCGTATATTTCAGCACAGGATCGGGCTGCCCATACATCTTGCTCTGACCGCCCACCGGTATGACGGTAACTGACTTAGGGAGGATGCTGTAGGATGCAAGGGGAAAGCTGACGCCGTTTATGTTTGCGCTTTCGGCAATGCTTACAGTCACTTGATAATCCCCGGCATCCTTGGGAGGGGTCATTGACTGGGGATAGACAGTTCCGTTCCTGCCTTCATAATAGACGTTGATGGACAAACCCAGCCCCTTTTTATCACTTACCGGACCGATGCCCGTTGCTGTGCCGTCATAGGTGCGGTCTGTGATTGGGTTAAACTGCAAATCTCCGAATTTCGGTGTATAGCGTGTGACAATCAAGGTGAAGTTTTGCATTGCGTCAGGAGGAGAATCGTTGGACACTTTAATGGTAAAGGTGTGGGTTCCGGCAGGCGTTGTTCCGTCCAGGAACACAAACCCGGTATTTTCAATAGACACGCCGGTGGGTGCGCCAATCAGAGAAAAGCTGAAAGGAGTTTGTCCGGTTGCCTGAACCTGAAAGCTTATGGGATCACCATAAGACCATATTAAACTGCTTCCTGTATAGATAACGGGCGGCTCCCTGGGATCAATGGTCAGGGCCGCCGGGATGCCGGTGCCAAAGTAGGAATTAGAGGCCCGTACCATAAATCTGTAGGTCTCCCCGTTGGTGAGCCCGCTGACGGTATAAGTCTTTCCCATACCCGCCGACAGCCATGTTTTGGTTACCGGATGAAACACTTGATATCCGGACACGACATCACCGCCATAAAACGAAGGCTCCGCCCAGGAGAGCGTGATTTTTCGGTTTCCTCTGACTGCCTTTAAGTCTCTGGGAGGAGTGGGTACCTGGTCAGGAATCCAGTCAGCAATTGCACTGGTACCGTAACGGTTCACCGCCCGAACCTGTACATAACACCAGCTTGATATGCCCAGCCCCATTAATTTACAGGAAAAAGAGCCTTGAACCTGAAACCAGGGTGCGGTTTCCAACCAATATGGATTATTGGTATACCGTACCTCATAATACAGAATTTCACCGGTTCCCGGATCGCTGGGTGCATCCCAGGCGGCAGTATACCGATCATCGGAGAAATATGCCATAAGATTTTGGGGAGCAGAGGAGATTTTGCCTGGGGTTTTTTGGATTATGGCCAGTGAGCCATTTCCGTTGCTGTTTACGGCGCGCACCCGAAAGGTATAGGCGGTGCCGTTGGTAAGTCCGGTAAAATCATAGGTCAATTTGCTCTTGTCAACAGAGATCCATGCATCGTTGTCTTTTCTCACTTCATAACGAAGAATTGGGTTTTCTCCTGCTCTTGCAGGCTGGGACCACTTCAGGGTCACTTTGCGGTCGCCGTGCAAGGCGATGAACTCCCTGGGCACAGAAGGCAAAATCGGACTCAGATGCTGAGGAATATCCCCGGTCTGTATTCCTTCAGGAAAACCGGAGAGTACGGGAAGAGAGGCGAACTGGAATTCCCATTCCCCAGAAGGGTATCCCATATCTGTAAAAAAGTCCTCCGCTTTAATTTCTGCGGCGGTCCTGCCTGTTCCATCATTTCCGCCGCCTCCGGTTTTGGACATCCCCGAAAATGAGATGCTGCCGGTGATATCCGTATACCACTCGTCATAGCCTCCAACAAGCCGCCCCACCTTCGGTCCGCCGTATCCGCTGTAGTCACCCCGCACACTGACATTTAAGGCCGCGCAATTTTCAAGGGCTGAGGGCGTATCAAAAGAACCTGAGATAGAGCCCACAATGCCACCCACACTCATAGATCCCCTGATCTCACCCAAAGCGAAGCAGTTTTTCAGGGTTGATTGCCTTACCGAGCCGGCCACTCCCCCCACATTTTGAAGATAGCCGGAAACCCCCTCCCCCATTACACCATAAAGGGAGTAGCAGTTAATAATCGTTCCATAGCTTACAGAACCGGCCACACCTCCGGCATTGAAAGGAGAAAGGCCAATCCCACGCACATCACAGGCGGAAAAGCTGCTTTCAATGCTGCTGTTCATCATACTGCCGGCTGTCTGGTCATATGCCGCCCAACCGACAATGCCGCCAATATATCCATTTCCAAAAACTGTTCCGCCTGCCACTGCCGAGTGGGTCACACTCCCCCAAAGCTCGCCCGCTATGGCGCCCACTTTTTCCTTACCGGTGATGTGTACTTTTGTGACAATCAGATTGGAAATTGATCCCTTTACCATACCGAACAGACCGACATGGTCTGTGTTGGGGGCGCTGATTTTCAGATTGCTGATGGTGTTGCCATTGCCCTCAAAGGTTCCGGAAAATGGCTTTGATGCGGTTCCAATGGGCGTCCAGTTATCATACCCGGAAAGGTCGATGTCATCCATAAGGCTGATCGTTCTTCCCGAAAAATCAAATGAGCTGCCACGGGTGCCATTTACAATATCCGCAAGCCCCTGCAACTGTGCCGCGTCGCTGATTTCAAATTCAGACGCAGCTATGTTGTCATCGTACCAGGAATAATCCGCACCTGTGCCGGTTAGAGCCAGCCGCATGGCAAGTCCTGCTGCTACCGTAATCTGCGGTATCACAATACCATCGGCAAACGTATAACCTTTCGGAATTTCAGGTGTAAATATGTACTCGCCCGGCGTGCTGCCATCGTATTCCGGTGAAGAAGCCCATGTGACGGGCAGCGAAACCGTGATTTCAGCTGCGGCATCCTCATCGTCCCCCTGAGGCTCTGCTTCGGAGCTGCCGCCTGTTTCCTCTGCGTCTGAGGGAGATGCGGTTTCCTCCGCTTCTGAGGGAGATGCGGTTTCATCTCCTGCTCCGCTTTCACCATCATTCAGCCCATCAACGTCACTCCCGAAACCGCTCTCAATACCGTCACCGGCCAAATCCACATCCGCTTCCCCGGAATCCGGCACTGGTTCCTCTTCCAAAGCTGCAAGCCGCATGGTCACTGTCAGGGCATACGGCAGTTTCAAATCCTCTTGGGAGGTGCCAAGCGGTACACTCTGCACTGCGATGTCCGGCTCCAGTGCCTCAAAGACGGTAATCTCACCGCTGGCATAAGAGGGGAGCATGTCTGTATCCGCTGACACTGATACAGGAATCATACCTGCAACGATGATGACAGACAGCATCATAGCTGTGACTCTGTGAATTAATTGCCTTCTGTTCATACGTTTTCCTCCATCTTGTATTTTAAAAAACTTGTTCTAACATCAATACTTGAAGCTTGATTTGATTGATGCGAAACCGATATTAGTAACCCATTTCACAAACTCAGTTTAGATACTTAGTTTATTTTACCGTACTTTTCTAAAAAAATCAAGGGGAGAAGAACCGTGGAACATTTGCAGAATTTACTGCCGTCATCCCTCCTGTCTGTTGTTCTCGCTTGAATTTCAGCCCGCCCAATGCTATACTAAAACGCATAAACCCAATTCACTGAACAAATTTACAAAACTTAAGTATCGCACTTGATGTTTGGAGAATTCGAGAGGAGACAATCATGCGGCAGAAAAAACCGGATAAAAGAAAGGTGCAGGGTGCTGAAACCAAGAAGAAACTATATGAAATTGCTGAAAGGCTGTTTTCTGAACGCAACTTTTCAGATGTTATGGTGGAAGACATCACCGATGAGGCTGGAGTTACAAAAGGAGCTTTTTATGTGCATTTCGAATCCAAGAATGCTCTGATTGCCAGTGTAATTGCAAACCACGCTGCCAGCACTGATATGGATTACAAAACCTTTTTAGAAGGATTGCCTGTCCAAATGCCGGCGGCTGAAATACTGCTGGCTCTAACGGAAAAGATAGCCGAGGTGCTGACCGGCACAATCGGATTTGAAAATATGAAAAAGGTATATCAGATGCTGCTGACTGAAACAGTGGATACCGAGGCGGTCAAAGGATACGACAGAGAACTGTATGCACTGTTTTATCAAATACTGGAAAAGGGAATCCATCAGGGAGAACTCAAAAGCACCATGCCCGCTGAGGTGCTGGCACGGCACTTTGTTGCGGCGCTTCGGGGTATCAGCTACGAGTGGTGCATCCGCTATCCTGACTTTGATCTGAAAAAACAGGCTGTGGATCATTGCAGGCTGCTGATAGAGGGAATCCAGGTAAAGTAGACTTGTTTTCCCACCGCTATTGGCACTTTGGCCTGACGAATCCTGCCGGGCCTGACACCGCAAATTTACATCAAAAAAAGCCGCAGGACTTTAAAAATCCTGCGGCTTTTCTTAAAAATTGAAAACATCTTTATTGACCTGGGCCTTAGGCCAGCAGGCTTTTTACATATTCTCCAATGGCTTCATCTTTACAGTTAGGGAAAAACAGCTCTGCAAATTTTTCGCCCTTAACGGCTCCCTTAACCAGCTCCTGGTCAAGGCCCTTTAAGCATGTCAGAATATCTTTTAAATTATTCTCTCTCACTGCATCCAGGATTTTCTTATTTCTCTGCTCCGGAACAGCTCTTTCTCTGGGATACCCCTGGCCGCTCTCTTCTGAGAACAGCTTCTCAAATGTATACTCTAAATTCAGCTCTGCACCCCATCCAAATCCCTTTGCAAAAGGCATGGAAATGGCATTTCCGTCGTTGATCTGAGCGAACATATAACCGTCGCTGGGGTCAATGACAAGGCCGCAGATCACGCCTGGAAAGCTGTTTAATGCCAGCATGGCTCCTGCTCCGGTTCCGCATCCTGTGATTACATAATCAGCCGCACCGGAATTTAAAAGAATTGCTGCCAGAATTCCGTTCTGCACATAAGTCAGAGAGCACTCATCCTCCGGGGAATACATTCCATAGTTGTCCACCGCATAGCCTTTTGTGTCTGCAACCTTCTTCAAGCTGTTATAAATCAACTGGTTTTTAGCCGCCTGGCTGTTTTCATTTATCAATGCGATTCTCATGCTTACCCATCTCCTTTTATCTGATTATATTGGTTTCCGGTTCATCACTTATGTATGACCCTGCTGCACCTTGAAGTATATTGGAAAATACATGTTCTGTCAATGGTGTCGACGGATTTGCCCGGCAACCCATTGTTGTATTTACCAAAATATGGTATAATGCTGAGCAAGCCCTTTCCAATGGGCATGTAAAAACAGAAGGAAGGAACTACAGCATGAAAAAGATTCTAAGAGTTCTGACTGTTACAGCACTTCTGTCCATCTCCATGGCATCGGCCGCCTTTGCAGGAACCTGGAAGCAAAACGACCGCGGCTGGTGGTGGCAGGAAAAAGATAAAACCTATCCCTCATCCACCTGGGAATGGATCGATTCCGATGGGGACGGAATGGCGGAATGCTACTATTTTGATGAAAACGGTTATCTTCTAACCGGCACCACCACTCCCGACGGCTATACGGTAAACGAATCCGGCGCATGGGTTGATCAGGGTCTGGTCCGCCAGAGAGCCGCTGACCCCTTTACCGCCCAGGCAGTCAGCCAAAAAGGCAAAAAGCTTTATGAGGAGGCCAGCCAGAAGACTTCAAAGCTTCCCGGCCTGGATATGAACACCGACTTACATATGACCTTTTCCTACGAAGGACTGGAGCTTTCTGCTTCCGAGCGCACACAGCTAAAGTACCATGACTTAAACACGGCAAACATGGAATTTCTTTTCATAACCACTTCCAGCATGTTTGGCCTGGATATGACGGAAACCTCCTTTTACACCGGAGGCTGTTATTATACGGATGATTACGGAAAATATAAAATGTACATCGGGCCTCACGATATGATGGAATACCTCCCATTTAAGGAGCCCAGAGGAGAATTCGGAGTATTTCTTGACAATCTCCAGATTGCAGAGGATGAAGCGGGAAATAAAATCCTTTTATACTCAGCAGAAGCAAAAGATTTGGACAAGGACCTCAACAGTATTTACGGCGAGGAACTGCCCTCTCTTTCTGAATTTCAGTTCAGTCAGATAAACGGCAGAATCACAATCAACGCCGAAGGCTACATTTCCAATGAAACCCTCTCTCTTTATATGACCATGACCGAAGAGGGAGAAACCATGGGCGTATCCATGAACATCAACCAGAACTACAACAATCCGGGACAAGCCATATCCATTGAGTTTCCTTCCACAGAAGGGTACGAAGGGGTTGTATATTAGTCCAAAAGGGAAACCCGCAAAACGGGTTTCCCTTTTTAATTCCTTCGAATTTCACTTCTGTATTGTTTCACTGTCATGGATTCATGTTTTTTAAATACCTTGCTGAAATAACTGCTCTCATTATATCCAAGCTTAAACGCCACCTCAGCAATGCTTTCATCCGTAAAATAGAAGTATCCTTTTGCCAGATGCATTTTTTTAATGTGGATATATTCCATCACGCTCAACTGGAACTGTTCCCGGATAATGCGGCTTAAATACCCCTGGCTTATTGCACAGTTTTCAATAATTCCGTTCAGGGTAATATCCTCTTTGATATGCTTCTCTATATAAATAAATATATTTTCCAACAGGGGGTAACGGCTGATGCTGTTTTGGCGGAATAAATAATCAACCACCCGAAACAGCCATAACTCTGAAATCTTGCGTTCTGAAATCAGGGCCTCATTGATAGGGAATTCCTGCATGACACTTTGCTTGTTATCATAAATATTCCTCATATCCAGAAGATTCTGGCCTATGTAATTAAATATTTTGATCAGACGGGCCGAATCATTCCCTGTCATATCATAAACCTCATCGATGATATGCGGCAATCTGCTGTAAAACAGGTTGAAGTTATGATTTCTCACAAATTCTGCCAGTTCATACAGCTGGTTCTGAACGGAATCTTCATGTTCCGTTTTATAGTTATCAAGAATCTTTTTAATTACTTTGGCAGAAACAGGTTTTTCCAGCACATCTTTTACCGTTCCTTTGGTCATCCCTCTTATGAGGACATTGGAAGATGGACCGGTAAGCAGATAGATGATGGTTTCCGGACTGGACTGGTTAATCAGCCAGCTCGCTTCAATTCCGTTTATACCTGTCATCTGCATGTCCATGAATATGAGATGAACGGTGTTTTTCTTACAGGCTTTAACTGCAGCTTCTCCAGTTCCGACCATGTACGCCACCTGGAACTTCTCTTCCCTGGATATCATAATGTTAAATGCTTTTCGCATAAGCACATCATCTGTAGCAATTAAAACTCTGTACATACCTCTTCTTCCCTTTCTTCAAAGTGCTCTGGCCAGCGTATGATACATTTACGTCCTTTCCCGCGGGAATCTTCTATGATGATGTCATATCCGTCCCCAAATAACTGCTTCATCTTTTCCTGGGCATAATCCATTCCAAGCTTGATAAACGGGCCTTCATGATAATTTTTCAAAGCCTCAAATTTTATATCCAGCTCATTCTGAGTCAATCCGGAGCCTGTATCAGAAATCTCCAGCATGACATGGTTATTTTTTATGGAGCCGGTTATGGTAATCTTTCCGCCTTCATTCTTCAGCATAATTCCGTTGTAAAACGCATTCTGTACAAACGGCAAAAGAATCTGAGCCGGTATTCTCTGCATCTGCATCTCCTTGGGCACCTGAATGGAGTATTCCATCCGCTCACCAAGCTTCTTCTTTTTGATTGCCAGATAACGTTCTGCATGCTCAAGCTCTCCTGACAGATAAGTAAAGCTGGCCTGCTCCTCATAGCTGTACCGCACATAATCGGCGAGAGTATTTAAAAGTTCATTGGTCTGGGGAGCATCCTCAATGATAGATAAATTGAGCAGGGAGCCAATGGCATCCAGAAGATAATACGGATTGGATTGCATCTTCAGTTCCTGAAGCTGCCTGTTTTTCTGCTTTAAGTCTTTCAGATATTTCTGGCTTGTATTCTGCACTTTCTTGATCTTCTTTTTTAGAATGTCAGCCTGCATATACTGGCTCACTTCATTTTCACCCAACTGATTGATAACAAGAAAAACAAGATTCGCTATGTCTAAAAACTTCTCGTAAGAATACACCGGAATCTCTTCCATCAGCTTGATGTATTCTTCTGATTTCTCAGACTGGTTAAAATGCATGACAGACGCAAGCCTGCTGACAGAATCCGGGGCATCGTTGCAGCGAATCTGACCGCCAATAAATCCGCCCAGATAATGGCCTCTTACCACAATTGGGATAGCGACCTCCAGCAAACCACAGGGACAGAAATATACATTCGTCTTCTGGGTCACGGCTGCCTGGATGGAGCCGAATGCATCCGAAGATTTGCAGCGTTCCAGAGCGTGGGGGAAGGTTCTTATCTGTTGGCAAAAACGGGAAAAGTATGTCGCCTCCGTAATAGGTTCTCCGCGAAAGTCCACGGTAATAAAGGCCAGTCCGGTAGCTTTTGATAAGCTCTTTTGTATATTTTCCAATCTTTCCTTACCGAAAAGGTGGATGATATCTAAGTGATTGAAGTTCTCATCATTTTCATGGATCTGGTTGTCCATTTCCGAATAAAATAATGACTCCTCACCAAGAACCAAGTGATCAAATCTATCCATCTGAGCTCCTCCTTTGGCTTTCATATATAATATTACTATTTTCCACCTTCATTTTCAATTTCATTTTTATAAAATATATATAAAACAAAATCAGACTGCATTCATAAAATTGGAATCCAGTCTAATCTTGTTATTTAATTTAGGAGGTTAGTATACACTTTCTAATATCTCTTTGATTGCCCCTGTTCCGATCTCTCTGGGAGTGGTTTTCAGGCAGTTATCCATCAAAGCATTATCCACCATATTCTGCATCTGTTTATCGTAGTCTTCTTTTTTTATCCCCATACTTCTTATATTCTCAGGCATATTCATGCTTCTCATCAAAGTGGAGATTAATTCTTTCAGAACATTTACAGCAAGTTTTGGTGATTCATCCATACTGACCAACATTACCTTATATGCCAGAGCAGCATATTTTTTCCTGATATCCGAATTTTTGCAGTTATAGTCAATTACCTTATTAAGCAGGATTGCATTCGCCAGTCCATGGGGAATATGAAATGTTCCGCCTAATTGATGGGCAATGCTGTGGTTTACTCCCAGACCCGCTGTGTTAAATGCCATACCGGCCAGAGTTGAGGCCTCATGCATGAAAGTTCTGGATTCCAGATTCCTGCCATCGCAGTAGCAAGGCAGCAGGGCTTTTATCAAAAGCTCCACAGCCTTTTCCGACAGTGCATCCGAAAAGACATTGGCTCCCTTTGCCACATAAGCTTCCAAAGCATGAGTCAGTACGTCCATGCCTGTGTTAGCCGTCACAACCGGGGGAACTGTCAGAGTCAGCTTCGGGTCCAAAAGTGCCACATCCGCCAAAATGCCATCAGATGCAATCAGGTGCTTGCTTTTGTTCTCCGGATCTGTAATCACCGCTACAGACGTAACTTCTGAGCCCGTTCCGCTTGTGGTGGGGATGGTGATAAATTCAGGCTTTTCAATGAGGTTTCTGGCCTCTGCAAAGTAAATGATCCCTTTTGCAGTGTCTATGGCAGAACCGCCGCCAAAGCCTATGATTACATCGGGTTTTACCCTGCATGCCACATTCACACCCTCTCCCACCACCTGAATGGTTGGATCCGGTATGGCCCGATCAAAGGTTTCTATGACATTGCTGGAATCCAGAGCATCAATAATATAATTGACGCTCCCGTTTTCCATCATGAACTTATCACAGACAAGCAGTATTTTCCTTCTTCGTATTTTTCTTAAATACTCCATGGCATAGTGTCCACTGCACACTTTTGTTTTGATATATACATTCGACATATTTATGCCCCTTACCTTTGGCTGAGGTTTTTTTAGCGGATGCAGAATGCATCACTAAGTAAGCACCTGCGTTTGCGGCAAAATGACTTAGCAGAAGTGAGTCCTTCTCCGGTAGGTCCTGCAATCGTGAAAGAGGTATGGCCCTCGCCTCCGGCTCCCATACCTGCATATGACGGTGCATTTTTTACAAATATTGTGGTTTCTAAAAGCTTTGCCATCTTGCTGAGTTTCTCCACATTTTTAGAATGCATGACAGCGGTATGGCGGTTGCCCTGCTCTGCCTCATAGGCGTATTCAATAGCGGTATCCACATCTGCTGCTCTTACGATTGGCAGGATCGGCATCATCAGCTCTTCCCGGACCAGTAAATGCTCCTTAGGGACCTCCATAATAATCACTTTTATGCTGTTATCCACGTTAATTCCCATCTGCTCCAAAATATATTTTGCACTCTTTCCTACAAATGATGTCTTGGGCCCGCCTTTATCGGTGGTGACTAACTCAACCAGCTTTTTTACCATCTCCATATCAGTGATCTCAAACGCACCGTTTAACTTCATATTGTGAATCAGATAATCGCAGATAGAATCTACGGCAAAAACCTCTTTCTCGGCAATGCAGGGAACATTGTTATCAAAACTGCATCCATCGACGATATCCTTAGCGGCCTTTTCAATATCCGCTGTCTCATCCACTACTACAGGAGGATTTCCGGCTCCGGCTCCAATGGCTTTTTTTCCGGAGGAAAGGACAAGGCTGACGATGGCCGGACCGCCTGTTGCAACCAAAAGACGAATCCTGGGATTATGAATCATTTTGTTTGTATTTTCGATGGAAGGTTCCTCCACCATAGTGATTAAGCTGGCCGGTGCTCCCGCTTCCATCAATGCCTTATTGAGCATTTTCACAAGCATTTGAGAAACCTTCTTCGCTCTTGGGTGGGGGCTGAATACAACAGTATTTCCACCGGCAATCATGGAAATCGAATTGTTAATAATCGTTTCCGTAGGATTGGTGGTTGGGGTAATTGCACCGATGACACCAAAGGGACAGTACTCGGTAATGGTGATACCGCCATCTCCTGTCAATGCATCCGTAATCAAATCTTCTGTTCCAGGGGTCTTCTCTGCAGCTAGGATGTTCTTTCGCAGTTTGTGTTCATAATTGCCAATCCCTGTTTCCTCCACTGCAAATCTGGACAGCAGCTCTAAATTTTCCCGCTTCAGTGCGGTTTTGCGAATCACGTCCACATATTTCTGACGCTGTGAAATTTTTTCAACCAGCAGCTTTTTCTGTGCCGCCTCGGAAGCGGCTACGGCTTCATCCACGGTTTTAAATACGCCGTAACATTCTATTTCAGGCTCATGAAACAGCGCGGGCTTCTCTGTCTGAATTTCCTTTAAAGCCTGAGATACCAACTGCTCAATTACTCTCATATCTATTTCCAAGCTACCACACCTTCTTTTCTATATTGTTTTTGCATTCCAGGCAATCCCTAAAGGCGTAACGAGGAGTGAATCATTTGTCTTAACCGTAGTGATCCCCAACACCTTTTCAAAGGTGTTCTCAAATTCTGTAAAACAGCAGGCACCGCCTACAACATAAACCTTATCCACTCCGTAACCTGTCAGGAACTTTTTAACAATGGAAGCCATCTTTTCTACGACAGGCTTCACAATAGGAAAAACAGAAGTTTCTTTTGACAAGTCCTTTTTCAAAGTCTCAGCCTCTTCAATGGAAATGCCATAGTAGCCTGCCAATACCAGGGTCATATGGATTCCCCCTGTCGGTTCGTCAGCCGTAAAAATGACTTTTCCATCCTTTAAGATGCTGATGCCGGTGGTTCCGCCCCCCACATCCACTACGGCGCCATCCTGAATTCCCAGTATGTTTGCTGCTGCCGTCGGCTCATCAATGATGCCGGTCACATCAAAACCTGCTCCCTCCACTACGTTGGCAATACATCTCACATTTCCCTCCAGGATGCCAGGAGGGATAGCCGCCGCCGCAGTTGTCAGCTCCCTGCCTATGAGTTCTTCAACCTGGGCCTTTAATCTTCTGACCGTCTGTATGGCGCCGACGAAATCCACTACAATTCCATCTTTTACTACTTTAGACTCTGCAGTTGCTCCTGCAACAGGATGATTGGCCTCATCAGTCACAGCCAGTACGATATTGGCTGTTCCCAAATCGACTCCTGCTTTTAATGAGCCGGAAAAGGGATTGGATTTGCCTTCCTGTATTAACTCTGCAAATTCGGATAATACCTCATTGGTTATCAGCATATTTACTCCTCTTTTCCTCCCCGTTTATTTCTTCCTGATCATGACATAATCATTGTTGTCCAGCGCACATGCATTGGCCTCGTCCACATCTACATGCATCTCCAGACTATAGTCTTCCGATACTCTGATGAGCACATCACCGAATACACCGTAACGCTCCCCAAAGGTTTCCACCTCCACAAGGTCTTTGTCTTTTATGCCCAGAGCAGCGGCCTGTTCCGGCCGCATATGAATGTGGCGCAGGGCAATAATGGCACCCTGATGCAGAGGCACAGTTCCACTGGGACCGATCATTTCAAGCCCCGGCGTTCCTTCCAGATCACCGGATTCCCGTATGGGAGGCCGGACCCCAAGACGGAAGCTATCCGTCTTGGAAATCTCAATCTGGCTCTGTTTTCTGACCGGCCCTAATATTCTGACTCCTTCAAATTCCCCTTTAGGCCCCCGTATTGTCACCGTTTCATTGCAGGCATACTGCCCCGGCTGTTTTAGATCGCTTTTCTTTGTAAGCTGGAAGCCCTCACCAAACAGCGTTTCCAAATCCTTCTGGCTCACATGGACGTGGCGGTTGGAAACTCCGACAGGTATTTTAAAAGTATTGTATTCATTGACTTTTTCCATCACCCTTTGGGCAACCAGTCTGATTAATGCATCATTTAACATTGTGTAAAACCCCTTTTCGGAATTGGAACATTCAGCAGATTGTCAGCCTGCCGCCATGGACTATAATGACTTTGGTAAAATTTTCTCCACATCTGTGTGAGGTCTTGGAATCACATGCTGGGATACAACCTGACCTACATTGGAAGCTGCTGCCGCACCCGCATCTACAGAAGCCTTTACGGCTCCTACGTCGCCGCGCACCATAACAGTTACCAGCCCTGAACCGATTTTCTCGTATCCGATGAGAACGACGTTAGCTGCCTTTGTCATGGCATCCGCTGCCTCAATTGCTCCTACCAAACCTTTTGTTTCAACCATTCCCAATGCTTCATTTTGCATAATAATGTTCCTCCTGCTATCTTTTTTGTTTTTAATATGCTAATTGCTTTAACATCCATGCCTTATCAGTTTCTTCCCAGCGAAATCCCTGGTCTGTTCTTCCGAAATGGCCATAGGCTGCCGTTTTTAGAAACTGCGGTCTTCTTAAATCCAAATGCGCAATGATATCTGCCACGGAAAAAGAAAATACGTTGGCCACCAGACGCTCGATCTGGCGGTCCGGAATTTTTCCCGTTCCAAAGGTATTGATGGTCACTGCTTCCGGTTCTGTTCCGCCGATGACATAGGCAAGAGAAACCTCACAGCGCCTGGCAAGCTCTGCAGCAACAATATTCTTGGCTACATAACGGGCCATATACGCTGCGGAACGGTCTACCTTCGTGGAATCTTTTCCTGAAAATGCACCGCCTCCATGTTTTCCTACCGTTCCATATGTATCTACCATGATCTTCCGGCCTGTAAGGCCTGTGTCTCCTGCCGGTCCTCCGATGACAAAACGTCCGGTTGGATTTACATGGATTTTTGTCATGGGAGTGATCCAATTCGAATCAACGACTGGATCAATCACTGCACAGCGGATAAATGCTTCCAATATCTGATGGGGTATATCTTCCCCATGCTGTGTGGAAACCACAATGCTGTGGATGGAAACAGGTTCTCCATCTTCATCATATTTCATAGTCACCTGAGTTTTCCCATCCGGGAACAGAAACCCATTTCCCTGTTTCCTTCTGACATCCGCCAGCTGTTTTGCCAGACGGTTTGCCAAGTCGCAGGGCAGAGGCATCAGGCTCTTTGTTTCATCCACGGCATAACCATACATGATCCCTTGGTCCCCCCCGCCCAGGATCTCCTTTTTGCCCTCCGATTTTTTCGTAACTCCCATAGAAATGTCCGGAGACTGGTTATGAATATTGGTAAATATCATGCAGGTATCTGCATCAAATCCCTTGTTCTTTGTTGTATAGCCAATATTTCGGATGATTTCTCTGGCTTTGCTGACTACATCAATCTGAGCTTTGGAGGTAACCTCTCCCGCCAGCATCAGCGTATTGGCAGACACCATGGCTTCCACTGCCACGCGTGAGGTTTCATCCTGTTCCAGATAAGCATCCAGAATTCCATCTGAAATCTGATCACATATCTTATCAGGATGGCCCTCTGTCACGGATTCAGAAGTTACAAAATATGCTGTATTTTGTTCCTCTTTCATACCATATTCCTGCTTTCCTTATTATTGTCCATGCTTTTTGGACATAGGTTTTAACGGATTGAAAAACCGCTGGTCAGCGTACACCTTCTGCGGCGGGCGAAATGCCTGGCTGACGTAGTTCCTTCTCCGGTAGTGGTGGCTATGGTAAAGCTGGTATTTCCTTCTTTGTCAAAGCCAATTCCTAACAGCGACGGACCGTTTTTTACAAACACAGATGTCTGCATCAGTTTAGCAGCCCGGTTCAGCCGATCAATGGATTCTGAATGCAGCGTAGCCGTATGCTTATAGCCCTGCTCAATGTCAAGTGCCATCTCCAGCGCTTCATCAAAATCCCTGGCACGCACTAACGGCACCAACGGCATCAAAAGTTCCAGAGTTACAAATGGATGGGTTAACTCAGTTTCTGCCACAATGAGCTTTACACTGCTGTTGCAACGGATACCGGCACAATGGAGTATTTCATCAGCAGAACGCCCTTCCAGCCTCTTATTAATCACAAAATCTTCCGTCACCGTCACATGAAGAAGCTTTTGAATCTCCTCTTCATTCTTTACATAATAGACGCCATTCTTCAGAAGTTCAAAAATAAAGGAATCCGCTGCCTTTTCAACTACCACCATACTCTTTTCTGATGTGCACATTAAGTTGTTATCAAAGGAAGCCCCACGCACGATATCCCTGGCTGCTTTTGATAAATCAGCGGTCTCATCTACAATGGCAACCGGATTGGCCGGACCTGCGCCAATCACTTTCTTTCCTGATGTCATAGCCTGACGGAGAGAACTGCTGCCGCCTGTGCAGACGACCAGATCCACATCCGGATGGCTCATGACTTCTGCAGTAAACCCCATCAGGCTTTCATGAAGAGTCACCACCAGATTATCAATTCCGCATACACTGCGAATTGCATCACTGATCACGCCGGTAAGATACTGGGATACCTTAATTGCCCTTGGATGCGGGCAATGTATGATGCCGTTGCCTGCCGCCAGCATACCGATGGTATTGCTGATTAAAGTGGCACATGGATTGGTGCAGGGGTGGACGGCACATACAATACCAAAAGGTGATAACTCATACAAAGTCATACCGTGGTCTCCGGTATTCACTTCCGTAATCAAATCCTCGATGCCGGGCGTCTTTTCTATGGCAAGGCTTATTTTATTTATCTTATCCTGTACCACTCCCATATTTGTCTCAGCCACCGTCATCTCTGCAAGCTCTTTTATCAAGGGACGCAGTGCTGTTTTCACAGCTTCCAGAATTTCCTGACGCTCGTTCATACTCAGTTTAGTATACCTGTCACAGGCCCACTTTACCGCGGATACTGCATCAGTTACACTGGAATAAATACTGCTTTTCATGACAGACATTACCTCCTTTCCGAAACAATTTCTTATAAATAACCGTATATGGTACACTAAATGTCCATGGTGTCGATAATGCCTATAATTGCCATATCGATAACAGCTTCTTTCTTTCTCTTATCCACTCTGACACATGAGCCCTGGCCGACAAGAACCAGCTCGCCGATTCCTGCCCCTACATAGTCTACTGCCACTTCTTCTAAATCAATGAAATTGCCGTTTCCGTCAATCCGCCTGATAATCATCAGCTTATGTCCTACCAATGTCTCGTCTTTTCTTGTTGCCACAACGGTTCCAATAACTTTAGCCAATTTCATATTATGTTCCTTTCACCCAAAAACATGGTGTACCATTAATGATCGCCTTTCTCATGGCTTGTTTTTCTTGTTGATTTCTTTGCGGTGCCGGAAGCCTGTTTCTTCACTTCAGTTACCGGTTTTTCCGAGTCTTCCGTTAAAACGTCTTCCTCATCACTCTCTCCGTCCGGAATTTGATTCAGTAACTCCGGTGTTTCAGGTGCTTCTGGAATTTCAGATATTTCGGGTGTTTCCGATATTTCCAGCGTTCCCGGAATTTCAGGCGTTCCCGATATTTCGGGTGTTTCCAGTATTTCCGGTGCTTCCGCTATTCCTTCTTCCCTGTCACCCGGAAACTGTATAACCTCCTGCTCGGCTACTGGCAATGCAGACGGTGCAGGATCTTTCGGGCTGCAAAAAATTTGCTCCACATAATCAGAAGGGCGCGGAATCACTTTAGAACCTGCCAGTTTTCCGCAGGTACGGCCCATTTGACAGCCTGCATCAACCGCTGCCTTTACGGCTCCTACATCCCCCTGGATTTTAATGGCCATATAACCCAGCCCTTTTGAGTTTTCCATTTCTATTATCCGGACATTGGCTGCTTTTACCATAACATCGGCCACTAAAACCGCTGTGGACATACCGATAATTTCAACCAGTCCCAATGACTGCTTCATCCTTTCACCTCACAATCCTGCTCTTTTAAAACAATATTCAGGAATTTAGCCCTGTCTAGCGCTAAATCTGTCACAATGTCCCTGTGGTTGATCAACAGAACGCCGTTTACAGCCATCTGTTCAATATTAGAGGCTGTAATGACACGCTTTTTTTCCTCGTTCCTGCAAACTGCCGTATATTCGGTTCTTGGAACCGGCTGAGGAACCGCCTCTTCTCCGCCGCAGATCGTAATCCCGTATGTAAGGACTGTTCTGTAATAGGACAAAATCTGATTTTTATAAGCCTCCGGTTCTTTTCCGGAAAATCTGGCAAGGCCATTCCTGGCAAATACCACCTGGCTTCCGGCTTCCATGCAGGAGGCAATCCAATCTGTCTCATAGGTGTCTGTAATACAAAGAGCAGTCTTAACAACCACATCTCTTGGCACCACTGGAAGGACGGTAACGGTCTGATCCAAATCAAAGGGTTTTTCACAGGAGCGGTAAAGAATACCGCCGCACGATGGGTAAGCAAGGAGAATCTCCTCATATCCCTGTTCTTTCCAGGATAAGGGAATTACCGGGTACACCAGAAAATCCGGCGATTCAGTCATTTTTTTCAAATATGCAGGAAACCTGTCATCCCAATGAGAGGTACAAAGCATATAAATCTTTCTCTGCTTCCTTTTCAGTTTCTCTTCCGTTTCCAGTTCGGTCAGGATACGCTGCACAATTTCTCTTAAGCGTTCCTCACTTATCATTAACTTCACCTCATTTCAGAAGAAGCCCCTGCCCGACGGACAGAGGTTCTCCCGCTGCAATTGCTTGCTTTATTAGTCCAGATGAGGAATAATTTTTTCCACATCCGTATGAGGACGAGGAATTACATGGGTAGAAACTACTTCACCAATTGCTGCCGCTGAAGCTGCCCCTGCATCCGTAGCAGCCTTTACAGCTCCTACATCACCTCTGACCATTACAGTTACAAGGCCGGAACCGATTTTTTCATATCCGACTAACGTAACATTTGCTGCTTTTACCATGGCATCGGCTGCCTCGATGGCGCCAACCAGGCCTTTTGTCTCAACCATTCCCAATGCATCTGCATTCATAAAGGAACCTCCTTAATCTCAACTATTAAATGTACGGTGTTGTGCTGGATTTAGGAACATCTCCTAAAGCGCCCAGCATCTTCTTTCCTGCTTCGATGGCTGCCCTTACTGCCTGCCTTACGGCTCCGGAATCTCCGGTAAAGGTAAGGATAACCTCATTGGAATAACTGGTTCCGCCGCCCGGTGAGCAGTAGCCTACCACTTCAACGTTTGCCGCTTTTACTGCGATATCTGCCAGAACCGTACCGATAGCTGCCGGACCTGCACAGGTCATTCCAAATGCCTTTCCTACCGGTGCGCCAAGGGCTTTCTCCAGGCAGTAGCTGGCTCTTGCAGTGTACTGGAACTCCAGATGGCCTGCATCGTTTGCATAAACATCACCAAAATATTTCGGCAGAACAGAAAGTGCAATTTCAACTGCCCTTCTGGCGTCGGATACGTCATCAGCTCCTATGTAGATTAAGCTGCCGTGTCCTGCTCCGCCTTTGGTATCACGTGGAAGCTCCACAGAAATGATCTCTGTGTTTGTGGCTTTTACAGCCTCATCGACTGCCCAAATCTGGGGACCTGCTCCGGTTCTTCCGCCGATAATACCGATGGAACGGTATTTGCCTAATTTCATAACATCTACCAGCATCGGGTCAACACTTGCAATCACCAGACCAATGGTATCGCCAATGGCAGTTCCTACAAACTCTGTTAATCCCACAGCACCGCCGCAAACCGGTTTTTCCGGTTCCTGCTTGATGCCAAGTTCGCTGCTCACTTGTTTCATAACTTTTTCAATTAACTGCTGATCCATGATTTTCCTCCATTCTCAATATGGCTTAAATATAATTTTTATCCGCCTATGATGCATTGAAAGCCAAGGCTTTCTACAATTTTTTTACTTTCCTCCAAATCCTCAGACCTTAAAGGCTTTATATCCTTCAGCTCATAATCCTGGCCTAACAAGCCGTATTTATTCTCACCAAAGGAATGATAAGGCAGCAGGTGGATGATTCTGATTCCCATCAGTGTTTTTGCATACTCAGCAATGTCCTTAATTGCTTCTGCGGAAAAATTGAAGCCCGGCACAACCGGAATGCGAATGACTGTGTTGGATATCTGGCAGATACGGGGGGCATTTTTCTTGACGGATTCATTGTCCGCGCCGGTGAACTTCTTATGCTGTTCCCCGTCCATATGCTTAATATCAAGAAGAACTGTGTCAACATAAGGAATAACCGTTTCAATCGCTTCCTCTGTGCCGATTCCTGTGGTCTCTATTGCGGTGTTCCAGCCCTGAGCCTTGCAGGCCTTTAAAAGCTCTGCAGCAAATCCATGCTGGACCAGGGGTTCCCCGCCGGACAAGGTGATTCCGCCTCCCGACCTGCGGTAGGTAGTGGCATCCTTTTTCAATTCTTTCACAACTTGCTGGACCGTCATGGTCTTTCCCTTGACTACCAGTGCGCCAGACGGACATGCATTCACGCATTCGCCGCAGCCGCTGCAGATATCCCTGTCAATAAAGCCCTTATTTTCAGGGCTGATTGCCCCAATCTTGCAGGCCGTAATACAACGGCCGCAATGGATGCAATCAGCCTGCTTATACATAATTACAGGTTTTATATGCTGGGATTCCGGGTTGCTGCACCACTTACAGGATAACGGACAGCCCTTTAAAAATACGATGGTACGGATTCCCGGCCCGTCATGGAGGGAGAATCTTTGAATGTCAAACACTATTCCTGTCAGATTATAATTGATTGAATGCATGCTGACTCCCTTCCCTGTTGTTTATGAATATGGTTTAGAATTCCTGCTCTGTACGGCTGATAATGTCGTCCTGAACCTCTTTTGCCAATACAGTGAACTGGGCACTGTAGCCGGCAACACGCACTACCAGATCTTTATAATTCTCCGGATTTGCCTGAGCTTTCAACAGGGTCTCTTTATCGATTACGTTGAACTGTACATGCATACCCTTGTGGTCAAAATAGGAACGAACCACAGAGGAGAAACGGCGAAGACCTTCATCTCCGTCCAAAGCGGTAGGAAGGAATTTCTGGTTATACAGAGTACCGTTGGAATAATTCTCATGGTCTAATTTTGCTACGGACATGGCTGCCGCTGTCGGTCCGTTGGTATCCTTGCCCTGTCTTGGGGAAACACCGTCTGCCAGAGGTGTCTTAGCAAGTCTTCCATCCGGAAGAGCTCCAACATCTTTTCCGAACAATACGTTTGCGGATACGGGATAGCATCCTGCCTGGAACTGGCCGCCTCTTGGGTTTTTATATTTCTCTACTTCATAAGAGTAGATCTGTCCGCATCTTCTTGCAATCATATCCACTTCATCATCATCATTGCCAAACCAGGGAGTATTCTCAAGAATTCTCTTAACCTGGGCATAATCGGCATTTCCGCTTGCACAAGCTGTCTGCGGGCTGCTCAACTGAGCCTGAAGGTCTGCCAGATTAATAGAGCCGTTGTTGCTTAAAATTCTCTTAACAGCTTCATAAATCTTCGCTTCATCATCACATATGGTTGCCGTGCTGTTAGAAGCGCAGCCATAACCGAAGTTATTAGCCAGAGCATCTTTCAACTGTGCCATGGTGATTTCTTTGTTATCAAATACATGCTTCTTGATTGCACACAGGGAGTCTCCTGAGTCAGCAACGCCGAATGCCTGAGGTCCGGTGAAGTTATAGATAGCTCCGCCTTCCTGAACGCTGATACCTCTTCCGATACAGTCGTCCACAAGTGCAGACAGGAACGGAAGCGGTGCTCTCTCCGCATGGGCAAAGTCCACGCAGTTGTCAGCTTCTGCCAGGTGATATACGAAGTATTCCATCTGCTTCTGATAAGCCTCAAAAATATCTTCCAGACTGGTAAAGGAAGTGATCTCTCCCGTTACCGGCCCTAACTGCTTGTCGCCTGCCTTTCCATTGTTTAAGGTGATTTCAAGAACCTTGGCAATGTTGAAGAATGCGGCGTCATGCCAGCCTTCCGTCTTATGCGGACACTGAGGCTCTACGCAGCCGATGATACAGTAGCTTCTTGCATCTGCCAGAGAAACGCCTCTGTTACACAGGGCAGGAATGATAACCTCATCATTGTACATGGCCGGAACACCAAGGCCAAGTCTTGTGACTTCACACGCACGATACAGGAATTCGTCCGGGGTATTCTGGTGAACACGGATGGAGAAGGAAGGTGCCGGCAGTTTTACGTGGGCAACTGCTTCCATACACATATAAGACACATCGTTGGTTGCATCCAGACCGTCTTCCGTCTGTCCGCCTACGATCAGGTTCTGGAATACGGCATAGCCTGCAAATGCCTGAGCGGAAATCTCGTCACGTGTCTTATTTACATCGTTTAATTTAACCCAGATACAGTCAACCAGTTCCTGAGCGAATTCTTTGGAAACAGCTTTATCCATAGCCAGGTACGGATTCATGTACTGGTCAAAGCGTCCCGGAGAAATGGAGTGTCCATTTGCCTCAATCTGAAGCAGGATCTGCACAAACCAGAACGCCTGGCAGGCCTCATAGAAATTGGAAGCCCCTCTTTCCGGAACGCGGTCACAGTTTGCTGCGATCTGAAGCAGCTCTGCTTTTCTCTTAGGATCTGTACAGGTGGAAGCCATTTCTCTGGCCTTTGCTCCGTAGCGGTGTGCAAAATTAATTGCTGCCGTATATGTAATGACCAATGCTTCATAGAAGTTTTTCTTCTTAATATACTCAGGATCACTGGTATCCAGTTTCTCCATGGCCTCGATTACGCTTTTGATGATACCGGCAAAACCAATCTTTAAAACCTTGCCATAGTCAACGCATACGTGTCCGACACCGCCGTAGAAATAGTTGCCTACCGTAAATACGCCGTTGGCAATACAGTCCTTTGTCTCTTTTGACATATAGGAATCAGCCAAAGCACTGGTCGTCTTGCCTTCCCAATATTTAAACGCCTCTGCAAGCTCTTTTGCAGTCTCCTCAGGAATCTGGAAGGGGTCTGCAATGCGGCTTCCCATGGTCTTAAATTCTTTCTCTACCCAGTCATAAGAGAACTCAGGACAGATTTCTGTGGAGCGCAGATTCTTTGTAATTGCACCTACGATTAGCTCATCCGGATGAATCGTAACCGGCAGGCTGTTAAAAATTTTCTCTGCTGCTTTTGCACGCCTCATAATGGGAGACAGCCCTTCTGTCTCTTTGTAGGATTCCGTAACGAGCACCGCACGCTCAGACTCCACATAAGGGATAGCATCTACAATCGCTTTCTTTAAGCGTTTCACCCTCTCAGTTGGTTCTGTAAAACCTCTTGCAATCATGATAATCCTCCTTTACATTATATAAATATTTTAATTTACTCACTGCAAAATAGCCGGGCAGCAAATCTCTTATGGGCTCCATCATACCTTATTGAGCTCAACAGGGCTAAATAGAATTAAAACGTAAAAAATGTACAATCCAGACTTTTCACTGATCAGGGAAGTCCATTCGTACATTTAATAACTTCAAGAAACCTTTCAGCAGTTCCACATTTCCAGGCCAGGCCGGGGAAGTCACCAGATTTTTGCTGATCACTGCTTCGTGAGGAAGCACTTCCACATACTCCCCTCCCACTGCCAGAACCTCAGGCTTTACTGCAGAGTAGGAGGTAAGCCTTATCCCCCGCACTGCATCTGCGGCCGTGAGTATCTGGACTCCATGGCAGATAGCCGCCACAGGTTTCTTAAGTTCCATGAAATAACGGACAATGTCAAGCACTCTGGCATTCAGCCTCAAATATTCCGGCGCTCTTCCGCCGGTGAGGAAAAGCCCGTCATACTGTTCTAGTTTCAGATAACTGAAATCAGCATTCAGCATGAAAAGGTGCCCCGGTTTTTCCGAGTAGGTCTGATCCCCTTCAAAATCATGGATGGCAGTTTTTATCGTATCTCCAGCCGATTTTCCAGGGCAGGCCACATCTACCCAGAGCCCTGCCACCATCAATGCCTGATACGGCACCATGACTTCGTAATCTTCTGTATAATCACCAGCCAGTATCAATACTTTCTTCACTTGTTCCCTCCTTTTGTTCCCATGGCAGGTCATTTCAATCCATCTTCCGCTCTCCCGCCGGAAATGAAATTCACATCATGTGTACTTGTTTTATTATATCATGTCACAAACTTCCTTCTTTATAATAAGCAGACCGGATTACCCCACAATCCAGACACGCTTTGTCCAGCGGCAAGTGTATTGGATTTTACCCTTTTTTAGATTGAGGCGTAATTGAGTATTCTCTCCCTGTTTTTTATAATGGTAAGAGAGTATGTTTCATTCTCACGAAAGGAGTACAGCTATGCCACTGTTGGAACAAATAAAAGATGCAGGTATTGTAGGATGCGGAGGAGCCGGTTTTCCGGCCCACGTTAAATTAAACTGTACGGTAGAACATCTGATCATCAATGCTGCTGAATGTGAGCCGCTTCTGCGCACAGACCGCTGGCTGATGATTCACAAAGCTGCAGAGATCATCACTGCGGTTGAAATGATGGCGGAAATGGTGAAGGCCAGCCATATACATATTGCGCTGAAGGAAACTTACCGGCAGGAAATCCAGGCCCTGGAGTCTGCAATCGCCGAAAGGTCCAGCCCTGTACGGCTGTTTCAGATGAAGAATTTCTATCCTGCCGGTGACGAACAGATTATGGTCTGTGATGTGACAGGGCGCACCGTGCCCCCTTCAGGAATTCCGCTGGATGTAGGCGCTGTGGTATCGAACCTGGCCACCGCATATTCCATCTATCAAGCCTCCCAGGGAGAGCCGTTTACGAGCAAATACTTAACGGTTACAGGCGCAGTCACCTCCCCCTGTATTGTACATGCGCCCCTTGGAACTTCTTTCGCCGAATGCCTTAAGGCAGCCGGGGGGCCCGCAGCGGCCGGATGCCATGTGATTGCCGGAGGACCTCTGATGGGAAAATGTTACAGCATGCAAGAAGCGGAAAAGCTGGTCGTTACGAAAACAACCTCCGGCTTTATACTTGTACCGGATGATGCCCCTTTGGTACTGAATCATCAGATTCCCGTAAATGTGTCATTGAAACGGGCAAAGATGAGCTGCATTCAGTGTACCTACTGTACGCAGATGTGTCCCAGATACTTAACCGGCCATCCCTTAAAACCCCATATGATCATGCGCAAGCTGGCCTATGCCCAGTCTCCTGAAGATATCCTGGATGATATCCATGTGAAAAATGCCATGATTTGCAGTGAATGCGGTTTATGCGAAACATACGCCTGCCCTATGGGATTAAAACCAAGACAGGTGAACATCTACTTAAAAGGCCTGCTGCGCCAGAAAGGATTCCGGTACGAAAAACCATTGGCAGCATTCCGTCAACTGGAGGAACGCTCTTACCGCCGTGTGCCGTCCCGGAGAATCGCCGCCAGGCTCGGTGTGGATGCATATTACGATTACCACATAGAAGAATGCCAGGAACTTATGCCTGAGGTTGTGCATATCCCGCTTCAGCAGCACATTGGCGCCCCATCCATCCCTGCAGTCGCTGCCGGTGACAAGGTGGTGGCCGGACAGTTGATCGGAAGTATTCCGGAGAAAGCGTTGGGAGCTAATATTCATGCGAGTATTTGCGGCCGGGTAAGGTCGGTTTCCAATTCCGAAATTATCATTTGTGCAGAATGAAGCCAGACAAGGAGGGTATTATGATTACCATTGGATTTTTAGAATTAAACAGCATTGCCAGGGGAGTTCTGGCCGCAGATATGATGCTGAAAGCCGCGGATGTCAGGTTAATAGCCGCAAGGCCCAGTTGTCCCGGAAAGTACCAGATATTGATTTCCGGGGAGGTTTCCGCAGTGGAAACTTCTTTAAGCAGCGGTGAGGCGGCGGCAAAGAACAATATGATAGACAAACTTCTGATTCCCAGAGTTCATCCTCAGGTCATAGAAGCCATTCATATGTCTGTTTCCGTACCGGAGCGCAAAGCCCTGGGCGTGCTGGAGTTTTTCTCCATCGCCGGAGCCATTATCGCTGCGGACAGCGCTGTGAAAGCAGCCAATGTAACCTTGATAGAAATCCGGCTGGGAACGGGAATCGGCGGCAAATCTTTTGTCACTCTTACAGGTGATGTGGGAGCCGTAGAAGCGGCTGTGGATGCCGGTGCAAAAACTGCCGAGGCCACCGGCTCCATGATCGAAAAGATTGTGATCGCCCACCCGGCAAAGGAACTTTATGACAGCTTGCTGTAGCGGATATCAGGAGGAACGATGATGATGGAAGAAAACCAGATGGAAAAGCTTGTGGGCGCCATTGTGGATACACTGAAGCTTGAAACAATTACCCTGCGTGATGCTCTGCTCCTCATAGAAATGGGAAAAGAAAAGGCTTTAAAATTAGGCGTTTCAATGGTCATAACGGTTGTTGACAGCGGCGGCAACTTGATCGCCCAGCAGCGTATGGACAACGCTTTTATTGGAAGCATTGTTATTTCCCGTTCCAAAGCATATACTGCGGCAGCTCTGCAAATCTCCACGGATGAACTGGCGGGGTCCGTGCTTCCCGGACAGCCTCTCTATGGCCTTGCAGAAACGGGAGGGGGAAGTTTCTGCGTATTTGGCGGAGGAATTCCTATTATGAGAAAAGGCCGCTGCATCGGCGGCCTGGGTGTTTCAGGAGGTTCTTTAGAACAAGATCTCTGCGTGGCAAAACATATTATAGCTCATTGGGAATCATAATATTTGCAGCACAACGAACAAAGCCGCCAACAGGCGGCTTTAGACTTCGAAAAAAGAACATTTACGTGCCCTCTGTTGCACCTTCCTTTTTGGGGGGATTATAGTAACAGTTCGGGCATTCATCAGGTTTTTTCTCCACCTTCTGATTTTTATACAGACAATTCGGACAATCGTCCGGCATCTTTTCTACTTCGTCTGTCTGATAAAAATTACCTGCAAATTCATCTTTCTTATTCATGGCATTTCCTCCGTATGATAGATATATATGTTTCAACAATTTGATACGGTATTAATCACATTTTCAATAAAGGAGGCACTAAATGGAACGGCTTATCAATAAAAAAGCACCTCACTTCACCATGGAAGCGGTCACCGGTGACGGAGAAGAATTCATCACACTGGACTTGGAAGACTATAGAGGCTCATGGCTGATACTTTTCTTTTACCCTATGGACTTTACCTTCGTCTGCCCTACAGAGCTTACCGGTTTCAGCAAAGACTGCCAGCTTTTCCATGAGGCAGGGGCAAAGCTGCTGTCTGTCAGCACTGACAGCAAATACTGCCATCAGGCCTGGATCCGGAATGGTCTGGGACACTTAAACTATCCTATGGCAGCGGACAAGACCATGTCCGTTTCGTCTGACTACGGCGTGCTGCTGGAGGATGAAGGAGTAGCCCTCCGCGGTCTTTTTATCATCGACCCTGAACTGACGGTGCGCTACAGCGTAATCCATGACAATCATATAGGCCGGAATACAGAAGAAATCTTAAGGGTATTAAAAGCCCTGCAGACAAACGGCTTATGCGGCGCCAATTGGACCATTGGAAGCAGCAATCTCACTCCCGGACAGACGGTTGAGAAACCCCAGGCAGCGGCAGCTTCATCAGAAACGATCAGGCTTTACTCCCTCCCCGGCTGCACATACTGCAGTCAGATAAAAGAGTATTTAAAAAGCCAGGGACTCTCTTTTCAGGAAATCAATCTGGAGACCGATGAAGAAGGACAGTCATTTATGGAAGAGAGAGGCTACACAGCCCTGCCGGTCACTATCATCGGAACTGAAGAGATATCCGGCTTCCGTCTGGATAAAATAAAAGAAATCTTAAACAGGCAATAAACCATATCCGTCTGAAACGGCTGATCTCCAGAACATAAACACTTATGGCAGATCAGCCGTTTTATGTATGTAAGACAAAGGCTAAACGCTGAAAAAGCCGTTTCCGAATATAGCGTTTATCACAAATGTAAGGATAAAAATGGTAAACGCCGGCGGGTCAACATGGGTATCGCAATGGCTGTTAAAGGTTTTTGCCATAAAATCGCCCAATAATGAGGCGATGATGCCGAATATTGTGCCCATAACAGGATTTCCGGAAGCTGCCACAGCGAGGGCGGCAATCAGCGCAATATGGTGGGTTGCCGGTGTTGCAAATCCCGTCTGCGTAAATATCAGTGATGCGGCCGCTATACCAAAGCAGAGGATGGGGTAACTTCCCAAAACTGCATCAGCAGCTCCGCTGGTTACCAATGCCTGATATACAAAGCCAACGGTTGTGCCCAATCCCAGCCCCAGCAGCACATTACAGATCATGCCATTTCCTGCGGTAAAATACTCTCTCTTTTCGCTTTCCGGCGCTTTCCCTATAAGGCCGCTGGTTCCAAAGAGAAAACGAACAGCAATTGCGGAAATAACAACAGTAATACCCGGAAGATCTGTGTTTAAGTGAAGGATGGAACCCATGAGATAATGCACCAGGAAACCAAACACACCAAAGATACCGCCTACAATCAGTGTCATAGGATCGCAAAGACCGTTCAGAGAAGACAAAATATCAGTTCCGCTGCCCAGCTTTTTCTGCTTTCCCGCATAAGCGGCTGCAGCAACGCCTCCGGCAAATGCAACATGCGGCCCAAGGTAGGAACCGAAGGCGATAAAACCAACCGTCATATCAGATCCTCCCGCCATAGCCACTCCGGCACCTGTAATGGCAATGACTCCCGTAAGAATAAATGCGGGCAGTGCTCCCATATAGGCCCCAATAATACCTCCCCCAAATGATGCGATTAATGCAAAAATATTCATACCTTTCTCCTTTCATGATTTCTCATCGATTCCATTTTAACATTTGTTTGTCAAACCTTAATTATGCTATTCATTCTAAAAAGAGGTAATATTAAGACATAATCAGCCGTAAGGTTTCTCTGGCAATCTCTAATTCCTCATTGGTGGGAATCACCATGACTGTGACATTGGAGTCGGATGTGGAAATCTTCATCTCTTCTCCCCGTCTGAAATTTGCAGCTTCATCAATCCGAATTCCCATCCAGCATAAGTATTCACATATCCTTTCCCTAGTTCCTTTATCATTTTCTCCAATCCCAGCCGTAAAAACAATTGCGTCCACCCCCTTCATGGCGGCTGCATATCCCCCTATGAATTTTGCACATTGATAGGCAAATATCTCTAACGCATCTGCTGCCCGCTCACTGCCCCCTCTCTTTGCCTCCTCTAAATCACGGAAATCACTGGAGCTTCCGGAAATTCCGTAAACACCCGATTTTTTATTGAGAATGCCAAGCATATCGTCGATATCCAGATTCTCTTTATGCATCAGGTATTGCAGGGCCGCCGGGTCGATATTGCCGCTTCTGGTTCCCATGATCAGGCCTTCCAGAGGCGTGAAGCCCATGGTCGTATCAATGGATTTTCCATATTCTATTGCCGCTATGCTGGAACCATTTCCCAGATGGCACACAATGGTTTTTAAAGAAGAGACCGGTTTTCCAAGAAGGTCTGCTGCTCTTTTCGCCACATAGCTGTGACTGGTTCCATGAAAGCCATACCTTCTCATCTTATATTTTTCATAATATTCGTAGGGAATTCCATATAGATAGGCCTTCTTCGGCATGGTCTGATGGAATGCCGTATCAAAAACCGCAGCCATAGGCACTTTGGGCATCAGCTCTTTACAGGCATAGATACCGCTTAGGCTGAGAGGATTGTGAAGCGGCGCAATTTCACAGCAGTCTGCAACTGCTTTGATGGCTTTTTCATTGAGTAAGGTAGAAGATGTAAAAAACTCTCCTCCATGAGCCACCCGGTGACCCACAGCTCCAATTTCTTCCAATGTCTTTATGACTCCGCTCTGCTCATTCGTAAGCATATCCAGCGCAACGCGGACCGCCTCTGAATGAGTAGACATGGAAGCCTCCCAGGTTTCTTTCATCCCATTGGCAGGTTCATAAGAAACCCGGCTTTCTTCCAATCCAATCCGCTCGCAGATCCCTTTAGCCAGTACGGCTTCCGTATCCGATTGAATCAGTTGATACTTCAAAGAAGAACTTCCGCAGTTGATAACCAATATATTCATGATGATACCTCCCAAAATATATGTAAAATCCAAACCAGACCATTCACACCTCTTCCGTGTTCTATTTTTACAAATGGTATGAATCAGTACTTTTTGCAGATTGCTTCAGGGTGTAATCTTTTCCTCATAACAGAAGCTCTCCGCCTCTATGGGGATCAGGCAATTTCGCGCCGATATGGCATCTGTATCAGCTCTGTCCGCGCCTCTTAATCTCATCTTAAAGATTTGACAGGGAGAATGTCCCGGTATCAGAACCTGCAGAAAGAGCTTCTTATACTTTGCAGATGTTTTCACAGATATTACCATTCATAAATCACTCTCCCTCCTGCAAGTATTTTCAATACGGATATTATACAATGAAGGCGGGGCTCAACGAATATACATTACAGAGGGGAAAACGGTAATTTTAAGACTTTACGGGGCAAAACCCCTTTTATCTTATTGGGAATACACGCAAAAAACGGGGAAGGTTTCCCTTCCCCGCTGTACGCTTCCTATCACACTTATCTGCTGAACAAAAACTTCATATACCGAATGAACACATAAGCAACCAGACATACTGCAATGACCGTTTCCACAGTCACCAGAACCGGTAAAAAGCCTATGTTATAACCTGCCTTCCCCAGAAATCCGGCTGACATCTTCAATGCAATGGCGCTGATGACAACAGGAAAGGTGAAGGCGGAATAGCTTGGATAAAATGGCAATGCCAGAAATTTAGGAAGCTGAACCAGCACCGTCAAATACAGCACCGAGGCCAATATCATAAGGGACAAGACCATTGCCGGTGATTTCACCTCGGCGGACTGGAGATAGCCTGCCAGACAGAGGCTGACCGGTGCCGTGTAGATACAAAACAGCGGTCTTGCCGGTTCAGGAATCTCTTTATGCTTCACATACCGGGTTGTCACAAGGGCCAGCAGAATCAGACAGCACACCAGACCAAACCAGAAAATCCCCAGCCCAAGTCCTGTCTGCCCAAATGCAGGCGATGTCACACTGGCTGCCACAATTCCCACATACACAATGTAGTAGCTGGCAAACACGGTTTTCATATTCAATTTACAAATAAAACGGATGGTGAAATACACCATGATCAAAATATGCAGCCCGATCCCCAAATACCAGATATAAACGGCACTGCCGCCAATAAAAGGCTTTGCATAGGCTGACAGCAGAATCACTGCCATGGAAAAGGTTCCTGATACGCTTGCCACCGCCGGATTTTTCATATCTTCTTTTACCATGTCAAAATGAAGAAGACATTTGCACAGAATCAAAATCCCCAATACGGTTGAAATGGCTCCGCACAGCAGGCGGACAGCCTCCGAATAGCTTTGCAGGAGATTGCCCAGGGCTGCCAGCCCCAGCATAAGCCCTGCCATTGGAACAGGTATTTTCTTAATCATCTCATTCCCCCGCAAGCTGTAATTCGTCCACATTGGTAAGTCCGAATTCCCGAACCACGATTTCAGCCACTTTTCCCGCTATCATACCGGTCAATTTTATGCACTGCTCTTTGTGCTCCCCTGCACCCATGTCAAATTCCTTGGTCAAGATTCTGCAGCACAGCGCATTTTTCCCGTTGTTATCCTTAAACCAGTCGTGAAGCTCCTTTGCCACTTCTAAGTTCTTCTCCACCTTGGGGTCTCCCTGTTTCGTCCGCCCGAAAAACAGGCCAAGGGCCATAACGCCTCCGGAAACCGCTCCGCATAAGCATTTGGAACGTCCGATCCCCACCGGAAATCCGGATGCCATAGCAATCACTTCCTCCGGTATGTCCAGTTCGAAGTTGGAACGGATGGAGCTCATAACCGCTTCCGAGCAAAAGAAACCGCCCCGGAACAGCTCCTCTGCCTCTTCACCGATCTTCTTTACACTAACCTCATGTTTTATATTCATTTCTATGTAACCTCCCGCATATTTGATGTTGATACGTCTATTCTATTAGGGATTGTTCATTACGTCCAATAGATAAACATGATAGGCGGGGAGTACTTATAGATTTTTACTATTAATCAAGGGAATTAATGGGATTAATCTTACCCTTCCACATGCTCAAGACTCACATGCCTGCTGGTCAGGTCAAAGATCAGATTTTCCTTCTGATACAGCAAAAACCTTCCCTGAAGCATGTGGGCTTCCTCTATAAACCGGCTCATATTTCCCTGATCCGGCGCAGAAAGCCTGTAGGAAAATCTGGCTTCCCTGTTTTTTCTCTGATTTGATATAAATATTTCCAGGCAGTAATTTCCCTGCTTTAACACAACCGCAGTTTCCCTTTTTCTCACAATCTTCACCCCTGAATATGTGGCAAACCGGTATTCCTTTCCCTGGTACTGAACCACGCAGATACACCCCTGAAAGCTTCCTCCGAGAAAAGGGATGTCTGCAATGGAAACCATGACAGACGCCTCCTCCCGAAACTGGTTGCATTGCAGCCACAGATAATCCGTCGGAAATGACCTGCCCTTATCCCCTTCTATATACCCTTTTCCTCCGTTAAAATCCAGTACCTTTCCATTGATCTTCACCCTTCCCTGCAGGGAATGGGACATGCTGATCACTTCATGGCTGCACTCCATAAAAGGGATCAACTGAAAGGGCCCCATAATGGGGTAACGGATGGGGCTTAAAGGACCGTAACCGATCGTTCCCTCAATGAAAACATCCTTTGATTTTATATTCAGTCTTACTCCTCTCCGGGAAAAAACATTGTTTCCCACCATGATCTTTCCCTGCCGCTTATCTGCCAGATAATCCTCTTCTTCAAAATCTATGAAATAAGAATCCTCATTCCAGATAATCTGCAAAAAAGGATGTGTTTTTCCGCTTTCATCCACGCTCTGACCGGGAATCAAAGCCAATACGGTATCCCCTTTCTGATGTTTAAAATACCACCCTTCAAAATACCCTGTTTTCGTATTCTTTCCCAGCCCTTTTATACCCTGTAAAATTTTCTTATTCATCCGTTAAGTCATACCTCCGTTTGCTTCCTTCATTTCATGGTCATAACCATAGGATTTCCGGATGGATGGCTTTTCATAACCCATTGTACCGGACAATGCAAAAAAGACACCGGAATTTTCATCCCAATGTCTTTTCACCTCTGATATGATCTATTTTTTCTTCGCAGAAACAATCAGCATCATGGGCCTGCGAAGCTCATCCTCCATCCCTTTTACGGTTTCAAGCAAATGGGCGGAAGGCTGGGGCTCTACAACTCCGGTCAGCTCAAAGCCTTCCTGTATGAGCCCATTGATATAAGTAGTGAGGGTTTTGTGGTACTTTATCACCTTTTCACCGAGAAATTCCGCTTCTCTCTTTCCCTCAAAAAAGTAGCGGTCAACGGGAAAATGAAGGATGTTCCCATCTTCATCATAGTACCAGTTCTGGCTGCCGTAAGCGGTAAAAACCGGATGCTCCGCAGAAAAAACAAAATCTCCCCCGCTCACGAGGCAGGCGGACACCTTCTTAAGGATACGGTCAAAAGATTCCAGATAATGAAAGGCAAGGGAGCTGATGACCACATCAAAAGAGTCCTGGTCAAAGGATATTTCTTCTATGGGCATTTGGATATAGCAGATGGAAGCATCTGTTTTTTCTCTTGCTGCTGCCAGCATTTTTTCAGAAATATCGACTCCTGTAACGGCCTTTGCCCCATGTTCCACCGCATACTGGCAGTGCCAGCCAAAGCCGCAGCCTAAATCCAGCACCCGTTTTCCTTTAAAATCAGGCAGCATGGATTCAAGTGTTTTCCACTCTCCGGCGCCGTCAAGCCCCTTTACAGAACGGTCCATCTGGCTGTATTTTTCAAAAAATATTTCATCATCGTATTTATTCTGTTTCATACTTCGTTTCTCCTGTATTCATGATTATTGAAAGCATTGATCACATATGGAACAGGGTTTAATATACGGTGACAAAGCCGCCGCCCTTACTGGTATTCCTAAGCCAGTGCCTTAAATCGATTTCTTCCAGTCTGCTTTGGTCCAGAATGGATACGAAACCGTGCTCCCTGTCTGATTCATAGATTGTCACCCAATGCCAGCTTTCCAGATTGTGAAGGTTCCCGTTGTGAAGATTTAAAAAAGCAACGGGCAGATCTCTTTTCAGCGCATATTCAATGAAGTCAAAGGCTTCCTTTATTTTTTCTTCATCCATCTCGTCTTTCTCCGGTATTTTCAGAAGGTCGCAGCATAAGTGAAAACCTTTCTTCTCTCCAAATTCCACGACTCCTTTCTCAAATTTTTCGATTTTATTCAGCCCCATAAGACCCGGAGTGACGTATTTCCATACATCTTCCATAAGCGTTAAAAAACCTTCCAGTGTGGTTCCGTCATAAGGGCAGAGCCCCTTATATTCTTCCCTTGTCTGGGATAAATACCAGATAATATTGGAACAGGAAGTGGGGCCGCACCCTGCCAGCCTTTGAAATCCCTTTTTGTACCAGCTTTGATCGGGTCCGTTATAAATGCGGTTCTCATCCTTTATTTTAAACACTTCACTTCTGTTTAATTTTATATTCCCTGATGCAGTTTTATTTATTTCCATACATTTCATCTCATTTCTATATTGATCCATTGAAGCAACAAATCATTATTACTTATATTATATGTACAAACCCTTTTTCATTGATAAACTCAGAGCCCTTATTGTATCACATTTCCTCCTCAAACACTATGAGCCATATATTAAAAAAGCTTAAACTTTTACGTTTTGTCTACGGAGCGTAGATTGATTCAAAGATCATATTGGGGTACAATGATTCAGGAGGTAAAGATAAATGGACATGAAACGAAGAAAACTGCTTTTAGAAGAATATAAAAACCGTCACCCTGAAATGGGAGTGATTTCCCTGCGCTGCAAGGCAACAGGCCAGGTTTTTCTGGGAATTTCCACCGATACAAAAGCTGGATTTAACAGCATCTGTGCCAAGTTATCCTTAAGTTCCCACCCCAATAAAAAGCTGCAGGAATTGTGGAACCAGTACGATTTGGAAGGGTTTGAATATTCTGTTTTAAAAGTTTTAAAATACGAAGACCCTGCCCAGGATTATACGGCAAAATTAGAAGAACTGCGGGAAAAATGTCTGGCAGAAGACCCTCAGGCAGAAAAAATCTGGAAGTAAAATACAAGAGTTATTTCAGCAATCCGAAAACGGCTGAAATAACTCTTTTTCTTATCTTCCAAAGGGAGAATCATCCCTGCGTACAAAAAATCCCTGATTGTGTTTGCAGACCGGACAGACCTGAGGCGCTTTCGCTCCGCTGTGAACATGTCCGCAGTTCAAACAGATATATTCCGTAGGTGTTTCATTGTCAAATAACCGGTTATTCTGAACCAGATTCGCATACCGGGTAAAGCGCTGGTTGTGGACCAGTTCAATTTCAGCAATCATATAAAAGGAATTGGCTATCTGGGAAAATCCCTCCTCTTTGGCCTTGTCGCCAAAGGATTTATAGATTGTGTCGTGTTCCGCCGCTTCATGCTTTGCGGCAAGCATTAAAAGCTCCTGCATATCAGTGGAATGATCGATGGGGTAGCCCGCATCAATGGATATTTCCTGCCCATTGAATTCTCTTAAGTGATTGTAAAATATCTCCGCATGTTCCTTTTCCTGTGTTCCCGTATAGTGGAAAAGCCAGTACAGCACTTCAAGATTCTGGTTCTTTGCCTGGGTTGCGGCAAACTCATAACGCCGCCAGGCCTGACATTCTCCTGCAAAGGCTCTTAAAAGATTCTCTTTTGTAATGCTTTCTTTCAGCGTGACCATATTAAGTCCCTCCTGGTTTGATTTACCAGTAGTATGACCCGTTTTACGCCTCTCTATTCTTCTGCATACGCCCTTCCCTTACCTACGGACACTTCACCGGATGCGCCCGCCGGACTGATCCGGGACACGGTTCTGCCGTGCAGGAGGTAATACATCCCCATGGAAGCGATGATAATAAAAGCCACACTCATATACAGGCTTCGAAATCCCACAACAGGTTCCAGAATCCCCAGCAGGAAGGGGCCCACTCCAACGCCTGTATCCATAATGGCTAAGAATGTGGAGGTCGCCAGACCGATGCGGTGGCTTGGGGCCAGTTTAACAGCAATCGCCTGTCCGCAGGATAAAAAAGTTCCAAACCCAAGGCCGATGAAAGCCGCTGCCGCTAAAAGAGTGAAACCGTGACGGGCCTGGCCCAAAGCAGCCATTCCTACGGCAAACAGCACAAAGGCCGGATACATGACGTAATTTTCATTTTTCAAGTCAAACAGCTTCCCGGTCAATGGCCTGGAAATTAAAATAGCGATGGAATAAACGAGGAAAAAGAAACTGCCTGCCTCAGCCAGATGAATTTCGCTTGTGTAAGAAGAAAGAAAACTCATGATGCTCGAATAGCTGAACCCCACGACTGCGCCGGTAGCGGCAATGGGAAGAGCCCTGTATTCAAGAAAGCTGCTGGCAGAAAACTTTTTTTCATAGAATACGGTTTCCTGGGGCTTCTCCTCTGTCACCTTTAAAAAGAATGCTGCTCCATAGCTGATCACCAGCAATCCGACTGATAAAATCAAAATGGAATGAAAGCTCACATGCTGATTGAGATACATGCCAAGAAAGGGACCGACAGCAGAGGCCAATGTGGTGCTCATGGCATAATAACTGATGCCCTCTCCCCTCCGGTCTGCCGGTACGAGATTGGCTGCCAGAGTACCCGTTGCAGTGGAAGTGATTCCAAATCCGATTCCATGGAGAAAGCGGATCAGACAGAGGATGAGCAGCCCCGTTGCCCTGAAATACATCACCGTCGTGATCAGGAAAACCAGCAGTCCGATGTAAAGAGTCCGTTTTCGTCCCACCTGATCAATGATGCTTCCGGCACAAATACGTGATACCAGCGCTCCCACAATAAAAACTCCCACGGCCAGTCCCGCCTGGCTGGGTGAGGCATTGAGGCTGCTCATAGCATAGCCGGCAATCATGACCATCAGCAGGTAATACACCAGATACACAAGAAAATTTACCGTTGCATCAAGCAGAAAGCTTTTCGTCCACAATTTTGATTTCGTCATTTTACCATACTCCTTATTTTGTATCATCAGATTTTCAACCTGATCATTATAACATTGACGAATCATAATTAAAAATATATAATTTTACATATTATTATTCCTTTAGAGCTATTAAGGAGGCAAACCATGGATTTACTTCAATTACAATATTTTCAGGTTGTGGCCCGGTTGGGAAATGTCACCCAGGCTGCAAAAGAGCTTCACGTATCCCAGCCCTCGATCAGCAAAACCATTGCCCGCCTGGAGGAAAGCTTAGGCGTTCCCCTGTTTGAGCGTTCCGGAAGGCGGATTCATTTAAACCAGTTCGGAGAAACGTTTCTGCGCAGAGTGGAGCGGTGTTTCAATGAATTAAAGGATGGACAGCGGGAACTGGCGGAATTATCCGAGCTGGAGAGAAAGACAGTGACAGTCGGTGCCGCCACCTCACGGCTGCTGCCGGACCTTTTTAAAAACTATCTGGCAGACAATCCCGATGTCAAATTCAAGATTCGCCATATTACGAAGCATCAGGAAATACAAAAGCAGCTTCTCATGGGAGAAATAGACTTAAGCATCTTTTTTCTGCCTGCCACTCATCCGGAAATTCACTGTGAGCCTTTGCTGGTGGAAGAAATCTTTCTTGCCGTTCCTCCCTCCCATCCCCTGGCAGGCCGCAAAAGCATTGATTTAAAAGAAGTGGCCCACGAACATTTCATCGGTGTGACGACAGATTCGGAGTTTTGGGAAATCACAAACAGGTTCTGCCAGGAGGCAGGCTTCACTCCCAATATCGCATTTGAAATCGAAAGTCTGGATATTATCATCAATCTGGTCAATGCGGGACTTGGGATCGCTTTTCTTCCCGCCTACTGGCCCAGAGGAAATCCCATGGAACCTCCGGTGCAACTGCACATCAAATCCCCCTCCTGCCAGCGGACCATCTGGCTTTCCTGGCTGAAAGAGCGGTATGCGACAGAGACCATACGGGATTTCAGGGAGTTCATTATTGATCACTTTTCATCCTCAGATGTTTAACAGGTATAAGCTGAAAACGCCGCCCTGTTTCATCAGAACAGGGGCGGCGTTTTACGTTTTTCATCGGATTATCTTTCATCATTCAGTGCGTAATAGTACAGTGACGCAACGGAGCAATAAGGCGCATACTTCTTTCGCAGGCCCTCAAACCTCTGCCTGCTCAATGTTTTAAATCCATGGGCTTTTTTGATACCGTTCTGCAAAGCCACATCATCATAGCTGAATATATCCAGGCGTCCCATGGTAAACTCTGCGATCATTTCCGCAGTCCACCGTCCCACGCCTTTGATCTGCATTAAGTATTTGATCACTTCTTCATCTGACATATTCTCTAAAAGCGAAAAGTCATATTTCCCTTCCAGAACCTCCTGGGCCAAAGCCTTGATGTATTCCGCTTTTCTCTTGGAAATGCCGCATTGTTTTATGACATCAACATCAACAGCCGCCACATGGCCGGGGGTGACCTCTCCTACTATATTGAGAAACCGCTGGCATAGAACCTCTGCCACCCGGTTTGACAGCATTTGTCCGATGATATGCATGGTAAGGGAGGAAAACACATCTCCTGCCATACCTCTTTCCATATGGCCGAAATGGCTGACCAGATTCTTCATCACATCATTTTTCCGGGAAATATACTCCATTTCCTTTTGTGAATATTTTATCATAGATTGTAATTTCCTTATCCGCTTTATTTTATCTTGCTACAGGCACATTCGCAATATGGCTGCCAGTATGACGCTGATCATGCGATGGCTGCTTCCGTAATAAACCGTGTTTCTGCAGCCGTAATCATGTATTTCAAATTTTGCAGCGTCACTGCAGCACCTTTCCCATCTGGTTCATCACCATTTCATAATAACGTCCCTGCATTTTCATCAGACTTTGATGATTGCCGCTCTCCAATATCTGCCCGTCGCCAATCACCATGATACGGTCCGCATCCCGGATTGTGGAAAGGCGGTGGGCGATCAAAAAGCTGGTGCGGTTTTTCATAAGGCTGACCAGAGCCTTTTGTATCTCCTTCTCCGTCTTCGTATCCACGCTGCTTGTGGCTTCATCGAGAATCAAAATCGGGCTGTCACAGAGGACCGCTCTTGCAATGGATATCAACTGCCTCTGGCCCTGGCTTAAATTATCGGTAGCTGCGGATACGTTGGTGGCATAGCCTTTGGGAAGCTTATGAATGAAGTCATGGGCATGGGCAATTTTTGCCGCCTTGATCACATCTTCCTCTGCGGCGTCACTTCTGGAATAACGGATATTGTCCATGATGGTCCCGCTGAATAAGCTGGTATCCTGAAGCACGACAGAAAAACAGCGCCTTAAACTGTCCCGTTTAATCCGGGTGACCGGCACATGGTCAATCGCAATCTCACCGCTGTCCGCATCGTAAAACCGGGTCAACAGGTTGACAATAGTGGTCTTTCCGGCTCCCGTTTCTCCTACTAACGCAATGACCTCGCCAGGATTTACGTGAAAGCTGACGTTTTTAAGAATCGGTTTCGTCTTATTGTAAGAAAAGCATACATTTTGAAAAGAAACCTCTCCAACGGGATTTGGGATTTCTATGGCATCTGTACTGTCTTTCGTTTCTTCCTCATAATCCAGTATTTCAAAAACCCGCTCAGCACCGGCCAATGCCGATTGTATGGTATTAAACATTCCTGCAACCGAATTTAAGGGATGGGCAAACTGTTTTGAATAGCTTAAAAAGCTTACAACCGTCCCCACCTTCAGACCATAGCTCACCGATAAAATACCGCCCAGGATGGCGACCACGGCAAATACGAAATTATTGATGACATTCATTAACGGCATCATATAACCGGACCAGACCTGGGCTTTGCTGCTGCTTTCACATAAACGCCGGTTGATCTCTTTAAACTGTAAAATGGCATCCTCCTGCCTGCCAAAGGCTTTCACCATTTTTAAGCCAAGAATATTCTCTTCGATAACACCGTTAAGCGCTCCAAGGCTCCTCTGCTGCGCCAGAAAATGAGCACGGCTTCTGGCTGCAATGGTCCTAGTCAGCAGAAAAACGAGAGGAACGCACAGCAATACCACAAAGGTGAGGGGCAGGTTTAAGCTGATCATAACTGCCAGAGAGCCTATAAGTGTCAAAATGCTGGAGATCAACTGTGTGGTCGTCTGGGCTATGGTGGAGCTGATATTATCCACATCATTTGTAATTCTGCTCATGGTATCCCCGTGAGACTGGGTATCATAAAATCCAAGAGGAAGCCTCTGCATTTTCTCAAAAAATTCCGTGCGAAGGGTAAAAACCAGCTTCTGGGAAATGCGCAGCATGATGATGCCGTTTATTAAATTGAGCAGCCAGTTGGCCGCATATAAGCCTAATATGAGGATGAGAAGCGATACCAGCTTGACAGAGTCCACGCTCCTGCCAGCCATGTCAAAAGTATCGAAGGTCTGGCCCACATAATACGGAATGGCAACCGATATCACCGAGGAAACCACGGTCAGAACGATTGCCCCAATTATGGTTTTAGCCCAGCGCATATAGATTTTAACGATCCTGAGCAGGGTTCCTTTTGTATTTTTCGGTTTTGCCCCCGGAATAAAACGTTCTCCGGCGGCCCCCAGACGCCTGCCTATGGTGGGCCCCTTTGGCTGCTGCTGACTGAATTTTGCTGCCATATGTCACGCCTCCCTGCTGCTTTCAATCTGCGTGTGATAGATGTCCTGATAAATTTCACAGGATTCCATTAGTTCCCAGTGGGTGCCAAACCCTGCTTTCCTGCCATTTTCCATCACCAGAATCTTGTCCGCGGACATGGCAGTCCCGCAGCGCTGTGTGATCATGATAACAGTCTGGTTAAACTCCTTATTCTTTAAATTCTCCCTCACCTTTGCTTCTGTTACGGCATCCAGGGCGCTGGTTGCATCGTCCAAGATCAATACAGGAGATTTCTTTAAAATTCCCCTCGCAATGGAAAGGCGCTGCTTCTGCCCGCCGGATAAATTAACTCCGCCGCTTCCAAGAAGGCTGTCATAACCGTCCGTCATCTCCATAATAAAATCTGCCTGTGCCTTTTTAGCTGCCTGCTGCAGCTCATCAATGGCTGCATGTTTATCACCCCATCTGAGATTTTCCGCTACTGTTCCTGAAAACAGCATCGGTTTCTGGGGAACCACCGCGATATTGCTTCGGACCTCATCGGCTCCCAGAGTTTTGATATCGTAATCATCCAGGAGTATCCTTCCGCTGTCCGCGTCATAAAAACGAAGGAGCAGCCAGGTAAGGGTTGATTTTCCGCTTCCGGTAGGGCCGATAATGGCAAGGCTTTCCCCGCTGTTTACGGAAAAAGTGAGGTCACTGACTGCCGCAGCTCCGCTGCCCCCCGGATAGGCGAAGGTGACATCTTCAAAGGTAATTTCCCCGCTCAGTTTTCTGCCTTTATCGCTTCTTTCACAATCCTCTTCGCAGTCAAACACTTCGCTGATACGGACTGTGGATGCTTTGGTGCGGACGAATATGGTGAATACATTGGTTATCATAATCAGGGAAGTGAGTATCTGCGCCATATAGATGGTAAACGCCGTAATATCTCCCGTATTAGCCAGGTCTACGGCAAACAGCCTGCTTCCGATATAAATCACAATCACGGTTCCGGCCCCTACCACCAGGGTCAAAAGAGGGGAAATGACTGTAATGACCATTTGGGAGGAAATTCCCTTTTGCATTAAATTGGAGTTGACCTCTTCAAATTGACCCGTTTCCTTTTCAAACGTGCCGAACGCTTTGACCAGCCGGACCCCCATTAAATACTCCTGTACCTTGGAATTGACCCGGTCCATAGCCTTTTGAAGCTGATAAAATCTGGGATAGCTGATTTTCATGCTGATATAAATCAGCACGGTCACGACAGCCACCACGCCGTAGATGATGAGACTGAGCCGAAGGTTGAGAAGGCTCGCCAGCACAATGCTGCCGATGCAGAGGATGGGGGCCTTTAAAAAAATGCGCATCACTCCGTTTACAAACTGTATGATTTGAGAAGTATCGTTTGTCATCCTGGTTATGAGCGAACCGCTTTCAATCTCATCCGCACTCACTTCTGAAAAATACATGATTTTCTCAAATAAATCTGTCCGCAAATCCGCACCCATTTTTTGAGAAACACGGCTCGACAGAATATTTCGTGCGACGGCAAAGCAGGCTCCCGTCAAGGTCACGAGAAGCATCAGCGCTCCCCAGTAATAAACCTTTGTCAGAGAGCCGTTTTCAATTCCGCTGTTTACGATGCGTGACATCAGCGTAGGCCCAAGCAAATCGCAGACTGCTTCCAGTGTCACACACAAAACGGCTGTAAAAAACGGCGTTTTATATCTCCTGAAATATTTACCATAAAGCTTCATAGTTTGTCCCTGCCCTCATTATGATCTCAGTCTTAAATCCCAGGGCGTAAAACGCCCTGGCAGATTATTCCGATAAAAATTTAATCCGGTTTCTTCCGGCATCTTTTGCCTGGTATAAAGCCTTGTCTGCCACACCGAACAAATCCTGATATAAAGAATTCAGATCAGGAACCGCAGAAGTGACCCCAATGCTCACCGTTACATAGTCGCTCACCATGGATTTTTCATGGGGAATATTAAGGTCCTCTATTTTTTGCCGCAGCATGGCGGCAATTTCGAGAGCCTCTTCTTTGCCGGTCTCCGGTAACAGCACTACAAATTCCTCTCCTCCGTAACGGGCTGCCATATCGGTTGAGCGGGATAAAGAGTTCTTAAGAACCTGCCCGATCTTAACGAGGCACTCATCCCCCGCCATATGGCCATAAAAATCATTAAACCGTTTAAAGTAATCAATATCCAGCACCAGTAAAGCAATAGGTCTCTGGTATCTTAAACACCGGTTCCATTCTTTTTCTATCATCTGGTCATATTTTCGCCTGTTCCACACTTCTGTTAAAGAATCTTTAAAGGAAAGCTTCTGGAGAGCCTGATTCTTTTTTTCTAATTCAAGGTTTTGATGTTCGATTTTCCGATTGGACTCCGCTAAATCTTTCGTCCGCTGAAAAACCAGATCATCTAAATGGGCATTCATTTCAGTCAGCCTTGAAGTCACAATCTCTTCCTGCTCTAAGGCATCAGAAAACCTCTTTGCTATTAATAATGAATTGATACAGGCAAAGATAAACTGCCCTAAAGAAGCAAGGTTATTGGATTTAAGCAGATCCTTAAAAAATGCGAGCTCATTGTCACTCACCCATGGGAGGAAAAAGACAATATCATTCATGCTGCCCATTAATAAAGCCACTGCACCTAAGCTGATAATCCAACTGTCCTTTTCCTTATTGACAATGATTTTGATCAATGCGACTGCTATATACAGAATCACCGCAATACTCCACACCTGATACAAAATATTCACAACAGAAAAAATTCTGGCAGGGGTGAAAATAAGGATTGAAGTGAAAACCAGCGCTGTTATTTGAGAGATTTTGATGATCCGTTCATGAAAATACTCAGGGAAAATCTCCATGAAAAACATCAGCATGAGAGGAACCCCTAAATAATAGGTGGAAGTCAGTATTTTATGAGCGATCTCCCAATTAAACGCGGGGAAAAAGTAGATGAAAAAACTTTCTCCTCCCAAAGTAGTCCTCACTGCAATGAAAACACAAAACAACCCGAAATACATGGTCGAAGGGTCTTTTTTTCTTCTGAAGAAAAATAAAACAAGGTGATACACGCCGATACAGATCAAGCTTCCGAATATAATAAGCTCAACCGCCATGTTTTTATTTTTCAATTTGAAGATTTGATTCTCTCCCCCAATTCTCAAGCTTTCCATAATTCCCCCGCTGCGGTGGTGAAAATTGGAAACCTGAATCAAAATCTCATTTTCTCCCTGCAGCACTTCAAAAGAAGAAACATTAGTCATGTATTGAGGCACCATTGTATCTCTGGTTTTACCTACTGTTCCGGATGAGGCGATTAATTCTCCATTGACCCAGAGTTTGTATGCTGTGCGCATCCTCGGTATCTTTAATGCTAATCTGGTATTCTCCCCGGTCACAAATCTCAGGCGGTAGGTGCCGTAGCCGTCTCCGAAATCCGTTGCTTTATTGGAGGTATACTTGTTCCATGAGCCTGGGACTTCAATATACCGGGAGGATGTGCTGGAGACAGGCTCTCCCGGCTCCAAAAGCAGGTCCCAGTAAAATTCCCACTGGCCATCCAGAGAAACCGTACCTTGTTCAAGCGGTACTTTTGTTAAATCTATTATCCCCGCTTCAGCCTTTGGGAAAGGGGTGAAGTTTCGCAGGGAACTTCCTGCAAAGAGAGGAATCGTGCTTATTATGGCAAAAATTATAAAAATTTTTAAACTCCAGCGTAATAATTGGAACTCCATTATTTTCCCGCCCGGTGCGATTCCATTGCTTTTTTCCGGCGTTTTCATGCTCATTTCATTGTTTTCCATGTTATATCTTCTTTCAAAGGTGAATTCTTATTCTTTGTGAAACAGATATATTGATTATAATATGATAACCCATATTTTTCCATAACTAACGGAAAAAGAAATCTGCCATATCTTTTAGAATATGACAGACTTCTTAAGACAAACCTCTCCCATTTCCCAATCATTCCTGGACAGAACAAGCACAGGTATAACCGCAGTTAGGAAATTCCGAACAGCCGTAAAATGAACTCCCTTCGCTTTTCCGAATTACCATATACCCTTCACACAGCTTGCATGAGGGGTCGCCATTTCCTGCCGGACGCTTCCTGGGTTTGCTGTAAGTGTTCAGATCAAGAATAGAAACCAGTTCTTCAACTGACTCTTTTCCTGATATGCGTATCATCTGCTCCTTGCTTGATTTGTGGCTCAAAACATTCAGACTCCCCTCCCAGATCAACTGACTGTCCATGATAACCACCTTTTCATGCATTTCCCCCCGCATTCTTACGGTGATATGGATACGGCGCAGTTCATCGATCAGTTTGCGCGCTATTGCCTGATATTTCTTTTCGTGTTCAGGAACCGGACGGGTATATACAATAATTTTTACCCCTGCCTCTATCGCCTTTTCAAAATGCGGTTGGAGAGAATCTATCCGTCCCTCTCTGACATAAGGGCAAAAAATAACGATTTCCTCCTTTGCCTCTTTTAAATCCATAATAAAATGGGACCAGAAGCTGACATCATTAAAATGTTTTAATTCTTCGCTGTTTAATCCTAATATATGCTTAAATACTGCAGTTTCATCCCCGGCAAAAAATCCTCCGTCAATATCTGTGGAGTTGACCACAACACCCTTTTCTCTTATGGTTGAAATGACGGATAAAAGATTCTTTCCTTTAAAACAGGCTTCCACAATCGCCGTATCTGCCACAAGGATAAATTTCTTTTTCGCACGTGTAATGGCAACATTAAGCATCAAATGCGCGCTTTCTTCATTTGTGACCTCATCAAAAAACCACCATTTAAAAAACACATTTTCGCCTTCTACCGTATCACAGATAATGATGTGCTTTTCACCGCCCTGAAAACTATGAACCGTATTTACTTCAATACGGCTGCGCTTTTGCATATCATCCTTTAAAGACTCATCTAACATTCTGCCGGTCAAATCCTTCTGTGGTCTGTATGGAACCACGATTCCAACCGTCACTTCGGGATCAGATTTCACATACTCCAAGGCCAACTTGACAGAAAGCTGCGCGTGATATGCATTATACCTGCTTTTTCCTCCCGGCCCTTTACCGGTCCATGACTTAGCCGCAGCCGTGTCGATCATAACCAGGGGATTGGTGCCGCTTATAGAATCTTCATATATGTATTCATGTGTATTGGAGCCATTTTCAAGAATGCCCCCGTAAAACAGAGCATTGGGGAGAGCCGCAATTGCCGGATTCATACGGTACTGAATACTGAGCGGCTTGACAAAGCTGCTGCTTCTCGCCTTCTCTACAGTCTCTGTCTCAGTCAGATGGAATATATTCTTTTTTTGCCATTCCTTCACACGTTTATCCGTGCTGCTGGCTATGGGAGGAAGCTGTAAGAAATCTCCGATAAAAATACTCTGTTTCTTTACCATACCGATTGCATAGAATACCGGAAATAAAGGTGCCATACTGATCTCATCGATAAACAGCACGTCAAAGTCCAGATCATTCAGCTCATTTGAAACGTATGACTTTGATAATGTGGTACCTATTACATGGGCTTCTTCCAAAACCTTTTTATGCAGCCCGTTGATGAGAGTCTGGATTTCACCGATCTCTTTACTTAACTCATCAAGGATTGCCTGGATACGCTTCATTTCCCCGTCAAGAGAATCTGCCGTACATTGAGCTAGAATCAATTCCTGAAAAAATTCTTCCTGAATCTGCAAAAGAGCATGCTGACTGAACGTCAAATCTTCCTGACTCTGTTCCAGCATTCTTCCCTCTTCTATTAAAAGCCGGTGTATTTCTCTGATCTGATCCGATGTATTCTCAATTGCTGCCTTTTTACCATCTATTTTGGACTGAGAACGAAACAGCCTCTTTTCCTCACGCGCCAGTTCCTGCCTTTGAAAGGCGAGTCTGCTTTCTAAGGACCCTATTTGCTGATTCTTTTCGGTAATGCGAATTTGATGCAAAGCTATCTTTTGTTCCGCTTCATTTACCTTTTCTTCCTGGAATTTGTATTCCTTTTTCAGTTCCAGGACCGCAGCAAGTTGAATTTTGCGTTCCTCAGCAGGAATCCGTTCCTTCTCCAGCTCATTGATCCGCTCTTCTAATCCGATCATTTTGCTTGTTATAATATTATCAATTTCGAGAAGAGGATACTCTGTAAGGGTTGAATTCCCAAGCCTCACCAGATGTCCGTCCTTGTAAGAAGGCTTATCCTTAAGCAGTTTAGCCAGTTCTTCCATCGCACCGTCAACAGCCGTATTCGCGTGAGAAACGAGTAATACTTTATTTCCCATCTTGATCTGCTCACTGATGGCCGCTGCTATGGTATGTGTTTTTCCTGTACCGGGCGGCCCCCATATGATCGCATCTCCTTGTGCGGTACTGACCACGGCCTCTGCCTGATAGGAATTTAATTTCGGATAATCCGATAAATCCGGATTAACTTTTCCATACCGTTTAAAAGAACCATTAAAAATCCTGGCGGCTGATGCATACCTGCTGTCAGCTTGAGTTAAAGTATTTTCAAACCGGCTCTTTAATTTTTCCGGCAGAAAGGTCTTATCCAGAACCAAAGAAACATCTTCAGACGGATCGGATAATTCCCAGTCAAGTGCTATTTCAATTATATTTTTACCGCAGCTTTTCGGTTCACATTCGATGGTTTTTTCCGATACTGACAGCCTGTAAACCACGTTCTCCTGGAGGGAGAAGAAACGGTCCGTTTCAAACCGGTAAATCAGCCTCCCTCTCTCTTTGCCGGCGAGTTTTAAAACCTTTAATTTATAAATATTATTTTTGTCTTTTTTCAGCTCAGAAATTTCTTTGCCTAGCACTTCTATAAATTCTTTTACATACTCTTTTTCTCTCATACGGGCCCCTTTGCTTCAGTAATTATTTCTTTATTGCTGTGTGCTTATTTAACTGCATATAATCTCCTGCTTTTTCTCATTTTTACCAAATCTAATGTGAAATTGCTGTATTCTAATATCTGCATATTCCCTTGACGGAAGATAATTAAACTTCATTTTTAACACACTTGGAATTGAGATACCAGGTTAACGATATGTAAAAACCAATTATAGGTGATATTCCATATCCCATCAACGGAACCGGGAAATTTCCAAATGAGGTTGATAATAATATGATGATATAATAACAACCAATGCACCTTGAAATTAATTCTGCATTTTTAGGAGGAAACAGCAGGAAAGGCATTGGCAATATTGCCAGAGAAGCAACGCCTAAAATCAGCCATAAAAGCCCCATATCCGCTGCCATACTTAGTATTCTCTCCACATAATTTACCGGGGGCAGATGATCCAGATAAATCCAGGACAAAACAATAAATAGTGAGAATGTGCTTATTGTAAATAAGCTTATTGCTTTATTATTCGCCTTTCGGCTTATCATAATCATCGCCGGAATTGCAAATCCGGTTAATTGAGAAGCGTCTGGCTGAAACAACAGTACCAATATTACTCCAAATGCTATAACACCGCCAAATTTAATGCCTTTTGCCTGCAATGCATCCCATAAATATATGAGAATTACGGGTAATATAATCATTGCAATATTTAATTTTATGATTCCAATGGATATCCATCTGTGTACACCTTCCATACCTGGATTTACAAAAGTTAATGTTAAAAGGAACAGTGCAGATGGGAATATTATTTTTTTATATTCATTTCTGCTGATACCAAATTTGTACATAATGCAGGAAATAATACTCATCAGCAAAAAACAGGCAATATTTTGCCCCCAGATCACAATAGAAATATGATTCCGGTACATCGCAAGCCCGCCTATTGCAATAGAAGGCATCATAATGATAATTGGTATGAATTTTCTGAGTGACAATTGATTCCCCTTTCTTCTCAATCTCTGAGGCACTTTGTACAATCCCTCCTAACGCTATAACACCAAGATTGCCAACATACAATGAGGGCATATTTTAATTGTATCATTCGCATTTAAAACTGAGTGTGACAGTAAACACCCTAACCTAAGGCCGATTAGCCACGACAAAAAACAAACCCTTCTATTAATGGAATATTTAATTTGACTTTACTCATTTTTTACTGAAAAACAGATTACTTACTTTTAAATAGGGGTTGAAACATTTAAAACGTCTATACAGTCCATTTTGGCAAAATGCAGCAAGATCGGTACGTTGCATTAACCAAAAGTTAATCTCATAGGTCTAATCTAATAATTATTAAATTGAATTATCAATTGAATTTTTAAGCTTATTCTTAAATATCTCCCAATAGTTTTTTGACTTACATGATTTTACACTGCTAGGCAGAATTTGTATCATTTCTTTATTGTCATACATCAATTCTCTTATTAATTCTTCCTCATAGTAACTGAGGTCAATTAACCTTATGCTAATGGAATAAAAATGTTCACTTTTCCACGGAGTAAATATCGATGCTGAATCTCCTTCGTAAATATCACCATCATCAAATCCCTTAGACTTTCTTTTTCTAAGAATTTCTCCCGCTTCACTGTCTGTTAATTTAATATATTCTTTGTGAGACTCATAAACTTTACACTTTTGTAAGTCATCGATGATATCAATGCATGAATCACCTCTAATAGCCCATAATCTTGGATTCTTTTTATGTTGATCTTCATGCAATATATATATTTTATGATTCTCCAATAATTCATTCCAGTATTCTTTTATCGTCTTATTGAGATTCCAACCATTGATTTGAAATACAATATCTTTGACTGTAACCAGCTCTATAGCTGTTTTTATAATAAATAATGACTGATATAGATACGATACGACAGTATACATCGTAACCTTTTCTCCGATAAAAATATTATTTAAACCAAATAAGTTTAAAGTTTCTTTTATCTTTTCAATATTATACGAGCAACCTGTAATAACTATAAATAATATCAAAAAAACTTCATAAATTGCTTTTAATTCCATTCCGCCTTCATCTGAAAATATTCTGATCTCCTTTATCAATCCGGATATGCTAAAAAATAAAACCAGCAAAAAAACTGTATTTATAACATTAATCTTCCACTCATGTCCATTCGTCCCTATTACTTCAACTAAATAAAACATATATACCAATAACGTACAAAATAAAATTGTAAAAAATTTAAATATATTTTTGATTGTTGCTTCTATACATTTTCGTCTCTTTAGCATACCTTAAACCTTCCGAAAAGCTATTGTAAGTTATCTTCTGAAAAATAATTTAGCCAGTGATTATATCATTAATATCCTTATTATATTAAAAAAACGGTTTAATTTCAAATTTCCCCATCCAGCAAAGTGCGTACAAGTGCTGCAATATGCCAAATGCCAAAGAGGACAGAGGAAAAAATAACTGCTTTCATAAAAGAATATTTCGATTCCGCCCGCTTAATAAACAGTCCACAGAAAACACCTTCCCCCCATGGTTACATCAGTAATGTTTCCAATCGCATAAAAAACGAAAAACAGCAGACCGGTTTGCATTCCCCTTTGATTTACCATGTTGATAATAACTTTTCTTTATATGTACCATATTCACCTGGAGGTAAAGATTGGTTTTTACACTGCCATTTTCAAACAGTTTAGCAGCACTTTTGTGTTCATCTTCGGCCTTTCCATCAAATCATTTTATTCTTTTGCCCATTTTTATATATTATAAGGCAGTTTATTTAAAAATGAAAGTTTTATTCAAATAAATAGAGTAGCACATATATTTCAATGTGCTACTCCGCTATCAATTTAAAATTACAATTCTAAACGTATCCTCTATATTTTGTTTCTTCCTGACTTTACTTATCCAAACTCTTCATCGTCGGGAACAACAACACATCCCTGATCGCATAAGAATCCGTCAACAGCATAACAAACCTGTCAATTCCGATTCCAATTCCACCCGTAGGCGGCATTCCGATCATCAACGCATTGACAAAGTCATCATCCATACTGTTGGCTTCCTCATCACCGGCAGCCAATAACGCCTCCTGAGCCTTAAACCGCTCAATCTGATCCAGAGGATCATTTAACTCAGAATAAGCATTGGCCATTTCCCTCTTTGTGATAAACAGCTCAAAACGCTCTGTATAATCCGGGTCGTCAGGCTTTTTCTTGGTGAGGGGAGAAATCTCCACCGGATGATCCATGATAAAGGTAGGCTGAACCAGATGCTCCTCCACAAACTCCTCAAAAAGCATGCTGAGAATATCGCCCTTCTTATGATGAACCCCATACTCAATATGGTACTGATCAGCCAGAGCCTTCGCTTCCTCATCCGTATGAATGGTCGTAAAATCAATACCCTTATATTTCTTCAGCGCATCCACCATGGTAATGCGCTCAAATGGCTTTGACAAATCAATTACCACACCGTCATAATTCACGACAGCCGTTCCAAGCACCTTAAGTGCCACAGAACGGAACAGGTCCTCAACCAGGTCCATCATGCCGTGGTAATCGGTATAAGCCTGATACAGCTCCATCAAAGTGAATTCCGGATTATGACGGGTATCCACACCTTCATTACGGAAAACACGTCCGATCTCATAAACACGCTCCAGACCGCCTACAATCAGCCTCTTCAAATAAAGCTCAAGAGAAATCCTCAGCTTCACATCCTCATCAAGAGCATTGTAATGAGTCTCAAAAGGCCTTGCCGCAGCGCCGCCTGCATTGGCAACCAGCATGGGAGTTTCCACTTCCATAAAGCCCTGATCATCCAAATGGTCACGGATAGACTTAATGATCTGGGAACGCTTTACAAATGTATCCCTCACCTCAGGATTCATGATCAGATCCACATATCTCTGTCTGTAACGGAGATCTGTATTGGTCAGACCGTGGAATTTCTCAGGCAGAACCTGAAGGCTTTTTGTGAGCAGGGAAACGCTTTCCGCATGAACGGAAACCTCTCCTGTCTTGGTTGTAAATGCAGTACCCTTAATGCCTACGATATCACCGATATCCAGCTTCTTGAATTCTTTGTATTCCTCTTCTCCGATGCTGTCCCTGGCCACATAGGACTGGATGCTGCCCTTTAAGTCCTGTACATTACAAAAAGAAGCCTTTCCCATCACGCGTTTGGACATCAAACGTCCTGCGATGGATACTTCCTTTCCTTCCCATTCCTCATAATGTTCCTTGACATCACTGCTGTGTGCACTGACATCGTACTTCGTAATTTTAAACGGGTCCTTTCCGCCTTCCTGAAGCTCCGCCAGCTTTTCACGGCGCACCTTCAGTAAGTGGTTTAAGTCCTCTTCCATAACCTGATTCTGGTTCTGATTTTCTGCCACCTGTATTCGCTCCTTTGTGAACTATATGAACTAAGACACTCTCTGGATTTCCAGAACTCGATACTGGATTACGCCTGACTGTGTCTCTACGTCAACCACATCTCCTACTTTTTTGCCCATCAACGCATGGCCCACCGGGGATTCGTTGGAAATTTTGTTCTGAAGACTGTTTGCTTCTGTGGAACCAACGATCTTGAATTCCATCTCTTCGTCTTCATCCACGTCGTAGACCTTTACCTTGCAGCCAATGTTGATTTTATCTAAGTCGATCTCGTCCTCAACCACTACTTCAGCATTCTTAAGAAGCTTCTCCAGCTCTTCTATGCGCAGCTCAATGTCTCTTTGCTCATCCTTGGCAGCATCGTATTCTGCGTTCTCAGATAAGTCGCCCTGTTCTCTGGCTTCCTTGATTTTCTGAGCAACTTCTTTTCTTTTTACTACCTTTAAGTTATGAAGTTCATCCTCGTATCTTTTAAGGCCTTCATAGGTTAAAATATTTTTCTTGTCTACCATGGTTTCAATTCCTCCTGGTTACTTACTCGCTCATTGGCATTCCAAATATTATAGCGTAAACATCTTAAAATGTCAAGAATCGTACCCGATTCTTTCTTCCACAAACCGCCTTAACCCGTCCAGTGTTTCCACCTGGTTGATATCGTTTCTCAGCCTGGCGGAATGGGGAAGTCCGGCTGTATACCACGCCATATGCTTTCGCATTTCACGCATGGCCGTTTCCTCTCCCTTGTGCTCTGCCTGCAGCTCTCCGTGGCGCAGGATCATCCGGCTGATTTCGCCCGGAGCCGGCCCCGGAAGAACTTCTCCGGTTTCCAGATAATGAAGGGTTCTGGAAAATATCCAGGGGTTTCCCTTGGCTCCTCTGGCGATCATCACCCCATCGCATCCGGTCTGCTCCATAAGCGCCCTGGCATCTTCAGGATGAAACACATCCCCGTTTCCTATGACAGGAACGGCAACGGCTTCCTTTACCTTCCTTATAATATGCCAATCCGCTTTTCCCGAATAATACTGATCCCTGGTTCTTCCATGGACAGCCACTGCTGCCACGCCGCAGCTTTCAGCCATTTTGGCAAATTCCACTGCATTGCAGTCTTCTTCGGTAAATCCCTTCCGGAACTTGACTGTAACCGGCTTTTTCACCGCCTTTACCATGGCGGTCAAAATCCGTTCAGCCAGCTTTATATCCGTCATGAGAGCGGAACCTTCGCCGTTGTTCACAATCTTCGGAACAGGACAGCCCATGTTCACATCTAAAAATGCATAAGGCCCTGATTCCACCTGGGCTGCAATATCGGCCATGATCTCAGGATCAGAGCCAAAGAGCTGGAGAGCTACAGGGCCTTCATTTTCAGCCACCTCCATCAGCTCTTTTGTGTTCCTGTTTTTATATAAAATTGCTTTGGCGCTGACCATTTCCGTCACTGCCAGGCCGCACCCCTGCTCTCTGCAAAGCAGACGAAATGGCAGGTCCGTAACCCCTGCCATCGGCGCAAGCATCAGATTATTGTCAAATGTCACATCTCCGATTCTAAACTTCACTTATCTATATCTCCGCTTTCCAGTTCTTCTCCCAGGTAAAATACCCGGTAATACATCTCTAAGGACTCCAAAAGCTCTCTCTTCTCTCTCCGGTACTGCTTGATCTTTAACACACTGCCGATTTCATCAAAGAGATAGTCGCTTTCCTCTGCAGTCACCTTAAATTCCAAGGTTCCATCCTGATCAAACTCCAGAACAAGAACTCCGCCCACATCTTCTGTATAGAGGACGCACATGATCTGAAGTTCCTGTTTGATGCTCTCAGGAAGGCCCGAAAACTGCTGGTTAAAATAATATTTCTGTTCATAGGAGTTGGCACCGCACAGCGCCACCTTACCTTCATCGTATTCCATATCTTCTCCCACCGTTCTTTCAATGGATTGATTTTCTTTCATATTATATACCGATTTTTTATTGTAACACAGGGGAAAAGAAATGACAATAGCCTAAAAATCAGTGGTGCCGCGTTTCACCAGACGGCAGGACACACGCGTATCCCGGCCAATGGCCGCCCCTTCTCCGTGGAGAACTGCCATCATATTGCTCACAGTGATATTGCAGAGGTTTTCCACCTGGTTATCAATAGAGGACAGCTCCGGCTCACAGCAGATGGAGAGTGTGGAGTTATTAAAACCTGTAATGCACACATCCTGGGGAACTGCAAGGCCTCTGGCGTTGGCATATTTGATGGCCCCTACGGCAAGTCCGTCGTCAGTGGCCACAACCCCGTCAAAGCTTAAATCCTTCCGTTCCAGTAGAATGTCCCGTACCGTATGGATACGGTTCTTTACATAGAGCTTTAAATCTCCGGGAGCAGTCTTTCCTTCCGCCTTCCATGCGGATTCATAGCCTTGAAGCTTCTGGGCCGCACTGTAGGAATAAGAATCGCAGAGAAACAGAATCCGCTTCCGTCCCATTTTAAGCATCTGGCTGGTCACGTCAAAGGTGGCCTGATAATCATCGCCATAAGCGCAATACACATTTTCACTGTCTAAATAGCCGTTGATCATAAATACAGGCACCTGCTTTGCCGCATCACAGACGTATTTGGGCTTTTCCCCTTTTTTTCCGGAACCGGCGTAAGTGGAACCTACCATGATCAGGGCATCAATTCGTTTTGCGAGAAGAAGGCTGACATACTTTTCCCTGATGGACTGTTCAAACCCGCTGCAGCAAAGGATACAGTCATAGCCGTATTCATGCATACGGCTTTCTAAATGGGCTACCGCTGCAGCCATATAGGCATCCGACACATCAGGACACAGGATTCCGATGGTCTTCATGGAATCCAGTCCTAAGCCCCTGGCGAATACATTGGGAGTGTAGTCATTCTCCAACATGATCTCCCTGACCTTTTGTTTGGTTTTTTCACTCACACGGGGGCTGTCATTGACCACCCGTGACACAGTGGCAATGGAAACTCCTGCAAGCGCTGCAATGTCATAAATATTCATCCTGGCAGTCCCTCTTACATCCTTAAATTTTTATAACAAAAACGGGGTAAAACGGCCTTGCTGTCAGACAAAGCCGGTGTTTTTACCCTGAATTTCAATTTCATTTCAAATAATCGTGTAAGTGCTTACACTTTTTCTCGTTTCATTATATCGGATGCCTGCCCATAAAGCAAGTATTATTATTCACCTTCCAGAACGAGCAGCAGGGCTTATCAAATCAAAAAAGTCCTTGAGGCACCCTCTGTGAAGAGGGTGCCCCAGCAGGACCGTACAGCATTTGATAAACGTTTATTTTGTGAAATCCAAAATCACTTTCAGCATATCAGCTCCGTTGGTGCTGAAATCTTCAAGGGCTTTTGCAGCCTCTTCATATGGATATTCATCAGTGATTATTTTTTCTAAGTTCACGCCGCCTTCTTTTACGATATCGATCAGTTCGATGAAGTCTTTGTTCATGGCATTGCGGCTTCCGTAAACATCCAGCTCTTTCTTCTGAATCATGGTGAAGTTGAAGTCCAGATTTTTCTTGCCTACACCGATAATAACCACTTTTCCTCCGAATGCCGCAGCATCGATACAGTTTTGGAAGGTGGAAGGAAGTCCTACGGCTTCGATACACACGTCAAATCCGTAAGCAACGTCATTGCCCTTGATGTTGATGCTTCCTGTGATCTCTCTGGTGGCTTTATCGAGGGCATCCGGTCCGTCGTTTAAGATGGTTCCGGCAAAGTCAAAGCTTTCCATGGCATAATCCAGTTTCGCTTTTGCCACGTCAGCCATGTATACCTCGCCGCCCAGAGCCTTTGCAGCGATAGCCGCCAGAACGCCGATGGTTCCGGAGCCCACAACCAGCACCTTATCGCCTTTTTTGATTCCTGCCCGCTGGATGCCGTGGTATCCGATGCAGAAAGGCTCAATGGCTGTCAGCACCTTGGCAGGAATTCCTTTTCCGTCAAAAATGCGCTCCAAAGGCATGGTGATGTATTCACTGAATGCGCCGTCTCTCTGGCAGCCCATGGTCTGATTGTCCATGCAGGCGTTGACAAGTCCCTTCTGGCAGCTATAGCATGTGCCGCAGTTAAAATATGGGTTGCAGGTAACGACCATCCCTTTTTTCAATCCGTATTCATTGCCCTCATCCACTTCAACGATTTCGGCACTGAACTCATGTCCGGGAATTCTTGGGTAATCAAAATAGGCAAATGTTCCTCTGTAGGAACCTAAATCACTGCCGCAGATACCTCCGTATAAAACTTTAAGCAATGCTTCTCCCGGCTTTCTCACCGGCTTTTCTATCTCTCTGATTTCCACCTTGCCAGGCTCAACGATGTAAATTGCTTTCATAATATCACGTCTCCTTATTTTCAATTCCTACCAAAGCATTCCATCCTCATCGAAAGGCAATTCCATTGGCTCGGATTCTATTTCAATATTTGGGATTCCCTTGATTTCCTCCAGGTAATCTTCTGAAAGCATGATGTGCTCCAGATGGAGGCTGTTAGGTATTCTTACAACTCTGGGGCGGGTCTTATCGATCTCATTACACGTCTTGATGCAGACCTGTATGGCTTCCTTATCACTTTCCATGATAATGGGAATCCGGACACCTCCAAGAACGGTGCAGGTGATCGCATTGGGATACATGGAAGCCAAGTCCAGCTTTTCAAACACACGCTTTGTGGTGGCGCTGGCATAGCCCAGTCCAATGCCGTTTCCATGGGTTTCTTCGCTTAAGTCCAGAACAACCACCCTCTGGGCATCAATGCCGCCGGTGGCGTAGGGGGTGCAGAAGGTTCCTGTAATATTGGGGTCCATTCCGTCACCGCTGTAATTTTTTCCGATTTCATCCACGATGAGGACATCGCAGGAATCCACCAGTATTTTAGCCATATAAGAAGCGGCTTCCTTTAAAAGGTCCGGCTCTTTTTCTTCGATTTCATCTGCATTGACGGCTGCAATTTTACATGTCTCATCGTATGCATTTTCAATAGTGGGCACAGCAAACAAAACAGGGGCATACTTGATGACTGCCTTGCCGAACAAAGGCACATTCTTTGCCATATTTTTAAATCCTGCTTCATGGCAGGCCTCAGCTCCGTACTGCTTTCCAAGGCCAATGGCCATCATTTTCATGATTCCGCTCTCATAAGGACCGCGGAATGCCGTATGAGGCTTGATTCTGCATCCGATGATGATTCCGTCAGCTTCAGCGGCGTATTTGTCAATGTAAACGTCTCCGCCTTCTTCATTGACCCCTATTTTCTTCACTTCCATGGAGGAAAGGATGGGGCACTGAAGGTATTCTTCTGTGATTCCGTAGCCTTCTAAAACCGCTCTCTGCCCCTCTGCCGTACTTCCGCCATGGCTTCCCATAGCAGGGACTACAAAGGGCTCTCCGCCTCTTGACTTCACAAAATCAGCAATGCATTTTGTGGTCAGGGCATTGTTTGCGATTCCTCTGGAACCGGCTGTGATGGCAATTCTCATCCCCGGTTTGATCTGGGAAGAAAACTTTTCTTCTGAAAGCAGTTTTTCTATGACTCCGGGAATATCCTTTGGCTCAATTTTAGGACGGGGAAATATCTGGCGCACCCGGAACATTTTAGGGACTGTTACACCCTTGACCAAATCTGCTATAAAAGGTCTTTCTCTCATATCAACGCACTTCCCTTTCTTTGTGTGTAGATAAAACAGACATGGTATACAGCCATTGATTTCATAAAAAGCGTGTACCATGTCTGCCATAAAAGCGGTTATTCGCCTAAGTAGGCTTTCTTTACTTCCTCGTTCTGCAGCAGGTTTTCACTGGTATCGTGAAGGGTGATCTCTCCGTTTTGCATAACGTAACCGCGGTTGGCTACATTCAATGCGATCTTGGAGTTCTGCTCTACGAAAAGAACAGAAGTGCCCTGCTTGTTGATGCGAACAATGGATTCAAAAATTTCTCTGATGATAATAGGTGCAAGTCCCAGAGAAGGCTCATCGAGCAGAATCATTCTGGGGTTGCAAAGCAGGGCGCGTCCGATTGCAAGCATCTGCTGCTCACCGCCGGAAAGAGTACCGGCTAACTGGTTTCTGCGCTCATACAGTCTTGGGAACATTTCGTATACTTTGTCAATATCTTTGCTGATGTTTGCTTTATCCTTGCGGATATAGGTTCCCATCTGGATATTCTCCGCTACTGTGAGCTTTGAAAATACGTGTCTTCCTTCCAAAACCTGAACCAGTCCCAGTCCGGCAATCAAGTGTCCTCTCATTTTGCTGATGTTCTTACCGTCAAAAAAGATTTCACCCTTTACACCGGAAGCTGCTGTCAGTCCGGAAATGGTCTGAAGGGTCGTAGTTTTTCCTGCACCGTTGGCGCCGATGATGGTTACGATTTCCCCTTCATCTACATGGAGGTCAATTCCGTGCACTACCTTAATGTTTCCATAAGAATACTGAAGGTTTTTCAGTTCTAATAAATGTTTTCCCATTATTCACCTCCTAAGTATGCTTCGATAACGGCAGGATTGTTCTGAATTTCGGAAGGAACGCCTTCTGCAAGGAGTTTTCCGTAGTTCAATACATACATATAATCAGCGAGTCCCATCATCAGCTTCATATCGTGTTCAATGATCAGAATGCTGATGCCGCGCTCAATGATCTTTTTGCACAAAGCATCCAGCTCATTTTTTTCTGTTGCGTTCATACCTGCAGCAGGCTCATCAAGGAGTAATATCTTTGGATCGCTGGCAAGGGCACGGCAGATTTCCAAAAGTCTCTGCTTGCCGTAGGAAAGAGAGCCTGCCGGTTCATCTTTCAGTGCCAGAAGTCCTACGAAATCCAGCAGCTCCAGAGCCTTTCCATAAGCCTTCTGCTCTTCTTCTCTCTCTTTTCTTGTCTTAAAAAGAGAATCTGTAAATTTGGAATTTAACCGGGAATGCATTCCTACGATTACATTCTCATATACTTTCATTTTTCTGAACAGGTTGATGATCTGATACGTACGGCTGATTCCGGCTTTATTGATCTGATAAGGGCGGAAACCCTGAATTTCTTTTCCATCAAATATGATCTTTCCTTCATTAGGAGTGTAAACACCGCTGATACAGTTGAAAAAGGTTGTTTTTCCCGCACCGTTAGGGCCGATCAGGCCGGTGATCTTTCCCTCTCGCACTTCCATGGAGACGTCATTATTTGCGACCAACCCGCCAAACTTTAAGGTTACGTTCTCGACTTTCAGCATTTATTTTGCTCCTTTCTTCTTGAATTTTGCCACAATGTCCTGGAATGCACCGTAAAGGCCGCCTGGAAGTCCGACGATTACAATGAGCAGCAAAACACCGTAAATTAATAACTGATACTTCTCTGTAGCACGAAGCGCTTCGTTTAAGATGAGTACGGATACGGCACCGAAGATAGGGCCGAAACGGGAAGCGGTTCCGCCGAATAAAAGCATGGTAAGGAACATAACTGACTGCTTGTACATAAACGTATCAGGGCTGATAAACCGCACGCAGTGTGCATACATACCGCCTGCAAATGCAGTGAAGAACGCACTGATGGAAAATGCCAGGATTTTGTAATTGCGGACATTGATACCCATTCCGTCTGCTGCATGGGAGTTCTCGCGGATCGCGATAAAAGCACGTCCGACTTTGGATTTGATCAGGTTGTTCTTAATGGTCAGGAAAACGACAACGCAGAGAAGCCCGAAGTAATAAAACTTGCTGTAGGTATTGAGCTTAAAGCCAAAGATGTTTACGGATTCTGTAAAGAAGCCTGTAAAGTTACCGGTAATCTCTCCCGGAGACTGTGCTACTAACTGGTATACGATTTCACCAAAGGCAATGGTTGCCAGAGAAAGGAAATGGAAAACCAGCTTGGAAGCAGGGTAAGCCAGGGCTGCACCGATGATGGCTGCGATAAAAGCTGCAATGATCATGGTAAGTACAACCGGAATATGGACATGTTTGTGAAGGATTGCAGAACCGTAGGCTCCGATGGCGAAGAACGCCGCGTGTCCCAGGGAAATCTGTCCGCTATAGCCGAATACAATATCCAGACCGGATACTGCCACAATATAAATGAAGATAAAGCTTGCAATGGTAAACGCATATTCAAAGCTGAACGCATTGAAAAGCATGGGCAATAATAAGAGGACTACAAGAATAATGAAGTCATTCTTTCTGTTTGATATGGCACTTTTTAATGTTTGATTCATTCCATTCTCCTCCTTAATCCTGAATTGCCCGCTCATTAAAGATACCGGTCGGCTTAATGAACAAGAACGTGATTAACAGTATATAAGCTACCAGATCTTTATAAGAAGAGGAAATGTATGCGGAGGTAAATGTCTCCACCAATCCAAGAATCGCACCGCCAAGCATGGCGCCGTACATGTTTCCGTAACCGCCCATAACCGCACTGGCGAAACCTTTTCTTCCGATGGTTGCACCCAGAGTGGTGTATACGCCGTAAAGGGGGCCGATCAGCATACCTGCAAGAGCTGCCAGGGCTGCAGAGATTCCCCAGGTAAGGCCTGTTGCAAGAGATACGTTGATTCCAAGGCTTCTGGCTGCCAGAGGGTCCATAGCTGCAGCTCTCATAGAAGTTCCGAATTTCGTATGCTTCATAAAGATATGAAGAATCACCATACATGCCATGGAAATTAAAATGCAGACAAAGGCCTCTGTCTGAATGTTCACACCCAGAACCTTAATGTTCGGAATGCTGAAAATTCTTGGAAAGTTGATAGCCTGGGTTCCCCATACCAGCATGGAACCGTTCTGAATGATGTAGGATACAGCGATGGTGGCCAAAACCGTATAAATCGGCAGAGTTCCCTTTGCTACCAGCTTGCTGATAATGCCCTTTTCCAGGATCATACCAACGCCCAGCATGATAACGAAAACAATCGCCACCGTAAGAATAAACGGAATATGAAACACTCCGTAAAAGGTATATCCCAAAAATGCACCTAATGTGAGGATATCACCCTGTGTAAAGTTAAGCATTCCTGATGCTTTGTAGATCAAGCTGTAGCCCAGAGCGATCAAACCATAAACACAGCCGAGTACAAGACCAGAAACAATAATCTGTATTATCATATTTACCTCCAAGGAAACCGCCTATATCCTTTTGAGGGGAAATAGGCGGGCCATTATATGTGGTGTTACGGTTCAGTCATGCAGAAACGCAACTTTATTACTTTGCCAGTTTTTCGTAGTTGCCTTCTTCAAGCCACTTATTGAAATCCAGATATTTTCCATCAGAGATGATATAATCATTCAAAGTATGAAGTCCTTCACGGGTTCCATCGGTGAAGTCAAGCATTCCGCCGAGAGATTTGAAATCTTTGATCTTGCTGATCGCATCTTTGATTGCATCGCTGTCGTTGCTGCCTGCGATCTTTGTAGCCTCCCAGAATACCATCATGGCATCCCAGCTTCTGTATGCACAGTCATGGAAAGGCATAACACCGTACTCATCAACATAAAGCTGTAAGAATTCTTTCATCTCTGGATCTGTAGCTTCTTCAACATCACTGTATACTACATATGGATAAGAGAATACCCAGTTGTTTGCTGCTTCGCCTGCAACGTTAAGTGTATCTACCGGAATACCTTCACGGTTGAAGCAAAGGTTGTTGTATCCAAGCTGACGTAACTGCTTTGCAAAGATTGCCTGAGTCGGTCCGTTTGTGGAACAGAATACTGCGTCAGGTTTGGAATTGATCATCTTAGCTACCTGGCCGGAGAAATCTGTATCACCTTCGGTATAGCTTTCGATAGTAGTAACCTGAATTCCAACTTTTTCTGCTTCTTTTACAAAAGCTTCAGCACTGCTCTTTGCCGCATCATCAAGACCGCGGAATACTGCGATTGATTTAATATCCAGCTCTACCATCTTCTCAGCGATATGAGGCATGGAAAGTGCTGTGTTAAGTCCTGCACGGAATACATACTCCCAACCCTGTGCCATCCATGTAGGGCTGTTTCCTGTTCCGATGGTAGGAATCTTAGCTTCGTTGTAAATACCGCCTGCTGCAAGTACGTTACTGCTTGTAAGGGAACCTAAGATAGCGTTTACTTTATCTACCTGGATCATCTTGTTTGCGATCTTAACTGCTTCCTCCGGTGATCCCTGATCATCGTAGTTTACCAGCTTTACAGGAACTCCGTTAAAGCCGCCTGCTTCGTTGATCACCTTAACTGCCAGTGCTGCTGCCATGTTAGCAGACTCACCAACCTGTGCATTTACACCGGTTAAAGGCTGTGGGTTACCGATTACGAAAGTCTCTCCGCTTGTGTTTCCTGCAGCAGCAGTAGTCTCTGCAGCAGCACTGGAGCCAGCACCGGCAGCGGTTGTTGCCTCAGTTGTCTTTGTACCTGCTCCTCCAGCCCCGCATGCGGTTAAGAACATGGTTAAGCTTAACCCAAGGGCAAGGATCTTAGATGACGTTTTTTTCATTTCAAATTCCTCCATTTAGTTTTATTATCTTTAAAAAAGATTACCTTGATCATCGAAAGCCCATTCTTCCGGCTCTCCCAGAATCTGGATATCAGGATTTTTCTCTGCTTCTTTCAGCATAGCCTCTGATATGTAAATCTCTTCCAGATCCTTTGTATTGCGGATACGGACAATATAAGGGTTTGACTTGTCCGTGCCGTTGCAGGTTTTCAGTCCCAGCTTGATGGCTGTTTCATCCCTGCGCGTCACGATGGGCACCTTCACCACGTCCAAAACTGTGGAAGTGACTCCATTTGGATAAGTCTCATCTGCATCCATCTTGTCAAAGCAGCGTTTTGTGGTAACATCCGCTACCCCCAGGCCGTTGAAATTGCCGTGGGTCTTTTCTGTCAAGTCCAGGACTACGATGCGTTTTACCTCAATTCCTCCGCTCGCTGAGTTGTGGCAGGCAAACCTGCCGGTAACATTAGGGTCCATTCCGTCTCCGCTGATGTCTTTTCCTATTTCATCTACAACCAGCTCGTCAATTTCATCGAAAAGGATTCTTCCCATCTTGTTTTTTGCTTCTACAAGCAGTTCCGGTTCTTTTGTCCAGATTTCTTCTTTTGTTAAGGCCTCCAGCTTGTAGGTCTGGTCATAGGCATTTTCAATGATGCCCAGACCGCAGATTACATTGGCATAGCCAAGAACCACCTTTGCCACTTTTGGCATCAGTTTACCCATGTTTTCAAATCCGGATTCATGGACAGTTTCTGCTCCCTGCTGCTTTCCCATGCCGATGACCGACATTTTCATCAGCCCGCTTTCATGAGGCGCGCGAAATGCCGTATGGGCCTTGATCCGTCCGGTGAGAATAATGCCATCCGCATCATGGGCATTCTTGTCCATAAATACGGGCATTCCTGATTCCAGTTCTCCGATCTGAACGGTTTCCATGGTAGAAAGAATGGGGCAGCCGCAATATTCCTCTGTCACGCCGTAGCCTGCCAGCAGCGCTCTCTGTCCTTCTGCCGTAGCTCCTCCATGGCTTCCCATGGAAGGGAAAATAAATGGGATTGCTTTTTTACTTTTTACAAATTCTACAACTGATTTAGCGATCAATGCCATATTGGTGATTCCCCTGCTCCCTACAGCAATGGCTATACGGTCATTTTCATGAATCTGTCCGGCGAATTTATCCTGGGACAGATGCTGGAAAACCAGGCCCGGAATCTCTTCCGGTTCCAAATGAGATTTATCGAAGACCTGGCGAACTTTCACCATTCTGGGAAGAACCACATCCTGACAGATCTTGTCCACAATATCTCTTTGCTTAGAATAATCCTGTTTCATAATCATCCTTTCTCTGCTAATCGGCTGCCTTCACAGCTTTTCTCCAGAAGCACCCCAAATCTTCCAGGTAATACCCTGTCTTATGGTTCCCCTCAACCGTATTTCATATTCAGGCCGAACCATTGCGTCTGGAATTTAACATTTATACATCTGATATATCAGTTGAATTTGTAAGTAAATAATATACTAACATCTTTTGAAAGTCAAGTTATTTTTTGTGTATTTTATTTGTATCTTGTATGCAATAGACCTTATCTTTTGTATTTTTGTGTATTTTCCCCTTTCTCAATATGGATTTACTTGGCAATACGTCAGATTCTTTTATTGATTTTTTCCGGCAATTTGCGGCTTATGAATGAATTTTGGCACGATAAAAAAAATGAAACTGGCTCTGCTACAGGCAAAGCCGGCTTCATTTTCTGAAATTCAATGGAGGAATTTAAAGATGTTACCACGGATAATAGAGCACAATCCCTGCCACACCGCTGAGTGTCAGTATGAGTATGGGATTCATTTTATATTTACGAAGCAGAAAGAATGAGACTGCGAAGATGCAAAGTGCAATGACGTTTATGGAGCCGGTCTTAAAGCTGGGCTCCATGGTTCCAAAAAAAGCGAGAAAGATCATGAGGACACCGGCTGAAATAATCAGACCCAGGGAAGCGGATTTGAGGCCTTTTACAATATAAAAAATGGTTTGATTCTGCTTGTGCTTTAAATACCAGCGGTAAAGCGCCAAAGATATGACGCAGCCGCCGATCACACATCCAAAGGTTGCAACTACGGCCCCCAGGGTTCCCAGCACGCGAATGCCCACAAAGGTGGAGGTGTTGACGGCGAGAGGTCCCGGCGTCATCTGCGAAATAATAATGATATCACTGTATTCCTGTAAGGTGAGCCATCCGGCCTGTTCAACGACCTGCTGCTGGATGAGGGGGATGACGGCGTAACCCCCGCCAATGCTGAATAACCCGATATTGAAAAAAGTCAAAAATAAATCAAGAAGCGCTTTCATGGCAAGTCTTTCCTTTCACAACCCACAGAGCATACAGGGCAGAACAAATGATGCTGGTCAAAAGAATCAGGGCAACAGGGACATCAAATACAAAGCTGGCGATAAAGGCTGCCGGGATGAGCAGGGTGAAGTACCAGCTCTTTTCTTTTGTAATGGCAGAAGCCATGGTGAATATGAAGTCCACAATGGTTGCGGCAACCGCTGCCTCCATGCCTTTTAAAATGGCTGAGATGAGTGCATTGTCCCGAAAAGCGGCGTAAAACATGGAGATAACCGAAAGAACCAGCAGGGAAGGAAGCGTGGTGGCGATCCCTGCCACGATCCCGCCTTTTATTCCTCTTAAGTGATACCCGGTGAGGACGGAGATATTGACAGCGATGGCGCCTGGAGAAGACTGGGCAATTGCGGCCATATCCAGGAGTTCTTCCGATTCAATCAATGGGTTTTCATCAACGAAATAACGCTGAAGCATTGGGAGCACCACATAACCGCCGCCAAAGGTGAAGGCACTGATAAAAAACATTTTTGAAAATAAAAGCCAGTAGATATTTTTAGAACGCATACACGTCCCTCCTTACGAATAGTAAAATGCAGACTTCCTTGATTATACATGACAACAGATGTTGTGTCAAAATCAGTTTTATAAAAGGAATATAACTTCTGGACAGCAAATAAGCCCGCCATCAGACGGACTTACTTTTAACATATACTCTCAACTCTTATTTTCTAATTATAGAAACAAACTCAAATCTATTTTTATTCATACGCCTGTTCAAACAGCCTTATGATATTCTCTTTTGTTCCCTTCCTCGGATTACTGAACGCATTCCCATCTTTTAGTGCATTATCTGCCATTAAAGAAAAACATTCTTTTTTAACTCCCATCATTTTCAATTTTTTATGAATATATTGATTCCAATTTTATAGTGCTTTGGATCTTATATTGCAATAATCTTCAGTACGAGTCAAATAAGCAATAACATTACTGGACAACAATAAAATTATCCGGCAGTTCATCCTGATTTATATTATCAGAAGCATTACAAATAACTGCATCAAAACATGAACTGGAAGCAAAACTGTAAAATCCTCTAATTGAAAATTTTGACGAATCAATAAGCATATAATTTTTGACCGCAAGCTCCATTACTTTTTCTTTAATTAACATTGTTTCCATCTCCGCTGTATATATCATCTGCCGGTTCAAATCAAATCCGGCACATCCAAGAAAAGAGTAATCAAAATTAAAATGTGCCAGATTACCTAGCGTTATAGGACCCACCGACATGTTATATTCCGGAATATATTTACCACCTATAACAAATAGTTCAGATCCAGTATCGTGAAACGCTTCTGCAATCAGCATACTATGAGTAACAATTTTAACATTCTTTCCTTTTAAATATTTCACCATTGGAACAAGGGTCGTTCCTCCATCCAGAAAAATGCAGTCTCCGTCTTTTACAAAAGAAGCAGCCTTTTTACAAACCAAATCTTTTTCTTCATAGTTCTCTGTCCGTTCCCTCATTTCCTTTTCATCCAGGTTTGATAAAATGGTTTTTTGGTTTATACTCTTTGCACCACCATGAACTCTTATTAATTTTCCTTTCTGCTCCAGTTCTTCGCAATCTCGCCGAATTGTAGTTTCTGTCACCCCCAAAATCTGTGCCAATTCCCGTGTATTTACTATTTTTTTATTATTTACTATTTCTACTATCTTTTCAAATCTTTGACTTGCAATCATGATTGCTCCTCACCTTTTCTTAGTTTACTACCAATATTCTAATTCAAAATAAAAATAAAATAAACAAAAAAATACATTTTTCATTATCAATCGAAATTTTACGAAAATAATCCTTAAAATATTTCTCTCTCTATTTCAATTATTTTTTCAAATACTGTGCTTGCAATCATGATGATCCTCACTTCTTTCATATATTAATTTGAGAGAAGGAAGCCTTTAACTAACTAATAAGTATCCTTTGATTTGGAATCACTATTTTCTAATCCCAGCACAACAGGAACTGATTTATAGCCAACACCCATTCTGTCAATACCCATATCAATTAACTGTAAAAAATGCTCCCTCGTACGAATACAGCCACTACCCTTAATCTTGCACTTATTACCAACCTCTTCCATCATAATCTTGATGATTTCAGGAGCAGCTCCCTTAGACTCAAATCCAGTCAAAAACCCTGTACTTGTTTTCACAAAATCCGCACCGGCTTCTACACAGCAATGACACGTTTTTCTTACCTGTTCTTCCGTCAAGGCGTCTGTCTCAAAAATAACTTTCAGCTCTCTTCCATATTTATGTGCTGCCTCCACGCAGGCCTTAAGGTCTTTTGTTACTTCCTCATATTTTCCGCTTCTGATCAGTCCAAAATTCACAACGATATCTACTTCTTTGACTGTATCATATTGAGCTGCGTTCTCGATCTGCTGTACCCTGGATTCTGTAGAACTTGTACCGAATGGGAAGTCTGTTACCGGACACAGCATTGTATCTGTTCCTTTGACATATGGCTCACATAAATACATGTACCCTGGATTAATACAAATTGTTGCACACTTCAGCTTCACTCCATCCTTTGTGAGGTCAATGATTTCCTGCTCAGTAAATTCTGGTTTTAAAACAGAATAATCAATGTAAGAAGCCAGCTCTGCCAAACTCATTTCACTCGCTTTTTTGTTTAATTTCTTCATCACCTTTCTAGATAACGATTATTATTTTTGTTTTTTGTTCGTTATCTTTCCTCCTTCTTATAATATAACACATTTTCATACATTTGCAAACAAAATATATTCGTTTTTGTATGTTTATTTCCGTTTTTGTTTATTTCATTCCCTAAGGCATGTAACTTTTATGTATTTGAAAAAACTTATAAAAAAGAACGCTGCTCCATAGATGATTTTTCATCTGTTTTACAACGCTCCTCTTTGTCTACCAGTTATTCTTATAAAGTTGTTCAATATCACTTTGCGATACGTTTCTTCTTGTATTTTGCGGACTTCCACTTTCCATCGCATCACGGGCCATTTTATCTATTACTTCAAAATACTTTTCTTTATCAATTCCGTATTCCTTCATACTCGGAACTTTCAATTCTTTGCAAAGCTTCTCAACTTCTTGTAGAAATCTAAGTCCCGATTCCTGATCGGAATCTTCCTCTTTTGCCACATGTATTGCTCTTCCCAAGTCTCCAAACTGCTTTTCTGCTCCGCTTAAAGCAAATGTCAGGCATTCCTTCAAAATCATGGCATTGGAAATTCCGTGGGGTACATGAAATAATGCTCCTATTGGACGGCTCATTCCGTGTACAAGAGTTACCGAAGAATTGTTGAATGCAATTCCAGCTTCTAATGCTGCAATCGCCATCTGCTCTCTGGCCTCCACACAATCCCCGCCGCGAAATGCTGTCGGAAGAAATTGAAATATTCTTTTTACAGCGGAAAGAGCAAAGCTGTCGGATAAAGTTTGAGATTCCCGCGATGTATATGCTTCAATGGCATGTGTCAGGGCATCCAGTCCTGTTGCTGCTGTAATTCCTGGGGGAGCAGTCATTGTAAACTGCGGATCAATGACTGCAATATCGGGCATCAATGATCTTCCCTTCAGTAACAGTTTACTGTCATTGTTTGTATCTATAATGACAGTAAACTGTGTAACCTCAGAACCCGTTCCTGCCGTTGTAGGAATAGCCGTCATTGCCGGCAGGCTCCCGCTAATTACTTTCCCCGCATAATCAGGAATATCACCGCCATTTCCAGCTAATAAAGCGATTGCTTTCATGGCATCAATAGGACTCCCGCCTCCAATGGCTATTAGAAAATCACATTTTTCCTGTTTAAAAACTTCCAGGCCCTTCTTTATCATTACATCGTTAGGTTCCCCGGCAATATCTGCATAAGTCGCGAATTCAATACCTTGATTTTGCAATGCCTCTTCAACTTTGCCGGCATTGCCCAATTGAACCATTATCTTGTCAGTAACCACAAGGGCCTTTGTTCCCAACATTTTTATTCTTTCTTCCGCCAATGTAAGCGCTCCAACACCTGTGATAATCTCTTTAGGCACAATGAAATTTCTTGCCATATCTATTCCTCCTGTACTGTGTAAGGAAAGCATTCCGGGATATATACCACTGAATTTAGTTTTTATGCACCTGCAGTTAATTCTTAGATTGTTCCATCCCAGGTAGAGGTTTTTGTCTGCTTGGCTTCATGTTCATCAAACCAATGGGTTGTAACAACCTTTGTTTCGGTATAGAAACGATAGCCATCCTTGCCCAGGCAATGAAGATCTCCAAAGAAGGAGTTTTTATGTCCGGAGAACGGGAACATTCCTACGGGAACCGGAATGCCAACATTGATTCCTACCATTCCGCCATCTGTATGACGCATAAATTCTCTGGAATAGTATCCGCTCTGTGTATAGATTACGGAGCCATTGGCAAATGGATTTGCATTCATCAACGCCAGACCCTCTTCAAATGTCTTTACTCTCTTGATACACAATACCGGACCGAAGATTTCATTGGTACCTACAGTCATCTCGTCGGTGACGTGATCTAAAATGGTTGGTCCTAAGTAGAAGCCTTTTTCAAATCCTTCCACAACGATATCCCTTCCATCTAAAACAACGGTGGCACCTTCATCAATTCCCTTTTGTATCCAATTGCTGACGGATTCTTTCTGAGCCGCATTAACAACCGGGCCTAATGCGGTACTCTTATCATAAGCCGGTCCAACCTTAAGTCCATTGGCAATCCTCTTAATTGCATCCACCAGTTCGTCTGCTATATCTTCCTGAACCACTATGGTAGGAAGAGCCATACAACGCTGTCCGGCGCAGCCAAAGGCGGAATTTACAATTCCGGCTGCAGTACGGTTAATTGCGGCATCATTTAATACCAGGGCATGATTCTTTGCTTCGCAAAGGGCCTGTACTCTCTTTCCATTTGCCGCTGCAGTGGTGTAAATGTGCAGACCAACAGATGTAGATCCAACAAAGGAAACACCTTTGATATCCGGATGCTTTAAGAAGATTTCAGCCTCAACTCTGGAGCAGGTAAGTATGTTTATAACACCATCAGGCAATCCCGCTTCTTTATATAATTCCACCATACGCAGCACTGTTCTAGGAGTGAAGGATGACGCTTTCACTACGATTGTATTTCCTGTGGCAATACAGGTCGGAATCATCCAGCCCATAGGGATCATAGCAGGAAAATTATAAGGAACGATTCCTGCAAAAACTCCCAATGGTTCATGGTATAACACTGTGTCGTATCCACTGGAAGCGTCCATCAGGCTTTCACCCTTCATCAGGTTGGGGGCTGAAATTGCATGCTCTGTTCCTTCTTTTGCCTTTAATACATCGCCCTGTGCTTCTGACCAGTTCTTTCCGTTTTCTCTTGCTACCAGTTCTGTCAGTTCATCCATATGCTCAATGATCAGTTCTCTCACCTTATACAGAATCTGTACCCGCCTAATGACCGGAGTAGAGGACCAGCCCGGAAATGCAGCTTTGGCGCTTGCAATTGCTGTTTCTACTTCTTCTTCTGTACAGCACGGAACCATAGCTGTCACTTCACCTGTACTGGGATTATAAGCCTCTGTATATTTTGTTGTTTTGGACTCTACATAGGAACCATTAATAAATGGCATTATTTTTGTTACATCACTCATCTTTTTTTCCTCCTGTTTCACTCAACAGCATTCAATAGGTTACGATCAGTTTTCTGTTTTATGCTCTGGCGACCATATCGCCATGTTCTTCTTTGCTCTTTCTGATAAATTCCATTACCGCTTCTACACTGGGCATATCTGCGCTGCATCCATGGCTTGCAACCAGCATGGCCGCTTCTGCACTTCCCATCTCCAGGCAGTCAATCATTTCCATTCCTTCAAACAAACCATACAGGAAAGCACTGGCATATCCATCTCCACCGCCAAAGCCTTTCAGTGCATTTACCGGGAACGGTTTAATGGAATAGCTCTTTTCGTCATATGTATAAGCAGTTGATCCTTTTTTACCATGTTTGATTACAACAATCTTAGCTCCCTGTGCAAACCAGTGGGTTGCCGTCTGTCTGTCATCTCTTCCCGGTTCAATGAGACTTTCTGTCAAATCATACTCTTCTCTGGACCCTAAGATGATGTCGCTTTCATTTGCAACCCTGGAATAATAGATTGCGATCTCGTCTTTATTTTTCCAGTTATATGCTCTGTAGTCGATATCAAATATAATCTTGGTGTTATTCCTCTTTGCAAGAGCCACCGCCTTTAATGCTGCCTCACGGGAAGGGCTTTCTGCAAGAGCTGTTCCGGAAATCAGGATTGCCTTCGTATTTTTGATATACTCTTCATCGATATCATCAACACATAACTGAAGATCCGCAATTCCGTTCCGATACATGAGGATGCTGCTCTCTTCCGGGCTTAAAATCTCGGTAAATGTGAGTCCAAGCTTTTCTCCGTTTTCACACCGTCTGATTCTTGATATGTCAATGCCTTCATTTTGGAAATAATTTTCCACATATGTACCAAACTGGTCATCAGAAACTCTTCCAAAAAATCCGATCTTTTTTCCAAGGCGGGCCATTCCAACTGCGATGTTTGCCGGAGAGCCGCCTAAATATTTCCGAAATGTTTCACATTGATCAAGGGGTTTAAAATAATCGATTGGATTAAAATCAATAGCCACACGGCCTACTAAAACCAGATCAAATTCTCTTGACTGATCAAATTCAATATATTTCATTTAGATTTCTCCTTTATTGTTAAAGATATATATGCAGTTCTTCACGTTTTGCAAAACACCGTCAATCATGGCTTCATTGAGGGCAAAATAGTTATGAGGTTCTTCGGTTTTTAAATAATTTTCTGCCGATTTTGTTAAAGCTGTAAAGCTGGCCGTAGCTATGTTGATTTTCCTCACTCCATGATCAATGCATTTTCTGAAATCCTGGGCCGAAATACCAGACCCACCGTGTAAAACCAATGGCACGTCCACACAGTTACGGATTGTTTCCAGGACCTCAAAATTAAGCTTTGGCTCAGTTGCGTAATGACCATGGGCATTTCCAATGGCCACCGCCAGGGCATCCACCCCTGTTTCAAGGACAAAACGTTTGGCCTGTTCCGGGTCGGTATATTTGATCTTGTGGTTTGCACTTCCGTCTTCACTGCCTCCCACAACTCCCAGTTCCGCCTCCGTTGTTACCTTGTACTTGCTTGCAACATGTACTGCCTTTTTTGTCTCACTGATATTTTCTTCAAATGGCAATGACGATCCATCAAACATGACAGAAGAAAAGCCAAAGCCAATTGCCTTGCAAAGGACCTCCATACTTAAACCATGGTCAAGATGAACAGCAACCGGAACTTTTGCCTCCCTCGCTGCCTGAACCATCATAGGGGCCATACAGGCCAGCGGTGAATGCCTAAGCCTTACTTCAGCAATCTGTATGATGACAGGAGTATTCATTTCCTCAGCTGCTTTTAAAGCACCTATCACCATTTCCATATTGCCTACACTAAACGCTCCTACAGCCCGGTTTTCTTTTTCCGCCTGTAAAAGCAACTCCTTCATTGGGCACAGCACGTTTAATTCCTCCTTTTTCACTTTCAAGTCCTTGTTTTATGAAAGGAAGTAAGCTTATTAATCAGAGGATTTAGGGGTCTTTCACTGTTAATCCTTGAATTCTACGACTGACTTTCCTTCTTGAAAACTTGGATGCAATAAAACACTGCTTGTAGATATGTTAGAATCACTTTGGATTATTTGATGTAACAGTTTGACTGCCGATTGTCCCATTTCAACTGATGGATAGCGGTTTGATGTTATGCTCATGGGCATAATCGTATTCCAGTCATCAAATGCCTCAAAAGAAGATAGAGAAATATCCCTTGGGATTTGGATTCCTCTGTCTCTCGCCTCTTTTATAAGGCCTGCACATCCCCAGTAATGCAGCGAATAGATTGCGCTGAATTCTTTATAATCAGCTAAAAGCTCTTTTGCTGCCAGATGGGCACTTTTAAAATTCAATTCGCTTGTTTTAACATATCGCAAATCCAGGTCAATTCCATACTGATTGCATACGTCTTCACATGCTCTCCACCGGTCACGCATGGTAGAATAGACATCGACTCCCCTGATCATTCCAATTTTCCGATGACCTTTGTGAATCAGGACCTCTAATGCGTTACGGCTCCCCATATAATCATCAACAGAAACCATATTAATGGACTGTAATTCAGAGGGCTGGCGTATCAGATAAACACAGGGGGTGGAACCTATGGCCTTTTTTATCTGCCTGCCTTTTGTATCTACCGGTATAATAATAATTCCGTCAACTCTTCTTGCAATTAACTTTTCTATTGCCCTTTTTTCCTGTTCAATACTATCTTTTGTATGATAGATGAACACGTCATAATCGTTTCTGTCCGCTTCTGACTCAATTCCTTCCATCATACTGGCAAAAAAGGGTGTATTTAAGAAAGGGACACATATCCCGATTGTTTTACTTTGATTGCTCACAAGGCTTCTCGCCAAAGTATTAGGTGAATAGCCAAGCTCCTCAATTGCCTGCATGACAGCAATTCTCGAAGAATCACTGACATAGCCTTTTTGGGAAACCACCCTGGATACTGTGGATTTTGAAACCTTGGCGTATACTGCAACATCCTTTATTGATATATTTGGCATAGCTTTTCACCTCATATGTTATATTTTAGATGTATTCAGTATACTATAGGTAAGTCTTACCTGTCAAAATCATAAACTGAGGATTTGCTGCAATTCCCCCTGTTTTAAACTCCCAGATACGCTGCTCTTATATCCTCATTCTCCAGTAACTCTTTTGCACTTCCTTCCAGTACAATGTTTCCTGTTTCAAGAACGTATCCCCGGTCTGCTACGGAAAGAGCCTGCACAAGATTCTGTTCTACAATCAGTATGCTCATTCCGCTTTTCGCCACATCTGCTATGATCCGGAACATATCCTCTACTACGATAGGGGCAAGTCCCAGAGAAGGCTCATCCAGCATAAGCAGTTTAGGCTCCATCATCAGCGCTCTTCCGATTGCCAGCATCTGCTGCTGCCCTCCGCTTAGGGAACCTGCCAGCTGATATTTCCTTTCTTCCAGGATCGGAAACAGTTCATAGGCATGCTTCATATTTTTATCCAGATTAGCTCTCACTTTTTTTGAATAGGCTCCCAGTATGAGGTTTTCTTCAATGGTAAGAGTTCCAAGTATCCCTCTTCCCTGGGGAATATGTGCAATGCCCAAGTCTGCCCGTTTCTCCGGTTTCTCTTTTAGAAGGTCGATATCCATATAAGTAAGTGAACCGGAGGTAACCGGCTCCAACCCGGAAATAATTCTGAGCAAGGTGGTTTTTCCTGCACCATTTGACCCTACCAGTGATACGACCTCTCCTTTATCAATGTGCATTGACAGATCGAACAGTACTTTCAGATCGCCATATCCTGCACATATCTTATCAATTTTAATCATTGGCGTGTCCTCCTCCCAGATATGCTTCAATAACCTCTTTACGCTGAAGCACTTCTTTCGGTATTCCTTCACAGAGAAACTTACCTTCATTCAGTACCACAACCCTGGTGCAGATTGATACCACCGCCTTCATGACGTGTTCAATAAACAAAACTGAAATCCCTTTGGAATTAATTTTCCTGACAAGGGCCAAACTATCTTCCATTTCAGAAGGATTCAGACCTGCCATAACCTCATCAAGCATAACCAGCTTAGGCTCTATTGCCAGTACTCTGGCAAGATCCAGCCATTTTCTCTTTTCGATGGGAAGTTTCATGCTGTTCATGTTCCGCAAATTACCCAGGCCGGTGTCAGATAAAACTTCCTCTGTTTTTGTATGTGCCTCCTGGTGAGAATACTTTTGCAGAAAGATTGTAAAAATGTTATCATATACGGTTAAATTTCCGAAAGGACGGGGGGACTGAAACGTTCTTCCAATTCCCAGATGAGCCCTTTCAACAATTCCCTCTTTTTCCGTCAGAGCTTTCCCATCAAATGTAATCCCACCTGTCTGGGTCTTATATGCTCCCGAAATCAGGTTTACAGTGGTAGATTTACCTGACCCATTGGGTCCGATTAATCCCAGCACCTCTCCTTTTCCGATATCAAACGAAACATTTTGAACCGCTTTAATCCCGCCAAAAGAGATTGAAATATTTTCTACTTGCAACAATGGTTCCATAAGAATTCCTCCCCTGACTCCTACTTAGAATTTTTAAGCGCTACCTTCTTGTTTTGTTTTTCTCTGAACTCGGTATAAATGGAAAGCAATCCATCTGAACGGAATATAACCACCGTCATAAGTGCCAGACCATAGAGAAGATTGGTTCCTCCCTGCTGCCCCATCAAATGACTTGCAAATTCAATCAGGGGGATAATAACAAATGCACCGACTACCGGTCCCCATAAAGTCCCTATACCGCCTACAATAGCTACCACGCCAATCTTAACAGACAAATCCATTCCACATATACTTGCAGGATCTATATAAGTTAAGAAAAAGGCATAAATCGTACCGACAGCTGCTGCAATTACCGCACTTAACTGGAAGGCTCTGAGTTTAATTTTGAAGGCTGGGATTCCCAGGGAGATCGCAGCATCCTCATCACCCTTAATTGCACCTAAATAGTATCCGGTTTTTGATTTTTCAAAAGCAGCCGTAATCAATATAACAGTAACCAGAACGAACAGCATAATATAATAGAACGGTTTATCATTGCTGAAGGTCAGATTCCAAAAACTATCTTCCCGGTATGTGACAAACAGACCTGATGCTCCTCCGGTAATGCCTTTAAAATACAAAAGCAACACTCGAAGTATTTCTGCAAACGCAATGGTTGAGATGGAGAAAAACGGTCCTCTCAGCCTCAAGGTTCCATATCCAATAATTGTAGATATCCCCAGTGCCAATAACATTGCCAGTGGAATACATACAAACGGACTGATACCAAAATTTTTATTTAAAATAAAACTGGTATAGGCTCCTGTTGCCACAAAGGCTGCATGGCACCAGGAAATCTGTGCGCCATAGCCGCCAATGAGATTCCAGGCAACGCCAAGAGATCCAAAGGTGAAACAAGTGATAATAACTGTTGTCAGATAATTACTCTTGATCAGAAATGGCAGTATCAGAACGGCAATCAATACCACTAACTGAACAATATTTTTTGTTGAAAACTTTCCATTAGAAAACAGTGAACTCATGCCACTCGTTCCCCCTTTCCAAATAATCCCTGGGGTTTAAAATACAGAACTGCCAAAAATAGTATAAAGATTCCGGCCGGGCCCAAGTCAGGCGCAATAAGTGTTCCTACAACTGCTTCTATTAATCCAATTGCAATTCCACCAATGAACGCTCCTTTGATATTTCCCATTCCTCCAAGCACCACCGCCATTAACGCCGTTGTACTGTAAATCTTTCCTGCCTGCGGATATACATAATAGAGAGGTGTGATCAGAAGTCCTGCCATTCCTGCCAGAACAATTCCCAGTACAAAAGCAAAGGCATATGTATTGTTAATGTTAATACCCAGCATTTGAGCAACCTCAGGCTTTTCTGACGTTGCACGCATGGCTTTTCCTAAAACAGTTTTATTCAGAAGTATATTTACAAGAATAACCAGTACAAAAGCAATTGACAGTGCAATCAGCCTGGGGATGGCAATGGTAAATCCACCTACGGCAATTGCAGCACTTTTAATATCAGAAGGAACTGTCTGGAAGTTAGGACCAATAATTAATTCAATCAGATTCTGCAAAAAGTAGGACAGTCCCACCGTTACTAAAATGAAAGCTGTTCCTCCTTTCCTGAGGACAGGTCTGATTACTAACATATAGCTTAAATATCCAACTGCCGCCATTGCCAGAATTACAAAGGGCGCATTGGCATAAGTATTAAGGTTAAATAATCCATAGCTGATCCACGTTGCATACATACCCAGCATCAGAAATTCACCCATGGCAAAGTTAACCATCTTCATTACACCGAATACAATGGTAATTCCAACAGCAACCAGCGCATAGACTCCCCCGGAGAGTAATCCATTAATCATTGATTGTATAAATAACCAAATCATATGTAACTCCTTTCTCACATTCCATTTGAAAGTCTTGAGAACCGGTTTCCTCATATATTGCATGCATAGGAGGAAACCGGTACACTTTGCGTGAATTAGTTCTCGAAGACTAAACGATCATTTATTATTCGGGTTTCTGGTAATCTGCTGTTGCTGCGCTTTCAGGGAAAATTGTACGTGGTAAATAGGTACCGTCTTCCTGTTTCTGCCACTGATTGATAATAGCATAAGCATTGGTATTGTAGCCAGTTTCATCAAAGGCCAGAGGTCCGCCAACAACCATAGTATCTATATTCATGCCTCGGATGGTGTCTCTTAACACATCTTTGTCAGTACTTCCGCTCTTTTCCAAAGCCTGTGAAATGAGCCAGATAATGTTATAAGATGCCAATGCCTGCTCTGTCATGAACTCATTATATTTTTCCATATACAGTTCTGGAATCTTTTTGAAGTCTTCATTGTCCTGGACATTTTTTGTATCCCATGATCCTGAAGCGGAAGAAGTAATTCCATTTACTGCATCCTGCAGCTCATTAGCAAAAGCCGGATATAAGAATCCTGAACCGCCGCCAACGATAACCGGGCTGTAATTCATGCTCTTCATTGTGTTAAAAATAGTTTTTGCATCCTGTGTATAGCAGGAAGGGATAACAACCTGTGCCCCACTCTGCTTTAAGTTTGCGATCAATGCACTTGCATCAGCAATTCCAGCTGGGAAGGATTCATTAAATACGATTTCCAATCCGGCATTTCCGGCTAATTCCACGGCGCTTTTTGCATTGGACTGACCATACTCTGTGTTTTCATAGATAATGCCGATTTTTTCAAGTCCCATATTATGTGTCTCATTTAAGAACTTAATGAAGTTCACCTGAACCTTGCCGTTTTCCGGAGCCATAGCTGTGGTTTCAAACACATACTGATAACCCTGGTTGGTAATGGCCGGAGCAACCTGTGCTGTAACAAAGGGAGTTTTTACCTTTTCAAATACCGGCAGCATAGGAAGTACATAGGAACTGGCGCTTGCTCCTGTTGCAGCTACGATGGAAGTATCCTGCATCAAACGCTCTGCCACTGTTTTACACTGATTGGTGTCACTCATTAAATCTCCGGTAACCAGTTCTAACTTGGCACCGCCCAAAGAGGCAATACCGCCTGCTGCATTAATGTGTTCCACTGCCAACTGGCAGCCATTCACATTCTGTTTTCCATTATCTGCACCAACGCCGGATAATGGAAAGAGTGCAGCGATCTTAACAACATCTCCGGAACCTTCCCCCTGTTCCTCACTTTTTTCCGTGCCGCCTGCTGCAGTTGTGTTCCCGTTTGTGCTGCTTGCACCACCGCCTGCGCATCCTGCTAACATGGACATGGATAAGCCGACTGCTACAACAGTTTTCAATAAGTTTCTTTTCTTCATTTTTTACCTCCTGTTTGTGGGCCCTTCCCCAATCTTTTTTACAAATATAGAATTAATTCTTTATTTGTCTTCTTAAAATAACAAACATTAAAACATAGCTTCTGACAGTTTACTTCTTTACCTTTAGACGCCACTATAGGCTGTATATCCACCATCGATGGGAATAATCGCTCCTGTCACAAAAGAAGCTGCTTCATCACTCAGCAGGAACAGTATTGCGCCTAACAGTTCATGAGACTCTCCTAAACGCTTCATTGGTGTACCGTTCAAGATTTTGTTCATACGCTTAGTGGGCGTTGTACCGTCTGCTTCATAAAATAATGGCCTTGTCTGATGAGTAGCCAAAAATCCTGGTGCAATTGCGTTTACCCGGATTCCTGAATCTGAAAAATAAGTTGCCAGCCATTTTGTAAAATTACCAACAGCCTCCTTTGCCGCCGCATATGCCGGAATCTTTGTCAGAGGCAGATATGTATTTACAGAAGCAATGTTAATAATATTGCTGTGTTCTTTCAGAATCATGTCTTTTGCAAATTCCTGAGTTGGTAAAAACGTTCCGGTAAAATTCAAACCAAATACGAAATCCAGGTCTTCTTTGCCGATATCAAAAAATGTCTTTTCTTTACCCAGTTGATCCTTATGAAAGATTTCACTGTCAGTCGTGGCTCTTGGATTATTTCCTCCTGCACCGTTAATCAGGATATCACATGGGCCATATGCATCTAAAACCTGCTGCCTTGCATCCTTAATGGATTGCTGTTCAAGAACATTGCAGACAACCGGAATTGCATCTCCTCCAGCTTCTTTTATTTCTTCTGCAAGCTTTTCAACCGCTGCCTTATTAATGTCTAAAAGTGCAACTTTTGCACCTGATAAAGCCAGTGCCAGTGCCATGCTGCCGCAAAGAATGCCGCCTGCACCGGTGACCACTGCCACCTTTCCATTTAGATCAACTTTGAGTGGTAAATTCATTTCCTGTACCTCATCTTTCTGCTATAATATTTAGTTAATCTGCAACCTCTGGTAAATCCCAGTTAAAAAACTGTAAGTATGGCTGTTCCTGCCTTTTTCTGAAATCCGCCATATCTTTATGATTCCAGTCAAGATACCCCTTTTTTGACTCCGATTTGTAACCAATTTGGTTACTGCTGTTGAGTTCCACCAACTTATTGGCAGGTACCTGTCCACTGCATAAATCAGGATATAAATACTCAGATATATTTTTAACTAAATCAAGCCCCACAAAATCATTGTGTTCAAAAATTCCGATCTTGGAATACCTGGGACCAAAGCTGTACATCAATGTACGGTCAATGTCCTCCGGTGTTGCAACCCCATTCTCCACAAGCCATGTGGCTTCGCGGAACATAGCATGCATCAGTCTGTTTCCAATAAAGCCCGGTACACTTTTTCTGACAACAACAACCTCTCTTTTTACGGCTTTAAAAAAGCCGATTGTTGTATTTAAAGTTTCCTCGCTTGTTTTTTCTCCCTTTACCACTTCAATGCAGGGAACCAAGTGAGGAGGATTCCAGGGATGAGAAACCAAAAATCTTTCAGGGTGTACAACGCCTTTCTGAAGATCTTCTACAGAAAGAGCTGATGTCACTGATGTTATGATGCAGTCTTCAGAACAATTCTTTTCTATTTCTTTGTACACCTCATACTTTACCGGAAGCCTTTCTACAACTGCTTCAATGATAAAATCACAGTCTTTTAAATCTTCGTAGCTCTTTGTGGTTCTTAGCTTAGACATGCATACTTCAATCTGCTTTGCTGTAACCAGGCCGGCTTTCAATAAATTACTGAAATACTCTTTGCTTGTCTCTACCCCCTTCCCTATTAATTCATCTGAAACACCGAGCATCACAACTTCAATCCCATTGCCAACAAATAATGTGGCAAGACTGGCTCCCATTAATCCGGTTCCAACAATTCCAACCAGTCTGGGTTTTACTCCATTTTCCAAGCTTTTTCCTCCCTTCTCAATTTGTGGGTACGTTCCCATAGTCAGGGAATAAAAAATGTAGTTAAACACAGCTGTTTTCTACATTTTTTATGTGGGAACGTTGCCACATTCTTATAATCACAATTTAGCAGAATGCACCTCATATGTCAATACATCATTTTATTTTTGTATATAACGCACTAATCGAATGTTTTATTTTCAGTACATTCAAAGACCCTCTTATGCATATTGAACGAAATATCTTCTATTTAAAAATAAAAAACGGAGTCCTTTTTCTCAATGAAACATGTATGTTTTCAATGGTAATAGAAATTTCCCATTATATTTAAAAATGCCGAAAAAAATAAACCCGCCAGATGGCGGGCCTATTCCTAATGCTCATTTTAAAAAGCTCAACATTACTGCCGACCTGCAACCTGCAGATCAATCCCCTGCTCTTCAAAATATTCCACATACTCTTCCGGAGGGCGGACATCGGTGATCACAGTATGCACCTGCTGCAGCGTACAGTAGGTCACAAGAGTGACCACATCGAACTTGCTTTCATCTGCCATCAAAATAACGTGTCCGGTTTTTTTCACCGCCGTCGTCTTAATGTCATACTCCCAGGGTGACGCATGGGTGATGCCCGATTCAATGGTGACTCCCGACGCCGCCATAAAAGCCTTTGTGATGTTATACTTGCCAAGGGCTTCTGCCGTATCGATTCCTGCAAAGGAATTGGTGGTCTTATTATAGATTCCGGTGACACAGATCAGTTCGATGTTATCATACTTTACCGCCTTTTCAATTACCTCCAGGCTGGAAGTGATGACCGTCACCTGCCTGCCTTCCAGGAAATCCACAACACATGCCGTCGTCGTTCCGGAATCAATGAAAATGATATCCTGGTCAGCCACAAGCTCTGCTGCCCTGCGCCCGATGGCCATTTTGCCGTCAATGTTCCTGATCTCCCGCTCTTCAAAGGCAATTAAGTTCCCCCCTGATTTTTTCCGGACGCCGCCGTATACCTTTTCAATCAAGCCTGCCTGCTGCAGCTCACTGACATCCCTGCGCACCGTTACCAGGGATACTTTAAACTCCTTACTCAAGTCCTCCATGGACACGGTCCCGCATTTTTCAATGTACTCTTTCATCTCATTAATACGGCTGTCTTTCATGCATGTGCCCCCAATCGTAAACGTTCATCATTACTCCACTCTATTATAGCTTATGAGAAGATATCTTTCAACTTCTCCCAAAAGGTCCTGCTTTTGGCACCGTCCAGAAATTTATAACATTTCCATGGCTGCATGCATTCCCACTTCGTAAATCCTGTTCAGATACACTTCTGCCATCAGGGCGAAATCGCCTAGCTTCGTCAAATCCTCGCCCCACATCTTTTCATTGCTGCATACGGCCTGAACGAGCTGGGAAACGGTGTCGTCCCTGTGCTCTATAAAGAATTCCAAAACCTCCCGGTCATCGTTTACAACGTACTCTTCTTCTCCTCTCAAACCGACCATATGCCCGTCTTCCAGGAGGCTGCAGTGATAGAAAGCCAGATAGGCCGCAAAGCTGAATACCAGATTGGAGGGAAGCTTTCCGAATTTCTCATAATAGCTTTTCACACTGGGTAAGTCTCTCGCCTTCCACTTTGAGGTGGTGTTCAGGGAAATTGCCAGCAGCTTATGGTCAATGAAGGGATTGGCCAGACGTTCAAAGGTCTCTTTTGCAAAGGAAAGCTTTTCTTCCTCAGGCAGGTCCAGGGCCGGTATGATCTCTTCATATACCATTCGTTCCATATAACCCTTAATCACCGGATCATCGAGGCAATAACGGGCAATATTATAACCGGAAAGATAAGAAGCCAGAACCATGCCGGTCTGAACGCCGTTTAAGATGCGGACCTTCCGGTTTTTATAAGGGGAGCAGTCCCCGCAGACGATCACCGGAAGCCCTGCTTTTTCAAAGGGCAGCTCCTCTCTCAGCCACTCCGGCCCTTCGATGACCCAGATCGCAAAAATCTCTCCGGTGTCGATGAGGCGGTCCTCATATCCGTTTTCTTTTTCCAGATAGCTGATCTCTGACGCCGGATATCCTGTTACAATCCGGTCAACCATGGTGGAGCAGAAAGTATTTTCTTTTTCCAGCCAGGAAAGGAAGCTTTCTTCCAGGCCCCACAGCTTTATATACTCTTTCACGCACCGTTTCAGCTCATCTCCGTTGTGGTCAATGAGCTCGCAGGATAAGATAACAAAGCCCTTTCCTTTTTCCTCCCGGAATGTCAGATAACGCTCATGGAGAAACCGGGTCAGCTTTGCAGGAAAATTATCCGGCGGAGTATCTTCATACCTGCATGCATTGTCAAAGGCGATTCCTGCCTCCGTGGTGTTGCTGATGATATACCTTAAGTTGGGATTTGCCGCGCATTTTAAAAATTCCCAGTAATCCTCATAGGGGTTTATGGCCCGTTTTATGCTGCTGATGATTCTCTTGCGGCTCACCTTTTCCCCGTTTTCATAGCCCCGCAGATAAACGGTGCAGAGGCCTTCCTGTTCATTGACCGCATCGGAAAGACCGTTTTTTATGGGCTGTACGATGCAGACCTTTCCCTGAAAACCTGCCTTTTCGTTTGCGATGTCAATAAAATAATCCGCGAAGGCCCGCAGAAAATTGCCTTCTCCAAATTGAAGAACCCGCTCCGGCCCTTCCTTTAACAGATAACCACTGTAGCCCTGCTCTTCCAGAACATCATAACTTAAACGTTTCATCCAATCTCCTCTCAAAACTTTATCAATTGTTTATCATTTATTATAACGGTATTTTTTTTCTTGTCAATACGGATTCCAAGCAATCCCTGGTATTTCCGGGATAAAATGGTGATATATAACTATTTTTTATTTTAGTATTGACTTAAAAACATAAAAGCTATATAATTTTATCAAATTATTATCACAACTTAATCATTTTGATTTCAGAAAGGATGGATTTGTCCATGATCACATTTGATTCCTCACGCCCCATTGACGTCGTACCTGTGGGGAGGATTGCCATTGATTTTAATCCTGTCAATTTTAACGAGCCATTTACTGCCTGTACCACCTTCAATAAATATGTAGGCGGTTCTCCCGCCAATACGGCTGCGGGCTTAAGCCATCTGGGCATAAAAACCGGGTTCATCGGAAAGGTTTCAAACGACAGCCTGGGAGACTATGTTGTGGGCTATTTAGAGGAACAGGGAGTTGATACCTCCCATATCTCCCGGTGCAAGGGCGATGAGACTTTAGGACTGGCCTTTACGGAAACGAGAGCCGACGGCAGCACCAACTTGATGATGTACCGCAGCGGCCCGGTTGCCGATTTGCAGCTTTCTCCTGATGAGATTGATGAAGAGTATATCAAAAAGGCCAAATGCGTCGTCATTTCCGGAACAGCCCTGGCTGCCTCCCCTTCCAGGGAAGCCGTTTTTAAGGTGCTGGAACTGGCTGCAAAGAATCAGTGCGTCACTGTTTTTGACATCGACTACCGTCCCCAGACCTGGAAAAGTGATGACGAAATCTCCATCTACTATACATTGGCTGCAAAGTACGCAGATATTATCATGGGCTCCAGGGAAGAATTTGACCGGATGGATTCCATGGTCGCTTCTTCTGATTCCGATGACTGGCAGACGGCCAGCCACTGGTTTAAGCAGAGGGCTAAAATTGTCATCATCAAACACGGAAAGGAAGGCTCCAGGGTCTACTGCTCCGACAACAGCGCTTACCAGGTAAAACCGTTTCCTGTCAAGGCACTGAAGGCAACCGGAGGCGGCGACGCTTATTCCAGCGCATTTTTAGCCGGTCTCCTTAAAAACTTCACCATCGAACAGTCACTGGAAATGGCGACGGCAAGCGCTTCCATGGTAATTGCCAGCCCAAGCTGTTCTTCTTCCATGCCTGATTTTAAATCCCTTGAAAGCTTTATCAGGGAATCCAGGGAAGCTTACGGCGAAGTGATCAGCAAAATTGAAAAAGATAAATAACAGGGGGATTGGTCTGTGTTAACAAATTTAAATACCATATTCAGCCAGCATCCGGATTACGCCATTGCAGCCTTTAACATCTTCGGCTATGAAGATGCCGCTGCCGTGGTGGCTGCTGCCGAGGAACTGAAAGAGCCTGTGATTTTAATGGCCAACAGGGATGCTGTAGTCCATATGCCCCTGCCTGTTTTAGGAAAAATCATGACCCATTTAGCAGAGCAGGCCTCTGTACCGGTCTGCGTCCATTTAGACCATTCCACCAGCTTTGACACCATCAGGGAAGCCATTGAGGCAGGATTTACCTCCGTCATGTTTGACGGCTCACAGCTTCCCATGGAAGAAAACATTGCAATAACGAAACAGGTAGTGGATTATGCCCATCCTCTGGGAATCTCGGTGGAAGGGGAAATCGGCTCTGTAGGATACTCTGATCCGTCTATCCAGGCAAAAACCGTTTTTACAGAACCGGAAGATGCCCTGTTCTTTGCGGAGTCAACCAAAGTGGACTGTCTGGCCGTTTCCATCGGAACCGTACACCGGATGGAACAGCAGGCGGCAAACCTTCAATTTGACCGGTTAAAGGAAATCAGGGACAAGGTTTCCGTCCCCCTGGTCATCCACGGCTCAACCGGAGTGGCTGACAGCGATTTGACAAAACTGTCCCAGAGCGGCGCCATGAAGATCAACATCGGCACATCCCTTCGGATGGCATTTGGTAAGACCCTGCGAAAGGCCATGGAGGAGAATCCAAATGCATACGACAGAATCAAGCTGTTTCAGGAACCCATGAAAGCAGTCTGTCAGACAGCAAAAATGAAAATGCAGACCTTACAATATAAATAAAAGACGAGAGGGAGGTTTCTTAAATGAAAACATTGCAATTCTTTTCCGGCGGTAATTGGATTTCTTCGAAAACAGAAAAATACATGGATGTCTATAATCCAAGCACGGGAGAAATCATCGCAAAGGCACCCTGCTGCACCGAGGACGAAGTAAAACACGCCATCGAATCCGCAAAAAAGGCTTATCCGGCATGGTCCGCAACCCCGGCCCTAAAAAGGGTGCAGATTCTTTACCGCGTGAGGGATTTGATTATGGAACATTTAGACGAGCTCACAGCTTTGTGCGCTACGGAAAACGGAAAGTCCTGGGGAGATGCCCAGGGAGATGTTTTAAAAGCAAAGGAAGGAACAGAACAGGCGATCAACGCTCCAAACCTGCTGATGGGAGAAAACCTGATGGATGCTTCAAGCGGCGTGGATACCGCCTTGTACCGGGAATCCTTAGGCGTGTTTGCAGGCATCGTTCCCTTCAATTTCCCTGCCATGATCCCTATGGGCTGGATGGCTCCCATGTGCATCGCCACAGGCAACACCATCGTGATCAAGGCTGCCAGCCCTACTCCCATGACCTGTATGCGGATTGCAGAGCTCTACCAGGAAGCCGGTCTTCCGGACGGCGTCTTAAACATTGTCACCTGCTCACGGAATGAAGCGGAGCTCTTCATGAAGCACCGTGATATCAAGGGAATCAGCTTTGTAGGCTCCACTTCTGTAGGCCTGCACATTTATAAAGAAGCCGCTGCAAACGGCAAGCGGGTCCAGGCCCTGTGTGAGGCGAAAAATCATGCCCTTGTCTTAGAGGATGCTCCCATCGAGCGCACCGCAGCCGGAATCATCAACGCTGCTTTCGGCTGTGCCGGAGAGCGCTGCATGGCTCTTCCCGTTGTGGTTGTCCAGGAATCCATTGCAGATCAGCTTGTGGCAAGCCTTGTGAAAAAGGCCAAAGCCCTGAAAGTAGGGGAATCCGTCGGCAGGGATACGGATATCGGTCCCGTAGTCACCGCTTCCCATAAGCAGTTTGTTTCCAACTGGATTGAAACCGGAATTGCAGAAGGCGCTGAATTGATTTTAGACGGCAGAAACTGTACTGTTCCCGGATTTGAAAACGGATTCTTTATGGGCCCCACCATCTTTGATCATGTGACTTCGGAAATGACCGTGGGAATCCAGGAAATCTTTGGGCCCGTACTGTGCATCAAACGGGTTAAGGATTTTGAAGAAGGACTGGCCCTTATGAACGGCAGTCCCTTTGCCAACGGCTCCGTCATCTTCACACAAAACGGCTATTACGCCCGTGAGTTCCAGAAGAGAACCCATGGCGGCATGGTCGGCGTTAACGTCGGAATTCCGGTGCCCGTAGGCATGTTCCCGTTTTCCGGCCATAAAAATTCTTTCTTTGGCGACCTTCACTGCCTGGGCAAAGACGGTCTGCGCTTTTACACGGAATCAAAATGCGTAACAACCCGCTGGTTTGATGAAGAAGAAATGAAAAGAGAAAAAGTAGATTCCTGGGATGGCACCATTTAACCGTATGGTCACAAACACCGGGAAGAGACTGCCGCAACATGGCTTTGCCGGAAAATAATGTATAAAGCTGCGTCTTGATGGCCTTAAAGCCGTTTCAAGGCGCAGTTCCATTCCATAAAATATGGTTTTTTGATCTGCGTTTACATCAAACGCTTTTTGGGAAATATAAATTCCAGCGCATCATCCCAGGAATTTTTAATATGCTTCTCGTAATTTTCCCTCACTTCTGCATCATCCTTGCGCATCATGGCATCGAGAATTTTAAGATGCTCTTCAATGGAAAGGGTATAATTCCGGTTAACCTTAGCACAATGCACCCTGATTCTGTTGCTGTGATCCGCCACCACATTCAGCAGTTCCTTTAAAAAACTGTTCTGTGACTGGGCAATGATCGTGTTATGCAGGTTATCGTCAAGTTTGGTGTAATAGCTGACGTATTCCTCCCTGTTTTTAAATTCAGGAGGGCTCTCAAACGCATCATACATTTTTTTCAGCCAGCTCCGTCCCAGCATGCGGTAGCACTGTACCGCTATGTAGGGTTCATTCAGCAAACGGACCTCATAAATCGCATTGACCAAATTGTAATCTATTTCACCAACCAGAGTACCTTTCCGCGGATAGATTTTAACAAAAGAATCTTTCTGCAGTATCTGGATCGCTTCCCGGATGGGAGTCCTGCTCATGCTCAGCTCCTTTTGCAGCTCCATGTCGGAGATGTCCTGCAAAGGAAGATATTCGCCAAGCACGATTTTATTTTTTATATATTCGTAGGCATTTGATACCTTGTCCTCTCGTACCGATCTATTCATGATTGCCCCCTTCTGCCGTGATGACCGGATATCGATAAATCTACTGTCCCGGCCACCGTAATCTGAAACAAAATAATTTTGAGGATTTTAAGTTTTATCTATAGTTTATTTCATAAAGAATTGTATTGTCAACACTTATTTAGATAATTTTATAACAATCCTATTGACTTCGTCAATTACCGTGTTTCCCTATTGACGAATTTCACAAAATAGTGTATGCTTTATGTAAGTGCTTACATTATCAATAACGGCTTTTAAAAAACACCCATAGAAAGGAAATGCTTATGCAGGATTTTATTAAAATTCATTCGGCCGACAACGTTGCTGTTGCATTAAAACCTCTTGTTTCCGGCACAGCACTGACCATCGGCAACACCTCTGTATCCCTGTTGGAAGACATTCCACAGGGACATAAGTTTGCTCTCTCTGATATATCAGCAGGAGCAGCCGTGATCAAATACGGCAATGCCATCGGTCTGGCAAAGGAAGATATCAAGGCAGGCGGCTGGATTCACACCCACAATTTAAAAACAGGTTTAGGCGATCTTCTCACCTATTCTTACAACAAACAGGACACCACTCTTGAGCCTACAGAAGAACGGTTCTTTAACGGCTACCGCAGGCCAAACGGCAAAGTGGGCGTGCGCAACGAAATCTGGATCATCCCTACCGTAGGCTGTGTCAATAAAATTGCCACTTCCCTGGAGACGATGTCAAAGAAATACGTAACCGGCACCATTGATGAAATCGCCGCATTCCCTCACCCATACGGCTGTTCCCAGATGGGCGATGACCAGGAATACACAAGAACCATTCTGGCAGACTTAATCAACCACCCCAACGCAGGCGGCGTCCTGGTTTTAGGCCTTGGCTGTGAAAACAGCAGCGTGGCAGAGTTAAAGCCTTATATCGGCGATTACGACGAGCGCAGAGTGAAGTTTCTGGTAGCTCAGGAATCCGAAGATGAAATGGCTGAGGCCATGGAAATGATCGAACAGTTAGTGGAGTATGCAGGTACATTTAAGAGAGAGCCCATCAGCAGCAGCGAGCTGATCATCGGCATGAAGTGCGGCGGTTCCGACGGATTATCCGGAATTACAGCCAATCCCACTGTCGGCGCGTTCTCCGATATGCTGGTTTCCAAGGGCGGAACTACGATTCTGACCGAAGTTCCTGAGATGTTCGGCGCTGAAACCCTTCTCATGAACCGCTGCCAGGATGAAGAAGTTTTCGACAAGACCGTTGATTTGATCAATGATTTCAAAAACTACTTCACCGCACACAATCAGACGATTTACGAGAATCCTTCTCCGGGAAATAAAAAGGGCGGCATTTCCACATTAGAGGACAAGTCCTTAGGCTGTGTACAAAAATCCGGAAGCGCTCCTATTGTGGATGTATTAAAATACGGAGAGCCGGTGCGCACCAAAGGCTTAAATCTCTTAAATGCTCCTGGAAATGACCTGGTGGCTTCCACTGCCCTGGCTGCTTCCGGCGCTCACATCGTTTTGTTTACCACCGGACGGGGAACTCCTTTTGCATGTCCCGTTCCGACCATGAAGATTTCCACCAACTCCGCACTGAGCTCCAAAAAGGGGAACTGGATCGATTTTAACTGCGGCGTTCTGGTAGAAGACACGGATATGGATACCCTTAAAAATCAGTTCTTTGATTTTGTTATTGAAGTAGCTTCCGGCAAGAAAGTGAAGTCTGAGGAAGCAGGTTTCCACGATATGGCCATCTTTAAGCAGGGTGTGACCTTATAAGATTAAGAAAAGGAGATTTTCAAATGGAAAAGTTATGTTATGAGACACTGGAAAAACTGGGCTACGACGGATACCTTTTAAAGGAGGCTCCGGAGCGTGTGCTGCAGTTTGGCGAAGGAAACTTTTTAAGAGCTTTTGTGGATTATTTTATTGATGTTCTCAACGAAAAAACCGGATTCAACTCCAAGGTTGTTTTATGCCAGCCTATCGCTCCCGGCCTTGCAGACATGATCAATGAGCAGGAAGGACTTTATACCCTCTTCCTCCGCGGCTTTGAAAACGGCCAGAAAGTAAATGCAAAGCGTGTGATCTCCTGCGTCAGCAGATGCTTAAATCCATATAAAGATTACGATGCAGTTCTCGATTGTGCAAAGAACCCGGACCTTCGCTACATCGCCTGCAACACCACTGAGGCAGGAATTGCCTATGATCCTTCCTGCCAGTTTACCGACACTCCGGCTGACAGCTATCCCGGAAAGCTGACCCAGTTCTTATACAAAAGATTTGAAATCTTTGGAAAAGAAGCTGGAAAAGGCTTTGTCATCCTCTCCTGCGAGCTGATCGACAACAACGGAAAAGAGCTGGAAAAATGCGTATTAAAGTATGCCGAGCAGTGGAATTTAGGCGAAGACTTCATCAACTGGGTGAAGAATGAAAACCTCTTCTGCTCCACTTTGGTAGACCGTATTGTAACAGGATATCCAAGAAATGAAGCAGCCTCTATCTGCGAGGAATTAGGCTATCAGGACAACTTGATCAACACCGGTGAAGTATTCGGCCTTTGGGTGATTGAAGCTCCGGAAAGCTTAAAGAAGGAGCTTCCATTTGAAGAAGCAGGACTTCCTGTTCTGATCTGTGACGACCACAAGCCATATAAGCAGAGAAAGGTACGCATCTTAAACGGCGCTCATACCTCCTTTGTATTAGGCGCTTACCTTTCCGGACAGGATATTGTGCGTGACTGTATGGATGATGAGGTAATCTGCGGCTTCATGAACAAGACCATTTACGAAGAGATTTTCCCGACCTTAACCCTTCCAAAGGAAGAGCTGATGAGCTTTGCAGCTTCTGTAACAGAGCGTTTCAAAAACCCATTCATCGACCACGCCCTGTTATCCATTTCCTTAAACTCCACAGCAAAGTGGAAAGCCCGCGTATTGCCGTCTCTTAAGGGTTATGTAGAGAAGACAGGAACCCTGCCAAAATGCATTACAGCTTCCTTTGCTTTCTACCTGGCATTCTATAACGGAACTGTACTGACAGAGGACAGCTTAAATGCGACACGTCCTGCCGGAGATGAATACTCCGTTAAGGATGACAAGCCGGTTCTCCAGTTCTTCTATGACCATAGAAATGACGATGCAGAGACGCTCACTCATGCCGTTTGCACCAATGTGGATTTCTGGGATGAAGATTTAAGCCAGATTCCAGGCTTCGAGGCTGCTGTTGCCGGTTATTTGAAGGCAATCAAGGAAAAAGGCGCTTATGAAGTGATGAAAGACTGTTTATAATCAGCAGGATTTTATATTAAAAAGCTGGATGTGTGTTTAAAACACACCTCCAGCCTTTTTTGTTTTGCCTAACCCCAAAGCTCATTGGCATCGGTGGCACTTCTGTTCATGCGGGAGAAATCTGTTTTAACGAATGAACTGGTGGACAACAGTAAAAACACCACTCCAATCGTTAAAATGACTGCAAATGTCATAAACGGGGTAACCGTAAAGCCGTAAATATCAACCACCAGCTCTTCATTCCTGAGTTCAGCAATGGAAAGGCCGGTTTTTTCCAAAACAATCATGCGAAAGAATGCGGTAGCATAAGTCATGGGATTCATATAGGCCACAAACTTAAGAGTGCCGGGCAGCATGGATAAGGGAATATAGGCCCCGGAAAGAAAGGTCAGAGGCATTGTCACAGCCGTCTTGACGATCTGGAAGGTTTGGCCGTTACGAACCTTGGTTGCCAGAAACAGCCCGACACCGGAAAAAGCCATGCCGATAAAAATCATTGATACGAGGACATATAAGGGGGTGGTCCAGGAAGTGAACTCAATTCCGATGAATAACCCTATCACCAGTATCAGCACCCCCTGTAAGGTGGAGACTGTAGCCGCAGACAGTAATTGACCCATTGCAACAGCAACCCTCTTAGCCGGGGAAACCAGCACCTCTTTCATAAACCCGCTGACCATATCGTCAACCGTTGATGAGGCCAAATTCAGCGCACTTTCAAACACCGTGGTTATGATAACTCCGGAGAGCATATAGGAGATGGGATTTTCAATAAAATCATTTTTAAAAATAGCGCCAAATACGTAAACAAAGAAAAAGGGGAATATCAGCGAGAAAATCAGCCCTGTTTTATTTCTCACAAAGGCCTTTAAACCTCTCTTCCACAACGCGAGCACAGTATTCATCTTAGGCCTCCTCTCTTATCTTTTTGCCTGTTATCTCCAAAAAGACATCGTTAAATGTACCTTTTTTAATCTCTATATTGGTAACGTCTTCTTTATGAACACTGAGAACCTCCAATAAGCCGGCCAGGTCTTCGGCCTCCACCCGGTAGTAACCGTCTCTTTTGATATAGCTTAAATCGTATTCTGTCAGCAGGCGTTCCAGTTCTGCTTCATTTTTTGTATTGATATATGCCTTGTCCCTTGTGTACTTTTTCTTCAATGCATAGGGAGTATCATGAGCCACAATCACACCGCCGTCGATAATGGCAACTTTATTGCATATTTCTGCTTCTTCCATATAGTGTGTTGTGAGGAAAATTGTAATATTTCTTTCCTTTTGAAGCTTGATAATATACTCCCATATATGGGCCCTGGTCTGGGGATCAAGCCCTGTTGTCGGCTCATCGAGAAATAAAACCTTAGGATAGTGAATGAGCCCGCGGGCAATTTCTACACGCCGTTTCATTCCGCCGGACAAGGCCGCAACCAGTTTTTTTCTTTCGTCCACCAAATCCACCAGCTTTAAAACAAACTGTATGCGCTCTTCCACTTCTTTGCTGGGGATATTGTAAAAAACGCAGTGCATTTTTAAGTTTTCTTCAATGGTCATTTTGGCATCCAGTGTGGAATCCTGGAACACCACGCCTATGGCTGACCTGACCTCGCCTTTTTGTCCGGTGACGTCTTTTCCATCGATCAGAAGTGACCCTGATGTTTTTTCAAATATGGTGCACAGTGTATTGATTGTTGTGCTCTTTCCAGCACCATTGGGGCCCAGGAAAGCGAATACACTGCCTTCTTCCACATCAAAAGATATATCATTGACGGCTACAAAATCGCCGTATCTCTTGGTGAAGTTTTTAACTTGTATTATTGGGTTCATACGATTTTAGCTCCTCTATCGGTTATGTTATGTTTTATGGGAATTTACATTTTTATCCACTGCTGTTAACTTCATCCTGCTCTTTTTTGGGCAAAATCATGCTTCATTATAACACGGAAATTTACATTTTTCGATATTTTATTTTAAAAACAGCACAGCCGGATAATAGGAAAATTCCCGGAAGGCTTTAAAGACCTTTCCGGGAACATCATGAAACTTTATCATCAATTATAATCTTCAAGAAACTTCCTGGACCACTCCGCATTGTCCGGCTTGCTGTCCTCAATGGTCATCTGGATATAAGGCTTTTCCTTCCTCGCAAACTCCAGAATCCTGTCATACTTCATCACACCGGTTCCCGGTGCGCCGGAAACCACCTTATCGCCTTCCATGACAAAATCCTTCATATGAAGAACATCGGTGTACTGCCCCAAATCCTCAATGGCCTCTCCAATCACCTGTTCACGGTTTTCGCTGTTCTCTGCGGAAAGCAGGTTTACCGGGTCCAGAATGATCCTTAAATTGGGAGAATCAATGGCTTTCAGCACCTTTAGGGCCTGCTTGGAATTGTACACAATATGGCTCCATACCGGCTCAATGGCCATGATCACGCCAAACTTTTCCGCACATCGCACAACAGGGATGAGATTCTTAATAAAGGTATCGAGGGCCTCCTCTGTATGGCAGACAGGCTCATAACGGTACTCTGCATTGGGCGCTCCTGTCTCCGTTCCCACCACACTGCATCCCAGTATGGAAGCAAACCGAAGATGGGCGAAATACCGCTCCTGAATCTTCTTGAGCTCTTCCGGGTCCGGATGGGCCAGATTGAGATAACAGCCCAGCACCGCAATGTCCATATCATATCTGGCAAACATTTTGCGCAGATACGCGGCATACCCCGGTGTCAGCGCGGAATTTTCCACGGAATGCTCTTTCACCGTCTTTGACAGCGCCAGATGAACGCAGGTAAATCCCTGGTCATGGGCGGTTTTCACCCGTTCCTCTATAGTCCCCGGTGCCACATCGTGTAATCGGATTCCGATTTGCATATGAACTCCCCCTTTATCTCACTTCATAATGATCAATATTGCTCAATTCAAAAGCTTCCCCTTCCTGACCGGAAATCTTCACATTTTCACAGATCAGGGTATCCACATTGTTGATGCAAAAGCCTCTCTTCTTCCACTCTCCAACTCCTGAGAGCATGGCGGGCGCTCCTGCCTTTGCCTGGTCTGCAAAGGAAATATCCACGTTCTTAAATTCAATCCGTTCAATCTTCTTTTCCGGAAGCCCGTAAAGGAAGGAGGCGGCCACATGGCAGTTTTCGGCTTTGATATTGGTGAAATACAGTCTGTTGATCTCCGGAGTCCGTTCATCCACCGGCAGAGGCTCACGGCACTGCACGTAGTCGGATTTTCCGTCAGGGTCGCAGAAATAAAAGCTGTTCACAACAAAAGGCGTCATCACATGGTCCATATGGATGTGGTCAAAAGAGATTTCTGAAAGCACGGAATCTTTTCCACGCCCTCTTCTGGTTTTGATTCTGAGCCCCCTGTCCGTATGGCGGAAAAAGCAGCGCTCCACATGGATGTTCTTCACCCCTGCGCCCACTTCACTTCCCACTGTAACGGCACCGTGGCCGTTTTCCATCAGACACTGGCGGATGGTGATGTTTTCCGAAGGGGTTTGATATCTGCGGCCCATATAAATCTTTCCGGATTTAATGGCAATGCAGTCGTCTCCCAGGGAAAAATGCAGTCCCAGAATCTCCACGTTTTTACAGGATTCCGGGTCCAGACCGTCGGTGTTGGGGGAATCGGCAGGATTTTTCACATCCAGGTTTAAAAACTTCAAGTCCTGGCTGAAATAGGGGTGAAGCACCCAGGAAGGGCTGTTTTTTAAGGAAAATCCCTGGAGAACCACATCTTTGCACCTCTCTAAAAATACAGTTCTTGGGCGGAAAGCCACCTTCATCTGGCGGACATTGTCCCACCAGTTTTCCTTAGAAGCCTGACCGTCGATCACGCCCCGGCCATAAATAACCACATCCTCCACGTCAATTCCCGTTATGATTCCTGCGAACATGGGCAGAGGATTGCCTTCCCAGGTCCCTAAATTGTAGTCATCTTTTTCATCATAGCTTTCAATCATTCCCGGAAACCTTGGATATTTATGCCGGTCCGTATCAGCCAGCAATTCAGCCCCCTCAGCCAGTTCCAGCCTTAAATGGCTCTTTAAAAACAAACTGGTAATCCGGTACTTCCCTCTTGGGATCAGGACCCGTCCAGCCTTTGGGCAGGCCATGATGGCCGCCTGAATGAAGGAAGTGTCATCCTGAATGCCGTCACCTTTTGCACCGGTTTCCCTCACATTTAAGGTAACAAACTCGTAATCCGTGTGAAAATCGGTTTCTGCCTTTTGCCCGTCCCGTTCCAGACAAATATGATAATCTGTGTCCGGTTTTAAGTCAAATAAGGTGAAGATCACTCGTGTTGTTTCTCCAGCATCTTCTCCGTTTAACGAAATCTTCCCCGCTGTTTCAAATTCAAAAATCTGTTCCGTCACTGTCTCAATGGTCACAGACCGGGACGTTTGATATATCACCTTTAATTCCATATGAACTCCAATCTCACGTGTAAAATTTTCCGCTGCTAAACACTTTCCTGTATGGAGAAGAGAATTACTTTTCCCTTTTTTTCAGTATGGCATACTGTGCCTTGAGCATTTCCTGTAATCCGCCACACGTATTGCCATCACAACTGTCTGCAATCGTTTTCCACACAAGTTCCCCGGCCTCACTGTATTTCTCTTTTTGGAGTATCCCCATATTGCATGCCCTGAGGATGGAATAACCGATTTCCAGCTTCTCAGGAGAATCCGGGAGATGATTGATTTTCTCCTTTATAACAGTTTTAAATAAGTCTCTCAGTTCTCTGTAATACTCATATATCTCTTCCGATATCTGACCGATTGTCTCAATGAGAGCCACCAGGTCTGTTCCCGTAAACTCACCTTTTTCCCGAAAATGAGCAGCAATTTCATTATAGTGCTCTTTTCTGTTAAAATTGGTTTCATATGCCGCAGCAAAGGGCAAAAAGTCCAGGGTCCACTGCTGCTCTTTGATCAGCATTTCTATCTTCTGCCTGTATGACTCCTGGCCGGTATGCTTCAGACCAAAAAAATAAGCCAAGGTATCCTGTAGGGGCAGAAGGTTTTCCCTATCCTCCAAATCAGCCGCTTCCTGTAAACAGGACATAACATAATCCTTATAAATTTCCTCTCCGCTCGCTTCATACATCTGCATGGCTCCCGTGAGCTGATATGGTTTTAATTCTCTGTCTCCGTATTCCATCGCTTTATCTGCCTTTTTCTTTCAGGGCCGTCAGGCCCGCGACTATCCACTGGTTCATGTTTTTCATTTCTCTGCTTCTTCGTTTGCCCATTTTTTTAGCGGCATCAACATTTTATGCATCACCATGATGCGCCTTTGCGTAAGCGCTTACATCACATTTTCATTTATTATAACATCAATTTTTATATAATTCATTTCAAATATAACACAAAACATTGCAAATATTGACCTCATATGGTAATGTTTTTATATCATCAGATAAGGAGATTGAGATTTATGAAAGTACTTACCTCATATTCCGAGGGCATTGACCAGTGTATGATCTCCCGGTCTTTCTCCATTGTTCAGCCGCATGGGAAAACAGGAGTGGCCGGTAAGCACAGTCACTGCTGCTATGAGTTCTACTTTTCTCCGGGAGGAGGGAGCACCTTTCTCATAGGGGATAAAAGCTACCGGGCGCAACCGGGAGACTTATTTATGATCAACCAGAATGAAAAGCATCAGGCCATTCAGACGGATTCTTCTGTTTCCCAGGAAATACTGGCCATCTTCATTGATCCCTCTTATCTGGAAAACATTTCCACGGACCAGACGGATCTCACCTACTGCTTCACCCACCGGCCCAGGCAGTTTTCCCACCGCCTGTCCCTGACTCCGGACCAGCAGCGCAGGTTCACCTATTATCTTAACAGGCTGGGGGCAGAGGGCGGTTTTGGGCAGGATGTGGAGGACCGCTCCGTCTTTTCCCAGCTTATGGTGTTCCTCACAAAATTGACCGCTGATGCGGCTTCCGGGGAAGAATTTGAAAAACATAGTCCCTATTCCAACCCAAAGGTGGCAGATATTATCACCTATATTCACTACAACATCGACTCCCAGTTAAGCATCGGGGAAATTGCCTCTCATTTTTATTTGAGCACCTCCTACCTTTGCAGGCTGTTTAAAAAGGACACCGGCACCACCATCAATTCCTACATCACCTCCCGCCGGATTGAACTGGCCCAGACCCTTTTATCAGGCGGATACAGCGTCAATGAGGTCTACAGCATGTGTGGGTTCAATGATTACAGCAACTTTTTCAAGGCATTTACGAAAAAGGTGGGAATCTCTCCCAGGAAATATTCGCAGAGCAGCTTGAGCGGATAATGCTTTGGGGACCGGAATGCTTTTTGACAGCATTCCAGTCCCCTTTTTTCATTCTTTATATTCCCATCCGGTCCTTCTCATTTCCGTATAGGCGAGAAGGAAAGGCCCTACTCCTTTGGCATCGTCCTTTACAATGGGCTCTGACATGTAATATTCATAAGTCCCGTCTCTCCTGCCCTTTCCTCCGAGTCCGGCTACCAGACAGATTCCGTCAAGGCTCATATTTCCTTTTTCCAGGCTGAGGTATTTGCGGCAAATTCCTTCAAAGGCCTTTTTTCCGTAAGCTTCATAGGACTGGTCCAGATATCCAAGGCGCACTCCCTTTAAGATGGCATAGGAGAAAATGGCGCTTCCGCTGGTCTCCAGATAATTTCTGTCCATGCCGCCCAAGTTGACCACCTGATACCACATGCCGCTTTCATCCTGGTATTGGATCATGGCGTCAATCAAGTCCTTAAAGGCTTCTTCCATCTTCTTTAAAGGCTCCTGATCTTCTTTTCCCGCTTTATCCATGGTGTCCAAAAGAGCCATGGAATACCAGCCTAAGGCTCTCAGCCAAAAGTTCTGGGACAGGCCCGTCACCTTGTCGCACCAGAACATTTCTCTGGAGGAATCATAGGCGTGATAATAAAGCCCTGTTTCAGAGTCACGCATGTGCTTTACCACATTTTCAAACTGGCTGTATATGTCAGAGCAGTTTTTCCTGCCGTGAAACCGTGTCTCATATTCCATGTAAAAGGGCTGGCACATGTAGAGTCCGTCAAGCCACACCTGATTGGGGTATATGTTTTTATGCCAGAAGTTTCCCTCTTTTGTCCGGGGCATCTGTTCAATCTGGCTGTAGACTAAGTCAATGGCCTTCCGGTATTTTTCTTTTCCTGTCAGGTCGTAAAGTTCAAACAGGGTCTTTCCTGCATTGACGTTGTCGATGTTCAGCTCATCCACATCGTAATCGTCAATGGTTCCGTCTTCTCTCACCCGGAAATCAATAAATGTATCGGCAAATTCCAGATATTTTGAGTCCTGGGTTATGGCATACATCTCTAAAATGGCCTTGATCATGCACCCGTCAATGTAATTCCAGCCCGCCTTTTCTCCCTGAAGAATCTTCTCAATATTCCATACCGGGCGGTCCGGTGTGCTCTTTTCCATCAGTTCATTGATATACCTCTCAATTACATCCATTTGTTTTCCTCTCCTCGCTTTTATCTTTACAGACTGCTATCAGCATAACCGGAAATGTGTTTGTTGTCAAATGCTCTTGAAATTTCACTTCATCTTGATTAAGAAAAAAGTTTAAGCTATACTCTGTTTTAAGAGCATTTTACCGCAAATGAAATCCCCACGAAAGGATTAAACATCATGAAACAATTCACACTGGAAATTTTAATTACAGACAAACAGGCCGGGCAAAAAAAGCTGACTCCTCCCGCTTCCTTATCCGCCTACCTTCTGGATTCCGTCTCCGTGGCTCCTGACCGCCTGCGTCCGGCAGTAGTCATCTGTCCGGGGGGCGGCTACGGCCGCCTATCAGACCGTGAAGGGGAGCCTGTTGCCGCCCAATTTCTATCCATGGGCTGCCACGTTTTCATCCTCCGCTACAGCACAGCGCCGGACTGCTTCCCTTACCCTCAGATGGAACTGGCTTTAGCCATGTCCCATATCCGCTCCCATGCCCTTGAATGGCAGATCGATCCCGGTAAAATCATTGTGGCCGGGTTCTCAGCCGGAGGCCATCTGGCATGCAGTCTGGGAGCCTTCTGGAATCGGGAATTCCTCTACGGCCCTTTAAACTTAGAGCCGGAATCCATTCGCCCTGACGGCATGATTCTCTCCTATCCTGTCATCACCTCCGGACCGGGCTGCCATGCCGGTTCCTTTCAAAATCTGCTGGGGGAAAAAGCAGAGGATGAGTCCCTTCGCCGCCTGGTTTCTCTGGAACATCAGGTGGGTGCACACACGCCCAGGACCTTTTTATGGCACACCTCCACCGACAACTCCGTCCCCGTAAAAAACAGTCTGCTTCTGGCAGATGCTCTGACAAGCCACGGAGTCAGTATAGAAATGCACATCTATCCCACCGGCGTCCACGGCCTGTCCCTGGCGACCAGGGAAGTGTCCGGAGAAGACGGACGGTATATGGAGCCTCAGTGCCAGAGCTGGATTTCCCTGGCAAAGACCTGGCTGGAATGCTTCTGATAATTTACTACAATATTCCAGGTACTATAAAAAGAGCGTAACATGCCCGAAAGCAAAGCTTTCCGCATGCTACGCCAATAACAATATGTTATTTTATATGAGATATTGAGTTTTGTTTAATTCCATTTAGTTGCCAGCATTCTATCCCTATATCCTGACCAAATCGGTGTTATTATACTAGCATTTGGAATCTACTGTTTTTTCTCCCATTACTAGTTTTGACTTACATCATTGACAACGATCCGTCCTCAAAAGCCACCGGATACGATAGTGTCATAATTACTTCTGAGAATACAATTATAAATGCTATTATGCTCCCTTCACCAAATCTCTCATGATGTAGCGTTTTTCCGTCACTATCTATGATCACTTCTGCTGGTAGGGACTTTAAGTATGGCAAATTAATTAACTTTTTCCGGCAATCAGGAAAGTTCGCGACTAATGCAACAACTTGCCCTTCGCCCCAGGCAACATGACGAAAGGCAGCTCCCACTGGAACAAACGGCACATCTAAACTCTTTTGTATTTTTTTACGCTCCAGAATCTCTTGTGACTTTTCTATGACAGAGCAATCAATATATCTTTTCCACGCAGGGGCGTCTAAATAATCTCGTCTTAATTTACAATTTACAATTAAGTCTCTTAATTTTTCTGGCTTTGCTTGCTTTGACCTGAACATTGATACAAAGTACTTTTGAAATTGCGCTAAAGTTAATGGTACGATATCCAGTCTCTGCTTCTCATCATCTTTAGCATACCAAATACCATGTCTAAAAGTTTCAGCAGTATTCGTATCAATTTTAACAGCAATAAACATTCCATACACAGGCTTATTATATCTTAAAACAGCATCAGACACATGGCGCCTAACTGGCTCCCCTTCCATTGCTTCCTGTCTTGACGAAGTTGACATCGTAACTTCAATTAAAATAGTAAAATCTTCAAATTCACAATACAGGTCACCTTTACCGCCTCCAGCAGTTGAAACAGGCATAAAATCAGCATCAAGTTTAAAACCTCGCACATCATAGGGCTTATTAACCATGTGATTGATTGCTAATGATGCTCTCCAAAGAACCCATTCAAGATATGCAGGCATCTCATCTTTCGGAATCTCAATAGCGTTATCTTCATCATAGACGAGTTTCCCACCACCATTAATAAGAAGAGACATATAATCTGAAATTTCTTCCCATTGGTCACACTGATTATTGGCATACTTAATTTCATCAGTCTGGGCCAACATATTTTCAAGTCGTTGTCTAGCAATATTAATTTCTGTCGGAGTATCCAATGGAAGATCAGAAATATCAAAGATAACATGTCTTTCTTTCATTTGTTTCATCAGATCGTGAAGCAATGATTTTGCTACTTCGATACTGTCGGTAGGAAGCGGCGCACCATTACAAAGTTTCTTATACTCATCTATAATCAATTCTTCGCTTGCTGTACTTTTTGCAAGTTTTTCAGCCAGTACATGTTTTGCAGGTACAATTATAAGACCTCTCCCCTTGCGCTGAAACACACCGGAAATACGAAGATATCTCATATTCATATCACTGTAATCTAAGAAGTTATCATTCTTCTTTTCATAATGCTCACCTCTTTTAGCAATCTCCAGCTTATCAAATGTACGTTTTGCTGAAGCAGCCCTCCTTCGCTTTCTTAAATCTAGAATATTCTCAACGACTTCTCCAAGACTATAGCCAGGGTTAGTTGTATGTCCCCATAAAGCAAACTCAATTCTGCTGAGTTCAGAAGAACCCGTTCGTTTTTCCAATTCCAGCATAATCGCCAGCAACCATCTTAACGGAGAAAAGTAGTGAAAACCGTCAGCCATAGGAAATTGTTCTACACTCATAGCCCGAAGATAGCACTCTTGAACTGCAGGATAGGTATCTGCTTGTAAAAATGATTTTCCAAATGGAGTAATGGCATCCAGTGTCCCTATTTCTTTTTGATCACCGTCTTTTTTCTTAATCTGCGGATAGATAAATCCACTTTTGGCAAACATCAGTCGCCATTTTCTAGCATGGCTTCCAGACTCGTCTTTTCCATTTTCATTCTGAATTATCCCTTTTTCATTTAAAAGATTCATAAAACCAATTTCATTTTCCCGACCATGAAGATTACCGACAAAAGGAGAATTAGCAAAAACTGAAAATCCCTCCTGAATTCTATTTGGATTTCGTAATCCAGTGTTACCTACAAGCCATATTTCGATCTTTTCATCCATAAGGCACCTCCCATCAAAACCCAACAAATAAATACTCTTGCACTGAATTTCTATGTGTTTTCGAACCATTTTGGTTTCCAAAAGAATATTTATAGTCAACAGGAATAACCTCAACATGCTCTTTATGTTTAGCCAAAAGTGCGACCATCTCATCTTGAGTAGGTTGGCTATTAGAAGAGTAAGATACAATTAAAATACTCTTTGAAAACTTTTTAAATAATTTATCAAATGCATCCGCCGCACCTTTTCTGGTAGAAAATGGTGTTGGATATGACTTAAACTTTTTAGTAAGTGTATTTTCCTGTATCTCTACACCTCTCCAACCTCTTGCTAATCCTTCAACAAAATGATACCTACGGACATACTCATTGTCAGACAAGGGAGAGTAATATGGCGGATCAATGTAAACTAAATCCGGCTGTTCTATCTTCAGTTCCATAGCATCACCATGTTTTGACTTATTAGATTTTCCATTATCGAAGACTGCTTGATTAATCATTTCAACAGCTTCAAGAAATTGCTGTTCTAATGATTTTTTCAAATCTCTCCTTCCATCATTATACCGATCTCCAGTATATGTAAAAATTCCTCTTGGTCTCTTTTTAGTACATGCACGAATCAATGCTGCCATTGCTACTGCATATTTATATGGCTCACAAATTTCTTCAATATTTGTTCTCAAAATATCAATTAATGTATTTTCTTCATCCGTATAATATAATCCTTGAAAAGTATCTGACACAAAATAATCTGGTTCTTTCTTTCTAAGCAACAATTCTTTTGCTTCATCCTGAGATAATATCACTCTATTATTTTCAACCATAGCTTTAGTGAAAATCGCTGACATCGCCATATAATCATTACTAACCACAGACTTTCCCTGTGTTTTAAACATGTAACCAACAATACCAGAACCAGAAAAAAGATCAACTACTGTGTCAAATTCAAACTGGGAAGCAACAGCCCAAATTTGAGGTAATAATTTGCTCTTAGAGCCCATGAACCTTGTTGGTGGATATTTCATCACTTGATCTGGTAATGGTTTTGGGACAACCTTTAGGATAGATTTCCTTTTAGGAAAAACAGTAACAATAACATCTTCTCCTTTTCTCTTACTGCTGTTACAAGAAATATATCTTTTTGTCTGAACTACTTCTATTTTGAACTCTGCATATAGTTCATGAACTAACAGATGGTTAGAATTCGTAAGGATAACATGACATCCTAATTCCTGTAAACGCAATACTTCCTTGGCAAGTTCTATATGATCTTCTTCGTAAAACTGTTCTTTCGTATATCTTTTAAAATCAGCATATTCTGATATTGGTAAATAAGGCGGATCCAAGAAAATAAAATCCCCCGGCTGAGCGTATTCATTTAAAACGGAAAGATAGTCTCCACACACAATTGTCGACCTACCTAGTATTTCCGCTGCAGCATAAAGTACTTCTTCATCACAAATTTTGGGAGCTTTATATTTTCCAAAAGGAACATTAAATTGCCCTTTTTTATTGACCCGATATAAACCATTAAAACATGTTTTATTTAAATAAATTGTCCTTGCCGCTGCTTCTGCCTTTGGTAGTGCCATCCAATCAAGTCCACGTACTGCATAAAAATCATCTTTTGTATTTTTATATTGACGTAGATATTCTATCACAGTATCAACGTTATCGGCCACTTGCTGATACATATTGATTAGTTCCGGGTTACTGTCTGCAATAACGGCTTTATTTGGATTCAATGCAAAAAACAGCGCTCCACCACCAATAAATGGCTCAATGTATTTTCCATAGGTTTCTGGTACCTTCGGCACAATATTACCCAGCATCTGAGTTTTACCGCCTGCCCATTTTAAAAAAGGTTTAGCCTGAACAATTTTTTCTTTTTTTACTACTTGCTTCGTCATATCATGTTTCCTCTAATCTACAGTCTTTGTTATCTCCATGATATCACTGATATCACATCTTAAAGCAGTGCATATTTTCACCAACACATCTGTTGTAACGTTTTCATTTTTTCCCAACTTTGCCATTGAAGCGTGGCTAATTCCTGCGGCAATACATAAATCCTTTTTCTTCATATCTCGGTCAATTAATAATTTCCATAGTTTTTTATAACTGACATCCATAATAGCTTTACCTCAACATGCTTTCTACTGAGTTCTATTTCTTGAGTCAGTATATCACGAAAATTCAGCAATATCAATATTTAGTTCAGCTTTCACTGATTTTTTGATCTACTATAATAAAGAATAGAACCTCATTAACAATTCTAGGGATAGCAAACAGATTCCTTCTCAAATATCAATTAAATTTTTTCAAGAACAAAAATATATTCATGAGCTAACATAAGAAATTTTCGTTCCCTTCCATTCCAATAGTCTGCTGATCGACAATTATGCTGTTCTTTTATTATTATTTCTCTTAACTTAAACCCCGCATCGATAAATTTTTGCATAGCACTCATGCCAAGAGGCAAAACATATCCTTTTTTTCGTATGTCTCCAATCATAAAAGCACATATACCTTTTTTCTTTAACACACGAAACGACTCTATTGCTACATTTATAAATGCTTGTAAAAAAGCTTCATAATCTAAATGTGACAGATCTTTCTGAATAGCATTACTATATCGAATTATATCCGAATAGGGCGGATGTGTGCATATCAAATCAATACTACCATCCTTTATAAATGACAAATTATTTGCATTTCCTTCTTTGATGAAAATTTTTGAAGTTTCTTGACAAGTGAATTTCATATTTGAATTAGATAATTTGATGGCTTGGGGATTAATATCAACACCAATAGCGTTTCTGCCTAATAGCTTTGCTTCAACCAGTGTTGTCCCGCTTCCTAAGAATTGATCCAATATCCAATCATTCTTTTTTGAATACTGTAAAATTAAATTTCTCGGAACATATGGTGACCAATTTCCTCGATATTTACCGGAATGAGTTGCCCAACTCCCTCTTTCTGGAAAAGACCATATTGTTGTATCCTCTAGTTTAAAATTTTCAGGTGCTTCTCTTATAAGAATCTCCTCTTTCTGTTTTTCTATCATTATACTGCCGGAAAACTTATCTGTCTACAAGAAATGCCTGTCTAAACTATTTCTTTTAGGTAGGGCTTCCACAAGTTGTTAAAAACAATTCGTGATTATCAATCCTAAGAATTTGATGGCAGTCCTTTTCATGGAAAAGATGCCACTCTTCTCCTCTAAGAACGGCGTTACAGAAAAAATAACAACAAAATGGGGGGATTCAAAGAATACCACCCCATTTATTGATAAAAAGCGCTTTTTTTGAAATTTATTATAACATCAATTCATATACAGCCAGACCGCTTACCGCACAAGCAGCTTGCAGATTCTAAACTGGTCTTCAGGGATATCCTTGGTCATGCTAAGGGCCTCCTGGATATCAAAGTCAACGTATTCCCCATTCTTATATCCCACCACACGGTTGCTCTTGCCTTCGCAAAGAAGCTCTGCGGCTCTCGCACCCATAATGGAAGCATAGACACGGTCCTTGCAGGTAGGCGCTCCGCCTCTCTGCATGTGGCCTAAAATGGTGGCTCTCGTTTCAATTCCTGTAGCAGCCTCAATCCTCTTTGCCATGGAAGTGGAATGCCCGATTCCTTCGGCATTGATGATGATGTGATGCTTCTTTCCCCTCTTCCGGTTTTCAATGATCCGGTTAATGAGGGCCTGCTCGTCCCCGTCATACTTCTCCGGCAGAAGAATATCTTCCGCGCCGTTTGCAAACCCGCACCAAAGGGCAATGTAGCCCGCGTTGCGTCCCATTACCTCAATAATACTGCAGCGCTCATGGGAGGTAGATGTATCACGAACCCGGTCAATGGCTTCCATGGCCGTGTTGACAGCCGTGTCAAAACCAATGGTGTAATCCGTACAGGCAATATCCAAATCAATGGTTCCCGGAAGTGCAATGGTATTGATTCCAAGGGCAGACAGCTTTCCAGCACCGCGGAAGGAACCGTCTCCTCCGATCACCACGATACCGTCAATGCCATGCTTCCTGCAGACCTCAGCACCCTTTTTCTGGCCCTCCTCAGTGGTAAACTCCTGGCATCTGGCCGTATAAAGAATGGTTCCGCCTCGGTGGACGATATCGGACACACTCCTGCTGTTCATATCCACAATCTCTTCCTGCAGAAGACCTGCATATCCCCTCATAATTCCCTTTACTTCCAGGCCCTTGTGGATTGCAGTCCTGACAACAGCACGGATCGCAGCGTTCATGCCCGGAGCATCACCGCCGCTGGTTAATATGCCGATGGTCTTTACTTGTTTTGCCATAGTAGGTTCCTCCTGATTTATGGATATCAATATTGAGATTATCTTACTTCATTCAGACTTTATTCTAATTCATTTTGCCAATCTTTTCAAGTTTTTTTTCTACAAGCTTGACATTCTTTTCACCAAGTTTCTTGATCAAAGTGTCAATAAGAATTCCCGACGCTTCCACATTCCGGTTGGAAGGAAGAACCTTTTTAGCCCTCTCTTTTTCCAGATAAATGATGACGGAGTCGTGACCTTCTGATTCTTTTAAGTCCTCAAAGATTTCCTTTTCCACAGCCATATAAGCCTCTTTATCCGGAAATTTCAGCCAAAGCTCTTTCGGAAGAAGGGAAAAAGGCACCACCCGCTCACAGATCAGCTTTCCAACCGGGTCCTCTCCGATGGAAGCCCTGCCCTGTATGAACACCTTGGAATCCTCCACAAACAGCTCCCGCTTGCTCTCATAATCCTTTGGAAATACGATCACTTCCACCGATCCTGCCAGGTCCTCTAAGGTGATAAATGCCATCATCTTGTTGTTTCTGGTAGTCTTCACCGTCTTTGCGGTGATCATGCCTCCGATGGTCACGTAGGAACCGTCGGCCACATTGGCTTTTTCCGTCTCCTCATCCACCATAAAATCAACGGAAACCGCAGTGATGTTATTTCTCCAGGTGGATTCATAAGCCTCCATGGGATGTCCGCTTAAATAGATGCCCAGAGTCTCCTTTTCAAAAGCCAGAAGGTCTTCCTTTAAAAATTCCCCCACTTCGGGAAATGTCACCTGGAACCGGCTCTTTTCCTCGTCTCCTGCAATATCAAACAAGGTCATCTGCCCTTCCATGGTGTTTTTGCGCTCCTTGCTCCTCTGCTCTAAAAGCTCAGGCGCAACTAAAAGCTTCTGCTTTCTCGTGCCCGGAAGGGTGTCCAAAGCACCCGACTTGATGAAGTTTTCCAGAGTCCTTTTATTGACCTCTTTATTGCTCATCCGGTCAACAAAGTCCTCCATATCGTGAAACATCCCGTTCTGCGCTCTCTCAGTCACAATTAAGTCCACCACAGACCTTCCAACACTTTTAATGGCAGAAAGGCCATAACGGATATATTTTCCTGATACAGAAAACCCGCTTTCCCCTTCATTGATATCAGGAGGCAGAATCGAAATACCCATCTGCTTACAGCTTAAAATGTATTCCGAAACCTTTGTCACATTGTCCATAACTGAGGTCAGAAGAGCCGCCATAAACTCCTGGGGATAATAATATTTCAAGTAAGCGGTCTGGTAAGAAACCACTGCATAAGCCGCCGCATGGGACTTGTTAAAAGCGTATTTGGCAAAATCAATCATTTCATCATAAATGTGATTAGCCGTCTTTTCATCAATCCCATTGGGAACACATCCCGTTACCCCTTCTTCCGGGTTTCCGTAAACGAAGTTCTGGCGCTCTTTTTCCATGACAGAAGTCTTTTTCTTTGACATGGCTCTGCGCACCAGATCGCTTCGGGCCATGGTATAGCCTGCCAAATCCCTTACGATCTGCATAACCTGTTCCTGATACACGATACAGCCGTGAGTGGGCTTTAAAATGTGCTCTAACTGGGGGCAGTCATAAGTGATGGAGGTCCGGTCATTCTTTCCCCGCAGATACTTTGGAATAAAGTCCATGGGACCTGGACGGTAAAGGGAAATTCCGGCGATAATATCCTCCAGGCTCTCCGGCTTTAACTCCTTCATAAAGCTTTTCATGCCTGAGCTTTCCAACTGGAACACGCCGTCATCCCTTCCGGTTCCCACGGAATCCAGCACGGCCTTGTCGTCGTAATCAATGCTGTCCAGATCAAGAACCAGATTTCTGTTTTTCTCTATGGCCTTGACCGCATTCTGGATGACAGTCAGGGTCCGAAGGCCCAGAAAGTCCATCTTTAAGAGCCCCAGCTCTTCCAAGGTAGTCATGGTAAACTGGGTGGTAATGGTTCCGTCCGCACCTTTTGAAAGGGGAACGTATTCGTCCACGGAAGCCTGGCTGATCACCACTCCCGCGGCATGCATGGAGGTATGCCTGGGAAGCCCCTCAAGACGCATGGACATGTCGATTAAATACTTTACCTCAGGATCTTCATTGTAGGCATTTCGCAGGTCAGGGCTCTGTTTTAACGCCTTTTCAAGGGTCATGCCAAGGTCTCTCGGAATCATCTTTGCAATGGCGTCACAGCGGGCGTAGGGCATGTCCAGAACCCTTCCTACGTCCCTGACCACACCCTTTGCTGCCAGCGTACCGAAAGTGACGATCTGGACCACCCGGTCTTTGCCGTATTTTTCCACCACATAGTCAATGACCTCCTGACGCCGTTCAAAGCAGAAGTCAATATCAATATCGGGCATGGATATACGTTCCGGATTTAAGAAGCGCTCAAACAGCAGGTTATAGGGAACCGGGTCAATGTTGGTGATTCCAAGGCAGTAAGAGACAAGGCTTCCCGCCGCAGACCCGCGCCCCGGCCCCACAATGATGTCCTGGGAGCGGGCATAGTGGATGAAATCCCACACGATGAGAAAATAGTCCACGTATCCCATATTATGTATGACTTCCAGCTCGTAATTCAGCCTTTCCTGTAAATCCCGGCCTGCATCCGGATAGTGATGTTCAAAGCCTTCCCGGCACAGCTTATTTAAATAAGACCAGGAATCATAGCCCTCCGGCACCTCATACTTGGGCAGCTTGGTGACGCCAAACTCGATTTCCACGTTGCAGCGCTCTGCAATTTTATGGGTATTGTCAATGGCTTCTAATGCATAGGAAAATAGCTTTCGCATCTCTTCCTCAGACTTGCAGTAATACTGGCCGCCCTCATAGCGCATCCGGTTTTCATCGGTCACCTTTTTTCCGGTCTGGATGCAGAGCAGCAGATCGTGGGGCGTGGCATCCTCTGCAAAGGTATAGTGAATATCATTGGTGGCCACCAGCCCGATTCCGGTCTCTCCGCTCATCCGAAGAAGGCCCTGGTTTACGGACTGCTGGGCCGGTATTCCGTGATCCTGAAGCTCCAGGAAGAAGTTTCCCTTTCCGAATATCTCCTCATAACGGAAGGCGGATTCCTTTGCCTGGTCATACATGCCCCTGGAAATGAATTTCTGCACCTCTCCTGCCAGACAGGCGCTGAGGGCGATAATTCCTTCGTGATACTCCCTTAAGACCTCGTAATCCACCCTGGGCCTGTAGTAAAACCCATCCACAAAGCCCTTGGATACAATCTTCATCAGGTTCTGGTAGCCCTGGTTATTTTCCGCCAAAAGGACCAGGTGGTAATAGCGGTCTTCCCCGCTTCCTGTTTCCCTGTCAAATCTGGAGCCGGATGTCACATACACCTCGCACCCAATGATGGGCTTTATTCCCGCCTCTATAGCCGCCCTGTAAAAATCAATCACACCATACATGACCCCATGATCGGTAATCGCCAAGCTGTCCATGCCCAGTTCCTTTGCCCTGGCCGTGAGCTCTTTGATCTTACTGGAACCGTCTAATAAGCTGTATTCCGTATGAACGTGCAAATGTGTAAATGCCATTTATTCCTGTCTCCTTTCCTAGCTGACGTATAAGAGGCAGAGCCCCATTGTAAACAAATGGAAATCCCCGCCCCATAAATGCAGTATCTTCTTTTTCTTATTATTCCTGATTAGACAGGTACTTCTGGATCTCAGCAATGGCCTGTTCCTCGTCTGAGCCATCAGCCGTAATCGTAATTGGCTCCCCTGCACAAAGTCCCAATGTCATCATGCCCATAATGCTCTTGGCATTGACTCTTTTGGAGTCCATCTCAACGTAAATGTGACTTTCATACTGGCTGGCAACCTGAACCAGCATAGCAACCGGTCTCGCCTCTAAACCTGACGCAAGCTCAATGGTGACTGTTTTTTTTACCATAATTATCCTCCTCAATCCTATGAACGGACCTGTTCCACTCCACCATCTTCACGCATCCGCCCTGCCAGGTCGCAAAGCTTTCTGAGCCGATGGTTCACTCCTGATTTTCCAACAGGAGGGTCCAGAGCTTCTCCAAGCTCTTTCAATGTTGCTTCCGGCCTCTCAAGCCTTTCTCTGGCAATTTCTCTCAAATTGTCAGGAAGCTGATCCAGGCCGATTGTATCTCTGATATATTCTATATCTTCTATCTGCTTTACAGCAGCCGATACCGTTTTATTGATGTTGGCAGTCTCACAGTTCACCTGCCGGTTCACACTGTTGCGCATATCCTTCAAAATCCTGATGTTCTCCAGCTCCATAAGAGCCACCGGAGCTTCCATCACGTTTAAGATATCCACAATCTGGTTTCCTTCTTTTATATAGACCACGTAATACCGCTTTCTCTTTACGATCTTCGCCTCTAAGTCAAAGGTCGCAATGATGGACTTAAGCTGAATGGCTTTGTCCTCTGTGGCACACACGATTTCAAAATGATAAAATTTTTCCGGATCACTTAAAGACCCTGAGGAGAGAAACGCTCCCCGGATGAACGCTCTTCTGCAGCAGGACTGCTGGATGACCACGTTCTGTACTGTATTTAAGTTTTCCCCGATTTCTCCTTTTTCATCAAGGAGCTTTGTGGCATGAAGAACTCTTAAGGCTTCCTCATGCTCCCGAACCGTCACCGTATAAGTGCGGTTTTTATTCAAATAGGCATTTCTCCTGATGGACACATCCGTACTTATATTAAATGTTTTTTTCAATAATGTAAAGTACTTTCTTGCAACTGCCACATTTTCTGTATGAATTTTTATGGTATAGCGGTCATCCTCTGATATGATTATTTTCCCGCAAAGGCTGATAATAGCCGCCATCTCCGCAATCTGGCAGTGTCTTGCCGGACTGATCTGTCTGGAGAGCTCTTCTTTTAACTTGGAAGAAAATGACATATCCGGACCATCCTTTTCTTATACTGTTCCCAGAATACCTTCAAATCACTTCTCAATATCCCGGTGTTCGATCTTAATCCCGAATTCCTCCCTGGGTTTCAACCTGTCATAGACCGCATTGGCAATGGTGACGGACCTGTGCTTTCCGCCCGTACATCCAATGGCGATGACAAGCTGATTTTTCCCCTCCAGCACATAATTGGGGATGAGAAAATCCAGCATATCATAAAGCTTGTCCAAAAACAGCCCTGCGGTTCCATTCTGCATCACATAGTCCCGCACGATCTTTTCCTCTCCGGTTCTGAGCCGCAGTTCCTCCTCATAGTAGGGATTGGGCAGAAACCTGACATCAAATACCAGGTCCGCATCAGACGGAATCCCGTATTTAAAACCAAAGGAAAGAACAGTGATATAGAGGCTCTGGTAAGACTCTCTGTTCACGAAAATCTTTTCCAGCTCCTGCCTCAGTTCTTTGGTGAGAAGTTTGCTGGTGTCGATGATATAATCCGCATTTTCCTTTAAAAAAGCCAGCTTTCCCCGTTCCTTTGAAATTCCGCTGTCAATTCTTCCTCCGGCCGCAAGAGGATGAGCTCTTCTGGTCTCCTTATAGCGCTTGACCAGGATTTCATCTCCTGCATCCAGGAAAAGGATTTCAAAAGACATCCTCTTCCTGGACCATTCATCAAATATATTGCTTAAAACCGATAAATCCTCTCCGCTTCGGATATCGATTCCCAAAGCCGCATTCCTGATGCCTCCCTGGTTGTTCAGTGTCAGTTCAGCAAAGGTTTCCATCAGGGGAATGGGAAGGTTATCCACGCAGTAAAATCCCATATCCTCCAGCATCTTAAGGGCCTGGGTCTTTCCTGCGCCCGACATGCCTGTCACAATGACCAGCCTCATGTTGCCTCCTTTGCACTGTTAAAACATTCCCAGCGTCTTTACTTCCATTTCAAGTTTCACACCGGAATTTTCAAACACCCTTTTTTTGACTTCCTCACACAGGGCGATCACATCCGACGCAGTGGCCTGGTCTTTGTTGATGACAAATCCGCAGTGTTTTTCTGAAACCTGGGCTCCGCCCAGAGAAAATCCCCGCAGCCCTGCTTCTTCGATCAGTTTTCCGGCAAAGTAGCCCTCCGGCCTTTTAAAGGTGCTTCCCGCGCTGGGATATTCCAGAGGCTGTTTTTCCCTTCTTCTGGAGGCCAGATCTTCCATCCTGCTCCGGATGGACTCCTGATCGCCCGGCTCCAAACGGATATCCGCTTCCAGTACCACATACCCCCTGGGGATGATGCAGCTTTTCCGGTATCCTAATTCCAGCTCGCCGGCAGACAGCTCCAGTTCTTTTCCTTCCGGTGTCAATACACGGACCGTGTGAAGGACTTCTCCGATCTCATGGCCGTAGGCTCCGGCATTCATGGCAGCCGCTCCGCCCAAGGTTCCCGGTATTCCTCCGGCAAATTCAAAGCCCGTTAAGCAGGCACGGCAGGCTTCCTGGGATATTTTCGATAAAAGCACTCCTGCACCGGCCTTTAATATTCCTGTCTTTTCATCTGCACGGCAGACAGAAAACTCCGCCATGGAAATGATCACTCCGTCAAAGCCCTTATCTCCCACCAGAAGATTGCTTCCATTGCCCAGTATGAAGTAAGGCACGTTCTCCCGGCGGCAGAGAGTTATGACAGCAGCCAGCTCTTTTCCGTCAGAAGGGGTCACAAAGCAGGCGGCAGGACCGCCCACCCGGAATGTGGTATGGTTTCCCATGCTTTCGTTTTGCTTCACATGGTCCTTATCAGCCGCATTCACCAGCATTTCATAAAATCCAGTCATCAGACACCTCAATTATCCTGTTTTCTTAAAAGGTTTGCCTGGACGCGGTTATATAATTCCTGAGCCGCATTGTACCCCATCTTCTTCTGTCTGTAATTGACCGCAGCGGACTCCACAATAATGGCGAGATTACGTCCCGGACGGACGGGAATGGCATGGCATACCACCCTGTTTCCCAAGAACTCTGTGTACTGCTCTTCCAGTCCCATTCTGTCGTATTCTCTGTCTCTGTCCCAGTCTTCCAGCTTGATCACCATGTCAATGGACTGGGTATCCTTTACGCTTTCCACGCCGAACAGGGTTTTCACATCAATGATACCTATGCCTCTCAGCTCAATAAAATGCTTCGTAATTTGAGGAGCACTTCCGATTAAGGTCTCATCGCTGACCTTGCGGATTTCCACAACGTCATCCGTTACAAGGCGGTGACCTCTTTTAATCAGCTCCAGAGCTGCCTCACTTTTGCCGATGCCGCTTTCTCCCATGATCAGAACGCCTTCACCGAATACGTCTACCAAAACTCCGTGAATGCTGATACAGGGTGCCAGCTTCACCTTCAGCCAGCGGATGATCTCAGCCATTAAATCAGAGGTGGTTTTATCCGATACGAGGCAGGGCACACCGTAGTGGTTACACAAATCCAGCATATCGATATCAGGGTCCTGGCTTCTACTGTATACGAGACAGGGAATCTGGCTGGAAAGCAGCTTATGGTACATCTCCAGCTTTCTCTCATGCGTCATCTGTCCGACGTATTCCTGCTCCACATATCCGATGATCTGTACCCGTTCATTGTCAAAATGGTCATAAAATCCAGCCAGCTGCAAAGCAGGACGGTTCACGTCCGGGTGGCTCAGTACGATCTTTTCCGCATCAATCTCCGGTGTCATATTCCTGAGATTCATCTTCTCAATCAACTCTGTAATGACTACTCCATGCATGGGGAATCACTCCTTTTTCTCTATCCGTTTTTCACAATCCAAAGAAAAGTGTCCTAAAAGAAACACATTCTATAAGCCATACTAACACAGGTTTCCCATTTTGAAAAGCTATAATAGGAAGTTCTGTGTCAGTGAAAAAATTCATATACGCTTTTTGCTGCGCGGGCATTCATGCCTGGCGTGGCCTCCAGCTCTTCCATGGCGGCCTCTTTTATGGCTTCCAGACTCTTGAAACTGCGCATCAATGCCTTTCTCCGGTTGGGACCGATATCCGGGATGTCATCTAAAATAGACTTCACCTGTCCCTTGCTCCTTAAGCTTCTGTGGTATTCAATGGCGAACCGGTGAGCCTCATCCTGGACTCTTGTAACCAGCTTAAACCCTTCGGAATGCCTGTCAATGGGGATTTCCACGTTGTTGTAATAAAGCCCTCTGGTACGGTGATTGTCATCCTTTACCATACCGCAGACCGGAATGGAAAGGTCCAGCTCCCGCAAAACCTCTAAGGCGATGTTCACCTGTCCCCGGCCTCCATCCATCATGATTAAATCCGGAAAACGGGTAAAGCTTCCCAGCTCCTCATCAACGCCCTTTTCTCTTAAGCTTTCCGCTTCCTGTAAGCCATGGGAAAATCTTCTGGTCAAGACCTCTTTCATGGAGGCGTAATCATTGGCTCCCTTGACCCACTTGATTTTAAATTTCCTGTAATCGTTTCTCTTTGGTTTTCCATCCTCGTAAACGATCATGGAGCCTACGGACTCAAAGCCGCTGATGTTGGAAATATCAAATGCCTCAATCCGCTTAATTCCAGAAAGACCAAGCCAGCCGCCCACTTCGTTCATGGCGCCTATGGTGCGAAGCTCCTGACGCTTGATCTTTTCCTTATCCTGGGAAAGAACGAGAGAAGCATTTTTCTCCGCCAGCTCCACCAGACGTTCTTTCTGGCCTTTCTTTGGAACCACGATCTTCACCTTCTGGCCTCTTTTGGCTGAAAGCCATTCTGCTATGACGGTTTCATCCTCAAGACCGGTCTGAATCCACAGCTCTTTGGGCACAAAAGGAGTTCCCGCATAAAACTGCTTCACAAAGCTGGTGAGAATCTGCCTGTTATCCTCTGCCGTGGCAATGTTCACATGGAAGTGCTCCCTTCCGATGAGCCTGCCCTCCCGAACGAAGAATACCTGCACCACAGCATCCTTTTCATCCTTTGCCATGGCAATGATATCCCGGTCTTCCATGCCGCTGTCCGTGATCTTCTGCTTCTGGGCAATCTGCCTGACGCTGTTTAACAAGTCCCGGTACTCAATGGCCTTTTCGTAATCCATTTCCTCCGATGCTGCCTGCATCTTTTCCTCCAGCATGTGAAGGACAGGCCCGTATTTTCCTCCCAGAAAATCCAGAGCCTGATTAATGGAATTCCAGTATTCGTCCCTGGTGATATAACCCTGGCAGGGGGCTTCGCACTGCTTGATGTGGTAATTCAAGCAGGGACGCTCCTTTCCGATGTCCCTTGGCAGGTTCCGGTTGCAGGTCCTTATCTTGTAAAGCTTATGAATCAGCTCAATGGTGTCCTTAACAGCTCCTGCGCTGGTATAAGGCCCGAAATACTTGCTTTTGTCCTTTTTCATGTCCCTGGAAAAAAGAACTCTGGGATAGTCCTCGTACACAGTCACCTTGATATAGGGATAGGTCTTGTCATCCTTTAACATGGTGTTGTAACGGGGACGGTGTTCCTTGATCAGGTTGCACTCTAAAACAAGAGCCTCCAGCTCCGAATCAGTTATGATGTATTCAAACCGGTGTATCCGGGATACCATCTGCTCGATCTTTGCCGTCTTGTTTCTGCTGCTCTGAAAATACTGCCTGACCCTGTTTTTTAAGCTGATCGCTTTTCCCACATAGATAATTTCGTCCCGCCCATCGTGCATAATATACACGCCAGGCTGGGACGGCAGTTTTTTTAACTCTTCTTCTATATTAAATTCGGTGTGATCCACGTAAATGCTCACCTCACTCCAGGGGCCTCTCTCTGCCCTAAGGGCAAATTCACCTTAGTCTTGTTCCATCGTATTTATTCTGCAGCTCCAGATAACGCTCCACCGCATAATACTTCTCTTCCGGTTCCGAATCCGCTCTTCCGATTTCCATGATTTCGCAGATAGCCAGAAGCTCTTCCGGAGAAAATCTCTCCTTCCGCTCCTTTAGAACCTCCAATTTATCATAATACGTGTCCGCGTCCAGAAATGCAAGAAGATTTTGATTGGATTTCTGATTTTCCTTTTCTTCCGGCACCGGAGCCGGGGATACCGGTTCTGCGGGGCTCACCGGTTCTTCCTGGCTCATCTCCACCCGCTCAAACCGGTATTCCTGCTTCACATCCGGATACTTTTCCCGGTCCACCGGACTGATGAACATGGGCAGAGGGCGGACATAGGTGGCAAAGGAGCCGTACAGCGCCTGATATACCACCATTTCTTCCCCTGTCTCCGAATGAACTGCAACCGTAATGATCTGATACATCTTATTTTTAAAATGCTTATAAAATTCCCCTGGCTTTGGCCTTCCCTGTTCCATGGCTTTCCTCACTTCCTAATTCCCGGCGCTTCCTGTGGTCACGATGACGACGGGAGGCTTGGTCCTGGCTTCCTTTTTTGTTTCCTCTGTTTCCTCAGGCAGCGTTTCTTCGGGCTTCACCTGACCCTTTGTTTCCTTTTCAGGCTTCTCCTGGGCCTGGGTTCCAGGCTGGAAGACCTCTGCACCGGAAGAATCTCCGCTCTCCTCCGAGGACTCCTCTAAGGCGCGGGACGCTTCTTCCGATTCTCTCCGGGCTTTTGACGCTGCCCTGGCAGCTTCTATGGTACGGGCCAGTTCTTCCGCTTCTGCCTGTCCCGCCTCTTTCGTCAAAAGGCCATCCCAGGTATAGCGGTTTGAGGCGCTCCAAAGAATCCATTCCTCATATCCGGCATCATAGACCGCCTGAATCTGAGCCCTGATTTCCTTTGGACCGTATGAAATGTAATTTTTAAGATAAGAAGCTGTAAAATCCTGAAGCCACGGGCGCACAATGGCCTGGTGCTGCCCTTCCACCCTGGCAGCCTCCAAGTCCCTGCTGGACATTTGCAAAGCTCCCCGGATGGTGCGGTAAGGCTCCGTATCCGGATGGTCGATGCCAAAATTGCCGTCTCCGTAGTGAGATGGGTAAATCATGGGGCAGATATAGTCCAAATGAGCCGCCATCTCGTGATAAATCTGGCCTACGGTATCGGCATCCACCTTGCTTCCTATGATGGTTCCAAACACATCGGCAGATACAAACACATCCTCTTTGGACAGCTTTTCATAAGCATACTTCACGAATTCCGTAATTACATCAGTCTTGGAACGGCCCTTTGTCTCAGCTTCATCAAAAACCACGTTTTTCATGGTGCTGTCGGTGGCAAACCGGATATAGTCAAACTGAATCTCATCAAAACCGGCCTTTGAGGCCTCAGTCCCCACCTCTACCAGATAGTCCCACACCTCTGTCCGGTAAGGATTGACCCAGGCCAGTCCCTGCTTGTCCCTGTGAATGCTTCCGTCCCGGTTCTTTAAGCTCCATTCCGGTTTCTTCTCAGCCAGATAAGGGTCTCTGAAAGCCACCACCCTGGCAATGGTATAGATTCCTCTGGCTTTTAAATCCGCCATCAGTTTGTCAATATCCCTGATATACCGTTCCGTTGCTCCGATCTCATTGACCGTGGGTGCATCCTCCATGGCAAAGGTAATCCTGCCGTCGTCATTCTTCACGTCAATGACCACCGCATTGATTTCAGTTCCTTCGATTTTATTCAAAATATCCTGAAATCCTTCTGAACCTGCCATATAGCCGGAAATATAAATCCCCTTTACCTTGACCGGTTTCTTTCCCGGTCCTGCCGGAACCTCCAGAATCACGCTCAATTCCTCTTCTTCCGTGGCCGGCTGGGTTTCTTCCGTCTTACTGCCTTGTTCTTCCGGCTCTGAAGTGCCTTTCAGCCTTCCGCAGCCCGAAGCAACCAGTGAGCATACAACCACTGCCAAAATCCATTTTTTCATAATACTCCCGTTCACTTTCTTTATGGTTTTAGGTCTGTTGTAATAAATATTTAATATTTTAACACATTTTGTAAAATTTTCCAACAAAATTTATATTTTCCTTTTTCAGACCGTGAAAAAGCCGCCATAACAGGCGGCCGGAAGTTTTCTTATGCTCTTAATTTTCACCTTCTTCAAAGCATTCCTTAAGCCCTGCAAGGAGCCCTTCGCTGTCATTGTCCAGAGTGATGCGGGAGGCGCTTTCCTGAACCTCTTTGGATGCATTTGCCATGGCATAGCTGGTTTTCACCGCCCTGAGCATGTCCATATCGTTGTGTCCGTCTCCGAAAGCGACGGCCTGGTCCATGGAAATCCCGAAATAATCGCAGAGAAATTCCACGCCCACCGACTTTCTCACCGCCCCATTCATGACCTCCAGATAATGCTCGTTTGATCTCGCCACAGTCAGGTGGGGGTAGTCCTTATGAAGCCGTTCCTGAACCTTTATGATCTCCTCCCCTTCTCCCATGAGAAGGAATTTATGGATTCCCTCTGCCGTTGCAAAAGTGCTTTCCACATCTCCCACACTGGATTTTAAGGTAGTGATGAACTCCTCTCTCATGACCCAGGGATTTTGGTCGTCATCCACCAACCATATGCTTCCGCCATAGGTGTTGCAGCAGATAGACGGGTACTCCTCATCGAGCATACTCTTGATCTTCACCGCCTCCTCTAAGCCGATCTGGCAGCTATAGAGGTGCTCTCCCTCTTTCCCTACCACCAGAGCACCGCTATAGCACACCATTGGGCTGGTGATTCCTGCCTGGGCCTGAATGGTGGTCATGGCCTCCGGCATGCGGGCCGAGACAAGGACGAAGGGAATTCCCTGGGCCTCCAGCCTTTGAATCTCCTTTGCCGTATCAGGGGTTACCTGATGGCTGCTGTTTAAGAGGGTGCCGTCAATGTCGCTGAATATGGCCTTATATTTCCTGCTGTCCCCTGTGTTTCCCTTACCTGTTTCCATTGTACTCAGCCTCCTGTTTTACTGTTTTAATAATCTGCTTATGATAATATTACCATCAGTCCTTTTATTTTCAAAGTTCTTTTTATACCTTCGTCTTTATTTTTGCTATGACAAAAAAGGGTGACATTTTTACGAAAATCAAAGTTGTTCAGCATACAGCCGAACAGTGACCGCAGACGTATCGGGAACTTCTTCTCACAGGCAAGCCAGCAGAGTATTGTGCGAAAATTGATAAGGCAGAGAATTTATTATTTCATTTTTATCATCCCGTTTGCATCGACCTCATAGCCGTCGATTTTGGTATTCCTGGCAAGCGTACCGGTGGTTTCAAAGAAATATTTCACTCCATCAATGGTCTGCCAGCCGGTTACAGCAGAACCGTTTTTGTAATACAGGTACTGGCCGTCATCATTCAGCGCCCAGCCCTGTGCGGTTGCGGGGTCAATGGTCAGCTTGATATAACGGTGGAGCATGGAACTGACCTCGGCGCGGGTGGCGTTGGATTGGGGATTGAATCTGTTGTTTATGCCACCCATCATGATGCCCGCCTGCTGCATAGCCGTTACCGCTGTTTTATAGGTGTTTCCAATGTCGGCGGCGTCCGCATAGATGGCGGCGGTACGGGTAACAGGCAGGGTGCAGCCGGTTGCCTTGGCGTAATTGGAGAAAATCACGGCGATTTCCTCACGGGTGATTGCCCGATCAGGAGCGAACTGACCGTTCCCGATCCCTTGCACGATGCCGTTCTTATATGCCCATTCGATATACGGACGGAACGCACTATCCGCTTTCACATCGGTAAAACCGTTGGTGGTATAGAGTCTGGTATCCACGCCTGCAAGCCGACCGAGGGCTGTCACCAGCACTTCTCTTGTCATAGGGGTATCCGGAGCAAAGGCCGTATTTGATGTACCGGAGAGCAGTTCTCTGCCTACCACATAATCAATGCTGTCCTTTGCCGGGTGGCTGCCGATGTCAGTCAGCTTGGCGCTGGGAGCCGTATAGCCTACACCGTACACGGAGAAGTGGTCGGTGGAGAAAATCACGCGTCTGCTGTTTGTATCATAAGCAGAATTGGCAATGCGGTTGATTTTTTTGTCTGCCCCTACATAGGCACCGTATAGGCAGCCGCCGAACTCATTCTTGCCGGGTTCCGCAGAAATACTGAGGGTGGAAGTGCCGGTTCCCAGCGAAGTGATATTGACTGTCTTTCCGTTTTTTGCAGAGCTTAGCGTGATGTCAAATGCGTTCCTCAGACCGGTTACTGTCGCCGGCTTTACGGTAATGGCAAGGCTGCCGCCGCTCTGTGCCTGAATCTGTTTCAGTGCCAGCCTATCAAAACTCATATTCACCGGCAGGCTGGAAATGCTGAAAGATGATACACCCGCTTCCAACAGATGATTCAGCGCAAAGCGTTCCAGCGTGATGGCAAACCCGGCAGCACCGGCGGCAGTCACCGAAATATTCACGCTGATCCCGTTTGCGGTGCTGCCTTTGGCCCTGGCGTCTGCCAGCACTTTCTCAAGCGCCGCCTTTACCATGCTGTCGGTGATGGTCAGGGTGGCGTTGCCATTTTGCACCTGTGCGGTGGCATTCACATTGGCAGCAGCAGGCTGGTTGGGCCTGATCGCAGGGACAACGGTTGTATCCCTTGAATCTCTGCTGTCATTATCGTTGTTTCCGCCATTATAGTGGTTGACAGCATTAAAAGTAACATTGATCCCGGATATTTGTGCGTAAAGGATGCTGTCCTCCGGCACAAATCGGGCTTCAAAGGTATTAGAGCCATATACTGTGGCTGCCGAGGGGGTTACCCATTCAAAATGTCCGCTGACAGCAGCCACGCCGCCTGTCAGTGAGATTTGTGACAAGGCTGTTCCGGTATAAACCGTACCGCTGACGGATGGGGATACAGTAATACCCGGAACAATCCCACCGATGGTAAAGGCTGTGGTGCCGGTACTGCCGGCATAGATACCCATACCTGTGATATGGATGACTGCGTTAGCTCCCCTTTCGGTGTTGTTGCTATAAGAGTAAGTGAAATGCACACCCTCGGTCAGAACTGTGGTTCCGTCCTTCACTTCCGGCGTAGGAGTGACCGGGCGGCCCGTATGGGCCTGTGTTCCTGCCTCAGCCACCGTGAAAGTAATTACACGGGGATTGACTGTAACCTTAAAGGCAGCGGACCTGGCATTGTAATCATGATCTGCCGCTTTTGTCACGGTGATACTCACCTCACCTACGCCGGTGGGCGTTAGTGCCGTACCTTCTATTTCGCCGGGGCCGTCGATTTTACTGAAGCTGAGAGCACCTGTGCCGGAGCCGCCGCTGACAAGGGTGAATAAATCCAGGGTTTCGCCATACTTCACTGAACTGTCCGGGGCGATTACACTGGCCTGTTGGGATTTCGTGAAGCTGTATTCCAGGGCTGTGCTGGTGTCGCTCTCATAATTGCTGTTTCCGCTGTATTCCACGGTGAAGCTGTAAGCATTATCCGCACCTGTCGGGGTAAAAGTTGCGGTATTGACCGGCAGGGTTACAGTTGCTATGGTATTTACCCCTGCCTTAAAGGTCAGGGTTCCGGTCCCATCGGAAGGAAGTGTGGCTGTCAGCGTTACACTGCCGGGACGGGACTGGGTGCTTGCAGGATTAGCTTCCAGCGTCAGGGAGGGCGTTGCTTTTGCCACATTCACCGTGATATTACCGGCAGCGGGTTCGTAGTTGCCGCTGGGGTCGGTGTAGACGGCGGGGAAAGTCTGTCCGTTGCCTGCCGCCGTGATTGGCGTTGACGAGTTCGTCCACACATAGTTTGCAGGCGGAGTAATATCCCCAAGGGTCAGCGTGGTTGTGTAGGTGGTATTCAGTGCAGACGGATTGACGAAGCTGCCCGCCGCTTTTGTAACAGTCACACCGCCGGAGGATAATTCACCGCTATAATTTGCCGCTGTAATACTTACGGTAATTGTGTTCCCAATGTCGGCGGACGTTAATTTATATGTGCTGTCCGTTCCTATAACGGTTGTTCCGCTGCGTTTCCATTGATACGCAAACGAACCCGGCTCGGATGAGGTTATACCGTCTGTATTCGCCGTCAGCACTGCACCGTAGAAAGGTGTGCCTGTGATTGATACCGAACCTTCTAACGATGGAAGTACTGCATCTGCCCCGCTGATAGTTCCTGTAATTGTACCTTTTTTTACGATTTTATGATTATTGGTGAGTATGCCGCTGATAGTCAGTGTGCTGCCGCTTTCAACAAGGATGGTCCCGTTGTTTGTCAGCGTTTTTCCGTCAGGTATGGTCAATGCTGCACCGTCCGGTATCGTCAGCGTGACACCGCCTGGAATCTCCGCATCGTCAGTGAGAGTAACCGTGCCATAGACTGTTCCGGTATTCCCCTCGATAATCGTACCGCTCCAACCAGCTTGGTTGTTTTTGTTGATTCCTCCATATAATGTGCTGGTACATATAATAAACGCATTTCCGCTTATGGTCGCAGACACAGATGCATCATAACCGCCCGTGCCGATTCCGTTTGCTATGACTGTGCCGCCGGAGATTTCGATAGTACCTCCTGTTTTATGTGCCCCGCCGCCAATCCCTTTTTGACTCCCGTTTGCAATTACAGTCCCGCCTGTAATCTTAATTGTTCCCGCATTACCATATCCGCCCCCGCCAATACCGGCAGGATCACCCGTTGAAGCAGAAGCCGTGGCTGTAACAATGCCTCCGTTGATTGTGATGACACCTCCATCTTCGCCTCCAATAGGGGTATAATTCCCACCTCCGCCAATGCCGGCAGCGTATCCATCGCCAATAGCTGTGACTGTGCCGCCGTTAATTGTGATAATGCCGCTTGCCTGTCCTTGATTACCGCCGATACCCGCACCAAAAATTTTACCTATTGCTGTCAGTGCACCCATATCATCTCCTGTAGACTGTGCGTATATGGTCAATTGATTGCTGCCCGAAACATGGATACCGGCACTGTCTGTGCTGGCGTTTACCGTCAGGTCGCAGCCATCGGTCAGGATAATCTTCACATTGCCGTTTACGGTGAGAGTGTTATGAATGGTCAGCGAACCGTCCGCATAATACCAGCCTTCTGACAGCGAGACAGTGGTTCCCTCAATCAGCGTTGCCGGTACAGGGCTCTGTGCCACACCGTTCTCATCCACATAATCAATATTATTAATCGTTAAAGTGCTCATAAGCCCCATCATCAGCTTTGGAGAAGTCTCCACCCCGACCGTAACCGAAATCTCCGGCAGGCTCACGCCATCGGCCAGAGCAAATCCCTCCGGCAGTGTCGGAGTGAAAAGATAGATATCCTCTATTTCCGGATTATAGGCCGGTTCAGAGCTCCATGTGACAGAAATGTCCTCCGTGAATTCTTCTTCCGGTTCGTCATCTGGTTCGCTGTTGGAAGCGGTGGCTTCGGATGGCGTTCCCTCTGCTTCTTCCTCTATATCGGAAACATCACCGGAGTCCCGTACAACGGTCAGTGCCGATCCTGTCACTACTGTAACAGAGAGCGCTCCCGGCAGATTTAATTCCTCCCAGGGCGTGCCCGTATCCACCGTCTGTGAGGTAACTTTCTCCGGCAGTTCCTCAAAACCGGTAATGGTATTACTGCTTATCCCAACCGGTACGGTTTCCGCATAAGCCGGTGTTGTCATACCGCCAAATGCCACCGCCGCAGACAGCAGCAGCGCCACCACCCGCTTGCCAAATGTTTTGTTGCTATATGACTGTATCATTGTCAGTCCTCCTTGTATCCTGCCCGGAAACGACTGTTCCGTAATTGATAAAGTTCCACCGTTAACTTTACCGTCTCTTGCGTTCTATCACAAGAAGGGATGCAAAACTGGTAGAAAAACCGACGTAACTCGCAAAAAAAGCTTGACGAGGGAATGGCCGCCCTGTCAAGCTGATTTTTTGGTCTATTTATCCTTTAGTGCCGCTGTAATGGTAAAGGTGCTTTCATCATAATCTATGTCAACCAGCCCATCGTAGGCATCTGCGATACGCCGGATTGTCCATAAGCCGTAGCCGTGTCCGTCACCGCCTTTGGTGGTTTGAAACTCACCATTCTCGCTTTGTATCTCTCCCGCTCTGCTGTTGACGCAGGTGATGCTCAGGTATGGCTCCCTCCGAACCATTGCCAAACGGATAAAGCGGTTTTCTTCATCGGGAATTGCTTCACATGCTTCCAGCGCATTGTCTGTCAGATTGGAAAGCAGGCTGTACAAATCCGGGTCAGCGATGTGCTGCGGCACTGCGTTCAGACTGAGTTCTACCGGGATGCCAAGAGGCCTCGCCTTTCGTATCAGGTTCCCAATCACTGCGTTGACAAGGAAATGCTCATGGTAAACCGCTTGGGACACCGTCTCCGCCTGCCCTAAGCAGCGTTCCAGATACTGAACAGCTTCATCGTGACGCCCATCCGTCAGATAGGTGTGCAGGGCAGCAAGGTGATTTCCTATCTCATGCTTCAAGCCGCCCACTTCTTTTATATGGGATTTAATCTGCTCGTAGCTGTCCTTTGCCAACCGGTTCTGCAAGGTCAGCACAGCACTCTCCCTCTGTCCACGGTAGTATCCGCCGAAAAACTTCCATATATTGTAAATCAGCACGCATAGAATCAACAGGAAATAGGTATCCCTGTAGGTGTACGGCACAACGCCCTGCCGTGTGTAGAATACGGTAAAATTATACAGCATCGAGACGTAGGCTACCAGCAGAAAGGGCGCTGCCAGCATCATCATACGGTTCTTCTTTACCGCCTCCAGTACCGCCAGTACGATGGTATAGGCAAGACCGGCCAGAAAAATATTGTTCACGGTAACCAACTGAGGCAGGTTTACCATACCGGTAAGCTGGAACAGGATTGCCGCCGCCGCAAATCCGTTGTGAAGAATGGCGGCGGGCAGCATCCATTTTTTGTAATGTTTAAAGGAAAAATAAAAGTAGAGCGACAGAGGCGCCTGAAAGGTGAAGTAAAGCCCCAGGCTGAATGCGGACACCCAAAATGGTGCAAAGAACTGGAATACAATGTATTCGGTGCAGACATAGTACAATGCCCAAATGACCGTGAACACACCGATGGCCAGGTTCTGCGGCTGGGAGAGGCTGCCGTGAAGCGTCTGCACTAATGTCAGTGCAATGATGCCAAGCCCAATCAGCAGGCACATCCCCATGAGAATGACCGAGCGCATCGAACGGGAGAGCGCATAGGCCTCCAACGAGGGAATCGTCCCCATAAGGATGGGACTGGTGCGACCGGAATAAAGGGCATAGGGAGAGGTCAGTTCGATTTCCAGCGTCTGATTCAGATAGTCCTCAGGCAGCAGGAGCAGATGCAGCGCCATGCCGGGATTCTTTCCTGACTCAGAGACCGGGTCAGTATAAAGCGGGCTGCCGTCCAGATACACATTGACGGTCTGATGGTTTGTGCGGATGAGTATGGCGGCTTCCTGCACCTCAGTATCAAGCAACCGCCGCAAGGTCATGATTTCACCGGGAGCAAGCATGGGGCCGGTACGCAGCGTGGCAAGCTCCGCCTGTTCAATCTCCCCCGCAGAATACTGCCAGCCCTCGGACAGGTCAATGACCTCTTTCATCAGATACGGCTGGCGGTATCCTTTGAAATAGAAGCTTAAAAAAACAATAACAGCCGCGGCGCAGAGCAGGAGTAATACGGTAAATACCACACTGCCACGCTCCGCCGATTGTGCTCTTTTCATAAAACCCTTTACAGGTGAATTCTTCATAGCCATAGCTCCCTCCCACAGCGCTCATAACAGCAGCGTTCTTTATTCATCCATTATACTGCAAGCCTTTCAAATGCGAAGCGCAGATACAAAACCGGTTAAAGAAACGACATAACCCGCGGATTTTGACAAACAGACTTCCGTAATCGGTCAAAAAATGGTATGCTGATCATAGGAAAGGGGGTGAACCCCGATGTACGAAGTTGCCTTATGCGAAGATGAGAACATCTTTTTTGAAGCGCAGAAAAAAATCTGCCGGAACATATTTGACAGGCTGAATATAGAATACCATATTTCCGGGTTCCGAAACAGCAGTGATTTTCTGAAAGCCTTTATGGAACAGGGAAATCGCTACGATCTGCTCCTTTTAGACATCCTCATGGATGGGGCGGATGGCATGGCTCTGGCCCGCAAGATAAGAGAATCAGATAGAGATGCGACGATTATTTTCATCACCTCCAGCCCGGATTTTGCCCTGCAAGGCTATGATGTGGGCGCCCTTCACTATTTAATGAAGCCCCTTGACGGCGAAAAACTGGAGCAATTGATCCATGCAGATTACCATAGCCGATTTTCAAATCATTTTTTTCTTTTTGAAACCCGCGAAGGGAAGCAGCGCGCAGCAATCAAAGATATCATCTGCCTTGAAACCGCAGGACGGAGGGTGGAGGTCACCATGCGGGAGGGACCCATCTATGTATCCGGTAAGCTCACCGACTTGCTGAATGAACTCCCAAAGGAGCAGTTTACCCGCTGCCATCAGGCGTATGTCGTCAATATCCAAAACATTCGGGAGCTTACCAAGCAGGATGCTATCGCCGTAAACGGGAAAGAAATCCCTGTCAGCCGCACCTATATGAAAGATGTGCAGAGGGCATTTGTACGGCAGATGCGGAGTAATTGAAGCGGATTGGCTCCACTTATTTTGCCAGCACCTCAGGCCCGTCTTCGGTGATCAGAATTGTATATTCCCATTGGGCTGATAAGCTTCCGTCTTTTGTGGAAACGGTCCAGCCGTCTTTTTCGTCGTGAATGACATCGGCATTTCCTGCATTGACCATCGGCTCAATGGTGAAGATCATTCCGGGAACCAGGAGCATATCAGTCCCTCTGGTGCCGATGTGGCTTACCCAGGGTTCTTCATGGAAATCCAGCCCAACCCCGTGTCCTCCGATTTCCCGCACCACCGTATACCCGTTGGCATAGACGTGTTCGGAAATGGCTGCTCCGATATTTCCCAGATGGCTCCAGGCACGGGCTTCCTTTAAGCCCATCTCCAGGCTTTCCTTGGCCACTCTGACCAGCTTCTCCGCTTCAGGGGATACCTTTCCCATGCAGTACATCCGGGAGGCATCGGCATAATAGCCGTTTACAATGGTGGTCACATCCACGTTGACGATGTCCCCCTCCTGTAAAATCCGTCCGGAGCTTGGAATGCCGTGGCAGACCACCTCATTGATGGAGGTGCACACGCTTTTGGGGTATCCTTCAAAATTTAAGGGGGCGGGTATGCCTCCCAGTCTGATGGTATTTTCATGAACCAGAGTGTTGATGTCTTCGGTGCTGATGCCCGGCTTTATGAACTCAGCCACAAGGTCGAGAATCTGATTGTTAATGACTCCGGCATGGCGGATTCCCTCGATCTGGTCCGGCAGCTTGATCATATTCCGCTCCGGGACCTCAACGCCCATAATGGCATAATTTTCAAGCTTCTGGTCAAAAGCCAGATGGCAGTTTTTATATTTGGCACCCCTGCCGCACCAGCAGGGATCGTTTCTTCCTATTTTGTACATATATTTCCTCCAATCTTCCTGACCCTCAGGGGTCCTCTCTTTGCCTTTCGGACAAATTCACCTAACGAATGTTTTAACACGTTTGCAGTCCGTTGTAAAGAAAAAAATCCATGGCAATTTCAGGATTAGTATGATACAATTAACGTTATGGTTCAGCCATGCCATTTATGATCTGGCTGATACAACACATTCTTGAAAAACGCAAATTTGGGTTTTATAACCGGAGGGACAAATGAAATTCGGATTCGATAACAAAAAATATTTAACCATGCAGTCAGAACACATTAAAGAACGAATCGGCCAGTTTGGGGACAAGCTCTATCTGGAATTCGGAGGAAAGCTGTTTGACGATTACCACGCTTCCAGGGTGCTTCCCGGATTTGAGCCCGACAGCAAGCTGCGGATGCTGATGCAGTTGGCAGACCAGGCAGAAATCGTCATCGCCATTAATGCCGCCGACATTGAGAAAAATAAAATCCGCCATGATCTTGGGATCACGTATGACGTGGATGTGTTCCGTTTGATTCAGTCCTTTACGGATAAGGGTCTTTATGTGGGAAGCGTTGTCATCACCCAGTATTCCGGACAGAAAGCGGCAGATTTATTTAAAAGCAAGCTGGAAAAAATGGGCATCAAGGTATACCGCCACTACATCATTGACGGCTATCCAGGCAATATCGCTACCATTGTCAGCGATGAAGGATACGGCAGAAATGATTATATAGAAACAACCAAACCCCTTGTGATCATAACCGCACCGGGACCGGGAAGCGGAAAGATGGCCACCTGCCTTTCTCAGCTTTACCATGAAAATACGCGGGGAGTCAAGGCCGGATATGCCAAATTTGAGACATTTCCCATCTGGAATATTCCTTTAAAGCATCCGGTGAATCTGGCTTATGAGGCCGCTACTGCGGACTTAAATGACGTAAATATGATTGACCCCTTCCACCTGGAGGCTTACGGCAAAACTACCGTTAATTACAACCGGGATGTGGAGATTTTTCCTGTGTTAAGCGCTATTTTTGAAGGCATTTACGGGGAATGCCCTTATAAATCACCGACTGACATGGGCGTGAATATGGCTGGTTTCTGCATCGTGGATGACGCTGTATGCAGAGAGGCTTCCATGCAGGAGATCATCAGACGGTATTATCAGGCTCTTACCCGTCTGGCAAGGGACATGGGCTCCAAGGACGAGGTCTATAAGCTGGAGCTTCTGATGAAGCAGGCAAAGATCACCACTGACATGAGAAAGCCTGTAAAAGCCGCCAATGACCGGGCTCTTATAAAAGGCGGTCCGGCTGCTGCTCTGGAACTGGAGGACGGCACCATTGTCACTGGAAAGACTACCAACTTATTAGGCGCTTCCGCTGCCCTTTTGCTGAATGCGGTCAAGGTTCTGGGAGATATTCCTCATGACGTCCACCTGATTTCTCCGTCTGCCATTGAGCCGATTCAGAAATTGAAGGTCAACTACCTTGGCAGCAAAAATCCACGGCTTCACACGGATGAGATTTTAATTGCGCTGTCCACCTGCGCTGCGACTGATCCAAATGCTCAAAAAGCTCTGGAACAGCTTCCCAGGCTGAAAGGGTGTGATGCGCATACTTCGGTGCTTCTTTCTAATGTGGATATTAAGACGTTTAAGAAATTAGGGGTGAATCTGACCTGCGAACCGATTTATGAGCAGAAGAAGATTTATCATTGATAAGTTTATAATCGAACAAGGGTATTTCCAAGGCCGTTATGGGATTTGGAAGTACCCTGTTTTATTTGCTGCGCGGATTCTCTCCAGTTATACGCGCTCTAAAAAAGAATGCGTCACGTGCGCCTGTCAGAGAACTTTTTTATTCATTTTTCGATGTATTGTCGATGCGAAAAGTCACCTCAACACTGCCGTTTCCAAGAGCATCCGTCAAGCCGCTCACATCCTCCATATAGCCAAGCCTTGTATAGCTGTAAGAGGTGGGAAAGCTCTCATAGAACAATACCAGGCAATCGGAGCCATAAAGCATTAAGTCACCGGCTTTGATATTTCCTACTCTCTCGTTGCTGACAGGAAATGGATGTGGGAAAAAGTAAAATTTTTCGTTTCCATTTAAGTCTTCCATGTCCAAAGTAAGGGGCAGCTTCTTCGTAAAATCTCTTGCAGACTCATTGTCATATAGGGTTACGGAAAAAGATTTATCTCCGATTTGAACAGTTACCTTTGGCATAGTAATATCGAGGGGGTCTTCCTGTGAGCTTAATTCTGCCAGAGCAGAAGGATTGGACAGTGATGCTGGAGTTTCCTGTTTTGATTCTTCCTTTTGGTTTGATTTCTTTGTCTCAGCATTTGAACTTTGCACCTCAGAAACAGAAGAAGACTGGGTTGCATTTGCGGAAACCTCTGAAGCCTGAGAAGTTGAAGGAGGACCAGAACATCCGGCCAAAACAATCAAACTTATAACTGAAAGAAAAAAAGGTATCAGTTTTTTCATTGAATTTATTCACTCCTTTCCGGTTTAAAATACTTTTACGAACTGATTGTATTCCTTCGCCAAAAATTCCAGGTTGCTGCCTTTATGAATCTGGCAAAAGAGGGGAAACTTTTTCACTCATTATTTTTCCTCCTTTGAACCATCGACTTTTTTGATGAATTTAGCCGGAACACCGCCTGCAATAGTATTTGCCGGAACATCTTTTGTCACTACCGCCCCGGCAGCGATGACGGCTCCGTCGCCGATGGTGACTCCGGCAAGGACTGTTGCATTCGAGCCAATCCACACATTTTTCCCGATTACAATGGGGGCCGGGTGCATGGTGCCGCGGTTTTCCGGGGAGAGGTCATGGTTGAGAGTAGCCATAACCACGTTATGTCCGATCAGGGAACCGTCACCGATGGTAATGCCGCCCTGATCCTGAAATTTACATCCTGCATTGATGAATACATCTTTGCCTATGGTGATGTTTTTTCCGCAGTCCGTATGGAAGGGCGGGAACATGGCAAAGGATTCATCCACCGGATTTCCAATCAATTCTGACATGATGCTGCGGATTTCTTCCGGTGTATGATACGTATTGTTCAACTCAGCGGTAATCTTCAATGCTTCCTGACTCACCTTATGCATAAAAAGGTGGGCTTCTGATCCCCCAATAACAGCCAGTCCACGATTTAAATGATCTAAAAAATCCTTTAATTCCACTTTATTCTTCCTCACTTTCAACATTGGATGTTTTTATACTCTTATTATATGGAACGTATGCCATCATATAAAATACTTATATTAAATATTGTTTTATGCTTAAAAGGTATCATTTAAAAAATCAAAAACCGTTCTGCATGTCAAAGAAACATACGGAACGGTTTTACTGCTTTTATTTACTTTAGGGCTTAAGCTATTCGGCAAATTCTTTTTGCAGTCTCTTTAAAAAAACTTCCGCCGCTTTTGAAAATACCTGATATTTTTTCCAGACGACATACCAGCGGGCTTCCAGTTTAGGCTTTAACGGCCGGAAGCAGAGCTCGCTCTCTTCGGATGTGCTGATAATTTTGTCAAGACACAATGCGCAGCCGATATTGTCCTTTACCAAAAGAGATGCATTATAGAGAAGGGTGTAGGTAGCTACCTGATTCAGCTTTTCATAGTCATCTTTCAGCCATTTTGAAAATGCATGGCTGGTCAGCCGCTGGCTTGAGCTGATGAGAGGAATCCCCCATAAGTCACCGGCCTCAATGGAATCTTTCCCGGCAAGAGGATGGTCTTTCCTCATGAGAAGTCCCCATGTATCCGCAGCAGGAAGAGAAATTGAGTCATACTTTGAAAGATTAGACGGCTCCGTCAAAACCCCAAAATCAATTAAACCGTTATCCAGCCGTTCTGTCACATTGTCCGCATTTCCGCTGAAAAAATGAAAGCGTATATCGGGATATTCCTCCCGGATTCCTTTGATTTGCCTAGACAGCAGGCTGATCACATGGGTTTCTCCGCTGCCGATGTGTATATTGCCGCTGATGCTCTCTCCCGGTGCCGCCAGTTCTGATTCTGTTTTTTCTACCAGGTCCAATATTTCTTCCGCCCGTTTGCGGAGCAGCGTCCCTTCTTCTGTCAATGTGATGGTCCTGTTTCCGCTGCTGCGCAAAAACAGTTTCACCCCCAAATCCGATTCCAGTTCCATGAGCTGACGCGAAAGAGTGGGTTGAGTTACGTGAAGATTTTTTGCGGCATTTGAGATATTTTCTTCTCTGGCAACAGCTAAAAAATAACGAAGCACTCTTATATCCATGAGTTTTTCCTCCCTCGCTGTATACTTCCATATGCTCTATGGTATCACAAATAATCATATCTTTAAAGCATGGTATTATATTAAATATGACTATATTGCATATTTATTTTTAAAAAATATAACAATGATATGGAAAAAGCCGGTACATATCCGTTATGTACCGGCTTACAATTCTATTTACCCATACTATCCTTTAAAACCTGTAAGACCTCATCGCTGGACAGCACCTTGTAGCCTCCATCCAGAATAAACACGCCATTTGCAATACCTTCCAGCATATCCTCAGTCACACCCAGTTCCTCAATATTCAGGACCACACCGATTTCTTTCATATAGTCCTCCATACGGGATAAGCCTTCTTTTGCAATCTCTTCATCGCTTTTCCCTTCCGGCTTGACATCCCAGACATTGACTGCATACCGTTTGAATTTCTGAAGCCCATAAGGCATAATAAGGCGGTAGTAAGGAAGTGAAACGGCCGATAACGTCATACCGTGAGTCGCATCGGTATAAGCGCCCACTGACTGTCCAAGCATATGCACCATCCAGTCTGTTGTCTTCCCCTTAGCCACAAGCGTATTAAGTGCCCAGGTGGCTATCCACATAATATTGCTTCTGGCTTCATAATCCTCTGGATTTTTAACTGCAATTTTAGAGCTGTGAATCAGAGACTTTAAAAGGCCTTCCATCAGATAATCGGAAGTGTTGTCATCTTCACCGGAAAAATACTGCTCCAGGATGTGAGACATGATATCGAAAAAACCGGCGGCCATCTGATACTTGGGAAGGGTAAAGGTATATACCGGATTGAGAATTGAAAACCTGGGAAATACGTTTTCGCCGAATACATGACCGATTTTCAGCTTCTGTTCCTGATTGGTGATTACAGCACCGCCATTCATCTCTGAACCGGTTCCCACCATCGTCAATATGCAGCCTACCGGGATAATTTCATTATCCACATCTTCCATGCGAAGATAGTATTTATCCCACGGATCTTCTTTGCAATGAACGGATACCGAAACCGCCTTGGCATAGTCACATACAGAACCGCCGCCAACAGCCAGAATCAAATCCACGCTGCCCTTTCTGGCCCGTTCACATCCTTCATAGAGCTTTTCCACTGTTGGATTTGGCATAATCCCGGCATCTTCAAAAATTTCCTTGCCGCATGATTTTAAAATCTCAACAACCTGATCGTATAAACCATTCTTTTTGATGGAACCTCCGCCATAAACCAGAAGAATATTTTTTCCATATTGCATCAGCTCTTCACGCAGATAATCTAAAGAATTTTCTCCAAAATAGAGCTTTGTCGGGTTTGAATAAGTAAAATTTCCTAACATAATTGAATTCCTCCTATATGCTTTTCTGCAGGCCTGTCACTTGATTATCAGTTTATTTTAAGTCACAAATCTTTAAATATCAAATGCTTATAAGTAATGAATTTATATACTTAAAAAGCATAAATTACTACGTCAATGTCGTTTTAATCGGAAGGTATTTTCGGAGATAAAATCAATATGATTATTTTCCCATCTTCTTTACTATAACAAGGTCATCGATTCAGCATCAAAAATAATGTGCCCCTGAACTTCATTACTAATCTGGCATATCGGCTGGAAAAGCAGTATCTTCTTCATAATTATCCCGTATCAAAATACAGTTACAGTTATATTTTTCGCACATCCGAAAATTCTCAGCATTTTCGCGGAGCACTGATTCCATGGTACAATAGGAATCGTCAATTCTGTTTTCAATGAAATCAGCGTATTTTTTTATATCCGCGAAATGGGACTCGATATATTCCTCTGTCATGATGAGGCAATAGTATTGAATCTCTTTTAAATATTCATCACTAAAATCACGTTTCCATTCAAAAGGAATGTACACTCCTTCCACCACAAGATTCTGATGATTTTCTATTGCTGTTTTTATAATCTCCCGCACAATGGGCCAGAGATATTCCATTAATTTCCCGTCGTCTTCCGGTGTTAATTTTGTATTACCGCTTCTGATAAGTCCCATTTTTAAATGATCAATGGATAAGTAGGGATATTTATACTTTTCCAACAGCCTTTGTGCCAATGCGGTTTTTCCTGTATGGGAAGCCCCTGCAATTAAAATAATCATTGTTCTCACCTCAAACTGACAAATCCTTTTTATCCGCGCCTGCCAAACTTCATTTAAAAATATAGCACTGCATATTTTCCCATTAATATGCAGTGCTAACAGATGAAAGCAGTCCAGAAACCGCTTATAAAGAGTCCTTCTTTTGTGCCGCCAGCTTAACCGCTGCACTCGCCCCTACACGGCTGCATCCGGCATCAATATAAGCCTTTAAATCTTCCAGAGTTTTAACCCCTCCGGCTGCCTTGATCTTCACGTCAGGTCCGATGTGCTTTTTAAATAATTCGATATCCTGGAGCGTTGCTCCTGCGGTTCCAAATCCGGTAGATGTCTTGATATAATCAGCCCCTGCGGCTGTCACTGCCTCGCACATGGCAATTTTCTCTTCCTCTGTCAGATAGCAGGTTTCGATGATGACCTTTAAGATATTGCTTCCTGCAGCCTTTTTCAGCTCTGCAATTTCCTTCTCCACCTTGCCGTAATCACCATTTTTCACATCACTGATATTGACTACCATATCCACCTCAGCGGCTCCGTCCTCAATGGCTTTCTCCGTTTCAAGAACCTTCGATTCCGTCACGCTGTAGCCCAGAGGAAATCCGACTACTGTACAGATATTCAAGCCCGGAAATGCCTCTTTGACCCGGCTGATATAACACGGCGGAATGCAGACAGAAGCTGTGTGATATTCCACCGCTTCCTTACAAAGCTCCTCGATTTCCTCCCATGTGGCAAATGCTTTTAACAGGGTATGATCTACATAACCCAACATTTCTAAATCCGTCATCTGTTTCTCCTCCCATTTTACCCCCCAGGGGGTCCTCTCTTTACCCTTCGGGCAAATTCACCTTACCCCCCAGGGGGTCCTCTCTTTACCCTTCGGGCAAATTCACCTTACCCCCCA
>NZ_JASGFH010000011.1:0-150469 GCF_047605665.1 Lacrimispora sp. | reverse complement strand
TCTTCCAAACTTTTTCATCGGTCATTGATGTGTCTGAAAGAAGTTTTTTGCCGCCGTTTTCAGCGGCGAGTTATATCATAACAAAGGAGGGAGAAAATGTCAACACTTTTTTCACTGTTTTTTTACATGTTTTTTACCTTACTATCTTCTTTCTATTAAAGAGGCTGTATTTCTACATTTAAAGAGCATAACAGACATATAATCTTATAAAGAAAAGGGGAAAAATAAGCGAAGCAGAAATATTTCAGTAGCCGAGTACGACCTTGCCAAGGCCGGAGGCATGCTTTTAAATTCTGTTTTATGCTCTTATTATAAAGAAGTTTTAAGCTTTTCAATAAATACATAGAAGGAGAGGGATCGTCTCTCCTCTCCTTCTCAATGAAATATCTTTATGTACCGGTGGAATTTATCTGTTGAAAACATAACCATAGTATGAATCATTCGCACTCTGCTCACTCTGTTATACCAAAAACGGCGAATAGACACGGAAACTTATGAAACCCCAGGACCTATTTCCGTCGGTTTACTTTCTCCTGCTCCTGCTCCGGGGCCTGCTGCCTGCCCTTCTGTTTCATTGCCGCCTTGCTCTTCTCCGCCTGCTCCCACTGTTTCTTCCGGCAATGGAGTTTCTTCCTGTGAGGAAGATTCGGGAGTTGACGGCAATGTCTCTGTTGGAATTACAACTCCAGAAGTATTCCGTTTCAGGACACCCGGTTTTCCTTTATAGGTGCTGGTATGGAAATAGTCTTCTTTGATCACGGTTCCTGCTTTTGATGTGATCAGATAGGTTTTCCAGGATGTGCCGTTTACAGCCTTGGTTATTTCCACTTCCTGTCCTGGCTGCAAGGTCTGGTCTTCTTCATATTCCGGAGCTGGAGGATCGTAGATTTTTGTCTTTTCTGATCTCATAGACCGGGTCACACCTTCTTCCAGAATCGGCTTTCCGACAATGGATATGGTGATTTTTCTGTTTTCGAAGACAGCACGGATAGCAACAGAGGTATCTTCACGATTGACAAAACGCAGATCAGGACCGCTGTAGCCGTCATAGCTGACCATGGCATCCTCTCCGGGAGTGACATAAGCCGGTTCAAAGCTGTGGGCATGACGCTCGGTGGCATCGATCCCGGCAAAAATCATGGCATTGTAAAGGGTGGAAGAAACCTGGCAGACCCCGCCTCCCGGTTCCTCGACAAATTTTCCGTTCCGGTAAGCTCCGGCTGGTTTATATCCCCTTTCCAGAGTACGGTTTCCCGTAGTCTTATTAAAAGAGAACTCTTCTCCCGGAAGCAGAACCAAACCATCTAAAGCCTGGACAGCCAGATTGATGTTGTTATTTCTGTTCTGATTGTTGGTTGCAGTGGTTTCAAACTGGCTGATGACCTTGTATTCCTGTTTTGCCTGAGCGGATGGGACAGAGGGGGCAACGGAGTTTGCCGAAATCTGAACCACTCCGTCAAACTTTCTCCCCTGGACCAGACTTATAATATCCTGGATTGCTTTTTCCCGGTCTACTGCGATTCCCGGCTCTCCATCAGAGTAAATCCATTGATTATTTTTCTTATCCCGTCCTGTCAATTGGGAATTTATGGGAGGTTTGTCCCAATTGGATGCGGCTTTTTCCACTTGTGTTTTTATCTGTTCCTCCAGATCGTCTAATTCCAGAGTATATGTGCCGCCTTTGGAATCAGAATAAATTTGTTCTAACAAACCGTCTATCTTTTCCTGTAAGGGATATTGCAAAGACTCTGTTTTATCATTGTATAGGAGCTTCATATCCCAGGAATACGCCTGGAGTACCTTTTTTCTGGCCTCCTCTTTTGTCAATCCAGTAATGGAAATATCGTCTACCCATACATCTTCCTCTATTTGTTCCTCTGTTTCTGTTTCTTCAATATCCGGCTCACGGCTTTGGCCCACTGCATTTAAGTCGGTCCCTTTATTATTTTCTTTCCCCCTGGAAATGGAGGACATTAATAAAACGATTAAAATGGCACATAATCCAACCAAAAGCGCTATCCGTATCATAAGAGCAGTTTTTGGTCTTTTTCTGGATCTTCCTCTTCCTGTATCTCTCATAATCAATCCCTCCTTCCGCTTCTATGTAAACGTTTGATTATTGTACAGTCCTTGGAATTATACCAGAAGGTTGTGGAGATTTTATGGATAAACGAAAAAAAGCACCGTCTTTCCGACGATGCTGTGAATTTCTTATTCTTCATTTCCATTTAAAATCCGTCTGACGGAAAGGATCGGCATAAAATCTACCTGGGATATTTTTATCCCATCCTCTGGTCCGCTTGCATGGATCAATTGATTGTCTCCTGCGTAAATGCCAATATGGCCTATGTAAGATATGAGATCGCCCGGCTGCGCATATTCCAGACCGCCTGCATCAACTCCCGCATTTCCCTGATCCTTGGAAACCCTTGGCAGGTTGATTCCGAAGTTCTGGTAAATGCTCATGACAAATCCGGAACAATCAGCGCCTTCCGTAAGGCTGGAACCGCCGTATACATAGGGATTGCCAATAAACTGCCTGGCATAAGCTACTACCTGTTCTCCTAAGACTGTATTGGAGAAATCTGTCTGGGGAGGCTCAGTTTTTATGTCCGCTCCGGGGCCGGAGATGGCGGATTCCTCCATGGGAGGCGCCGGGGCCACAATTGAGATTTCTGTTTCTGCTTTAGCGGAAAATCCGTTTCCAAGTACGATCATCAAGCCTGTAAGTATGGCTGTGATCAGCTTTTTCCTGTGCATTTTCTTTTTTCTCCTGGAGTAATTTATGATCAGGCAAAAACCTGCGGTATATTTTGTATTGGTTCAGTACGTATTCACTTAACTTGAATTATACTGTCGCCGGTTTGGCATGTCAAGACTTCCTTTTTTAGCTGCAAAATCATGCCGTCTTTTACTCTGGTTTTGGGAGACAGCAGATTCCCCTGGTTGAAAACCAGCCCTTTTTCACACCAGGTTTTAATTTTATTTCTGGAAACTCCAAGTTGACGGACCAGTAAGGCATCCACCCTCAAGTCAAAACCGGCAGGAATTTTCACATGGACTTCCATGTGGTATTCCAGGCCGCAGGAAAAAGGGGTATCTCTTTCTTCTATAGAATACTCTGGCCTTTCAGCCGATGTCTCTGCTTTGTTTCCGGCAAACAGAGTACGGTCATTTCCATATTTTTCTGCCAGGGCCGGATCATTGCTTAAAAATCCCTGATACTCCTCTTCATCAAGGCTGCCTGCCTCCGCCCGTTCCCATACCGTCATGTTCCAGGAGGTCTCGCATTTGCTGCACCGGTATATGAGCCATACATCGATGAGCCGCCCATTGGCATTGACCCGGAACTTTTTGCTGTTTTTAAATTCTGTTTTTATTCCGCATTTGGGGCATCTTCTTATGATGGAAGGAAGGTTGGCCGGGGTGATGATCCACTGTTTCTGAACATGTAAGTGCATGGTTGATCTCCGTTCTTTTCTGTCTTTTCAAAATAACGGTATCATCCCTTTGCCTTTCTTCCCACCTCATACTCTTTTATGAAACGAAGAAAAGACAGCACATCAGTGTTCCGGTGTGCTGCCTTTTCTTGCTTTTTTATTTTTCTTTTCCTGAAGTACAATCCTTTGAATGCTTTTTTCTGACAGGTAATACTGTTCTGCCAGAAGCTTTACACATATGCCGGAAATGTAATCCTTATAAATGGATGAGTCTCTGGATTTTCGTTCCTCTCTGGCACCTGTACCTTCACCCCAGGTTCGTTTATTTTCCTGTTTTCTTGGGATGTAGACATATTCTCCATCCACATATTTTTGAATTAATTCCACCAGTTCCTCCGGCAGAATTTCATTTGCCTTCTGATAGCGCATTGCCGCCTCCCAAACATATTTTTCTGTCCGGAATAGCAAAGGCTACACAATTACTTTTCTATTTTCACTGCATAACCTGTGCTATGCGGCTTTTGCGGGTTCCATCATAATATAGTTCGCCTCCTTAACGTAAACCTGTCCGATTTCAATGCTGCTTTTCCCATTGTACCATAGGAAACTTCTGGGAAAAACCTCATTTTTGTTCCAGAATCATTTGCGGCCCGGATTTACTCACTTTTTATGACTATGCCAAGATATTTTGCCAGCTCTGCGGCCTGGTATAAATCTACTACCGCTCCCCTCAATTCATGGCAGTTGTCGGAAAGGACCAGACTGTGTATGGTGCTGTCGGTAAAATCCATTCCTGCCATCGGAGTTTGAAAAAAACTGGCATGTTCTAAATTGACCCGGCTCCACTCCACTGCTTTGCACCGGCACTGGGATAAGGAGCCGCCTTGAAGCTGAGTTTCAAAAAAACGGATGTGCTCAAGCTTTGAGGAATCAAAATTGGCATAATTGAAATTGCAGCTTTCTACCGATGTATGGAGCATGGTGCTTCCGCAGAATTTTGCGCCCATTCCTTTGGAGGAACGGAACAAGGTCCTGTTAAAATAACTGTTTTCAAAACTGCAATTGGAAATATCACAGGACTGGAATATGACATCAGTGAATTCCCCTTTTTCAAAATTACAGTCCTGAAAAATGCAGTTTTCAAATAGAACCGCTGAAAACCGCATGGAGGAAAAGTCCCCTTCTTCTATCCGCAGGTTTCTTATGAGAGCATCCTTAACCGTTTCTTCTTCGTCTTTTCTGTTATATAGTTGAACCTCATCTTCCAGAATCCACTCCATTTCTCCCTGAAGGATGGGGGTAAGAATCTTTCCAGCCATCTTTCTCCTCTTCCCTGTTAAGTATTCCATTCATGAGCGAATAAGGCTATAGTCCCATGTCTCTGGCATCATCGGATAAAAATCTGTGATAGGTGATGTGATTTCCATGGAATTTCACATAATACCGGTAGTTGTCAACAGAAGGGTCTTCAAAAAATATGATATAGTCACATTCCTCGTCTTTGGAAGTTAAGCAGCAGACCCTTCCGTCGGTGTATTTTTGAAATACGTTTAAAATATCTTCTAATGTTGTATGGGGCTTTTCTACAGTTTCAATGAATTCTTTTAAAAATCCATTGTCCTCTATATTTTCCCACACATATTTTACCCCTTGGGGCGGTATCTCAAAGCAGAACCGCTCCCGGCTCTTTAAGATTCTGATATCTCCTAACCGTTCTTTCACATAGTTTTTAAAGCCTTCGATTACCGTCTTGATTTCCTGTTCCGATTCTCCGCTGATACCCAGCAGCTTTGTCAGTGCCTGTTCCGGATAATAAAAACGTATAACCTCTTCTTCATATCCTAATTTTATCTGTACTTCTTTTATAGAGCTGATGAGCATCCGCTCCAAATCTGCATATTCCATGTCGTTCCTCCAGTCGTATTTCCGTTGTGTTCCCGCCATTTCGACCTAGTCCAACTGCTCTGTTCTTATTTATGATAAGGCTCCCCGTAAATAATCCGGTAGCTCCTATATATCTGCTCCAGCAGGATCACCCTCATAAGCTGATGGGGAAAGGTCATGGGAGAAAAGCTCAGTTTATAGTCTGCCCGTTTTAAAACAGCCTCCGAAAGCCCTAAGGAACCTCCAATGACAAATACGATCTGGCTGGTTCCGCCCACTCCCAGGGCATTGATTTTCTCAGACAGCTTGACAGAGTCCAGCATTTCTCCTTCTATGGCGAGGGCTACCACATAAGCGCCCTCCTTGATGGAAGCAAGAAGCCGTTCCCCTTCCTTTTCCTTAATCTGCCGTTCCACAGTTTCGCTGGCATTGTCCGGAGTCTTTTCATCTGCCACCTGGAGGATTTCCAGCTTGCAGTAGCGGCTCAGCCGTTTGCTGTATTCTGCAATGGCATCAGCATAAAATTTTTCCTTGATCTTTCCCACCGCTGCCAGGGTTATCTTCATCGCATTCTTGTATGATATTTATAGATGTTGGATATCATACTCTTCCTTTCCTTTAGATTTGCAGCGATCATGCATTCAGGTGCTGTGGACTTTAGATTGCTTTCTGTCAATTAACCGCTTGAAAGAGTGCATTTCCACTTCTATATCTGAATGATTGATCTGCCGGATATGACGGAATTTTCAATTTTTGTGTTATATTTTGAGCCACAAAGCAGGACGTACACCTCCTGTACATCTGCCGTCACTGAGATTACCTTTCAAAATATGATTACCTTGAATGCCTATATTGCCATCACCATGGATGTATACGGTTTTTACACCGACCCGGCCCGGCGAGCGGAGCCACCACCAGTGAATTTCTCCATTTTCGTCATTAAGCCTTGAAATCCGCTCACTGTTGTTTTCATCTTTTCTTTCAAACCAATATCTTTGATTTTTCCCTTTATGATACAGCTTTGAGCTGCTGTCACCGAAATATTTACACGTGGATTCCTCAACACTTAATAAAAATATGCTGTCAACCGTATCTGCCCCACCGCTTGTGCCATACCATTCATTATCGTTATTTTTATTCAGCACTGGAATGATTCTTAATCTATCAGTTTCGCTGAATTTATTATAAAATTCGCCATTTAAATATCTTCGCAGTGAGCAGTCAGCCCAGGTGATATCCCTGTATGCGTCGTGGTAAGAGCGCTGCTCTATGATGTACTCAGTTATAATTAAAGCTTTATCATCCTGAATGTCCAGTATCCGGCATTCATATTCCCCGAATACCATTTTCTCACCAATCCTCAATTTTTCTGATTTTATCATACTTTTTCCCTTTTTATCTGTGGCAGCAATACGTTCAGATGCTGTAGGTTTTGGATTAATTTAGATTTTTTCAATATTCCTTGAAATTCAGGGCTGACCTTTCATACCTGATCGCATTTATCCGTCCAGCCCTTTTTTCATGGCAGCTATGACCAGTCTGATCATATCCGCCGCCAGTCCTTTATTCTCTGTTTTTATCTTGCGCACTACCTTACCGTCAGGCTTGACGTTGATGTGGTAGATGATCCTTAAAAATTCTTCCACCTCATGCCATGCCTCCCGGCTTTCGGGAATTAAGTCCATAGCCATCTGAAATACGTGAAACATCCCTTCGTATATGGAAAGGCGGCGTTTTACGCCTGCTTTTTTCAATTTTTCCGCCACCCCTAAGGTATCGCTTAAAAGCACCTCATAGCTTCCCGCCTGCATGAGCACTGGAGGGAAATTCTCATATTCTCCGAATAATGGTGACATATAAGGGTCCTTAGGATCGCTCTCTCCGATATAGGAGGAGTTGTAAAGCATATTGTCGGTGGAATTGCCAAACAGGGGGTCTGTCTCATAGTTGGACACATAGCTTTCCCCGCTGTTGGTCAAATCCGTCCAGGGGGACATGGTGATAAAGCCGCTGGGAAGGGCCATTCCGTGATCCTTCAAATAAAGCCCTAAGGCCAAACCTAAGCCGCCTCCTGCCGAATCTCCTGCCACCACAATATGTTCAGGGCTGTATCCCTTTTCTTTTACCAGCCACTCATAAGCGGCCACAGCATCCTCTAACGCCGCAGGATAGGGATTTTCCGGGGCCACCCGGTAATCCGGGGTCAGCACATCTCCGCCATAGCTCATCTTGGAATAGCGGACTGCAAACCTCCGGTAAATGTTTTTCATGGGGCCAATGTACCCGCCTCCGTGAAGCTGTAAGATCACCCGCCCTGTCACCACTCCTACAGGCCGTAAGTATTCCATCTTTAAATGGCCGATTTCTATCATCTCATATTCATATCCCGCCGGGCACACCCAGGCAGGTTCCACCGGATTTTTTCTCAGCTCTCCGGTTTGTATGGGTTGTTTTAATGAAGTTTCCATCACATTCTGCATCATATCCCGCACCAGGTTTCCCCGCACGCTCACCTTTTTTCCTCTCATTTACAAAGCCCTCCTTAAACCGCCGATTTTTACACATGAAACCTGCGCTTTAACTCCGTCTTCACGCTCCGGTCTCCCAGCACAATGGTAACTGCCAGAATCGCCACCGTCACCACCATGGTAACGACAGCCAAAAGCGGCCTGGTAAGCAGGCCGGTTGCCCAGAGAATCAGGGGAATAAAGCTGAATACAGTGATGGCAATCTGATACATAAAATAACTCTGCCAGTTCATCCGGTTCACAAGAATTAAAAATACCACCGCCAGGTCCGCAAAGAGAATGGTTCCCGGAATTCCGTAATTCACGGACCAGCCGCTGTAACCCACGGAATAATCGATCATCACCCAGAGCACGCCTGCTGCCATCGTCTGAACCAGAATCTTACCCGCCAGATTGGAATGGCGGAGTATGGAATACCGGATAGTGAGGACCGCATAAGCCACAAGATCAATGGCAATGACAGACCACAAGGACCCAGGATAAACCAGATAATTGATCAGGCCTAAAACAGCCGCCACCAGAAACATCAGGCCATAGAAAATATTAGCCAGTTTTTTGATCTTCTCCCTGTCATAGCGGATTTGCGGATACATGCCCCTGTCATCCCTCTTATCCGGAATTCCGTTGCTCTCTAACTCTGCCGGGACTCCCTTTTCCTTCAGGAAACCGAAGAAGCGGTCCTGAAGCCTGGTATCCTGAAACACCGAGGAAAAGGTGACAACCACTTCATCCTTACAGGCGCAGACTCCGCATTTCATGGGCTGTCTGCCGGAAACGCCGATCATCATATGAAACCGTTCTATTTCCTCCCGGTACTCCTCATCAATCTCAATGGGACCGATGTTTGACAAGGTCATGGTATAGGATTTGTCATTTCTTAAAAAAATCAGGTTTAAAACACACCATTTTACAAAGAGGGGGGCAATTCTCAAATACCATTTCTTTTCATTGGAAACATTATAGGAAATAGTCTCCTCCATCTTTTCCCTGGTGATTTTTAAATCCATCTGGCTGCTCACGGCATTTAATATCTCTTCAAAGGTATGCTCTTTACCGGTGGATAAGAATTCCACCAAAGTCACGGCAAAAAAATTGGCCATGGTCTCGGAACCGAAAAATGACCTTAAATTAATGGGAATACTGACCCCGATAGGTTTATCAGAAGCCTTTCCCTCCAGATATTCCTGATAGATGGCCCAGATTAAGGCAGCCGCCAGAAATTTGGTGATGCTGACCCCGTAAGCCCTGCTGGCCGCCTTTAATTCCTTTAACGGAATATAGCCGTGAAGGATGTTTTCCTCGTCAAGGGAAAGGCGTGCTCCGGACAGGTTATAGGCCTTGCGGGAGCTGTATTTGCGCTTTACCGTCTTTTTATAATGGCGTACATAGCTGTCCTCCACATTCATGGAAATATCCGAAGGTATTTTCTGGGGGGACTTGCGGCCGGTTCCTGAATTCCGTTTTAAATCCAGATACCGGTAGACCAGGGCCTTTAAAAAATTCACTGCACCGAGGCCGTCGGTCACCGCATGGAATACCTCTAAATTGATCCGTCTGCCAAAATAGCTGACCCGGAATAAAAAAAGCTGGTTGCTGCGGGGATCGATGTATTTGCAGGGGTAGGTAGTCTCCCTTTCGATCACAGGCATCCGCTTGTTGTTTTCAAAGTAATACCAGAAAAATCCTCTCCTCAGTCTCACCAAAAAGCTTTCGAACTGAGGGAGGATCTCCTCCAGGGCCTGCTGCAAGGTTCCCGGATCCACTTCCTCTGTTAACGATGCGGAAATCCGGAACACATTGCTTAAATTCTCATTGGCTATGACCGGAAAAAGTTTTGCCGTATTGTCAAGTTTTCTCCATCTCTCTCCCTGAGGGCTTCGTTTCATCCTGACAGTGCCTCTTTTCCCCGTTTTTATACACGGAAATAATATCCCACGCCCCATTTTGTATGCACATACTTGGGATCGCTGGGACTTGGTTCGATTTTTTCCCGCAGACGCCTTACGTGCACGTCAACGGTGCGGACGTCTCCGGAATCCATGACCTTATTGCCCCATACATAGGTAAGGAGCTGTTCTCTGCTGTAGACCTTGCCCGGATTACAGGTGAGAAGCTCTAAAAGGTCAAATTCCTTTGCCGTCAAATTGATTTCTTTTTCGCCGATAAACACCCGTCTGCTGTCCCGGTCAAGCTTTAAATCTCCTGCAGCCACCACACGGTTTTCTTCCTGGCGGCCTCCCCGGCCCTTCTTGGCATTGCGGCGCATAATGGCCTTGATCCTGGCCTTTACTTCCAGGATGTTAAAGGGTTTTGTAATATAGTCATCGGCTCCGTATTCCAGCCCCAGGATTTTATCCATGTCATTTCCCTTGGCTGTCACCATGATGATCGGCATCTCGGAAAACTCCCGGATGGCCTGGCATACCTCATAGCCGTCATACTTGGGAAGCATCACATCGAGAAGCACCACATCGTATTCCTTCTGCTTTGCCAGATTAATGGCTTCTTCTCCATCGTAGGCGCAATCCACTTCCATTCCGTCCTGCTCTAAGCTGAACTTCATTCCTTTTACAATTAATTTCTCATCATCCACTACTAAAACACTCGCCATTTTGCACCTCTGCCCTTTATGTCAAACCGTTATATCGTCCTTTATTTTTTGAAATGCTGCCTCTTTGATGCCGGATATCTTCATGATATCCTCAATTTTCTGAAATCCTCCGTGGCTCTCCCGGTATCCGATGATATCGGCGGCCTTGGCCTCTCCCACACCCCGCAGGGTCATCAGTTCTTCTTTTGTTGCCGTATTTAAGTTTATCTTTGACTTCTGCCGAAAAGCAGCTCCTGAAACTGCAGAAAAACCGGCTTCTTCCTGGCTCACCACTGTAATTTTCATGCCGTCGTAAATTTTTTCCGCCATGTTTAAGTATTCCGGAGCGGCTTTTTCTGTAAAGCCTCCGGCCATCTCCACAGCCTGAAAAACCCGGCTTCCCTCTTCCAGCTCATAGACGCCGGGAGCTGCTACTTCACCGCAAATATGTACGTAGCAGGCAGGGAGAGTCTCTTCCTCTGACTGGCCGGAAAAGGAATTTCCTTCTGATTCAGGAAAAGTCCCGGCCCCTTCAGTGCCTGATACTTCGGAAAAAACGGCAGCTTCCGTTAAAGGAAGCCCCTTTTCCCTGTTTTTATAATTGCCCTTTAAGCCATAACAGAGGCTTGCGGCCACAACCAGGAAGACAATGACAGCAATTTTTATTTTTTGGTATTTCATGATATCCCTCCTTTTACAAAAAATGACAAAAAAGGATACCATCTTCAGCCTATGTTACTATTCTACCTAAAGAAATAGTGAAACACAAGCACATTTTCCAAATTAATTAAATATAATGATGCCGATGACAGCCACCACCGCGCCGATCAGCTTTTTCCATTCAAATCCCACTTTTTCAACGCCGAACAATCCGAATAATTCCACGGCATAAGCTACGATGATCTGGGAAACTACTATAATTAAAGCAGCCTTGGCAGGTCCTAAAGTTCCCATGCTCTTCACTACCGTATAGGTGATAAAAGCACCCATAATACCTCCCAAAAGCATGTATTTGGGCTGCACCTCAAGAAGGGTGGTTATGTTTTCTCTGCCTGAAAAATACCACAGGACCAGACAGGTCAAAAATGCCGTAAACTGAACCCAGCCGGTGGATACCCACATACTGGTCTGCTTTGTCACACCTGTATTCAAAACTCCCTGGATACTCATAAGCGCTCCCGATATAAGAGCTATAATAAAGCCTGTCATAAAAAACAACCTCCCTGATTCTGATTTTTATTTAGGTTGTGCTTTATTTGCTTTTTTATACTTATGATCTTCCAGGGGAGTATTTTTCCGCAAAATATCAGGAATCCAGAATCTCCCGGATATCCTTTGTCTGATGATCCTCATACCGGACGATTTTGCCTTCCCACGTTCTCAGTTTCACGTAACCCGGCCCTCTGGAAACAATGTAGTTGGGGAATATAGGAGTTTTTCCCTGGCCTTTGGGGGCATTTACAATGAACGTGGGGATGGCCATGCCGGAAGTGTATCCCCGCAGATATTCCATGATTTCAATTCCATCCTCGATGGAGGTGTTGAAATGGCTGGTTCCCTGAACGTGTTTTGCGTGAAATATGTAATACGGCCTTACCCGGCATTTTAACAATTCATGGTTTAAGACCCGCATCACAAATTTATCGTTGTTGATTCCATTTAACAACACCGCCTGATTGCCCAGGACAATGCCGGAATCAGCCAGCTTATCACAGGCCTCCTTTGAGGTCCGGGTAATTTCCATGGGGTGATTAAAATGGGTGTTGATATAAATGGGGTGGTATTTTTTAAGCATGGAACACAGGCTGTCGGTGATGCGCTGAGGCATGGTCACCAGGGTTCTGGTTCCAAGACGGATATAATCCACATGTGGAATTTCTTTTAACTGTCTGATGATCCATTCCAGGTCCTCGTCGGAAAGGCATAAGGCGTCTCCTCCTGTGATCAGGACATCCCTTATTTCTTCATTTTCCCTGACGTAGTCAATGGATTCCAAAAGCAGGTCCTGTGACCGGTGGACATCCTGTTCCCCGATATTTCTCCGTCTCTGGCAATGCCTGCAGTACATGGCGCACTCATTGGTCACATTGATGATCAAACGGTCCGGATACCGCCTCGTGATACAGCCTGCCGGGTTGGTGAATTCCTCTCCCATGGGGTCTAAATCCCTGCAGATATCCTCCAGCTCCTGATGGGTGGGAATGGACAGCAGGCGGATGGGATCATACCTATCCTCAGGATCAGCCAGGCTTAAATAGTATGGAGAAATGGCCCAGCGGAATTTCTTCTCAACACGTTCGATCTGCTTTTTTTCTTTATCACTTAAATTGATGATTTTGCTCAAAGTCTCCGCATCTGTAATGCGGTGATCCAACTGCCACTGGTAATCCTCCCAGTCCTCTTTTGCGGCATTGAGTACCTCTAAAATTCTCTTTTTTCTTTTTAATATTTCTTCTTCCCGTTCCATCCCCCTTGGAATTTCCTCTTTTGCCTCCAGAAAGTCTTCAATCCGCCCCTTTAACTCCTTTGCTCTTTCTATTGATATCTGTCTTTTGGTTTGTTTCTCCATATACCTTCTCCTTTCGATATATCCCCATATTTTTGAACAATAAAGAAACAACTTAATTGTAACAGACAAGTTGTTTCTCAGTCAACCTTTCAAACCGGAATACTGTATTTCCCCAAAAAGAGCAGTCTGAACAAAAAAACAAGCGCATTCAACGTGTGAACCGCTTGTTTTTTCTTCTATATAACAGGGCCTTACTCGCTGTGACCTGTTTTTTCTTCCGGCTTAATGGTGATCTCCGGAACTCCGGTGATGTTGATGTTGCGGTTGACCTTGGCATCATACGTTCCTGCCTTTACGATCTCGCCCAAATCAATGCCCGTGGTTTCCTTCATGGACTCAAAGAGCTTTGCCATGACAGCAGGCACATTTCCCGATACCGCATCCAAGCTTCCGCCCTGGTCTCCGCCTCCGATGATGGTGATTTTGTCGATCTGGGCCAATGGCTCTGCGATCTTTCCTGCCACCTCCGGAAGAACCTTTATGATCATCTCGGCAACTGCCGCATTGTTATACTTCTGATAAGCCTCGGCCTTCTTTTCCATGGCTTCTGCTTCTGCCAGACCCTTGGCCTTGATGGCTTCGGCCTCGGCCTCTCCCACCATCCGGATACCCTGGGCTTCCTGTTCTCTGGTAAACCGTTCCGCTTCTGCTCTGGCTTTCTGGGCTTCGGCTTCCTGGGTCATCTCAAACCGCTTGGCCTCTGCGTTTTTCTGGCGCTCATAGAGCTCGGCTTCTGCCTTCTGCTGTCTGGCAAACTTTTCAGCTTCCGCCTTTTTTCTGATTTCCGCATCAAGGGACTTTTCCATAACCTCTGCCTCTTTCTGCTTGATCAGAACTTCTTTTTCCTGCTTTGCGATATCAGCGTCCGCCGATGTGACCTCAATGGTCCTTCTCTGTTCTTCCTGCTGAATCTGATAAGCTGCATCCGCTTCCGCTTTCTTTACATCAGCCTGCCGCTTTAAATCTGATTTCTGGATATCCAGCTCGTTATTCTTAATGGCAATTTCCCGCTCTGAGTTGATTCTGGCATCGTTGGCCTGTTTGTCGGCAGACGCCTTTGCAATGGCGATTTCCTTATCCGCCTCTGCTTTGGCGATGGCGGCCTTTTTCTTGATCTGGGAAATGTTGTCAATACCCAGGTCGTCGATGACCCCGTTGGCATCGGAAAAATTCTGCACATTAAAGCTTACAATATCCAGTCCCATGGCTGCCAGATCGGGCATGGCGTTTTCCTTTACCAGATCGGCAAACTTCTGGCGGTCACTGACCATCTCCTCCAGCCTCATGCGCCCTACGATCTCACGCATGTTTCCTTCCAGAACTTCTCTTGCCACCCTTCCTATGTACTCTGTATTCTGGTTCAAAAAGTTCTGAGCCGCTAAGTCCAGACGTTTGGGGTCGCTGCTGATCTTTACATTGACGGCCGCATCCACCTGAATGTTGATGTAATCGGCGGTGGGAACCGCATTGGAGGTTCTGACCTCAATGGGAATCAGCTTTAAACTCAATTTATCAATTCTCTCCAAAAAAGGAATCTTAATGCTGGCCTTTCCGATCACGGTCTTTCTGCGAAGACCGGAAATAATAAATGCCATGTCTGGCGGGGCCTTTATGTATCCTGTTATGAAAATCAGAATCACAAGGGCGGCCAGTGCAATCACCAGAATGATGGTGAATAATCCTGTACCAAAGCTCATACTGAACACTCCTTTCTGTCCTTCCAAATCCTATTCTTTTCATCGGTAAAATATAACCGGCTGTATGGCAGGAATATAAAATGGATTCCTGTCATGGGATAGACAGCTCTGACAGCAGCCTCTCCCAAGCTATATTATGAAAACATGTTTTCATAATCGGATGAACGGTGCCAAAAACGGCACCTTTTATGAGAAGTTAAAAAACAACTTCCCATAAGCTGTATTATAACAAAAAAAGGTATTATTTTCAATTCAGCAATACTTACGGTTTCCTTAAAGAATTGTCTGAATATTTTAATAATACCTTTTTGCATCTATTACTGTCTGGCCAGGGCAGCCAGCGCCAGATGTCTGGCCAGGACTGCGGTGGTCACTGCGCCCACACCTCCCGGAACAGGCGTTGCCATGGAGGCAGTTCCTTCCAGAGAGTCAAAGTCCACATCGCCGCACAGCTTTCCGTCTTCATCCACATTAATTCCCACATCGATCACCACGGCGCCGTCTCCCACGTAAGAAGCGTCAATCATCCTGGCACGTCCGGCTGCGGCAACCAGGATTTCCGCATGTTTGCAGGTTTCCTTTAAATTCTCCGTCCTGGTATGGCAGATGGTGACAGTGGCATTTTCCTTTAACATCAGCATGGATAAGGGACGCCCCACTACCATGCTTCTGCCCACAACGGACACGCGCTTTCCCGGCAGAGCAATGGCGTTGGCCTTTAAAACCTCAATGACAGCCTCTGCCGTACAGGGGGCAAAGCCTGTGTCATCGCCTGCAAATACCTTTGCAATATTTTCAGGAGATATGCCGTCTAAGTCCTTGCCCGGATCGATCATGTGCTCGATATCTTTTTCATTGATCTGCTTTGGCAGGGGACGCAGCAAAAGGATGCCGTCAATCTCTTTATTTAGGTTGATCGCTTCAAACTCTTTTTTAAATTCTCCGTCGGTGATATCCTCCGGAAAGGCAAAACTTTCGGCCTGGAGCCCAAAGCTTTCCATCTTTTTTAAGGCTCCCCGCTCGTAAGATAAATCATCGGGGCGCTCTCCCACTCTCACAATGGCAAGCTTTGGTATCCTGCCATGGAGTCCGGTTAAGAGCCCCTCTACCTCTTCTTTGATCTTTGCAGACACTGCCGCACCTTTTAATGCTATCATGATTGCTATGCCTCCTTTTCCCTTGTCCTTCATTCCTGCGTTTGGCGGATGCCAAAGGGTATGTGACTATTTCTTTAATGCAGCTTCCACTGCTGCGTAAATGGCATCAGCCTGGCGGGTTCCTTCCTGAGCCAGCTTTTCAGCCTGCTCATTGAGGGAAACGGCTTTTTCCCGGTTTTTCATGAGCCCTGTATTAATGGAAACATTCATCTTGGCTCCCAGCAGGGCGGAGCGGATGAACTGGACTCCCACTCCAACGTCACTGACAGCCAGACGGCTTCCTTTTTCCGCCAGAATCTCCATAAGCCCCAGGGCTTCTACGGCACGTTCCATGACAGAAACCGGGACTAAGGAGGCTTTCAGCAGATTCTCTTCCAAAACAGCTTCCTTATGCTTTTTCTCCTCTTCTGTTGCAGAAGGAAGGCCGTAGGCAGCGGCCAGGGGGGCAAATACGATTCCGTCTTCGTCTGCAAGCCGGATAAACTCTGTTTTTAAAACCTCCAGCTTTTCCAGAACGGACTGCATTTCCTCTTCCACGTCAGCATATTTTTTCTTGCCAAGGGTCAGATTGACCACCATTTGCCCTAAAGCAGCGCCTACGGCGCCTCCAAGGCCTGCCGCTCCGCCGCCTCCCGGAGTGGGGCTTTTTGAGGATAACTCTTTTAAAAATGTATAAACAGTAAGGTCTTGTGTCATGGCTTGTCTCCCTTTCCAGTTCCATATTTACCTTTCATTATATAAGGCTTTATGAAAAAAAACAAGGTGATTCCAACAATACGAAGAAAGCCGGAGTTATGAAGATTCCATAAACTCCGGCTTAAATATCATCTTTTATGACTGCTGATCCAGCACCGCTTTCAGCCTTTTGATCATCTCATCCACATCTTTTTTACCGATCACAAGAGGGGGGACAAAACGGATCACATTGGTTCCCGCACTGATCAATACCAGCTTCTCCTCCAGCAATGCCTGACTCACAATAGAAGAAACAGGAATTGAAAATTCCAGGCCCTGAATCAGCCCGATTCCCCTTTGCCCGGTTACCATCTGATGCTGGCCGGTCAATTCGGCAAGCTTCTCTCCCAGATAATCTCCCATTTCCTTTACATGGTCCGTAAGGTTTCTCTTTTCAAAAATATCCAGCACCTTGGAAGCGGCTGCCGTCACAAAGGGATTGCCTCCGTAAGTGGTTCCGTGGTCTCCCGGTCCCATAGCTGTCGCCGCCTTTCCTGATGCCAGAAATGCGCCTACGGGAACTCCGTTTCCAAGTGCCTTTGCCACAGTCATCACATCCGGCTTTACGCCGTATTTCTGCCAGGCAAACATGGTTCCGGTCCGGCCCATTCCGCACTGAATCTCATCAAGAATCAGCAATATATCGTGTTCGTCGCAGAGGGCTTTCACTCCCTTTAAAAATTCTTCCGTCGCCGGATAAATGCCGCCTTCTCCCTGGACCGTTTCCATAATGATGGCACACGTTTTGGAAGTTATGAGAGCCTTTACGCTGTCTAAATCGTTAAAATCAGCAAACTTAATTCCCGGTAATAAAGGCTTAAAGGGCTCCTGGTAATGGTCGTTTCCGGTTACGGAAAGAGCACCTAAGCTTCTGCCGTGAAAGGAGTGGTTCATGGCAATGATCTCATGGTCATGGATTTTGCCCGCCAGGGGGGCCTCACTCTTATTATAGGCATACTTCTTGGCGATTTTTAAAGCTCCTTCTATGGCCTCTGTTCCGCTGTTGGTAAAGAACACCCGGTCCATGTCCGATGCTTTTAACAGCTTTTCTCCTGCCTCAATGGCGGGTTCATTGTAAAATAAATTAGAGGTGTGGAGAAGCTTATCCACCTGAGTTTTTAATGCTTCGTTAAACTCGGAATCATTGTATCCCAGGCCCATGACCGCAATTCCAGCTCCAAAATCCAGGTATTCCTGGCCCTCTGTATCGTATAAGTACACTCCCTCTCCATGGTCAAAAACCACTGGAAAGCGGTTATATGTTTTATAAAATTCTGCTTCGGCTCTGTCGATCAGCACCTGCTTATTCCCCATGATAATAACGCTCCTCTCCGCTTACGATGGCGGTTCCGATTCCCTTGTTGGTAAATATCTCTAAAAGAAGGCAGTGAGGAATCCTTCCGTCTAAAATATGTACTCTGGACACGCCCTTTTCCATGGCATCGATACAGTTATTAAGCTTTGGAAGCATCCCGCCGCCTAAGTTTCCGCTGTTTACAAATTCCTGGGCTTCCTCTACGGACATTTCAGAAATCAAGGATTCCTTATCTTTAAAATCCCGGTATACGCCCTCCACGTCAGTTAAGAAAGCCAGTTTTTCCGCCTGTACAGCAGTGGCAATGGCACAGGCCGCATCGTCTGCATTGATATTGTACGTCTGGAATTCATCGTCAAAGCCTGTAGGACAGATGATGGGGAGAAAATCTTTTTCCAGAAGGTCATAGATGAGCTTGGGGTCCACCTCTGTAATTTCTCCCACATAGCCGATGTCCTCTCCGCCTGAATAGCGCTTCTTGCATTTTAACATCATGCCATCCTTGCCGCTGATTCCAACTGCTTTGATTCCCAGCTCATTGACCAGTTGAACCAGACTTTTATTGACCCGGTTTAATACCATTTCAGCAATTTCCATGGTGGCTTCGTCCGTTACACGGAGTCCGTTGATGAACTGGGGCTCCATACCCGATTTTTCCACCCACTTGCTGATTTCTTTTCCGCCGCCGTGAACGATGATAGGCTTAAAACCTACCAGCTTTAACAGTACAACGTCCTGAATGACGTGTTTTTTCAGTTCTTCATCTACCATGGCGCTTCCGCCGTATTTTACTACAATGATCTTGCGGTTGAAACGCTGAATGTAAGGAAGGGCCTCAATCAGCACCTCCGCTTTTTCCATAATGCTGTGATCCAGTTCCATATCTGTTCCCCTTTCTTCCATTAGACAGTCTCAAATCTGACACTCCGGTTTTTTATCTGATCTTAAGAGCGGTAATCTGCGTTTATTTTTACGTAGTCAAAAGTCAAGTCGCAGCCCCAGGCTGTAGCGGAGGCATCTCCCATCTTGATGTCAGCAGTGGCTGTCACCTCCGGCTCTGACAGGATTTTGGTGGCCTCTTCTTCGCTGTAGTCGAGGGCGACACCGTTTTCAATGATTTTCAGCTTTCCTGCTGCGCTTTCAAAATATAAATCCACCTTTTCCGGATCAAACATGGCACCGGAATAGCCCATGGCGCAGAGGATTCGTCCCCAGTTGGCATCGTGACCGAAAATGGCAGCCTTGGTCAGGCTGGAGGTGATGACGGATTTTGACAGGGTCACTGCCTGCTCCTTTGTTTCAGCTCCTATGATCTTCACTTCAAACAGGGCGGTACAGCCTTCTCCGTCTCCTGCCATCTTTTTGGCAAGAGTTTCATTGATGAAATTCAAGGCTTTGCAAAAAGCCTGATAGTCTTCATTTTTTTCTGTGATCTCTTCATTTCCCGCCATCCCGTTTGCAAGAAGGAGGACTGTGTCATTGGTGGAGGTATCTCCATCCACGGAAATCATGTTGTAGGTATCCTTAATATCTTCTCTTAAAGCTTCTGTTAAAAGCTCCTTGGAAATGGCTGCGTCTGTGGTGACAAAGCTTAACATGGTGCACATATCGGGGTGAATCATGCCGGAGCCCTTGCACATGCCGCCTATGGTAACGGTCTTTCCTCCAGCTTCAAACTGAACCGCCGCTTCCTTTTTCACCGTATCCGTAGTCATGATGGCTGTGGCAGCGGCTGTTCCGCTTTCCTCACTGCTATCAAGATCAGGAGCCATGGCAGCCACTCCTGCTGCGATCCGGTCCATGGGAAGCTGTCTGCCGATGACTCCTGTCGAAGCCACCAAAACGGAATTGACAGGGATGGAAAGACATTCTGCTGCCTTTTCTGCGGTCTCTTTACAGTAGGCCAACCCCTCTTCTCCTGTACAGGCATTGGCAACACCTGCATTGACCACTACTGCCTGGGCGTAAGGAGAGTTTGTTACGATGTCCTTATCCCATTTTACCGGGGCAGCCTTGACAACGTTGGCGGTAAAGGTTCCTGCTGCCTTAGCCGGCACCTCGCTGTAAATCATGGCCATGTCTTTCCGGTCTTTATATTTAATTCCTGCTGCTGTGGAGGCGGCCTTAAATCCCTTTGCCGCCGTTACTCCGCCGCTGATCTCTTTCATATGAATGCTCCTCCCGCTCACTGAACGAATTTTATGGTATTTTCTTCTGTTAAATCAAAGTTGTAATAGTTTAAGTCTTCCCGGAAGGTCCAGCCTGCCTTTTTCCAGAACTCATTTCCCACTGCATTGAATTTAAAGGCAACGAGACTGACCTTGCTGATTCCTTCCTCTTTCAGCCGTTTCATGGCTTCCAGAGCCATGTGATGCCCGACTCCCTGCTTGCGGCATTGCTCCGCCACACAGACGTGGTAGAAAAAAGCTCTCCTCCCGTCATGGCCGCTTAAAATGGTTCCGACGATTTTCCCCTCATCCTCTGCCACGACGCTGAGGCCGGGGTTTCTCTTTATAAACTTTTCTATAGATTCTCTGGAGTCCTCCAGAGAGTAGATTCCAAATCCTTTGATTGATGACCAGAGTCCATAAACCTGATCATAGTCCTCTGATTCCATGGCACGAATAATCATAATAACCAGCCGGACCTCCTTTTCTAAAATTTATCAATATCATCTACGGAAACATGGGAATCAGCTTCAAGCCCTTGTTTTCCGGAAGCCCGAACAGGATGTTCATATTCTGGACCGCCTGACCGGCAGCGCCTTTTACCAGATTGTCCATGGCTCCCATCATAACGATCCGGTTGGTTCTTGGATCGATTTTAAAGTTCACATCCACAAAATTGCTGCCCTCCACCCACTTGGTCTGAGGAACCGCATCTTTTTCCAGCACACGGACAAAGTATTCATTTTTATAATATTTGTCATAGACTGCCTTTACTTCTTCATAGGAAGCCGGTTTTGCAAGGGTTGCGTAGGCTGTAATTAAAATTCCACGGTTCATGGGAACGAGATGGGGGGTAAAGCTTATGGTGACCGGCTTTCCTGCCGCATAGGAGAGTTGTTCCTCAATCTCCGGCGTGTGTCTGTGAACTCCCACCCCGTACGCTTTGATGTTTTCATTGACCTCGCAGTAAAGGGAGTCCAGTTTAGCTCCTCTTCCAGCTCCGGAGGTGCCGGACTTGGCATCAATAATAATGGAGGATGGATCAATCAGCCCTTCTTTTACCAGAGGATAAATGGATAAAAAGGAACAGGTAGGGTAACAGCCCGGATTGGCAATGAGCCTGGCATTTTTAATTTCTTCCCTGTTGATTTCCGGCAGCCCGTAAACGGCTTCTTTTATAAACTGGGGTGTTTTGTGCTCTATTTTATACCACTCTTCATAAATATCCACATCCTTGATCCGGTAATCTGCGCTTAAGTCAATGATCTTCGTCTTTGACAAAATGTCTTCCTTCATTAAAGAAGCTAAAAAGCCCTGGGGCGTTGCCGTAAAGATCACATCCACTTTTTCTGCCAAAGCTTCTATATTATCATCCAGACAGGAGTCGTCCACGATCTCAAACATGTTTTGGTAAATAGAAGCGTATTTTTGATCGATATAGCTTTTAGAGCCATACCATAGAATATCCACATCATCTCTCTGGAGCAAAAGTCTTGTAAGTTCACCGCCTGCGTATCCGGTGGAGCCGATTATTCCCGCCTTTATCATGATCATCTCTCCTATCTTTATAGATCCTGTAATTTTTAATTTCTATTTTTTTAACATTTCATAATTATACAACTCAACTGTATATTATGCAAGTAATTTTTATATTTTTTATTTTACGCTTGCATTTTAACCACTTTTGGTGTATATTTATGAAAGTTCAGTAGAAAATAACCATATACAATCGAGGAGGATTTATAAATGAAAGAAAAAGTTATACTGGCTTATTCCGGCGGACTCGATACTACCGCCATCATCCCGTGGTTAAAGGAAAATTTTGATTATGATGTAGTCTGCTGCTGTATCGACTGCGGCCAGGGAAATGAGCTGGATGGTCTGGATGAGAGGGCTAAGTTATCCGGCGCTACCAAATTATACATTGAAGACCTGGTTGACGATTTCAGCGACAATTACATTATTCCCTGTGTTCAGGCAAATGCTGTCTACGAGAATAAATATTTATTAGGTACTTCCATGGCTCGTCCTGCTATTGCAAAGAGGCTGGTGGAAATCGCAAGGAAAGAGGGCGCTACCGCTATCTGCCACGGCGCAACAGGAAAGGGAAATGACCAGATTCGTTTTGAGCTGGGCATCAAGGCTTTGGCTCCTGATTTAAAGATCATCGCTCCCTGGAGAATGACCGATGTATGGACCATGCAGTCCAGAGAAGATGAAATCGAATACTGCAAGCAGCATGGAATCGACCTTCCATTTTCTTCTGACAACAGCTACAGCCGTGACAGAAACTTATGGCACATCAGCCACGAAGGTCTGGAACTGGAAGACCCGGCCAATGAGCCAAATTACGATCATCTTCTGGTGCTGGGCGTTTCTCCGGAAAAGGCTCCTGATGAAGGCGAATATGTGACCATGGCATTTGAAAAAGGCATTCCGGTCAGCGTAAACGGCGAAAAGATGAAGGTTTCCGATATCATCACCAAGTTAAATGAACTGGGCGGCAAGCATGGAATCGGAATCGTGGATATTGTGGAAAACAGGGTAGTTGGCATGAAGTCCAGAGGCGTTTATGAGACTCCGGGCGGAACCATTTTGATGGAAGCACATCAGCAGTTGGAAGAGCTGGTTTTAGACCGCGCTACCATGGAAGTGAAGAAGGATATGGGCAATAAATTTGCACAGATCGTATACGAAGGAAAATGGTTCACTCCACTGAGAGAAGCGATTCAGGCTTTCATTGAATCCACACAGCAGTATGTGACCGGCGAAGTGAAGTTCAAGCTTTATAAGGGCAACATCATCAAGGCCGGAACTACTTCTCCTTACTCCTTATACAGCGAGTCCCTGGCTTCCTTTACAACCGGTGACCTCTATGACCACCATGATGCTGACGGATTCATCACTCTCTTTGGCTTACCGTTAAAGGTTCGTGCTATGAAGATGCAGGAAGCGCAAAAGGGAAACAGCGGAGAATAGTGTGATATTCCATTGAAAAGCGGAATTTCTGATAAAAGAAATGTCAGATACAAAAAAAGGGAAGAACCTCGGCATTATGCAAGGTTTCTTCCCTTTTTTTAGTTTACTATTAACATATTCTCTTTAATTCCTAAGAAGTTTTACAGGTTTCTTTTAAAGTTTTTATTTCGTCCTCTGTAAGTTTTGTGTACTTCATAATCTTCTCATATGTCTCGTCATTTTGCAGCATCTCCAAGGCCATATTTCGTCTCGCCTTGAGATCACCTTGTTCCATACCTAATTCTATTCCTTTTCCGTAAATGCTCATATTGACAACCTCCCATTCCTCTGACTGCTTTACTTCATTGACTATTGCATCCAGTTTTACAATTCGGTTATCCCGCACCATGATATCCGGGTTGTTTAATGTTGAATTTTTCATGTATTGGAGCAGACTGATCAATTCCGGTTCACCGTTTTTACTTTTCATATTGAGAAATATCTTTTGCGTTCCATCTTCCAATTCCAGTTCTTGTATTTCTTTACACCGTTCTGTAAATGTATATTTTGCCAGGTCTTGTCCGAATATATCTTCCTGGGTTATAAATATGATGACAGATGATGGCAAATACTTATATCTTGTATTCTTCCCTGATTTTAATACAGGAGAATCCAAAAGCCCCTGATAATACCTGGCCCGCCTTCTTACATCATCAGAACTGGTATCATTTTGCATTTCTGTTACAAATTGACGGTCATCTGCTGCGACTGCCCAGGCATCCATTCGTATTGCACGTTTACCGGACCTGTTCAACACCACCTGTTCTACTTTTACCTCTTCCAGCTTTAAATCCTGTTCATTCATGATAATGCTTAAGGTGCATTCATATGCCTCTCTGTTTTTCATCACTGACAGAAACAGGGCAAAATCGCTTAGATTCAGTCCCTCACTTTCCGGCAGAATATCACTGCGGTTTTCGTATTCCATATTTGTTCTTCCTTTCGTTTTATCCAGGAAGAACTATCCGCTCTCCCTGCTGTTTTTAAGGGTATAAGCAAGGAGTTCTTGAATGTTACAGACTGCTGAAAACCAGCATAAATGAAAATGTTAGATGTATTGATTTAGAAATCATTGCTTATTAACAGTATACCATAGGAAGACACTCGGTACAACAGGCTTGTGATCTGACATTGTCTGATCTCCCCTTTCTCCGCTGCCGCATCGTCAACCTCCCCCATGTGCAGAATACGGAAGAACGGGTTTTTATTGTAGGCAATACCTGCAAAATTCCCATCCACAGAGGCTTTCTACCGGATATAAGGAAACAGTTTCTCAAAGAGGAACTGCGCCAAACACCGAAATAAAGCCGCAGTTCAAACGTCCTGCGGCTTTTCTGAAAATTTTCTTTTATATTTTTATTTTTTCCCAAAATCCTCCAGAGTCTTTCCAGCCACCCGGTATGTAGTCCACTCATCCATGGCTTCTGCTCCCATGGAAAGGTAAAAGTCAATGCTGGGTTTGTTCCAGTCGAGACATGCCCACTCCAGCCTGCCGCAGCCCCGTTCTGCTGTGATTTCCCCTAATTTTTGTAACAGGCCCTTGCCGATTCCCATTCCTCTATACTCTTTATCCACATATAAATCCTCTAAATGGATTCCGGCCCTGCCTAAAAATGTGGAAAAGTTGTGGCAGAAAAGGGCAAAGCCCGCTTCTTTTTTGTCAGCCACGGCAAAGATCACCTCTGCCTTTTTCTTGTCAAAAATCCACTCCTCCAGCAGTTCCTCTGTGGCAACCACCTCATCAGACATCTTTTCGTATTCAGCAAGTTTTTTGATAAAGTCCAATATTAAAGCAGTGTCTTCCCTCTGTGCATATCTGAATGTCAATTCCATTTCACTTTCTCCTGATCTCAATTTGTCAATGTTTTTCCAATACCCGTTTGATGCGGGGCATCATTTTCTTGGTATAAATATATCCGTCATCCATGCATTTTTCCATGCTTCCAAAGGTCAAAAGCCCTGCCTGGTTGGGCAGAGGCGGCTTTAACAGCAATATTTCTTCCTTGGAACGGCAGTCCTTTAATTCCCGGCTCATGATGGAAAAGGAATGGAATGCGGTTTCAATGATGGAATAGTCGTGAGGTTTTTCATACTCCTCTCCCACATCCACGGCAATGATCCGTGATTCCCCTGCTGCTGCCAAAAGATCTACCGGAAGGTTGTTTGTCACGCCGCCGTCAGTCAGCAGCCAGCCGTTCATTTCTCTGGGACAGAATACGGCGGGAACCGAAGAGCTGGCCATGATGATATCACAGAGCAGTCCCTTGTGTTCCCATTTCACATACTCCTGTTTTAAGGCGGAAAAGGGCATGTCAGTTCCGAACAGATTGGTAAAGACCACTGTATTTCCGCTGTTGATGTCCACAGCCGGGATCAGCAGCCCCTTGCAGTCTCCTTCAATTCCAAGGCCGTTTGTCAGGCTGCAGAGGAATTTTTGAAGCCGGTTTCCCTTTATGAGACCCTTTAAGCTGGTTTCTCTTCCCATGAGCATCTGGGGTAAGAACAGGATGATTCCTGAAATATCAGGATCGATATAGCTTCTCCCGTGTCTGGTGAGCCACCGGACCACTTCCCGCATCTCTCCGATTCCCAGACCCGCAGCATAGAGCCCGGCCACCATGCTGCCGGAGCTGGCTCCTGCGATCCGGTCAGGAAGGAGTCCTTCCTCCTCCAATGCCGTCAGTACGCCTACGTGGGCAGCCCCTCTGGCTCCTCCGCCGCCCAATACCAGTCCATAATCTGCCACATTCATTTCCCCGCTTTTCAGCCTTGTTTCAGGAAAATGTATGCTGCCCGTATGCGAATTATACATACGAAAGCAAAAGACCCATGCCTTAAATCCTACCACACCATTTTCAATTAATCAAACATATTTTCATTGACGATCAGTGCCTTACAATTCTATATTAAGTTTCCTGTGGAGTGCATTTTTTATCAGCTCAACGGAATTATCATCTCCCAATTCTGCATTATTCAGCATGATATCATAATTATCCGGGTCTCTCCAGTTCCTGCCGCCGGTATAGTATTTATAATAATCTTTCCGGTATCGGTTGGACTTCAATACGATATGTTCCGCTTCCTCTTCTGAGACATCCAGCCGTTCCATTACCCGGCGGATGCTGTAGTCTAAGGGAGAACCGATGTACACTCTCAGTATACGGCCGTAATCTTTCAGCACGTAGTCCGCACATTTGCCCACAATAATGCAGTTTTCCAGCTTCGGCAGCTCTCTGATGATGTGTGCCTGAAATTCAAACAAACGGTCATCCGATTTAAACTCTTCTGACTTGGGATGGGGAGTAAAGCGCTTTTGTATTTTGCTCAATTGGGAGTGGAGATAGCTTCCCCGAAGCTTTTCATCCACCTCCACGAAGTCGTACTCATCCCGTCCGCTGTATTTCGCTGCAAGGGTCAGAATCCGGTTCTCGTAACTGTGAATTCCCAGCTCATCAGCCAGCCTGGCGCCGATCACGCGGCCTCCGCTGCCAAAACTGCGCGCAATTGTTATCACATAGTTTTCCATAGATACCCCCTTATCCAATATCGCTGATTGGCCTTGGTCTGATACCGGCCGGAATCGTGATATACGTCTGCCCTTCCAGTTCTTCCTTCCATTCCGCTCTCGCCGCCGCGATCTTTTCCGGCTGCTTTAGCATCTTCATGGCGGCCAGGGCCATCACCTTTCCGGCATACAGCATCCCTTTATGTGCAACACTGGATTTCCCCTGAGAAACGGCCTGCCAGGAATGAGCCGGTGTGTAAGGCGCCCATGTGACCGTATGGACCTGAGAAACGGGGCACATCCAGCTTGTGTCCGCCACATCGGTAGACCCTGCCCCGGTCTTTACAATATGGATATCCTCATAAGGCACAATGAAATCAGCAATGGGGTTATGGCGGTTGGCTTTTAAAAAGGCCTTATTCTCCGGGAGCAGGTGGTCGTCAATCAATTCATTGAACTTTTTCTCCGCCCCTTCCGGTGCCATTTTGGCATAGGCGGCGGCTTTTTTATACTCTTCTTCCGTATATTCCGGAACGCCGATCTCATTTAAAGACTCATACAGCACTTTCTCCAAAACCCGGTTAGGGACAATATTGGCACACGACTTTATGAGCTGGGACTCCACCGTCGTCCCCGTCATAAGAGCTGCGCCTTCTGCGATCTGGTTGACACGCTGGTAGAGCTCATGAGCCAGCTTGATCTTAGGCGCACGGATCAGATAAATGGCCTTGGCCTGGCTCTGGACCACGTTGGGGGAAAAACCTCCGGTATTGGTTATGGCATAGTGAATCCGCGCCTGATCAATCATGTGTTCCCGCAGAAAGTTGGCGCCCACATTCATAAGCTCCAATGCATCCAGGGCGCTTCGCCCCATCTCAGGGCAGTCCGCCGCATGGGAACTGCGCCCGGTAAATGAATAGAGCACCTGGAAATTTGCCAGGGAGCTGTCTTTATTCACTTCATTGACAGATGCCGGATGCCAGGTCACTGCAAAATCCAGGTCCTGAAATGCTCCGTCTCTGGCCATAAATGCCTTACCGGAACCGCCCTCTTCCCCTGGGCAGCCGTAATAGACAACTGTTCCTTCATGGCCGTCATCCAGATACTGCTTCACCGCCATAGCGGCTGCCGCAGAACCGGCACCAAGCAGATTGTGCCCGCAGCCATGGCCGTTGCCTCCGCAAACGATATCTATCTTCTCCACTGCCTCCGCTACCTGGCTCATTCCCGACAAAGCGTCAAACTCGCCTAAGAATCCAATCCTGGGCCTGCCGCTTCCATATTCCGCAGTAAACGCGGTGTCAACGCCGTACACGCCCTTCTTTACCGCAAACCCCTCTTTCGCAAGAAATGCGGTCAGTGCCTCTACAGACCGTGTTTCAGAAAAGGCGGTCTCAGCATAGGCCCATATTTCATCACTGAGCTGATTGATGGCATCTGATTTTGCATCAATCACCTCCAGATAACGCATTAAGTCTGAATCCATGTTCCATTCCTCCCATTCTATTCCTGCACTGTGTTAAGGTCTTCATAAAGCAGACATGCCACCTTATGTCCCGGAGCTACTTCCTTCAAGCTGGGTATCACCAGAGAACAGGCCTCTGTCGCATAAGGGCAGCGCGTATGAAACACGCAGCCGGAAGGCGGATTCATCGGTGACGGCAGATCGCCTTCCAGGGAAATGCGCTCCTTCTTCACTTTCGGGTCCGGACTGGGCACCGCGGAAAGGAGCACCTGGGCATAGGGGTGTCTCGTATTTTGAAACAGCTCTTCCGTCTCAGCTTCCTCAACCAGATGTCCCAGATACATGACGCCAACCCGGTCGGAAACGTATTTTACCACACTCATATCATGAGCAATGAACAAAAAGGAGATATTCTCTTTTTCCCGCAAATCCTGAAGCAGATTGATGATCTGTGCCTGAATCGAAACGTCCAGGGCGGAGACCGGTTCATCGCAGACAATGACCTTGGGATTTAAGATCAGCGCACGGGCAAGCCCGATTCTCTGCCTCTGCCCTCCGGAAAACTCATGGGGATAGCGGTAAAAATGTTCCGGACGCAGTCCGACTTTTCCCATGATCTCCATGGCAATGTCCAGCCGTTCTCTTTTCGTGCCTATTTTATGTATTTCCAGTGCTTCCGTCAGAATCTCCCCCACCTTTTGGCGTGGGTTCAGTGAGGTGTACGGGTCCTGAAATACCATTTGAATATTCCGGCGCAGCTCTGTCATATCCTGCTCTTTTATCCTGGTGATGTCTTTACCGAGCACTTCCAGCACACCGTCCGTGGGGTCCAGCAAGCGGATGAGAGTCCTGCCAAGAGTACTCTTTCCGCACCCGGTTTCACCGACCAGACCGTAGATTTCCCCTTCGTGAAGAGTGATATCCACACCGTCCACAGCTTTCACATAGTGATTGGGCCTGCCAAGCCCGGCGTGAACCGGAAAATATTTTTTTACCTGCTTCCCCTGAAGAACAACCCGTTTCTTCTCTGCTGTTTCCATCTGTGTGCCTCCTTTCAATTAAGATAATAAGTGTCCGGTCTGTACTGCATAGTGGCAGCGGACTTTTTGCATATCCCCTGCGGCGGCTAACTGCGGCATCACTGTGCGGCAGTGTTCCGTCGCATGGGGGCAGCGGGGGGCAAACCGGCAGCCTTCCGGAATCTGGCTGAGAAGCGGCACGGTTCCCTTGATTTGATGGAGCCGCTCTCCCTTTTCGCTGTCCAGCTTCGGTATGGAAGACATCAGGCCCTGGGTGTAGGGATGGAGGGGGTGGTCAAAAATATCCTCAACCGGCCCTTCTTCCACAATCTGACCCAGGTACATGACGATGACCCGTTTGCAGGTTTCCGCAACGACAGCCAGGTCATGGGTGATCAGCATGACGCCCATATCAAGCTTCTGATTCATCTCCACGATCAAATCCATGATCTGAGCCTGAATCGTCACATCCAGCGCTGTGGTCGGCTCATCGGCGATGAGAATCTGCGGACGGCACGCCAGGGCAACTGCAATCATGACACGCTGGCGCATGCCTCCTGAAAGCTCAAACGGATACTGGTAAAACCGCCTCTCCGGATCGGGTATGCCGACCAGCCGGAGCATTTCCACCGCCTTCTCTTTCGCCTCTTTTTTCGATATTTTTCGGTGGATGAGCAGGGATTCCATGATCTGATTTCCCACGGTAAACACCGGATTTAAGGAGCTTAAAGCATCTTGAAATACCATGGAGATTTTTTCGCCTCTGATGTCCTGCATCTTCCGGACAGAGAGATCAAAAAGATTTTCTCCGCAGAACAACACCTCTCCATCGTACCGTGCCAGTTGTTTTTCATCGTAGAGGCGCAGGATGGACTGGGAGGTTACACTTTTCCCGCATCCCGACTCGCCCACGATTCCAAGCATCTCCCCTTTATAGACATCGAAGGAAACACCGTCGATGGCCTTTAAATACCCACGCTCTGTTTTAAACTGCGTTGTCAATTCCCGGACTTCCAAAAGCCTCTCTTCCATAGTGTTCTCCTTTCTCCTCTAACTGCTCATGGGATCAATGAAATCGCGGACCCCATCCCCTAATAAGTTCAGTCCCAGTACGGTAAGGGCGGTAAATGCACCTGGGAACACGATCATCCACCATGCATTGTAAATCACTGATTTCCCCTCGTACAATATGTTGCCCCAACTGGGTGCCGGTGCGGGTACGCCTGCCCCCAGAAAGCTTAAGGCCGCCTCGGTGATGATGGAGGAAGCGAAGACAAAGGTCACCTGTACGATGAGGGGGGACAGAATGTTCGGTGCAATATGGCGGCATAAGATTCTGGACTTTTTGGCGCCCAGACAGCGCATGGCTTCCACGTAGGTCTGCTCTTTTACCACCAGCGCCTGGCTTCGTGCCAGACGGGCCATATTGGGGATATTGACGATTGTAAGGCTGATGATCACATTTTTAATATCCGCACCCAGTACCGCCATCAGCGTGATTGCCAAAAGGGTGCTGGGAATTGCCTTTAAACCATCACAGATTCGCATCAGGATGTTATCGGCGACTTTGTTGGTGCTGGCATAGAGGCCGATGACCAGCCCTGCCACACCGGAAATGATGCCTACGCTGAAACCGACAGTCAGTGATATCCTGGCCCCATAGATGACTCTGGCAAACACATCCCTGCCCATCCCGTCTGTTCCGAACCAGTGCACGGCACTGCTGCCTTTTAGCCGGTTGGCGACATCCAGTGCCAGCGGGTCATGCAGGCAGATCACAGGTGCCAGAATTGCCAGCAAAATCATCAGAACCACCACAGCCAGCCCAAAGACAGAAGCCCTGTTTCTGGTGAATTTACGGATGCGGATATCCCTCTGTTCTTTTGCAAGAGTCTTCTTAAGGGTTTCCATACTGTCACTGCTATATGACATATAAAAGGAGTCATATATCTCCAGAGTTTCTGACTTTGTCATATCTATTCCACCTTTCTGCTCTAATTCACACGGACCCGCGGATCTACCACACCGTAAAGAATATCGATAAGCATATTAATCAGTACATTGAATACGGCAATCAAGAGTACAATTGCCTGGATCACATAATAATCCCGCCGGCCAATGGAATTAACCATCAACTGCCCCAGCCCAGGAACCGCAAACAGGCTTTCAACGACTGCCGCTCCGGCCAGCGCTGTGACGATGCTCTGGCCAAATACTGTGATCAGGGTTACCATTGTATTTTTTAAGGCATGCTTTACAAGAATTGTAAAATCTCTGACGCCCTTGGCTTTCGCCATCTTGATATAGTCACTGTTTAGAACCTCCAGCATGGAAGCTCTTGTCATCCGCATCATCAGCGCCGCGTTCATGAAGCCCAGGGCGATGGCCGGAAGTGTCAGGGAACGGATATGGGGAATGAATCCGTCTTTCAGCTCCTTGAATCCGGAAACAGGAAACCAGCGAAGCTTTACTGCAAATAGCAGCATAAGGAACAGCCCCAGCAGAAAACTCGGAAGCGAGATTCCTGCCAGTGATAAAACTGTGACCCCATGATCTACAACTGATCTTTTATAACGTGCTGCAACGATGCCCAGAGGCACTGCAATGACGGCTGAAATGATGAGCGAATACAGTGCCAGCGAAACTGTCGGCTGTATATGGCTGATAATCATGGTGGCCGCTGTTTCATTGCTGACCACGCTGGAACCTAAGTCACCCCGGAATATGTTGGCGACCCAGACCACATACTGTTCCGGCAAGGAACGGTCAAGTCCCATCCGCGTCCGCAGTGCCGCCACATCGGCCTCCGTTGCCATATCTCCCAGCATTGCCGATGCCGGGTCGCCGGGCACCAGATGAACCAGGGAGAAGATAATGACCGATACCACGAACAATACCGGTATCACAGATAAAACTCTTTTAGCAAGGAATTTTTTCATACGCCCATCCTTTCTGCGTCAGTTTATTTACTGCTTGCGGTGCATTTATTCCGGGATTGCTGCATTCCAGAATTTCGGGCCGCCGCTGAACATGTTGATATTGCTCACGTCCTTTTTCCATGCAAACATGCCCATATAGTGTCCGGGACAGATGATCGGCAGGTACTCCCAGGAATAACCCTGCAGTTCATCCCACGCTTTTTTAGCGTCATCGAGATTGGTTGCAGATGTCATGTTGTTAAACAGTTCCGTCAGTTTCGCATCATCTGACCAGCCTGGATAATCTTTTCCAAAGTAAAGCTTTAAGGAAGGTACGGGAACCTCTGCAAAGCTGGTGATGTACATATCGAAGTTAGCCGGGTCTTTTCTGTAATCAATCAGTGTTGCCCAATCCACGATACTCAGTTCAACCGGGATTCCGATTGCTTCAAGCTCTGATTTCATGACAATTGCCATGGAATCCATACGGTTTAAGGAAGCCACTAAAATCTTAAATGTTTCTCCTTTGTAGCCGCCTTCTGCAAGGATTTGTTTTGCTTTTTCAGGGTTCTTCTGGTTGTATAACTCACTTCCGGCATCGGATTGCCAGAATACCTGACCGGCGTCCATATAGCCGGAGCCCAGCTCATATGCTGAACCGTAAGCTGCCATCAAAACTGCATCACAGTCAATGGCTGTATTTACGGCGTTACGGAAATACTGGTTGGAAGCGATTCCTGACTTGTGGTTAAAGATAAAGGCCACGGAGCCGGACTGGTCTTTGCTGGTGACCAGATCGGGATTGCTCTCCAGTCTTGCATAATCCTCATCCTGTACATTAAACATCACATCATACTGTCCTGCTTCCAGTCCTGCGGTTGCCGTTGCCTGATCGGGAACGATGTTGTACTGCAAAACCTTGGAAGGTGCCCCTTTGTATCCGCTCCAGCCGTCCATGGGCTGACCCTCTGTTCCGTAAGCGCAGTAGTCGTCAAAGCGTTCAAATTTCACGTATTGATCCTGTTTCCACTCTACAAATTTATAAGGACCGGTTCCAATATAATCTTTCAGATAACCGTTATCATCTTCATTCCCACACGCTGCTGCCGTTGTGATGGCTGCCGGCTGTGCTGATCCGGCGATCATGGCGGGAAGTAAAATCAGGGGGCTGCTGCCAACGATCTGTACGGTTTTATCATCAACCTTTTCAAATCTCGCATCACCCACCATGGCTGCCGCTGAACTGAATCCTTCGATCCAGCGGTTCATGGAAACCACCACATCATCTGCGGTCATGATGCTTCCATCATGGAACTTGACTCCCTCTCTCAGGGTAAAAACGATAGTCGTTCCGTCATCGCTGACGTCAAAGCTCTCACAGAGCTCCGGTACTGCCTCTGCATTGCTGTTCAATGTCACCAGCTTCTCCCAGACGGTTCCATCACACATCTGCCTGGAAATCAAAGAACTGTTTTTATGTAAGTCCAGGGACGGCGCCTGCTGGGTCACTGCGATCTGCAGGGATTCCTTATAGCTTGCCGCGGGATCGACTGCCGCTTCCGTTCCACCGCTCGTTCCGGCTGCTGTGCTGTCTGCCGAAGATGATGCTTTGCCTGCACCTGCGCATCCACTCAATACAAAAACCACTGCCATTGCCAAAGCTACCACGTTTTTGCCCATTTTTCTCATAATAGAGTCCTCCTTTTCTTCTAAAAAAAAGACAGCACAAATATTGTACTGTCTCCTTTGACAATAAAACTTTCGATTGCCTTTTTTAAAAAAAGACAGCACAAACGTTGTGCTGTCTTCTTTGACAATAAAAATTTTTTAGATTGTTATGCATTTTAACACATCACTTTTTCAATGTCAATAGGTGTTTATCATAATTTTTATGAATAAAAATAAAATATTGTTTCATCCACCTGAGGTATATATCCCTATTTATTGCTGTTTTTGTGAATTTCATGTTTTTATTTTTATTCACAATTATGTATATTTTATTCATTGTATGAAAGAAATCCCAATTCCAGACCCGTTGCCCCGGCAACAAAAAAAGTTATCACATAATACGTTTCAATACCCCATGATTCTTGCATTTTGTTATGTATTTACTCATTATCCAGACTGCGTATAATCCGGGCTGCTTCTATGGCATCCTCTTTTGTGATCCCTTTGTAGAAGACCAGCCGCACCTTATCAGACAGCACCGGCTTGATGAGCAGGCCCTTTTCTTCTGCCTTCTGGCAGTATTCCTCAGGTGTCAGTCCCAGATCATTGACATCCAGCACCAGGATGTTGGTTACAGCCTGCCCAACCATATGGGTGTGTTTTAAGCCCTGAATCAGTTCGGCTGTACATTTTGCATGATCGTGGTCCTCTTGCAGGCGCTCGATATGGTTCTTCATTGCATAGAGACCGGGGGCTGCAATAATTCCTGCCTGCCGCATAACACCGCCCAGCAGCTTTCTCTTTTCACGCACCTTCAAAGTAAATTCCTGATTTGAGCACACCAGAGAGCCAACGGGAGCACCCAGGCCTTTGGAGACACAAAACATGACCGAGTCGACATAACGGCACATCTCCCCGGCTGATACGTTCAGAGCGACTGCCGCATTAAACATCCTTGCCCCATCCATATGCACCGGCACTTGATATTGGTGTGCCAAATCGTAAATTTCTTTCATGTTCTCAAGAGGAATGCAGGCCCCGCCGGTAAAATTATGCGTATTTTCAATGCATACCAGCCGGATGCCGCCGCCTTTTAAGGCTGCCTCTATATCTTCCAGTACAGGAAAACCATTTTCATCATGCCGGTAGCTCACCGGCTGCAATTGGCCGAAACCGGGGTCAAACAACACCTTTTCGCTGATATAAAGATGCTGCTGCTCATCCACCAGCACTTTGTCTCCCGGCTGGCAGTAAGCCAGAACAGCAGCCGTGTTGCCAAGGGTTCCCGTTGGGAATAAGACCCCTGCCTCCTTGCCGGTCATTTGTGCTGCCAGGTCCTCTAATTCATTTACAGTGAGGTCTTCGCCTCTTTGCAGCCCGTGAGTTCTGCCATCATCGCCTAATTTCGCTCCAAGAATCGTTTTCAGCATCTCCTGATCCGGTAACGTAAGCGTATCACTTCTCAAATCAATCATTTGCACTCCAGCCTTTCTCTTTTATTTAAGGGGTATATCCGTTTGTTCTCTTATACAGTTTTTCGGTAAGTTTATTATAGTTCTTTTCTGCATTATTAGCCAGGTTAAATTATTTTATAGACATCATTGATTCAAACGGACCACGAGGGAAATGTGTGGATATGGGCCATCCGGATGAAGGATTTTTTGCAAAAACAGGGCTTTGATACGGTTTCTCCTGTACGCAAAAAAAGAGCAGGAATCTCCTGCTCTTCTGCCTGATTGGTTCTTCTGTTTAGTTCTGATAATATGCGTCAATGCCGTCGGCAATTCCCCTGGCTATCTTATCCTGATATTCTTCGGTTGCCATCTTTTTGTCTTCTTCCGCATTGCTCATAAAGCCCATTTCCACAATGGTCACCGGAATTTTGCACCAGTTGATGCCGCTCATGGAATCCGTTTCCTGAACTCCCCGGTTTTTAAAGCCGGTCTGGCTGCTGATTGCGTCTGTCACTGCTTTGGAAAGGGCGCTGCTCTTGCTGTAAAGTTCTCCGTTGTAAGGGTTTTTCGAGGTCTGGCACATGGTCAGCACACCTTGGATGCTGCTGTCATTTAAGGAATTGGCGTGTACCCGGACAAAGATATCGGCTCCGCTCTGATTGGCCATGTCCGCCCGCTCCGCATTGCTGATGTTCACATCATGGGTTTCCCGGATCATATAGACCTGATAGCCACGGTTGATCAGTTCCTGCTTCAGCTTTAAAGAAACAGCCAGATTGAGTTTGTATTCCGGAAGGCCTGTGGCAACTCCCTGGGTTCCTGAGGATACTTTTGCCTTCTGCTCCGAAGCTCCTGGGCCGATGGGCTCTTTTTCTGAGTTTCCCTTGGCCTGATGGCCTGCATCAATGGCGATGATCTTGCCGGTAGCAGACGCCTTTGGCTCCTCTGCCGGTTTGTCCTTTGAAACGTACTGGGAGGAAATATAGGATTCCCTGTCTCCATAAACGACCCTGCTCCAGGCATCGCTGTATCCGGTCCGCTTCAAGGTCTCTCCTTTGTTAAGCTTTGCCAGGACCTCGCCTGTTCCGGCCGGGGACTTTCTCACATTCACGGAAGAACCGGTCACGTAAACAGTCTCATCCACTGCCGTAAATGCAGGAGCCGTCTCTGTTGTGACAACGGCTTCATGGGTGCTGGTTTCCGCCTCAATGGTCACGGGAGGCACTTCCTCTCCCTCTGCCGCACTTAAGCCGCCTGAGGCTTCCTCTATGGCCGGCACTTCTGCCGCTTCATATTTCCTGCCGCAGCCTGAAAGAACTGCCGCACACAAAAGAACTGCGGCCAGGAGTACCCAGCCTATTCTTTTCCTCACATCAATCAAAGTATTGTACCTCCGCCCACAACGTAGTCATCCTGACCCCCTAAGGAGTCCTCTCTTTGCCATTCGGGCAAATTCCCCGTATAAAAAACAACTGCCTGTCCCGGCGTGATAGCCCGCTGAGGCTCATCAAACTTGCATTCCACCAGACCGTCTTCGATTTCCCGTATAGTGCACATGGCTCCCTTGTGGCTGTAGCGGATCTTTGCGGATACGCGCATTTCTCCGCCATGGAGTCCGTCAATTGCCATCCAGTTTAAATGACCGGCACGAAGGGTATCGGAGTAAACGTCATCTCCGTTTCCAATGACCACCTCATTGGTCTCAGGGCGTATCTCCACCACAAAGACAGGGCGGCCCATGGAAAGGTTCAGACCCTTTCTCTGGCCTACGGTGTAATGGGTAATTCCCTTGTGGCGGCCGATGATCTGGCCATCCAAATCCACGAAATTTCCCTCCGGAGCCTTTTCCCCTGCATTTTCCTCAATAAATCCGGCGTAATCGTTGTCAGGAATGAAACAGATTTCCTGGCTGTCCGGCTTATGGGCAACCTGCAAGTTGATCTTGTCCGCAATTTCACGGATCTGGTCCTTGGAATACGCGCCTACAGGCATCAGAGTGTGTGACAACTGATGCTGGGTTAAGTTATAGAGGGCGTAAGTCTGGTCCTTGGCTGCTGTCACGGACTTTTTCAAAGCGTACCTTCCGTTTGGAAGCTGTTCAATCTGGGCATAGTGGCCGGTAGCAATGTAATCCGCTCCGATGTCCAGACTGCGCTTTAACAAAGATTCCCATTTGACATAGCGGTTGCAGGCAATACAGGGATTGGGCGTGCGCCCTCTCTGGTATTCCCCTACGAAATAGTCAATGACCTGGGACTTAAATTCCTCTTTAAAATTCATGACATAATAGGGGATTCCCAGGTCCCAGGCCACCCGTCTGGCATCATCCACGGCACTTAAACCGCAGCAGCCTCCGTTTTCTTCCTGGGTCCCGGAATCCTCATCCTGCCATATCTGCATGGTAACGCCGATGACCTCATACCCTTGTTCCTTTAACAGCCACGCTGCCACAGAAGAGTCCACGCCTCCCGACATTCCCACAACTACTTTTGCTTTGCTCATAGCTTCGCACCTTAATATTCTTCTTCCACTTCTTCCTCGCCGATATCGGACTTTGGCTTCTTTAATCCCTGAATCTCCAGTCCGTTTTTATTGGCGTAGTCCCATAAAGCGGCGTGAATGGCTTCTTCTGCCAGCAGGGAACAGTGAACCTTTACAGGAGGAAGTCCGTCAAGGGCTTCACAAACGGCCTGATTGGTCACTTCCATGGCCTCCTGAATGGATTTTCCCTTTACCAGTTCTGTCGCCATACTGCTGGTAGCTACTGCTGCTCCGCAGCCAAATGTCTTGAATTTGACGTCGCGGATGATCTGGTTTTCATCGATATCCAGATATATTCTCATAATATCGCCGCACTTGGCATTTCCTACGGTTCCAAGGCCGCTGGGGTTCTCTATCTCTCCCACATTTCTGGGGTGTTCAAAATGATCCATTACTTTTTCTGTATACATAATCTATCAACTCTCTTTCCAGGTAATGTATCCGGCCCATTGCCGGATATTGGTTTGACTGTATCTCTTTATTTCGCCTGATGACGGATAAAATCTTCGTAAAGGGGTGACATGCTGCGCAGCTTTGCCACGATTTCCTTAATGGATTCCACCACGTAGTCCATTTCTTCCTTTGTATTTTCTTCATCAAGAGTCAAACGCAAAGAACCATGGGCAATCTCATGAGGAAGGCCGATGGCAAGCATTACATGGGATGGGTCTAAGGAGCCGGAGGTGCAGGCGGAACCGCTGGAACCGCAGATGCCTTTCATATCCAGCATGATGAGAAGAGATTCTCCCTCGATAAACTGGAAAGCAAAGCTGACGTTGTTGGACAGCCTGTTTTTTCTGTGGCCGTTGATCCTTGTATAAGGAACCTCATCCATGACCCGTTCCATCAGATAGTTTCTCAGTTCCGTTTCCTTGCGGATTCTTTCATCCATGCCGGCCACTGCCAGCTCTACAGCTTTTCCAAAGCCGACGATTCCAGGTACATTTTCCGTGCCTGCCCGGCGCTTTCTCTCCTGTCCGCCTCCGTGAATGAAGGAACGGGATTTGATTCCTGTACGGATATAAAGAAATCCAATGCCTTTAGGACCGTTGATCTTATGGCCGCTGGCACTTAACATATCAATATGGTATTCATCCACGTTGATGGGCACATGGCCGAAAGCCTGAACCGCGTCAGTGTGGAAGATGATTTTGTGTTCTTTTGCGATTTCGCCGATTTCCCTGATCGGCTGAATGGTTCCGATCTCGTTGTTGGCAAACATGATGGAAATGAGGATGGTGTCAGGGCGGATGGCTTTTTTCAGCTCTTCCAGCTTTACAACTCCATTTTCATCAACATTTAAATAAGTTACCTCAAAACCGTGTTTTTCTAAGTATTCACACGTATGAAGCACGGCATGATGCTCAATTTTACTGGTGATGATGTGTTTTCCTTTTCCTGAATAGGCTTCGGCAGTGGCAATCAGCGCCCAGTTATCGGCTTCCGAACCTCCTGCTGTGAAATAGACCTCATTGGATTTTGCTCCTAAAGCATTGGCAATGGTCTCTCTGGCCTCTGTAACAGCCTTTTTAGACTTGCCGGAAAACTCATATACTGATGATGGGTTTCCGTAAAATTCCGTGAAATACGGCAGCATGGCCTCCACGACTTCAGGCCGCGTCTTGGTAGTCGCAGCGTTGTCAAGATAAATCAGTTGCTTCATAATTTGTTAGTTCCGCCTTTCTGTAGTCCTAAAGTTAAAAGCTTCATCTACAATTTCTATTATACACATATTTCCTAGAATTTCAATAGGAATGATTCTCATTATAAATATGTCAGAAAAAAATACATTTCATACCTGTTAAATGGATATTATTATGGTATGCAGCCGGCTCCTGGCCGGGAATTTGTCATGAAGACTCCCGCCGCTCCATATATTTATAATAATTCTCATTTTCAGGAGATTTCATGAATGGTTCCCTGAAGTTTCCCCAACAACTTTCTGAAAGAAAATATGCCCTTTTAACCGGCACTCTTCTCTTAACCTCATCCGGGCTCATCACCCGGATACTGGGGTTTTTTTACCGCATCTTTCTTTCCCGTACCATCGGCGCCGAAGGGCTGGGAGTTTTCAATCTGCTTCATCCGGTATTCGGCGTCTGCTTTGCCTTATGTGCCGGGTCCATCCAAACTGCCATATCCCAGTCAGTAGCAGCCAATGTAAAAAAGGGCCGTTCCATTTTCAGGACCGGCCTTATTATTTCGCTGGCTATTTCCACGGTTCTGGCGTATGTCATCATCCAGTTTAAAACCTTCATCGCTGCCAGCATCCTGATGGAGCCCCGCTGCGAGGGCCTTTTAACCTTTATCGCCGTATCCGTTCCCTGTGCAGCCATTCACGCCTGTATCAATGGATATTATTACGGAATGCAGCGTCCTAAAGTTCCGGCAGCAGCTCAGGTGACAGAGCAGATCATAAGAATTGGAGCTGTATTTTTAATTGCTGATATTATGATCGAATCGGGTATTGAAATCACGGTTCATCTGGCAGTTATGGGGCATCTGATCGGAGAGATCGCTTCTTCCCTTTATACGGTCATTGCCCACCGGTTTTTCCCGCCTAAGATTCCTCAGGGCATTACGGAAACTGCGGCTTCTTTCCGGGAAACCGCTCCTGATCTGATGCAGCTTGCCCTTCCTCTTATGGGAAACCGGCTGGTGTTAAATGTTCTGGCAAGTACGGAAGCCATTTTAATTCCCAGCAGGCTGAAAATGTCGGGACTCTCTGATTCGGGGGCATTTTCCGTATACGGCGTCCTGACCGGAATGGCTCTGCCCTTTATTCTGTTCCCATCCACCATTTTCAATTCTCTGGCAGTGCTCTTGCTTCCGACTGTAGCAAAGGCCCAGTCAGAAGGAAATGAAAGGAGGATCGGGGCAGCCATTTCCATGTGCCTTCGGTACTGCCTGTATGTGGGAATCCTCTGCATTGGCATCTTCACTTTATTCGGCAACGACCTGGGTGTCAGCGTATTTAAGGATAAGACAGCCGGAACGTATATGACTGTTTTAGCCTGGCTTTGTCCCTTTCTTTATCTGGTCACCACCCTGGGAAGCATTTTAAACGGTCTGGGGCGCACCTCAGTCACCTTTGTGCAGAACACCGTCGCTTTGATGGTCCGCTTAAGCTTTGTCTTCTTTGGCATTCCGAGGTTTGGAATTCTGGCTTATCTGGTGGGGGCGTTAATCAGCGAGGTGCTTCTTGCCCTGATGCACGTTCTTTCACTGCGAAAAAAGGTGGATTTCGTGTGGAATGCCTGGGATATGGTGGTAAAGCCGGCTTTCTTAATGCTGCTTTCCATAGGCATTTACTTTGCAGTGTTTTCCAAAGCAGATCCGTTTCAGGAAACTCCCTTATTCATAAAAACAGCTTTACATATCGCTGTATTAAGCGGCATTTATCTCGTGCTGCTGGCCTTTGCCCATATCTTTAAGGGCGAAAAAGCGGAAAAAGAGTGATATAACCCTTTAAAAAGGGCTGCCGGATTAAATCTCCAGGCAGCCTTTTTTATATTGATATTTTATTTCATTCCATTGTGCATTGCATTGAGAAGCTCTCCATCGGAATCCTGGCTCAGCTCCCAGATCATGGCGCCGCCCAATTTCTTGGATTTTATGTATGCGGTCTTAAGGGCGATGGACTGAGGGTCTTCGTAGCTGATAAATATGGTGCCATTGAACATCCAGGGTACCTTGGACTGGGCGTGAACGTAATTCGTATAACCGGTTTTCCCCAGATAGTTGGCTTTTATGTCCCGGTAGCTGATGGAATTGGCGCCGCCAAAGGTCTGATACATCCCATTGTTTGAATGGCTGACAGAGGAATATAAGTATCCGTAAAACGGAATGCCCATGACCAGCTTTTCTGCAGGAACGGACTTGTCCAGCCAGGAATTCACGACCTTGTCCACGCTGATTTTGTACTGGGGAGATGGATCGTTATTGTCATAAAGGGGGGCCAGAAGGTCTGTCCTGGAATCCCAGGTTCCGTGAAGGTCGTAAGTCATGATGTTTATATAGTCTAAGTACTGAGCCAGTTGAGGCAGCTCCAGATTATTGATCTGAGAGCTGTCAGCTCCCCCTGCAATGGTCAGAAGGTAGTGCCTGTTATCTGACGTTCCTCTTTCATCCAGCTTTTCCCGCAGCTTTTTAAGCAGCAGCGTGAAGTTCTGCTTATCCTCCGGCCTCCTGCCATTGGATGCCAGACCTCCGCTTACGGGATATTCCCAATCGAGGTCCACCCCGTCAAACCCGTATTTTGTGATGAACTCAACGCAGCTATCCGCAAATGCGGTTCTGGATTCCTCAGTCAGCGCAGCATCGGAAAACCTGCCGGACCAGGTCCAGCCGCCTACGGCAATCAGGGTCTTTAAATCGGGGTTTTTCTGTTTTAAAGAGTTTAAGAGCCTTATGTTCTCAGGGTCTATGTCGGGATATCCCAGGGTGATTTTTAAGTCCGGGCCTATATTGGCAAAGGCGTAATTAATATGAGTCAGCTTGCCTGCATCGATCTGATCCGGTTTATAGCCGGAATATGCAGCCCATGCACCGTAGTAGCCAACGACTTTTCCCGGCGGGATATCCTCGGAAGGATTTGACGCAAAGGCTTCCTGCCTTGGAAGGCCGGTGCAGATGATCAGCAGAAAAACAGAAACCAGCAGAATTGTCGTTTTCACTATTTTCTTTTTCATTTCATTTTCCTTTTTCTCTCAATTATTTTTTCAAGTATAACATGCTGGTTTTTCTTTGAATAGCGGGAAAAATATGGAAAAAATAAAAAAGCCAAACCATATGACTATGATCCAGCTCCCAAATCAGGCAGAGGGCGGGGGGTAAAGCAGCATCATGATTTCTCTGTGAGCCGCTTTTTATACGCCCTCTTATATTCATACATTTTTTCATCAGCAGCATTGAGCAGGTCGACTGCAGATAAGAGGTTATCCTCTGCCACTTCAATCACGCCATAGCTTATGCTGTATTCAAAGGACATCCCTGATTCCCTGTTTGCCACATTCAAACGGCCCCGGATATCTTCCATCCTCTCCTGGGCCGCCCTGGCAGTCCAGTTTTGTACCAGAAGTACGAATTCATCTCCTCCGATCCGGCATGTGATCACCTCAGGTGAAAACTCCTGCAAAACGCTGGAGACTCTTATGATATAATTGTCCCCCTCTATGTGTCCGAACTGGTCGTTGACGTGCTTTAAATTGTCTATATCTATGAAGCACAAGAGAAATGCCTGTCCCTCGTCGAGCCACTGATCCAGTAATTCCATGCAGTAATGCCTGTTGTATACCTGGGTCAAGGTATCGTAATTGGCAATATTCTGTAAATTGTTCAGCCTCTCCCTCTCTCTGGTGACATCGGAAATCACAAATGCAAGGGCGTTGCGCTTATGCCAGCGCATGGGATGAATGGACACGGAATAGTACTGGCCTCCATCCTCTTCGGAAAACTCCAGCTCCGTCACACGGGGCTCTTCTTTTCCTTTCATCTCTTCAGCCTGCCTTTTCATCCACTGGCGCAGCCTCTGGTCGGAATGAATGCCCGTCAAGGTGCTGTCCATCTCATGGCTGACAAACAGCCATTCTGCCGTATCCGCATCCGTCACGACGATCCACTGTGCGATCTTTCCTACCAGCAGTTCATATAAGCTCTTGTTCCGCGCCAGCATATGTATTTCCCTCTGCCTGCTTTCAATTTCCCTCAACAGGGCAAAGCGCTGCTGCTCCAACAGCTCTGTCATGGAATTAAACGCATCGGAAAAGTCTCCCATAAAGTCCACCCGCTGCTGGTAATCTCCGCGGGCTACCCGCTGGGTCTGCCATGTCAGATGCTTTAAGGCTGCATGAAGGTTCTTGACAGGTGAAGCCAGTTCATTGCTTGCCGGAGGCAGATTCACATCCAGGCAGCCCTTTGAAAGGGCACTGGCCAATTCCGTAGTTTCCAACACACATTTGGAAAAGTACATCAGTCCTCTCCCAAACTCCTGAAATTCTTCAGGAAGCTCATTTAAATCCAGAACAGCACTTTCAGGATCATATACTACATTGCTTAAATAAGTCAGCAAAATTCTGGCAACGGTCTCCATAACACATTTCCTCCCCTTTTGTCCCTGCGGCATAAAACTGTTCTCTCTATCGAAGTTCTCCGCGGAACCTGCATACTCTATCGCCGTTTGCCCAGCAATCAATCTCACGCACGTAATATTTTTTCCCTGTATACGCCTCCAAAATTCCTGAAATAAATCCTTCGTCATAATAGCATACGGTCTCTCCTGTGATGGGGAGTCCGCTGCAGTCCAAGTCCTCGCCTACGGTCAGCACAATTTCTCCCGAAGCCTCGTCAAAAAACTCCATGCGGAGAATTCCGATTTTCAGTTCGCGAAGCTTCTTTTGAAGGTTTGCCACAAAGGTGCCAAAATCAGCTTTTAAATCCAGAACATTTTTTGCAAACTCCAAGCCGGCCAGATATCCGGCCTCCCGAAAATATTCATTTCCCTGATCCTTGCCGTGGGCCTTGGTTAAAACCTCCAAAAGGGTGTACTGCATCAGGCGGTATACCAATACCGGCATTTCCTCTCCCAGGGCTCCCCTTCCCTTTTTAATGTTCCCCAGAGATTTCCAGGTAAAACCTTCCCTGCTGTTCTCCTGTAAAAGCACGTTTTCCATCATAGTATGCTCCTTTCTCTTTCGCACTTTTTCTCACACTGCCTCACGTTCCCGTCTTTGAGCAAAATTGTCATATAATATGCATTTTACCATAAAAAATACAGGGTTTCAACAAATGCCGGAAGGATATGTCCCATAAATCGACACTTTTTTCTTACTTTTTCTTTAACAACGCGCTTTTTCCCGTTTATAGTCTCAAAATCTCCTGATCAGGGGGAAAACAGGACAGAAAAAACACCCCATTCCCAGTGTTATTTGAGAATGAGGTGTTTTAAAAATCAGCTATATCTTAGAATCCTTTTGTACTGCTATTTTGTTTTTACCGCTTTGCTTAGCCGCATATAAGGCAGCGTCAGCCGCCCGGAAAAGCTCCAGGGGGTCTGTCTTTCCAGAGGCCATATCTGCGACACCGCCGCTGAAGGTTATGACCCTGCCATCCAGTTCAGACATCCTCACTTCCTTCATGATGATCAGAACGCTCTCGCATACCTTGACAGCCTCGTGAACAGAATACCCCTTGAACAAAAGGACAAACTCCTCTCCTCCCACCCGGAATGCATCGATTCTCTCATGCACAAGCCTTTTTAATATTTCAGAAAACTGAAGGAGCACACGGTCTCCGGCAGCATGGCCATAGACATCATTTACCTGCTTGAAATCATCGATGTCCAGCACTGCCATGGATAAGTTCTTATTGGCCAGCCGGCATTCTTCCATGATTCTGGGAAGGTATTCATCATAGGCCTTGCGGTTGTACAGGCCGGTGAGGGGGTCCAGCTTCAACTCCTCCTCCAATTCCATTTTATCCTTTTCCATGGTGTGAAGGTTGGATATGGTATCCCTTCCGTAGATGATGAGAACCTCAGCCAGAAAATAGGAGGCCAGCAGCAGTCCGGAGGCGGTGAGCATTTCCATCCAAATCCATGGACCGAAATCGCGGCTTGCGGAAGCGTGCATCCGCAAGCTGCTCAGGATGAGAAGGACCTGTGCCAGCAAATGGGTCCGTCTTGTGATCTTTATATTTGCATATAATGTGGAAAGCATGACCGGCACGATAAAAGAGGTCAGCAAAACTGCAACGATGGTGTGCTGCATGCAAAGCAGGGTGCAAAAGACCAGCATAAGGAAAATCGAGATATATTTTTTTGCGGTCAGTGAAACCCAGTCTGCGCGGACAAGCACATCCGCTGCAATATTGGCAATCAGCATGGCAGAGGAAGGCAGTATGATATAGCGCATCCAATATCCGGCCAGATCATGGCCTTCTGTATTGAATGAAAAAAGATACCAGATCACAATCAGCACCAGCAGATTGATCACAATTGTTATATAGCATACGGAAATCAGTTTAAGACACCAGTAACCGGTGTTCCTGTCAGCTTTATCCCGGATGGTTACGGGACTTTTATCAGAATGCATCAAAAACTCCCTCCGTCAAAGTGATCAGATCTTTTCGCCGTTTTCGTCCAGAATGTAAGGAGTCATCTGGTATACGTAGAAATTCAGCCAGTTGCCGTATAAGGTATTGGCCCCGTTTCTCCAGTTCAGCACTGGAAGGGTATCCGGGTTGTCGTTTTCGTAGTAGTTGCAGGGGATATCCGGATTCAGGCCTTTATCCAGATCCCTGTGGTATTCTCCGTTTAAGGTCATGCGGTCATATTCCGGATGGCCCTGGATGAAGATGTGCTTTCCGTCAAGGCTCATGACGAGAAGGATTCCGGCTTCCTTGGATTCTGCCAGAATCTTCAGCTGCGGATGCTTTTCAATGTCTTCTCTGCGAACCTCGGTATAACGGGAATGAGGGGCCATCACGTAGTCATCCAGGCTGCGCACGAGGGGCACTTTTCTGTCTAATACCTTGTGGCAGTAAACGCCGGACAGCTTATCTTTGCGCTTGTATTTCGGCACCTGATAGTGGTAGTAAAGACCGGCCTGGGCTCCCCAGCAGATGTGAAAAGTGCTGGTCACATACGTTTTGCTCCACTCCATGATCTTTTTTAACTCTTCCCAGTAATTCACTTCTTCAAATTCCATGTGCTCCACCGGCGCTCCGGTGATGATCATGCCGTCAAACTTCTTTTTCTTCACCTCGTCAAAATAGACGTAAAACTTGTTTAAATGGCTGGCAGATGTGTTTTTTGAAGTATGGCTCTCCAGCATGAGGAAGGTACAGTCCACCTGCAGGGGAGTGTTGGAAAGGGCTCTGAGAAGCTGGGTTTCCGCCTCTTCTTTTACAGGCATTAAGTTGACGATCAGAATTTCCAGAGGACGAATATCCTGGCTCATCGCCCGGTCTTCGTCCATCATAAAGATATTTTCCCTCTCCAGTATGGCTTTTGCGGGCAATTCTTTTTGTACTTTAATCGGCATATTTTACTCCTCCAGCATTCTCATGAAATCTTCTTCTGAAATAATGGGCACTTCCAGTTCCTTGGCCTTTTTATTTTTTGAAGAAGCTGACATGGTATCGTTGTTGATCAGGTAAGTGGTTTTAGAAGTCACGGAACCGGTCACCTTGCCTCCTTGGGCCTCGATCACCTCCTGAAGCTCCTTCCGGTTGGCGAAACGCTCCACAGAGCCGGTGATGACAAATACCATGTTGTCAAATTTCCCGGCTCCCTCTGCGGCTGCTTCCTGCTTTAAGGTGAGTTCCGACAAAAGGCGGTCCACGGCTTCATTGTTTTTATCTTCTTTGAAATAATTGATCCAGCCTTCGGCCAGCACCTTTCCGATGCCGTTTACGGCCATAAGGTCTTCTTCCTCTGCCCGGCGCATTCTCTCGAAATCGTATTTGAATTCCCTGCACAGCATTTTGGCATTTGCCACACCGATTCCGGCGATACCCAGGCCGTAGACCACTCTGGGCAGGGTGGTGTGGGAAGATTTTTCAATGGCTGCAATGAGGTTGTCAAAGGACTTTCTTCCAAAGCCTTCCATGGTGGTAATGGCTTCCTCGTAATCCCTCAAATGAAAGATATCTTTAAACTCCCGGATGAATCCGGCGCCTATGAATTTTTCTAAAGTAGCTTCTGACAGACCGTCAATGTTTAAGGCATCACGGCTGACAAAGAGGGAAAAGCTTTTGATCCGTTTGGCCTGGCAGTCGGGATTGGTGCAGTAGAGGCTTTTTACCTCCCCTGCCTTGCGGATTTCCGTCTTTCCCTGGCATACGGGACACTGTTCCGGCACATGGACCGTATTGCTTCTGGTCAGATTATCGGCGATCTGGGGGATGATCATATTGGCCTTGTAAACTGTGATCTGATCTCCTTCTCCCAGCTCCAGGGCCTCCATGATGCTTAAGTTATGGACGCTGGCCCGGCTCACCGTGGTTCCTTCCAGCTCCACCGGGTCAAAGATGGCTACCGGATTGATGAGGCCGGTTCTGGAAGCGCTCCACTCAATGTAATTCAGTTTTGTTTCCCTGATTTCATCGGCCCATTTAAAGGCGATGGCGTTTCTGGGAAATTTGGCCGTTCTGCCGAGAGATTCTCCGTAAGCGATGTCATCAAACATGAGAACCAGGCCGTCGGAAGGGAAATCATATCCTGGGGCCTCTTTGGCAAATTCCTCTACAGCTTCCCGCAGGGTGTCCTTTGTTACCATTTTATAATCCACCACATCAAAGCCCTGGTTTTTCAGCCACTGAAGCTGACTTCTCCGGGAATTTTCAAAATCCACTCCTTCTGCCGTTACCAGGCCGAAGGCATTGAAGTTCACATTCCGGCTGGCTGTGATCTGGTTGTTTAACTGTCTGACTGAGCCGCTGCATAAATTTCTGGGGTTTTTATATCTGGCGGCCACATCTTCGATTTCCTCATTGATGCGGTTAAATTCGGAATACTTGATCACCGCTTCTCCCCTGAGAACCAGTTCTCCCCGGTGGGATATATTGACGGGAATATTGGAAAATACCCTGGCGTTGTTTGTGATGACCTCGCCGATCTCTCCGTTTCCCCTTGTTACAGCCTTTTGAAGGGTTCCGTGGTTGTAGACCAGAACCACCGTCAAACCGTCCAGCTTCCAGGAAAGGATTCCGGGCTGATCTCCCAGCCATTCCTCCAGGCTTTCCGGGCTTTTGGTTTTATCGAGAGACAGCATGGGGCTTTCATGGGCCTCTTTAGGAAGCACGCCTACAACCTGATAGCCCACGTTCTGGGTGGGGCTTTTGGAAAGGATGATTCCTGTCTCCTGTTCAAGGGCCTGCAGTTCATCATAGAGCTTATCGTATTCATAATTGCTCATGATCTCCCGGTTTTCCTGGTAATAGGCCTTTCCAGCCTCTGTGAGCACCTGAATCAGTTCTTTGATTCTGTTTATTTTACCGTCCATCAGACTTCTCCTTTTTCCCATCTCTCCCCCTTAAGGGGGCCTCTTTATAAGAAAGATTTGTGGAGCCTTTTAAGGCTTCCTTCATCTGGTGGTATTCTTTCTTTGAAAGTTCCCGGTAAGCGCCGGGCTTTAAATCTCCAAGTTCTACGTTCATGACACGCATTCGTTTTAGCATCTTCACCTCATATCCCAGCTCCCCGCACATCCGGCGGATCTGGCGGTTTAAGCCCTGGGTCAAAATGATGCGGAATGTCTTTTCTCCTGCCTTTGCAGCAAAGCAGGGATTGGTGGTTACATTAAGCTCTGAGAGAAGGACTCCCTTTCTCATTTTCCGGATGAAATCATCGGTGACCGGGCGGTTTACCTTTACTAAATACTCCTTTTCATGAGCATTTCCGCTGCGCATCATCTTATTCACTAAGTCGCCCTGATTCGTCATGAGAATCAGCCCTTCCGAGTCCTTGTCCAGACGGCCTACGGGATAAATTCTCACAGGGTATCCCACCATATCCACAATATTGGGGGCGCGGTCTTTTTCCGAGGTGGTGCACACGATGCCTTTGGGTTTATGGACAGCCAAAAAGACGGGGCGGGCTTTGTGATCCTTCTCCCCTTTTCCGTTTTCCACAACCCGTCCATTGACCGTGATCTTCTGGCCGGGAAGGACCTTCTGGCCGGGCACTGGGGAGACGCCGTCCACACGCACCTTTCCCGTTTCCACAAGCCTGTCCGCCTCTCTGCGGGAACAGACTCCGGCTTCGCTTAAAAATTTATTCAGGCGGATTCCTTCTGACTCCATGTTTTTTCTCCCTTACTATATACTAAATAAAAATTATAGCATTGCCGGAAGGGTACGTCAATTTTAACCGCTCATTGTTTGGCCGCTTTTTTCCTGTTTCTGCATAATTCGCTTGAATAATGGCTGTTTTTATTATAATATAAGGATAATAAAAAAGTCTTTACATACTTAGGAGGAATCGCTATGCCATGGACACCAAATTTATCCGTAGGGATAACAATGATTGACGATCAGCACAAAACATGGTTCAGCCATGCAGAAAAGCTTTTTGATGCAGGAAAGAACAACAATGCCAAGGAATACGTGGGAGATCTCCTGGATTTCCTGGACAGCTATACAAAAAAGCATTTTGCAGATGAAGAGAAATACATGCAGAGCATTCGCTATCCCGGATTTGATGAGCAGAAAAAGGCTCATACTGCCTTTATCGCACAGCTTGATAAGCTGCGCAGTGACTACAAGACATCAGGCGGCAATCTGCTGGTCATTTTAAATGCTAACCAGATGGTATTGAACTGGCTCACACAGCATATTTCCAACATGGATAAAAAAATCGGGGAATTTGCGAAGAATGCCCGTTAATTGATTAAAAAGGCGATTCATAACAGGCTGTCATAAGACAGTATAAATGTAAAAGAAATGGCGCAGCGTAAAGGCTGCGCCATTTCTTTTTATGATTTTTTCTAGAGATTCCAATGAATCACCCTTAAATTTCATCCATATCCCCCCGCAAAGAGGCAATCAAAGGCTGAGTCCGCAGACAGTCCCGGTTATAGATCAAATGCAGCATCATGGCATCTGAGGCGGCCAGACTGTCGCCTTCGCAGATGGCTTCCACAATGGCCCGGTGGGTGCGTATGGTCTCCTCCCTCAAAGAGGCGTGGGTAATCTGAATCAGGTTGTCAATGGATACAGTGATAATAGGAAGAAGCTTCGGTATCACGCAGTTGCGGCTGCAAATGGCAATCATGGTATGGAGGCGGCTGTCCTCTTCGGCGTGGGACACTCCGGACCGGATCAGCTCTTCCACCTTTTCGCACTGAGCCCTTAAACCGGCCTTCTCTTCTTCGGTGCAGGCAGAGGCCGCTGCTGCTGCAATGCGGGGCTCAATCATCAGACGAAATTCTATCAGGTCCTCGGCCAGCTTCCGCTTGTCCTTGATAAAGGAAAAGCCAAAGGGGTCGTCTGCCACACCGGCCTTTTGAGAGATGAAGCTGCCTGCTCCGTGGCGCACCTCCAGAACATTGCGGGAGGCCAGCATGCGGATGGCTTCTCTTAAGGTGCTCCGCCCTACCTCCAGCAGCTCGGCCAGCTCATGTTCCGGAGGCAGGCGGTCGCCGGGCTTTAGATCATTTTTGATGATATAATCGGTAATGTTATCTGCTGTCTGATCAATCAGCAGACGGTTATTTTTTGAGGGTTCATACATAAATCAGCTCTCACCTTTCAAATATATTGATTATATTGTATATTATGCTCATTTAAAAAGCAACCAATATATACACTATAGATAATTCAAAAATTTTTTCAAAATCAATTGACAAGGAATCAACCGATGACTTAGAATGAAATAACAGAAATTCATCTGATGAATTTAAGAAAAGGAGAAAAGGTATGATTAGTCAGGATATCCGTAAAGTTGCACCGGAGCTGGACCCGCTGCGCATGGGCATGGGGTGGACCGTGGATGAGCTCGCTCAGCCTCAGATCATGATTGAAAGCACATTTGGAGACAGCCATCCGGGAAGCGCGCATTTGATGGGGCTGGTGGATGAGGCCTGTGCAGGAACACGCAAAGAGGGCGGCCGCCCGGCCCGCTATTTTACCACCGATATCTGTGACGGAATGGCACAGGGACACGACGGCATCAATTATTCCCTGGCCTCCCGTGACATGATCGCAAACATGATTGAAATCCACGCAGGAGCGACTCCCTTTGACGGGGCTGTGTTCGTTTCAAGCTGTGACAAGGGTGTTCCCGCTCATTTAATGGGAATCGGACGGGTCAATACCCCCTGCGTGCTGGTTACGGGCGGCGTCATGGATGCAGGCCCCGATCTGCTGACTCTGGAGCAGGTGGGCATTTACAGCGCCCAGTATCAAAGAGGTGAGATCACTGAGGACAAGCTCACCTATTACAAACACAATGCCTGTCCTTCCTGCGGAGCGTGTTCCTTTATGGGTACAGCTTCCACCATGCAGGTCATGGGCGAAACTCTGGGGCTGATGCTGCCGGGCTCTGCTCTTATGCCTGCAACGTGTGAGGATTTGAAGACCGTGGCTTATAAGGCTGGACAGCAGGCGGTCCGTCTGGCAAAGATGGGATTAAAGCCCAGGGACATTGTCACCATGAAGTCATTTGAAAATGCCATCATGGTCCATGCCGCCATTTCCGGCTCCTCCAACTCACTGCTCCATATCCCGACCATTGCCCATGAATTCGGAATTGAACTGGATGCAGAAATGTTTGACCGCCTTCACCGCGGGGCTCACTATCTTTTAGATATCAGACCTGCCGGAAGATGGCCTGCACAGTATTTTTATTATGCAGGCGGCGTGCCAAGGGTGATGGAGGAGATCAAGGCATTTCTCCATCTGGATGTGATGACCATTACGGGAAAGACTCTGGGAGAGAACCTGAAGGATTTAAAGAAAGACGGTTTTTATGACAAGTGTGACGAATACTGCGCAAGGATTGGTTTAAAATGGCAGGATATTATCCGTCCATTTGATCAGGCCATCGGCACAGACGGCGCAATCGCTATTCTCAAAGGCAACCTGGCTCCCGAAGGAGCAGCCATCAAGCACACGGCTTGTCCCAGGGAAATGTTTAAGGCCACTTTACGGGCTCGTCCCTTTGACAGTGAGGAAGAGGCTCTCGATGCCGTTCTGACCCGTAAAATCCAGCCGGGGGATGCGGTATTTATCCGCTATGAAGGGCCGAAAGGCAGCGGTATGCCTGAGATGTTCTATACTTCGGAAGCTATTTCCTCAGACAAAGAGCTGGGAAAATCAGTGGCATTGATTACGGACGGGCGTTTTTCCGGCGCTTCTACAGGCCCGGCCATCGGACACGTTTCTCCGGAGGCTGCAGAAGGAGGACCTATTGCCCTGGTTGAGCTGGATGACATTATTGAAATTGACATCCCAAACCGGGTTCTTGCCATTGTGGGAGTTGCAGGGGAGCCGAAGACTCCTAAGGAAATGGAGGCGATTCTGGCCGAGCGGAGGAAAAACTGGCAGCCAAAGCCTGCCAAATATCCTTCCGGCGTTTTAAAGCTTTTCTCTGAACACGCTGTTTCTCCTATGAAGGGCGGATATATGAAGTAACAAAAAAGAGGGAACCTTGACAGAAATGTGATTTTCTGCCGGTTCCCTCTTTTTGTTTCGGATTCAAATGAACTTATACCTTAACTCACAGCCATAAGAGATTCTGTGGCAGATATTTACCGCCCGTTCCATGACGGCTGAAATTTTCCCCGCTTCCATTTCGATGTTCATTTCTTTTAAATCTTCCGAAAACTTTACTGTCTTCACCCCATCCACTTTGACCAGTTCACGCTGGATCTTTCTTGCCTTTATCCGGTCCGACAGCGAATAAACACGATAACTCCTGTGCAAGCTTTCTCCTCCTTTCCTGCTGGATACATATATTACTATTGTTGTCAGAAGGAGGGGGCTTTAAACATCAAAGGAAGGCCTTTGCTACTGTTGTAAACAAAAAGCACACTACAAATCCGGTCACAGTGGGCACTAGCCAGGAAACAACCGTCCATTTCATGCTCTGGGTCTCTTTTCGGATGGTGAGGCAGGTCGTGGAACAGGGCCAGTGCATCAGGGAAAACAGCATGGTGCTGACTGCTGTGATCCAGGTCCATCCGTTGTCGGTGAGAAGCTCCTTTAAAACGGACAGGTCGTGAATTTCCCGAAGGCTTCCTTCTGCCATATAGGTCATGATGATGATGGGAACCACGATTTCATTGGCCGGAAATCCCAGGATAAAGGCCAGTAGAATGACTCCGTCAAGCCCCATGAGTCTGGCAAAGGGGTCCAGAAAGCCGGAGCAATGAGCCAGCAAGGTGGCATCCCCTATGGTGATATTCGCCATGCACCAGATGACCAGGCCTGCGGGGGCTGCCACTGCTACGGCGCGGCCCAATACGAATAGGGTGCGGTCCAGCACGGAACGCAGGAGGACCTTTCCGATCTGTGGGCGGCGGTAAGGAGGCAGTTCCAAGGTGAAGGAAGAAGGAACTCCTTTTAATATGGTCATTGACAGCAGCTTGGAAATGAAAAGAGTCATGAATATTCCCAGGATGATCACACCTGACAGAATGGCCGCTGACAGTACGGAGGAAAAGGGGCCGGTGGCTCCGCTGACGAAAAACATGGCTATTATGGCGATCATGGTGGGGTAACGTCCATTACAGGGCACGAAGTTATTGGTAATCATGGCAATCAGGCGTTCCCTTGGGGAGTCGATGATGCGGCAGCCTATGATTCCGGCTGCGTTGCAGCCGAAGCCCATGCACATGGTATTTTTGAATTTGTAAAAACATTACTTTTATAATATCCCTTGACTTGCCCGTACTTCCATGCTATACTCAGCAGGTGTTTTAATAAAGTTTTGATTTCGCATATATTGGTAAGTCATTATTCTATTGATGATTTACACATGTATGCGATTTTTTATTTTATGAAAATGCAATAATTTTAAGGAGGTATCTTTTATGAATAAAGGTACAGTGAAATGGTTTAATGCACAAAAAGGTTTTGGTTTTATCTGCGACGAAAAAGGCAACGATATATTCGTACATTTTTCCGGTCTTGCTATGGAGGGCTACAAATCTTTAGAAGATGGTCAGTCCGTTACTTTTGAAACAACCAATGGAAATCGTGGTTTACAAGCTGTTAATGTACACATCGCATAATCTTCTGATAAACTAATATTCACATCTAATCTATCCATTTTCTTCAAAATACCAAATTGATAAAATGTATACGTACCAAGAATCTGTATATTAAAGAGTCAGAGCTATGTTTATTATTACAGCTAAGCCAGCAGGGTTTATTATTATTCCTTGCTGGCTCAACCTAAATTAGTCAGTTTGAAATACAGCTATGTATTGCGATCTGTTTTTATCAGTTACATATATATACATTCCAGGTCATGATCTGTTCCGGTTTAAAGAAAAACCATTGATCATCTGTCTTCTGCTGCATAGGTGCATGATTCGTTTAGACAGCTTATGGCACAAAATCGTGATGGGAAAATTCATTCTGTACAGATTAGTACAGAATCCAGCATTACAGCATTAGTTCTGCACAAGAACATTCTAAAAATGAAGTCACCGGCAAGCTCAAAGAAATTGCTTAACCGCTGAAACATACCGTTTCTCCTTTCCATTTCTATATCACAATTCCTGAATGTAAAAATACCACCGGTCATTGGTGACTGATGGTATTATGATCCTGTTATTCTGAAAGCTTCCTCTTCACTGACTACTTCATAGCAATCAAATTCTGGTGCATCTGGATAAAAATATCCCAAAGACAATCCCCGTCTTCTCCACTCCCCATTTTTATAATCAAAGAACTTGCGACCCTCTTGTTTGATTATCGTTCCCTGATTATCGTAATCAGTCAGTTTCAGATATCTTACATTATCCATAATCTTTCACCCTTTCAATACCATTCGGAACCACCATGGAATCTGAAAGCTCGAACATCTCATCATCCAAATCAATATACCCTTTGCTGCTTGTATCTTTAATCAGGCGTTGCTTTTCATACAACTCATGCATTTTACCATTTTTCACGTTAAAGCTTTCAGTGGTGTGATACTGTATCTCAAAGGCTTGCCCATTTGGCGCCCTTAGGACTGTATTGATGCCATTGTATGGACTTAGCTTATCCAGCCAATAGTTTTTCACCTCAATCGTATTATATCCCAGTTGTTTATGTTTATCAAGGGCGTCCAAGGTTTTGTTTACAAGATATTCCGGAGCATCCGTGTATGTATACCGCAAAATATCTTTCACCTCATACTGATTCCCTGATGGATCATATTTTCTTCGGATTTTTATAAGATATGAATCTTTTGACTTAACTCGATATTGGAGCCCTGTAGCCTCCACACCCAATTGCGCTGCGATCTGCTTGATATGGGCTGTTATCTCTGGTTCGTTTTTAACAGCTTTGTTATAGTACGACATCCCCTTTACTTGCGCCTTTAATATTCAAAACTCATTACTACCATTATATTTTATTTTTTGAAATTCGTGAAACTTTTCGGAAACAAACGCTTTGCCCAATATTTCTTTATACCGTTTATGCGGCTGCCTGTCTGCTGACTGGTCCAAGAGCTGCGGCATATTCCGTGAGATTTGTCCATTTATTTTTTCAGTACTGGCCTTATGTTTAACAGCCATCATTCCTGCGGTCTTTTCTGTCTCCTGATCAGCGGCGGTCTGCTTTATTCTTTCATCCGGAGCCTTTGCCAGGCATCACCGCCTTACTTATGTTTGTTTTGGGGTAAAAGAAAAGCACCCTGCCGGATGCTCAACTTGGTTTTCTCTTCGTGTTTGGCCCCATTCCTTCCCGAATAGAATTGTGGGTTTGGTTCTGGTTCTCTGGTTTCACTTTTTCCGTAATACTGTTAAATGACTTGTTTGGTTTCTTCTGTTCTTTCCCCAGATCATGTTTATCCATATTATCACCTCGATCCTAGTGTAGGCGGAAACGGATTGTTTTATTCGTTAGAAAAACTGCCATCACCTCACCTTCCAATCTGGTTGTTTTTCTGTATCAAAAATATGTATTCCTCTACCTGTTCCATTGCTGAATCCTTAACATTTTGTATATTATTTCTTGTTCTACAGACACTACTAAAAAGCGAAAGGAGCATCAATCATGAATAGCAAAGATATATCTTCCAACAAACAGGGCGGTACTACAGACAATAATGTCAGTAATAAAAATGTTACCCATGCAGATAATCGTTCGAAAACTCCTCCAGACAGCGATTATATTAATCCATTTTTTACTCCTCCGGGTGAAGGTCCTAAACCAAAAATTACATCTAATTAGATATCATCCGGTAATGCAAGGGAGGTTTAAACCTCCCTTGTTATTCTTTGCATCGGTTTTTCTATTTATCGACCTGGGTGGCTGTTGCCACCGGGTCTTTTTTAACGGTCTGATTCTTTACCTTCTCCGTGACAAAAACGACATTATCCACTGTGAAACAATTCCAGCCACTAAGCCACAAGAACACTTTTCCTCTTCCGGTGTCAGTTCGTTAGCAGAAAGCACCTGATTAAGCTTGTCCACCAGTTCCGGCCTCAGCCGGTTTTCTCGTTCGGTTTAGGTTTATAGTTTTCCATCAACCTGTAAAGTTCCGGGAAATCTTCCCTCGTGATCTTTATTTGACTTGGATCAGTATATACCTTCCCATCTGGTCCCGTAATTGTAACTACTGCCTTGCTTGGGTCTGCATATATCTCATTATTTCGCTTCTTAGCCGCAGTAACTGTCATATGCACCACCTCCCAGTAAATCCTATGCTTCATGGTTTGTACTTGTTTCCCTTGCGTTTATAATCCTTACACGGATACGGCAGACTGCGATCCAAGCAACGGGGCTGGTATCGGCAGGACTTTCTTGAGCGGTTCATTACCACGTCAGATATTTCTTTTACTGCTGATTTTATATGTATCACCCTTCCTTTCTTATTGTTTTATTCAGTCACTTGTGGTAAAACTTAATAAATGGAAACATGTCTATACATCAAAACTTGACAACAGTGGAAAAGGCCTGCAGCCTTGCCGAAGAACTTGTCCACCATCACACCGGCATTGGAAATATCCTAAATTTAAAAGATATACGAAACAGAAAATAAGAGTGGATAACCAGACTTTGGGCCTATAATAAACAAATAGGTCTTACTGGAATTATCTCTGCTTTCAGAGCAATTTGCCACACTGACTGGGATATGGCAGATTATCCAGGGGGAGACGGAAGGTTTCCTTCAAGACGCTCTTGAGTGTTATTGCCAAATTCATGGAACAGAAGTTACGGCTGGCAACTATTTCTTACAGCTTGAGCCGAACCTTCAAATACATACAATGATCACTATTAAACAAGGGGAGATTAAATAGCCAATGGCTTTTTAATAAAAAACAATTACGGAGGTAATGAGATGAAAAAGTTCAAACTGTTACTCTTAACCACAGCCATGTCCCTGGCAATGAGCGTTGTTTCTTTTGCCGGGCAGTGGAAACAGGATACTGTCGGTTGGTGGTATCAAAATGATGATGGGACCTATTCAGCTAACAGTTGGCAATGGATTGATGGTAACTCAGATGGTGTATCAGAATATTACTATTTCAACGAAAATGGTTATTGCTTAATGAACACCACCACCCCTGATGGAAAAACCGTAAATTCAGACGGGGCGCTGATCGTTTCCGGTGTTGTCCAAACTAAGGCCACCGCTGCCAGCACAACAACTGCTGCACAGCCGACTCAGGGGACTTCTCAGAACACCGCAACCACCAATAACAAGGAAAAAATGGTGTGGAAATCGAGAACCGGTACAAAGTATCATTCGAACCCAAACTGCAGCAATATGAAAAATCCTTCACATGTAACACAGTCAGAAGCAGAGGCAGATGGAAGAACACCTTGTTCAAAATGTTATTAACCTAAAAGTACAGTCAGATTAACCATGAAATTGAAAAGCCGCCCCGGCTGCAATCGGGGCGGCTTTACATAGATATTTTCTTGCCGGACTTCCGGAAAAATATAACTATATAGACAGCGGAATTATATCATTTCCAACGCTTCCTGAAAAGGGGCGTTATTTTTGTACTCATTTTTAAACCCGCCTCATAGTCCTGAGGGCGCAAACGTACAATAAACCAAGGAGATGATATCATGATAAAAGGTGCCTGCTATGTCCGTGTATCAACGGATAATCAGTTGGAAAACTATAGCATAGAAGAACAGACAGACCGCCTGAAGGCATACTGCAAAGCCAAGGATATCACCATCGTCAAATTTTATACCGACGGCGGCTACTCAGGTGGAAACATAAACCGCCCGGCTCTGCAGCAGCTCCTTTCCGATGTGGAAAATAAAAGCCTGGATGCCGTAATTGTCTATAAACTGGACCGCCTGTCCCGAAGCCAGAAGGACACCCTCATGCTGATCGAGGACAAATTTCTTGCCAACAGCGTGGATTTTATATCCATCAACGAGAACTTTGACACCTCAACTCCCTTTGGCCGGGCCATGATCGGCATCCTCTCTGTCTTCGCCCAATTGGAAAAAGATCAGATCACAGAACGCTTCACCATGGGAAGGATTGGCCGGGCAAAGAGCGGATATTTCCACGGCGGCGGATACGCGCCTACCGGATACGATTATATTGAAGGAAATCTCGTCATAAACGATTATGAAGCCCTGCAGGTCAAGGAGCTTTTTCAACGATTCGCAAACGGCCACACGGTCCATGACTGCTGGAAGTACATGAGCAAAAAATACGCCGCAAAGCACGGAGCATGGAAGAGTGAAACCCTGATCCGGAACGTCCTTAAGAATCAGATATACATCGGGAAAGTGAAATTTAAGAATGCAATCTACCAAGGAAATCACACTCCCATTATTTCGGATGATCTATTCAATGAGGTACAGGAAATATTCCGCACCTCCAGAAAAGACATGGATTCCTTCAAACGTTCCCCCTTCAAAGCCAGCACCCTCCTTTCCAGCCTTGTCTACTGCGGAAAATGCGGCGCAAAGTTTCACGGTGAGCACGGGAAATACTCATGCTACAGCCGTACTAAAGGCGATAAACGATATGTACTTGACCCTGACTGCAAAAACAAAAAATGGAAAACAGAAGAATTAGACCAGATGGTCATTGACTATATAGCCGGCCTCGACTTCAATAAACTGGAAGAATTAAGACATGAAGAACCAGACAAACCCGATTACAGCAACCGAATAAAAGAAATTGAAAAACAGATTGAAAAACTCATAGACCTATATCAGGTTGGGAGCATCCCCATACATACCATTACCGAAAAGATCAATGCACTGACAAAAGAAAAGAGCATACTCCAAGACAGTATGGACTCAGCCAACGATGCCTTACTTACCCTGGCTGATTTAAAAGCCGCAAAGGACCGTTTCGCAGAGATGCTCCTTTCCGGAGACCTCCAAGAAAAACGCTGCTATCTCACTATACTCATCGATAAAGTCATTGTAAACGATGAACAGGTCAATATCATCATGAGGCAAATTTAGAGTTGCAAGTTCAGAAACTCCATGCACATGGTAAGCGCCTGTTTTCCACAAGCAGAACACCTCTTAAAACAGCGGTCCAGATTAAAGGCCACTCTCGGAAGGTATCCGAAATCTTCCAAAAGAGTAAAAAGAGGAAAGAAAATAGCCATGGGGGGAAGCATAACCGACACCACCCAGGCCAGAACCCGGTAGACTCCCCGGATTAAGAGGTCTGATAGGAAGGGCGGCACACCTGCTGAATCCGCCATTTTGATCAGGCTTCCTTCCAGTCCAAACAGGGCGCTGCTCAGCATTCCCGACGGATAGTTGGCTCCTGTAATGGTGAGCCAGAAAACGCCCAGCAAAATCAGAAACATGATTGGAAAGCCGGTAAGTTTACTGGTAAAAAGACGGTCCAGTCTCCTGTCTTTCCGGTTATAGGTCTGGTTTGCATATGTCACCACGTCTTTACACAAGCATTCCGCCTGTTTTACAAAAACCGCGGCCATATCGTCCCTGGCCTTTTCCCTGGTAATGCCCTCTGACTGCCATTGGCTGTAAATCTCCTCCAAAGCTTCGGCAACTTCTTCCGATTCTGCCACAGGCTTTAAGTACTTTTTTACCGCCTCCATCAGATTTTCGTTGGCTTCCAGCAATCTGGCACACAGCCAGCGGGTATTTACCTTCCCACTTCCTGCTTCCTCCACCAGAGGCGACAACCTGGCGATTGCCTCTTCCACATAGTCAGGATATTGGATGAGAGGAGTATTTGGCACTTCTTCATTTACCTCTCCATTCAGACAAAGCCTTAAGCTGCTGTAAATCTGGTCCAGGCCCTTTTTACTCCTGGCTGCCGTTCCTGCTATAGGCACTCCAAGGCGCTGCTTTAAAAGATCAAGATTTATGTGAATCTTTTTCTTTTTGGCCTCATCCATTAAATTCACACACACCACTACCTTAGAAGCCGCCTCCATAATCTGCAGCACCAGGTTTAAATTCCTCTCCAGACAGGTAGCGTCACAGACCACCACCACGCCGTCAGGATTCTCAAAACAGATAAAATCCCTGGCCACTTCTTCTTCCGTGGAATGGGCCATCAGAGAGTAACAGCCCGGTATATCCACCATAACGTATCCCTGGGAGCCGTCACTGCACCACCCCTGGGCATTAGCTACCGTTTTCCCCGGCCAGTTTCCTGTATGCTGGTGCATCCCAGTGAGCTGGTTAAAGACCGTGCTTTTCCCTACATTGGGATTTCCGGCCAGGGCAATGACCTTGTCATCTTCTCTCCGCTTCCTGATTTCCAGTCCGAAATCCACGGATTTAATTCCCATTGAATCCCTGCTCAATCCCATACCTGGTCCTCCATCACTACAGAGGCCGCTGCTATTTCTTCTTTATAACAGCGTTTTTCCTTTTCACCGCCTGTCCTTGAGATCAAAACACTTCCTGAATCTTCACTTCTGAGAGCAATGACCGCTCCTCTGATCAAAAATGCCGTAGGATCGCCCAAAGGACTTTTTCCCAGACACTCCACAACAGTTCCCTCAATCAGGCCTATATCCTGCAAACGCCTTCTCATATCATTACAGGCAGACAACGCAGCGATGACTGCCTTTTCACCTCTTTTTAAATCTGTCAAACAAGCCTTATCAGACATTTTTTAACCTCCCCGTATTTCCAGATGTTTCCATATCCTAACATATGCACCTGATAAAAATCAGGTTCCATTTTTACGATTGAATCTGAATCACCGAAGTTATTTCCGCCCTAATACTGATAAGTCAGCAGCAGCTCCACTGCCATGCGCTCATTTAACTTTCCCGTTTTTACAGCCTCTTCTGTTTCAACGCACAGACTGACACAGGCGATTATCTGTTCCCTGGAAAAGGACCTGGCCTGAGGCATCAGCTTTCCGGCAGCAAATGGTGGAATCTTAAGCTTAGACGCAATACTCCCCCGGTCCGCTCCTTTTCCCATCAGCTCCTTCACCTGCAAAAGCTGGTTAAACTGCCTGGCAATGAGAAACAGTATTCTCATAGGCGGCTCCTTCAATGCAAGAAGGTCCTCGTAAAGCTCCATGGCCACTCCGGGCTGGCGGTTCACCATGGCTGTCACCATATCAAAAATTTTATTTGTAATGCGCACAGTACAGATGGCTTCCACATCTTTATCCGTGATCACTTCCCGTCCCAAGGTAAAGCTTATCAGCTTCTCCAGCTCCATCCGGATGTTTTCCATATCATCACCTGTCATATGAAGGAGTAATTCCATGGTATTTCCAGTGATCTTCTTTCCTTCCCTGGCGAGGAGGCTTCCCGCCCATCTGGCAAGCTGGGCCGTATCCTGGCGGCCCATTTCCGCTGCATAACCCAGTTCCTTTACCTTTTTAAACATTTTACTCCGCTTATCCACCTCAGACTCCACAAAAATCAGGCAGGTGGTTTCAGGAATAGAGGGCAGGTAAGACACCAGTTCCTCTGCCGCTGATTTAAAAAATCCGCTGTCCTCCACCAGAATCAGGCGTTTTTCCCCAAAAAAGGGCATGGTATCAGCCAGACTGATGATTTCCTTCACATCAATCCCTTTTCCGAAAAACTGGTTGAAATTCATGGTATCATCACCTGCAATAGCGGCCTTCATCTGATTTTTATAGCTGTTTTTTAAAAATGCCTCTTCTCCATAGATAAGATAGACGGATCTATAGCTGTGATTTTTTATATCAAGAGCCAGAGTCTGCATCACATTTTTCCTCTCTGTCAAAAATTCTTTCATGCTTGCTTTTTAATTATTATACCGGGATAAGCCATCTCCGTCAACGAAACTTGAAAACCGGATTCTCTCTCCATCGGTCCACATCATGACTGCCCCGCCTTCTGCTGTATGAAAAACCTCTGTTCCCTTCTGTTTGAAACGGTCTAAAACCTCTCTGTGAGGGTGACCATAAGAATTGCCTTCTCCATAAGAAACCACGGCCCAGCGGGGATTTACTGTATTTAAAAATGCTTCTCCGGAAGAATACTTGGAACCATGGTGTGCTACTTTCAGTACGTTTACTTCCTCAAGCCGCCGCTTTTCTCCTGCCCGCTCCAAAAGCTGTGTTTCGCTGTCTTCTCCTATATCTCCTGTAAACAGCACCTTACATCTTCCATAATCTATTCTCAAAACCGATGATCCCTCATTGGCATCTGCCGGACTGTCCTTTTTTCCTGGATAGAGACAGGCAATGCGCAGTTCTTCCGCCTGGAATGTATCTCCTCCAGCTACATACTGCACTCTGGTTCCTCTTTTCTTAGCAAGAACTTCCAGCTTCTTTACCGCTTCATCCTCCTTTCCATGGTAGGGGAGCATAAGGTTTTCAATCTTTATATCCTCACTTGTTTCCAAAAGATAAGCAACTCCACTCACATGGTCCTGATCTCCATGGCTGATAAATGCGAAATCAATCATGGAAACACCCAGACTTTTCAGACAAGGCTCCAGGGAATACTTTCCTAGAGACTTCTTAGAGGTGCTTCCCCCATCAACCAAAACCGCAGTTTTCCCTGTCCGAAGCAGGATTCCATCCCCTTGTCCCACATCAAGAAATACCGCTTCCAGCCCATTTACCGGACCAGGTTTTAAAAGCAGGATACAGAGGCAGTATACTCCAATCAAGGAAAACAATTTGAAGCAATAAAAAAGCACCTTATTTTCCTTAACTTCTTCGTCTTCCACCTTTCCATCTTCCTTATTCCCCACCGTCTTTCTCCTGCCTGCCTTCTTCCCTACCTCTTCCCCCTCTTTCTTCCGTTCTTCCTCCCTCCCCGTCTGATACTCCTCCCACATCTTCAAACAAACCACCCCCGCAAGCAAAACCAAACCATAAGCCCCAATTCTCCCCAACTCCGGCCGCCCAAAGGTCAAATTATATCCCGGAAGCATTTCCATCTCCTTACAAATCCATTCATAAAACCCAAGAATATAATGCCCTGTCCCAGCCGCTCCTGTACCGAGAACAGCACTGAAACTCCCAAAGAAAATCACACCGATCCCGGAACAGACCACCGCATCCATCAGAGGAATGAGAATTAAGTTTAAAAACAGTCCATAAAAAGGTATCTGGTAAAAATGATACAGCGTAAAAGGAATGGTGACCACCTGGACAGCGATTCCCGTAGAAACTGCCCCTGACAAAAAATGACCTCTTCCCAGCCAGTTTCTCAGTACAGGACTGAGTCCTCCAATCGCAAAAACAGCCCCAAAAGACAGTTGAACCCCACCCTGAGTAAGAAGCAGAGGCGACTGAACTCCCAAAAGCACCAGGGCCAGAGAAGCAGAAGACAAAAGATCATAAGTTCTTCCAAGATAAGAAGCCAAAAATCCCACACACATCATAATAACCGCCCTTACTACCGAAGAACCGCTTCCGGTCAGAATCCCATACAATACCACCAGAACAGCCCCCGCCAGTCCAGCCTTTCCATACCCAAGCCCGGCCTTTCTCAAAATCTTATAAAATGAAAGCCCCAGAAAAGACATATGCATCCCGCTGATTGCCAGAAGATGGGCAATCCCACTTTTCTGATACAGAGATTTAATCTCTTCAGGAAGGCCGCTCTTATCTCCCAAAACAGCCGCTGTCAAAATCCCTCCGTCTTCCTCAGAAGTATACCGGTAAATAATCCCCTTCCCCCATTCCCGGCCCCATCGCAGCCCTTCAAAAAGAGGGCTGTACCTGGAATCACAAACCTCCATTTCCTCCCCGAACATCTTTCCGTCAAGCCCCAACGCCTGATAATACCTCCGGCTGTCAAACTCGCCCGGATTTCTGGTTTCCGAAAATGGCTGTATCTCCCCCCTCACCCGTATCGTCTGCCCCAGCCTCAGCCCACCTTCTCCATAAATCATTCCCTGCCCCTCCGTCAGCTTCACCGACACCATAAGCCCGGAAACAGAGTAATATCTCCCCTTCTCCTCCACGCTGTTTTCCTTCAAAACAATCTGAAGAGTCCCATCCTTCTCCTCAAAAGAAGAAACCCTCCCCTCAGCCTCCGCATACTTCCCGGAAAGCCCTCTTATGACCTCTTCCCGTTCCTCCCACCTTCTGCAATCATACCCGGCCCGGCCTGCGCCAAGGTACAAAAAAATGAGGGGCAAAAAGACCCAAAGGGTATTTCTGCCTCTCATATAACCATAACAAATAATCCCAGCGGCCAAAAGGGCCGGGATAAAAATCCAGGATGTCAAAGTCAGCAAAGCGGCAGTCTCTCCAAGTACAAGTCCCCCTGCTATCAGACATAATGGGCGTTTTATTCTTCTATTCCTCCTGTTTCTTCCTCATTTTCCGCATTGTAATCCAAGTCCCTTTCAAAGAGCTGATTTAGGGAAATGGAATCCCGAAACATCATTTCCTGAGACCCATTGACCGTAATCTGCACCTTGTTGATGGAGGAAACCGCTGCCAGCGAGTTTACAATGGAATAAATGGGAATGTATTCCTTGACCTCCAGACTGTTGTTTAGAAATGAGGAATCAAAATTGATATAGCATATATTTTCATTGACCGACACACTCAAAAGCTTTGTGTCCTTAGGAAGGGTAGGATTCATGCCCGGCCTTCCCGGCCCTGCAATGAGCTGTTCAATGACCAGCTTTTCCAGAGAAGTATTGACACTGTGAACCACTTCCCTCGTCTCTTTTACCAGCTTTTCTCCGGCTTCATCGGAAAAATACAGGGACAGCTCCGTCTTTTCAAAGGTGTTCACATTGCTGATATTGTCGATAAAATCCGTATTCGTCATAGGGCCCACCGGGTTTCCCAGAACATCCATAAGGGGCTGCTCCGCCGTATAGACGGCCACATAATCCACCCCTTTAATCTGGGTTAAGGTCCTGACCAGCGAAGCCCTGCACAAAATTTCCCTGGTCCCGTTCATCATGGCATAATTATTGTCAAAGTAAAGGTAGAGAACCGTATCCTCCAGCTTATACTTCTCAAATCCCACCTTGTCCGGCACTGCGGCCTGGCGGTCCAAATCCTTTGGAACCGTGCGAAGCTGCTCCAGCAGGCTGGTGATCTTCCAGTCCATTTCCTCCAGAGAGGAATTTTCCGGCTTCTGGGGCATGGTATATTCCTGAGGCTCCAGCCTTGTCATGGCAGAATTTAAATAATAAATCTTATATACACCATCCGCAGCCGTCTCTCCCTGGCCGGGCTTTTTCCCGCAGCCTGTCAGGAAGACTAAAAATGCCAGGAGGATCAGAATATTCTTTCGTCCTTTCATGAAATGCCTCCTGTCTCTATGATATGTAGGTGAGAGGAATTCGCACGGTAAATGTGGACCCCTCCCCCTCTTTGCTCTGAAGCTTAATGGCCCCCTGGTGCATCAGGACGATTTTCTTGGTAATGGAAAGCCCCAGACCCGTACCGCCTGTTTCCCTTGATCTGGCCTTATCCACCCGGTAGAACCGCTCAAATACATGCTCCTGGAACTCCTCCGGGATACCGATTCCCGAATCTGCCACCTTCACATAGAAAAACTTGTGGTCCGCATCAAGAGTCACCCGGACCCAGCCGCCTTCCATGTTGTATTTAATGGCATTTTCCATGAGATTGCTGAGGGCCAGAGACAGCTTCATCTCATCCACATCAGCAGTCACCTCCCGGATGCTTTCAAAGGTCAGCTCCACATTCCGTTTTCCGGCAATGGGGCGAAGCCGTTTTAAAATCAGCTCCATCAGCCCGTTGATATTCACCTGGGCGATGTTTAAGCTTCCTCCTGACGTCTTATCCATGCGGACCAGAGTCAGCAGGTCATCGATGATCTTGCTCTCCCTCTCGATCTCATAGGAAATATCGCTCATAAATTCCCGGTACAGCTCTGTCGGTGCATCCTCCATCCCCATAAGGGAATCTGCCAGCACCCGGATAGAAGTGATGGGCGTTTTCAGCTCATGGGAAACATTGGAAACAAACTCCTCCCTGGACTGGTCCACTGCCTTTAGCTTCTTTAAAGTCATGTTAATGGAATCGGATATCTGCCTCGTCTCCTTATAGGCCCTGGAGCTGATGTCCTCATCCAGATTCCCCTCTGCCGCCCGGTCAAGCATACGCTGCAAGCCCCGGAAGGGCTTCATCACAAGGGCTGCCAGGAAAAATACCAGCAGCGCCAATACGGAAAATATCATGAGGTGAAGAAACATTCCCTTTTCCGCCACATCTGTAATCCGGTCAAGCAAGTCCTCCGTAGAAGCTGTGGCAATCATCACCCCGGCAATTTCCTTTTCCTGGCTGTTGGAATAGATGGGAATTGCCATTGCAGAATAATGCTTTTCCGAGTTGTATTTACTGCTGTTTTCTCCGTTAAAGCAGCGGATCACCTCTTCCGATACGTTGATCTTTCCCACGGAAAGGGAAAAGGTGTCGCTGATGATCCTGAAATTCCGGTTGACCACCACAATCCGCCCGTTAAACATCCCCGCCTTTACAGCCATCTCATTGTCCAGAAGGGCATCCCTTGGCTCCATGGTCAGATATCCGGCCCTTGTCATCTTGTTGCTTAAAATCCAGCACTGGTTCTGAACCTCCTGCATTCGGGATTCAATGAGGTTCTGCCGGTAAGTGCCGGCCATAACCTGTCCCTGAATCAGCACAGGCAGCATTCCAACCACCAGGAAGATAAGAACAAGGACAAGCCGCAGACTTATGGCATACCGGGGACGAAAGGCTTTTCCCTGTACCTCCAGATTCATTCCCGTCATACCTCCAGCTTTTTCGTACATGCAATTGCAAGGGCACCGGGCCCGATGTGACATGAAACGCTGAGAGAGAGATTGTCCACATAGATTTCTTCTGCCTCAGGAAAAATCTCCTCCAGCTCCTTTTTAAACTCCATGGCAGCTTCAAGGCTGTTGCTGTGGGCAACGGCAATGTTTGTACCTTTTCCCGACGAATCCCCGAAGCGCTCCTCCATGTCCTTTTTTGCCGCAGTCACCATGATGGACTTGGCCTGCTTCATAGTTCTGGCCTTTGCAAAAGCATCGAGTTTGTCCCCTTGAATGGTAAGAACCGGCTTGATCCGCAAAAATGTGCCAAGCAGGGCTGCCGCCGCCGTAATCCTTCCGCCCTTTTTCAAATATTCCAGGGTATCCACAGTGATATAAATGGTGGAATCCAGCTTTGTCTCCTCTAAAATCTCCTTGACTTCTCCGGCACTCATTCCGGAAGCCGCCATTTTCCTGGCCTCTAACACGGACTGCCTCTGAGTCACGGATATTCTCTGGTTATTGACCACAAAAACCCTTCCGTCAAACTCCTCCGCCAGAATCATGGCCGTCTGACAGGAACTGCTTAAACCGCTGGACATGGGAATGTGAACGATCTCATCGTATTCCTCCAGCAGCTTTTTCCACAAATCTATTAAATCAGCAGGAGAAGGCTGAGAGGTGGAAATGTCCGCCCCTGCCTCCAGCCTCTTAAAAAATTCCTCTTGTGTCAGATTGACATCCTCAAAATATGCTTCCCCATCCATCATAAACGGCATGGGAACCACGTAAATTCCCGCCTCTTCCCCCTGTTTCTGGGTGATTCCGCTGTTGCTGTCCGTAACGATTGCTGCCTTCATTTCTGTTCTCCTTTATTTCTGGCTCCCGGCATCCTCCTCTGCCTCATTGGCAGACGTGTAAAGCTGATAATACATGCCTCGTTTTTCAAGCAGTTCTTCATGATTTCCTTCTTCCACAATATTGCTGTCAGACAGAACCAGAATCCTGTCCGCATTCTGAATGGTGGTCAGGCGGTGGGCAATGGTGAGGGTGGTACGCCCCACTGCCAGCCTGTCTAAGGACTGGGATACCAGATGCTCGCTTTCATTGTCCAGAGCAGAGGTTGCCTCATCAAGGATCAGCACCGGAGGATTCTTAAGAAATACTCTGGCAATGCTGACTCTCTGCTTCTGTCCTCCGGAAAGCTTCACGCCTCTCTCTCCCACGTAAGTCTCATATCCATCTTTAAGCCCTGTAATGAATTCATGGGCTCCTGCCATCTTTGCCGCCTCCATCACTTCCTCTTTGGAAGCTCCCGGACGGCCGTATTCAATGTTTTCAAAAACAGTTCCTGAAAACAGGTAAACATCCTGCTGGACCACGCCTACCGTACTTCTAAGGCTGTCCAGGGTCACGTTTTTAATATCCTGGCCGTCAATGAGAATTTCTCCCTCTGTCGGGTCGTAAAAACGGGGAATCAGGTTACAGAGAGTCGTCTTTCCGCCGCCTGAAGGGCCTACAAGGGCCACCTTTTCTCCCGGCTTTATATCCAGGTCTATATTGGTCAGCACCGGATTGTGGTCATCAGGATACTCAAAGGATACATTCTGAAAGGAAATGTTTCCCTTCACTTCCGAAAGAGGCTTTGCCCCTTCCTCATCAAAAATATCCACATTGGCATCCATCAGCTCCATAAAACGCTCGATGCCTGTCATACCTCTCTGGAACTGCTCCGCAAATTCAATGATCCTGCGGATAGTAGCCAAAAGGGTGGTCACATATAAGGTGTAAGCCACTAAATCTCCCGGCTCAATGATCCCCTTGATCATAAAAATACCGCCGGCAACGATGACCACCACATACATGAGGCCGTCAAACATGCGGATAGTATTCTGGAAAGCCGCCATATACTTATACGTCTTGCGCTTGATCTCCAGAAACTCCATGTTATCCTTGTTAAACTTTTCAATCTCGATTTTTTCATTGGCAAAAGCACGGACCACCCTGTTTCCTAAAAGGCTGTCCTCGATCCTGGCATTCAGCTCCCCGATGTGATTTCTCTGGTGCTTAAATGCATTTTTCACCTGAATGTTAAAATACGTACAGGAGATCGCCATAACCGGAATCAGCAGGAAAATAATCAGAGTCAGCGGCAGGTTGATGCCTGACAATATAATAAAGGATACCACTGTCTTTAAAAGGGCTATAAAAAACTCCTCCGGACAGTGGTGGGCAAATTCCGTCACATCAAACAAGTCGCTGGTGATCCGGGACATGATCTGCCCCACCTTTGTGTTGTTAAAATAATTATCCGACAGCTTTTGCAGATGGCCGAAGGCATCCTCTCTCATGTCGGTTTCAATGGCAGCTCCCATCACGTGCCCGGTGTAAGCCATGTAAAAACTGGCCATGCCGTCGATGATCCTGAGCCCGAAATACAGAGCTCCGATTGCAATGATAGTCTGCACCGTTAACGTGGTCAAATTTCTCATTCCCTGATTGGTGATGTAGCGCAGAATCAGCGGCAGCACCATTTCACAAATCGTGGTAAGGGACGCACAAAACAAGTCCATGACCATGATTTTCGTATATTTTTTATAATAGGGCACAAAACGTTTCAGCAATGTGCCCGTTTTCATCTCTTTCTCTTTCATGAAGTCCTCTATTCTGTAATGGTAATATTCTTAATAAGCCCCAAAGCCCATTCCCTTTCCCCTGGCTTTCTGCTTATAATCTTAATGTTCATCCGCTGTTCCCCATAAAGCACCTGGGCCGTCATCCCATAAAGAGTCTCCCCATCTTTTTCCTCAGGCTTATAAAAGGCCGCCCTGGCCCTGGCTTCTCCTACTTCAAAGTCCAGGAGCTCATCCGCCTCCCCTTCTTCAAACCACTTGTTTTTAAATTCTGCCGGACGCCCCTCAAACACAGCCGCATAGATGTAATAATCGTGGCCCCCGTATTCCTTCCCGTCGTAATAATGATCCATGCAGCCCTTATCCGTCTCATCATACAGAAAATTCCCCGGAATTCCAAAGCTCATATTGCCGATCTTTCTGTAGATCAGATGCCTGCGGCAGCCCACGGAAAGCTCCTCAGGCATGGAGATTGCCTCCCTTAAATTCACCGGCTCATGCCCATCCAGTTTGCAGACCTCCAGATACTCCTTTTTCGGAAAGGAAATCCTGGGATTCATGGACAGGGCCGTTTCCAGCATCTCAATAATGAGCCGGTTCACAGCCTTATCCTGGGAGCTGCGTTTTGAGGGCATAAAGTAACAGGACTGATTCAACAAAACCAATGCGCTGTTGCGGTAAAAATAAGCATCCTTTTCCAATTCATTCCATATAAAAAAGTCCTTTGCAAAGGCCACGCTTATTCCAGACCCAAGCATTCCCCTTAACTCCTGAAAGGAAAATGAGCGGATATGGGTGATCAGCCTTCCCGCCTGGCGGTCCGGAACGTAGTAAAGGGCGGGCCAGCAAAAGGTGAACTCCTCATTGCCCTCCCAGCCTGACACCAGCTCAATCAGCTCTGAAAACCACTGGTAAAAATACTTCTGCCTCATGGCCAGAAAATCCTTTTTAAAAAAATATCCGGTCTTATCATCCACCTTCAGCTTCATCTTATCCCGCTTAGCCAGCCGTTCCAGATAATCGATGACAGCCGCATGAAAGCCCGGCCCTGCAATATTGGTCTGACTCTCCCCCTGAAGCTTATGTTTATTCCATTTTAACCATACATAGCCCTCCGGGCATAATTGTACCAGCAAAAAACCATCCATCCGGAAACACCTGTGGCCCATTTCCTTTGCCACGGTTTCCGCCATCTGGTAATTAAATTTGTTTCCAAATAAAATCGTTCTTTTCGGCTCTAAAGAAAATCTGATTCGAATACTCATCAATAACCCCTTCTAAAACACCTTTCTTTATTCTATCGTATTTCTGCCGGAAATGGAAGCATAAAACCCCCAGGGACAAATATTAATTTTTCCTGATAAAATAAGGGCTCCGGCAGATAACCGAAAAGCCCTTATTTCAATTTCTTGAACTTATTTTACAAGTAAAGATTTTCCTGTCATCTCTTTTGGCTGCTCCAGTCCCATCAGTTCGATGAGAGTCGGTGCAATGTCAGCCAGACAGCCGCCCTCTCTCAGCTTTACGGAGGGGTCTGCATTGACCAGTATAAAGGGAACCGGGTTGGTGGTATGGGCTGTAAATGGCTCCCCTGTTTCATAATCCAGAAGCTGCTCTGCATTTCCATGGTCAGCGCAGACAAAGAGGACGCCGTCCATATCCTTTACCGCCTGTACGGTTCTTCCCAGGCAGGCATCTACGGTTTCAATGGCCTTGATGGCTGCGGCTTCAATTCCTGTATGTCCCACCATGTCCGGATTTGCGAAGTTGACGATGACCACATCGTATTTTCCGGACCGGATGGCCTCTTCCAGCTTATCGCAGACAATGGGAGCGCTCATCTCCGGCTGAAGGTCATAGGTGGCAACCTTGGGGGAGGGAACCAGAATCCTGTCTTCTCCCGGATTGGGCTCTTCCACGCCTCCGTTAAAGAAGAAGGTCACGTGAGCATACTTCTCTGTTTCAGCAATTCTGGCCTGGGTCTTTCCGTTATCTGCCAGGAACTGTCCCAGAGTATTTGTTATGGATTCCTTTTTAAAGGCAACCAGTTTGTTATGGATTGTGGTGTCGTAATCCGTAAAGCAGACATAGGTCAGCTTTAACCGCTCTCCTCTGTCAAAGCCTTTGAACTCGTCGTCACAGAAAGCTCTTGTGATCTCACGGGCACGGTCCGGACGGAAGTTGAAAAAGATCACGGAATCCTGATTCTTTACCGTTGCAACCGGCTTTCCATCCTCTGTCACAACAAAAGGCTCCACAAATTCGTCGTAAACCGATGCGTCATAGGAAGTCTGGATTCCGGCAGGTGCTGATTCTGCCTGCTTTCCCTCTCCCTTTGTCAGGGCGTTGTAGGCCCGTTCCACACGATCCCAGCGGTTATCCCTGTCCATGGCATAGTAGCGTCCCATGACGGAAGCTACCTTTCCTGCACCGATTTCTTTCATCTTAGCTTCCATTTCTTCCACAAAGCCCTTGCCGGAAGCCGGAGGGGTATCACGTCCGTCTAAAAAGCAGTGGACATAGACCTTTTCAAGGCCATGCCTCTTTGCAAGCTCCAGAAGGCCGTAAATATGGGTGTTGTGGCTGTGAACACCGCCGTCAGACACCAGCCCCCACATATGAAGGGCGGAATCATTCTTCTTGCAGTTTTCCACTGCCTCTAAAAATTCCGGAACTTCAAAGAAATCTCCGTCTGCTATGGATTTTGTGATCCTGGTAAGCTCCTGGTACACGATCCGTCCTGCACCCATGTTCAAATGGCCTACCTCGGAATTTCCCATCTGTCCGTCAGGAAGTCCTACTGCCAGACCGCTGGCATTGCCCTTTACAAAAGGACACTGATTCATAAGCTGGTCCATGACCGGGGTCTTTCCTTCACAAACGGCATTATGGTCACAGTTGTCATTTAATCCGTAACCATCAAGTATCATCAATACAACCGGCTTTTTACTCATAGCTGATTCTCCTTTTCTTTATGTTCATTCTATAATGGTGTAATCCTTACATCTTATTTATCAATACCTTATAACACTATGTGCTGAAAACCTACTTCTCATAAGCTATATTATGAAAACAAGTTTTCGTAATCGGATGGACGGTGCCAAAACGGCACCTTTTATGAGAAGTTAAAAAGCAACTTCTCATAAGCTATATTCTACACGATTTATCCATTTCCCGCAACCTGTGAATAGAAAGAAAAAACTGCCTCCCCATAAATACAGCAAGAAGGCAGCATCGTTGATTTTTTATTTATTGTAATTCACAATGGTGCCGAACTCCGGCTTTAAAGAGGCTCCGCCAACCAGGCCGCCGTCAATATCCGGCTGTACAAAAAGCTCCGGTGCGCTTGCAGCGGAAACAGAGCCGCCGTACTGAATGCGGATTGCTTCTGCGGTAGCTGCATCATAGATTTCTCCAATGCATACGCGGATGGCAGCACAAACTTCCTGTGCCTGCTCCGTCGTTGCCACCTTGCCTGTACCGATTGCCCAGATGGGCTCATAAGCGATCACAGCCTCTGCCGCCTGTGCAGCAGTTACATTTAAGAAAGCGATCTTGATCTGCTGACGTATCCAGTCAAGGGTAATTCCCTGCTCTCTCTGGGTTAAGGACTCTCCGCAGCAGACAATGGGAGTGATACCGTACTCAAAGGCCTTTAAAACCTTCTTGTTTACGGTTTCATCAGTCTCTGCAAAATACTCTCTTCTCTCAGAGTGGCCGATTACCACATACTTAACACCTGCATCCTTTAACATGGCGGGAGAAATCTCGCCGGTATAAGCGCCCTTATCCTCATAATACATGTTCTCAGCGCCGATGTTGATATTAGAACCCTTAGCGGCTTCCATAGCCGGTATAATATCGATGGCAGGTACACAGAAAATAACATCCACCTCATCATTTGCCACCAAAGGCTTTAAGGTATTGACAAGCTCCACTGCCTCGGTGGGAGTCATATTCATCTTCCAGTTTCCTGCTATAATTTTCCTTCTGGACATACTTTTTTCCTTCCTTTCCATGCCTGTAGGGCCCGGTCAGCATGAGCCTGCCCGGACCTGCAGTACAGTTTATTTATCTGTTTATTTATTATCTGCCGCAGCCACTCCCGGAAGCTCCTTGCCCTCTAAGAATTCAAGGGAAGCGCCGCCCCCTGTGGAGATATGGGTCATCTTATCGGCAAAGCCAAGTCTCTTCACAGCATTGACGGAATCACCGCCGCCGATGACTGTTGTCGCATCGGAAAGGGCGGCAACCGCACGGCATACCTCCAGGGTTCCTTCTGCGAAATTAGAGAACTCAAATACGCCCATCGGTCCGTTCCATACAACGGTCTTGGCATCCTTTAATGCATCTTTAAAAATCTCGATAGTCTTGGGGCCGATATCAAAGCCTGACCAGCCTTCGTCAATGTTTTCCACAATTTTACGCTCCGTATCGTTGGAAAACTCTTTTCCTTCCACATTGTCCACAGGAAGCAGCAGCTTTACGCCTTTGGCCTCTGCTTTCTTGATCATCTCCAGAGCGTAATCCACCTTATCTTCCTCACATAAGGAATTGCCGATTTCCTTGCCCTGTGCCTTTGCAAATGTATAAGCCATTCCGCCGCCGATGATCAGGGTGTCCACCTTGTCAAGAAGGTTGTTGATTACATTGATCTTATCGGAAACCTTTGCGCCTCCAAGAATTGCCACAAAAGGACGAACCGGATTTTCTACTGCCTGGCCTAAGAATTTGATCTCTTTTTCCATCAGATATCCAACCACGTTCACATCAGCATGCTTTGCAACGCCTACGTTGGAGCAGTGGGATCTGTGAGCCGTACCAAAAGCGTCGTTGACAAAAATGCCGTCGCAGAGGGAAGCCAGCTCTTTGGCATAGGCTTCTGCATTCTCATCCTTGCCGTACTTAGTCTCCTCCACTCTGTAGCGGGTGTTCTGAAGAAGCAGCACTTCGCCGTCCTTTAATTCTTCAGCCATCTTTAAGGTCTCCGGACCTGTTACCTTAGGATCATCTGCAAACTTCACTTCCACGCCAAGTCTTTCGCTCAAAGCCGGTGCAACAGGTGCAAGGGACATCTCAGGAAGGGGCTCTCCCTTTGGTTTTCCCAGGTGGGAACAGAGGATCACCTTTGCGCCCTGGTCCAGTAATTTCTTAATGGTAGGAATGGCTCCGTCAATACGGTTGTAGTTCTGGATCACGCCCTCCTTTAAGGGTACGTTAAAGTCACATCTTACTAAAACTCTCTTTCCCTGCAATCCTGTTAAATCATCAACTGTTTTCTTATTCAGCATGTCTGGATGCTCCTTTCCGGTTTACTGTTATTTCTTTTCAACATAAAAGGGCCCGGTCCATAACGACCGGACCCCTGGTGGATCATTAGCCTAATTCAGCAAAATACTTGATTGTACGAACCATCTGACTTGTATAGGAGTTCTCATTGTCATACCATGCAACAACCTGAACCTGAGACAAGTCATCGCCAACCTTAGACACCATGGTCTGGGTAGCATCGAAGATGGAACCAAATCTTGTACCGATGATATCGGAAGAAACGATCTCATCTGTGTTGTAGCCGAAGGACTCGCTTGCTGCTGCCTTCATAGCTGCATTGATGCCGTCCTTGGTCACATCAGCGCCCTTAACAACTGCTGTTAAGATGGTTGTGGAGCCTGTAGGAACCGGAACGCGCTGTGCGGAACCGATCAGCTTGCCGCTCAATTCCGGAATAACCAGACCGATTGCCTTTGCAGCACCGGTGGAGTTAGGAACGATGTTAGCTGCGCCTGCTCTTGCTCTTCTTAAATCGCCTTTTCTATGTGGTCCGTCAAGGATCATCTGATCGCCTGTGTAAGCATGAATGGTGCTCATGATACCGGACTGGATCGGTGAATACTCGTTAAGAGCCTTAGCCATAGGAGCCAGACAGTTGGTTGTACAGGAAGCTGCAGAGATGATCTTGTCATCTGCTGTCAGAATGTCCTCATTTACGCCGTAAACGATGGTTGGAAGATCACTTCCAGCCGGAGCGGAGATAACAACTTTCTTAGCGCCTGCATCGATATGAGCCTGAGCCTTGTCCTTGGAGCAGTAGAATCCTGTACACTCAAGAACAACGTCAACGCCGATTTCTCCCCATGGAAGTTCGGCAGCTTTTGCCTGTGCATAAATCTTAATGGTCTTTCCGTCTACAGTGATGGAATCTGCGGAAGCCTCTACCGTATGAGTGGCCTCGCCATAATATCCGGCATAACCTCCCTGTGCGGTATCATATTTTAATAAGTGGGCCAGCATTGCTGGATCTGTTAAATCGTTAATTGCAACTACATCGTATCCTTCTGCACCGAACATCTGTCTGAATGCAAGGCGGCCAATACGTCCAAAACCGTTAATCGCTACTTTTACTGCCATAATTCATTCCTCCTAAAGAATAAAATTAAAGTGATCGTTAAATATTAATCAACTACTCTTCATTTTACCTAATTTACCGGTAAATAGCAAGTCCTTTTTTTAATTTCTCAGGAAATCTTTCCCATAATATCTGATTGCTTTTCCTCCTCCCATTGATTATAATGAATTTAAGTTTCTGCCCTTACCACGTAAAACAGATGTTGAAAGGAAACCTTATGCTACCAGATTATCATTTTCACACCGATTTTTCAGGGGATTCTTCCACTCCCATAACCGCCCAGATAAAGCGGGCCATCGAGCTTGGAATGGAGTCCCTTTGCGTTACTGACCACCATGACTATGACGTGGAATGCCCGATTGATTTCACCCTCGACATTGACCGGTATATGAAAACCATGCCTTTATTAAAGGAGGAATACAAAGGCAGAATTGATCTTCGCATCGGGATCGAGCTTGGCCTTCAGACCCATTTAAAGGATTACTTTGACTGGCTGCTCTCCGCCTTTTCCTTTGATTTTATCATCGGCTCCACCCATTTCGTCAATAAGAAAGATACTGCGTACCCAGAGTTCTTTGAAGGAAGGGAAGAGAGGGATGCCTATCTCCAGTATTTCCAAACCACGCTGGATAATGTAAGGAATTTGGATCATTATGACGTGGCAGGCCATATTGACTACGTTGTCCGCTATGGACCCAACAAATCCAGATTCTACAGCTATGAAGGATACCAGGATATTCTGGATGAAATTTTAAGGACCATCATTGAACGGGGAAAGGGAATCGAGTGCAATACCGCAGGCTTTCGAAAGGGAATCGGACAGCCAAATCCCTGTATTCCCATTCTCAAGCGCTACCGGGAGCTGGGCGGGGAAATCTTAACCATCGGCTCCGATGCCCACGTCCCCCAGGACCTGGGAGCAGACTTTCAAAGATCCAGAGACTTACTTTTGGAATGCGGATTTTCCTATTACACGGAATTTAAAGAGAGAAAACCGGAATTTAAGCCTCTGTAATCACAAAACCGGAAAACACAGCCCTTTCCTGCTGATGTTTTCCGGTTTTCTTTTGTTAAAAACGCTTATTCCAGATCAAGTCTTCTCTTATAGATGGTGATAACCTTCTTCATAGCCTCCTGGCCGGGAGCTCCGACGGTCATCCGCTTTTCCACACATGTCTTTAAGCTGATGGCTTCATAAATGTCATTTTCAAACACCGGGCTGATGGCCTTATACTCTTCCAGGCTCATATCATCGAGAGCAATTCCCTTCTCAATGCAGAAAAGCACAAGCTGTCCCACGATTCCATGGGCATCCCGGAAAGCCACTCCCCGGTTTACCAGATAATCGGCTGCATCCGTGGCGTTGGTAAAGCCGTTTTTAGCGCTTTTCTCCATCACATCCCTTCGGAAGGTCATGGAGGAAATCATGCCCGTAAATAAAGCCAGACAGCCCTTTACCGTATCAATGGCATCAAAGGTCAGCTCCTTATCCTCCTGCATGTCCTTATTATAGGCCAGAGGAGTTCCCTTCATGGTGGTGAGAAGGGATACCAGGGCGCCGTAAACCCGGCCTGTTTTGCCCCGGATCAGCTCTGCAATATCGGGATTTTTCTTCTGAGGCATGATGCTGCTTCCCGTGCTGTAGGAATCGTCGATTTCCACAAAACGGTATTCATTGGTATTCCAGATGATGATCTCCTCACAAAACCGGCTCAAATGCATGGCAATGGTGGAAAGAGCGCCTAACAGCTCGATCAAGTAATCCCTGTCAGCCACCGAATCCATGCTGTTGAGGGTCGGCCCGTCAAAGCCAAGAAGCTCTGCCGTATATTCCCGGTCCAGAGGATACGTCGTTCCCGCCAGGGCACCGGAGCCGAGAGGGCAGTAGTTCATCCTCTTTCTGATATCATGAAGACGGGTCAAATCCCGGTAAAACATTTCAAAATAAGCGCCCAGGTGGTGAGACAAGGTGATGGGCTGGGCCTTTTGTAAATGGGTGAAGCCTGGCATATAGGTGTCCAAATGCTCTTCCATCAGCTTTAAAAGCTCCTTTAACAGCCCGTTTACCAACTGGTCAAGCTCAGAAATCTCGTCTCTCGTATACAGCCTCATATCAAGGGCCACCTGATCGTTGCGGCTGCGCCCGGTGTGAAGGCGTTTTCCAGCCTCTCCCACGCGCTCTGTAAGAACAGCTTCCACAAAGGAATGAATGTCCTCATGCTCCGGGGTGATGACCAGGGCTCCGCTTTCTAAATCAGCCCTGATGCCCAAAAGCCCTTCTACAATCACATCCCGGTCGTCTACTGTTAAAATTCCCTGTCTCGCCAGCATCTTCACATGGGCAATGCTGCCTTCAATATCCTGATGGTAAAATTTCTGGTCAAATGATATGGATGCATTAAAATTGTGAACCAGTTGGTTGGTTTCCTTCGTGAAGCGTCCGCCCCATAATTTCATAATCAAATCTCCTCTTTCCGTTATTATATTGAATGGCTCCTCATGGGCTTATGCTTCCTCTCCCGCATTACAGAAATTCCGGCCAGAACCAGCAGGATGAACACACTGACGGCAGTCATCACTGCTCCGGTCTTTAACCCCTGAGGCATATACTGCAGGGAAATCTCATGGAACCCGGCAGACACGTGAACGCTTAAAAACGTATCAAATATCTTATAAGGCTCTACCTCTCTTCCATCCAGCAGAATGGTCCAGCCCTTGTCATAGGGAATGCTTAAAAACAGCAGACCTGACCGCTGCGCTTCTACGGTTCCCGATATCCGGGTGTCCGTCCGCTCAGACAGGTTTAATGGACTCTCATTCAATATGCCATGGACTGATTCCAGTCCCTCAGGCAGGAACCGGTAGACTTCTGCCACCATATCCTGATCATTGTCATCATTTCGCAGGGTGATTTCTTCACCTGAGTTCAAATATCCCAGCTCCAGCAAATATCCCCTGTTTACATTATCAAAGTTTTTGGTTTTCTCTCCCAGAAGAACCGCCACTTTTTCCACCTTTTTGTTGCTGACATACACGTAATATTCCCCGGCCTCCTCCGGTGTAAAGGTGAGGCTCTTTCCGGTGATATCAACGTTTTCTTTCTCAAGCACAGAACCTGCTCCCAGAATCACCGACAGATCGTTTTGAACCTCAGCCGGATTGGACAGCTCCAGACGCCAGTTGCTTTCCAGATCATAGGGAACCATAAAGCCCAAAGGTAAGGTATAAGAATTTTTCTTAAGGTACATATCATCCTTTTCAGACACCAGGACAGAGGTCTCTGTGTCCTGGGTGCTTTCCGAATACAGCCCGTAACGGACTGCCAATAAGGAATCCACCAGAGGCGTGCTTCCTGTAATGCTGTAAGCGTTGGTGGAGCTTTCGCAGCCCAGCTTTTTAAAGAATTCAGATAAGTCCGCATTAGCTGTGGAAGAAAATAAGGACACTGTGGGAAGGTTCAGCCACGCCCCGTCATTTTTCGTCTTCCGGCTCACCTTTTCCACCCGGTAAAAGGATGAATCCGGCATCAGCTCCTCCATAAGCTCTCTGGAAGCCTGATTATCCTTTACATAGCTGGTTCTGCTGGTGGTGGTCACGCTGGTCACCGTCGTATTCACCGCCGCCTCCAGGGCCACCAGACCCAAAGTCAGCAGGATGAGCATGTTCCTGCCGTGTCCCCTCTTGTATAGGTTGATCAGCCCTCCGTAGACAAAGAGAAGGATAACCGCCCCATAAAATATGGAAAAGTGGTAAGCCTCATCATCAATCAGCTTCTCAGCCATAAGCACAAAGGCCACTGAAGCGAACATGGCCCGCACGACATGGCTCCAGGGAATCCGGTCTAAATGAATGTAAGCCTGATACCCGGCCAGCAGCATGAGGAAAATATAAATAAAGGACTGTCTGCATGGAAGGCTGTTTGGAAAGTGAAATCCATGCCAGATAAAATTCAGCACATTGACAGAAAAGCTGGCAAAGAAAAACAGCAAAAGCCCGCACATCACGATCTTTTCTCTCTGCCTGATCTGGCGGCATCCCAGATACAGGAGGAAAAACAGCAAAATTCCGGTTCCGCAGTAGATATTGGGCCAATGGTCCAGCCCGATCTCCGTTTCCACCGCCGGAAGATGTCTGGCGATCATGTCAAATATGGAAAAATAAGAGCTGACGGTCTGGGGAAAGTTAAAATCTCCCGAAGCCGTTAACTGAAGGGCATAAATTTCCGGAAGCAGCACCACTGCCGCAAGGCCTCCTGCCAGCAAAGAAAACAGGGTGAAATGCCATATATGGGTCAACCATTCCTTCCAGGGCTTTCTGCCTTCCAAAATGAGAAGAACCCCGAAATAAAACACCATAAAAATACATATCATGATCGATATATAATAGTTGGACAAAATTGACAGCCCAAGAGTGAGACAATATAAAAAGCACTTCTTTTCCTTCACAAGCCTCTCCAGGCCCAGCACGATGAGGGGAAAGAGAAGAAGGCAGTCCAGCCACATGATATTCCAGCTATACGCGGCCATATACCCGGACAGCGCATAAAAGATGCCAAAATATGCAATTCCGAAATCACTGGTCCCATTATGCTTTCTCAGATACCATGCAAAGGAAAGGCCGCTCAGTCCGATTTTAAATACAATCATATACGTCATAAACTCGATGACGTAATTCTTCGGCCAGAGAACGATCAGCCAGTTCAAGGGGCTGGCCAGATAATAGGCGTAAAGAGCTGCAAAATTCACTCCCATTCCCATATTCCAGCTATAGAGCAGGCTTCCTCCATGAGTCAGCTTATAACGGAATTCCGAGAAGAAAGGGGCGTACTGGTGGTACATATCGGTCCTGAGAAAGCTTTCCTCTCCAAAGGGAAATATCCCTCTCTGGGCAAATATGATGATCATAATGACCACCGGAACGAGAAAGGCTGCGATCAGGCCATCACAGGGCCTGACAATTCCGTGACCGTGAGAAACCGTATCAGCTTCCTCTTCCTGATCTTGTTCTTCCTCTGAAACTTCCTCATATCCGTCTTCCGGTTCTGTCTCATCCTCCGGCAAAACTTCCAGAAAATCAGCCTCCGGCTCCCCGGTTTCTGTTTTCAAATCCAGGTCTTCTGTCATGTCTTCTTTTTCATCTGTCGTCATCTTAAGCATATCCTCTAGCTCTTTCGAAATTTTTGCAATCTCGTCATCGTGTTCCATTTTTGCTTACCTCTCTTTACAGGGGTTTTTCTCATGTTTCCGGAATATGAAAAGCTTACTGAATACATAATTAGCAATCACAACAGCTACGGACACCAGCACCTTGCTTCCATATTCATTCCAACTGAGCCAGGAAACCATGATCACCATAAAGACCATTTCCATGATGCCGGACAATACCCTGCATGCGGTAAAAGAAACAGCTTCCTTTATGACAACTCCCGGTTGCAGGTCATAGCTTTGAAAAACAAAGATTTTATTTACAAGAAAGGCAAACAGAACCGATACCACCCAGGCCCCCGCTGTTGCAATCCGGTAATCTGTACCGGCCTTCACCATCAGGACGTAAACCACCCAGTTTACCGCCGTTGTCAGCACACCGAATATCAGATAGGAAATGACTTCACGGTTCATCAGCCTGTCCCATATTTTTTTAATCATCATCCATTCTCCTGTAGAACCACACCTTCAAGATATTTTCTCTATTGTATTATAAGGAAGGAAAAATGTAAAGAAATTCAAGGGCTTCTACTTTCTTTCGGACAGAAACTGCTCCGTTCCCTCAGAATAATGGACTCCTCCATCCTCCGTAATGAACACGGCATATACATCCTCTAAAGAATCAGCCAGCTCCAGTCCCTTTTCCAGTCCCAGAGAAAAACAGGCGGTGGACAGGCCGTCTCCGTCCACGGACAAATCGGAAATAATGGTCACCGACACCAGTCCGTTGTCAAAAGGGTATCCGCTTTCCGGGTCTAAAAGGTGGTGGTAATTGACCCCATCTTTTTCAAAGTGGCGCTCATAGACGCCTGATGACACCACCGACAAATCCCGGATATCCAGGATTTCTATGGTTTCATTCCGGTCAGCAAAAGGCTTTTGAAGCCCGATTTTAAAAGGCTCCTTGTCAGGCTTTACTCCCACACAGAGCACATTTCCGCCTAAGTTGATCACCGCACTTTTTACCCCCTTTTCCAGGAGATAATCCTTTATCCGGTCCGCAATGTAACCCTTTGCTATTGCGCCGAAATCAAGGGTTGTATCCGGGGATAAAAACGTGAGGGCATTTCCTTCCAGCTTTAAGTTCTCATACCCTACCTTATCTGCTGCCTTCCTGATCTCACCGTCTCCGGGAATCACAGGATCAGGGGAGGTGAAGTCCCATAAAGAGGACAGGGGTTCTATTGTCACATCAAAGCCGCCGTTTGACATCTGAGAATAAAAAATCCCTTTGGAAACCAGATTTGCCACATCCTCTGATACGGTCACGGTCTGCTGATTGAGAGGCCTGTGATTCAGCCGGTAGACCTCGCTCCCTTCCAGAGTTTTGCTGAAAATATTTTCATAAGAGCGGCACAGCTCCAGGCTGCCTTCTAAAATTTCCGGATCATCCTTATCATAAACAGTCACGGTTACGAAGGTGTTCAGCATAAAGCCTGATTTGCTGACAGGCGCTGCTTTCCGTTCGCATCCTGTAAGCAGCAAAAGTACACCTGCAATCAGGATAACCGCTCTTCTCCCTTTCATGCAATATCCTCCAGACTCTGTATAGCCGCTTTTGCGTGGTCCACAAGAAGCCGACGCACACCGGCCAGCTCTCCCATCCCTTTTAACCGGCAGACCACTTCATAGCCCTCCGCTTCCAACTGGCTTTTCCAGGAATCCTCATCCTCTCCGGCCATGTCATTATGGGCATGGTCCCCGCAGACGATCATGAGAGGCTGGAGCACAGCCCGGCTGAAATCTGTTTTTTTCACTTCTTCCTTGACATCCTCAAAAGCAGGCTCCGCTTCCACAGTTCCCACGTGATGCCTGTCATAACCCTTTTCCTCAAAAACCTGGTTCAGGCGCTTATAGACCTTATTGGCCTCGTGCTCTGTGCCATGGCCCATCCATATGATCTTCGTTTCCTCAGAATCATATTCCCTTGTATCCTCATTTAAAATATCAGCCAGCTTCCGGTAATCCTCTTCCTCAGAAAGCAGAGGCTTTCCGCATACAACCTGCTTAAACCGCCCCTCATATTCCCGGACCGCTGCCAGCATAATGTCATTTTCCTCCCCGCCCATGACCAGGGTGGGCTGTATGATAACCCGTTCAAAGCCTTCTGCTGCCAGCTTTTCCAGAGCTTCCGGCACGCTGTCAATGTATATGCCATCCCGCTTTTTCAAAATATTGATGATAACTCCGCTGGTAAAAGCCCGGCGCAGTTCAAAGCCAGGAAATGCTTCCTTTATATCAGCCTCAATGGCCTCAATGGTCTTCATTCGGCTCTCATGATAGGTGGTTCCAAAGCTAACCGCTAAAATTGCCTGTTTCATCTTTAAAATCCCTTTCTTCCATTTTCCTGAATAACATATCATAGATGAAATTTGCTGTCAAATCTCTTTTATGCCTTGCTTATCCGCCTCGTAGAGATACTTTGACAAGGCCGCCAAAGACACCGCCATATTCTCATTCTGCACCAGCACGTGACTGGGCACCGACAAATGGATGGGGGCAAAATTCCAGATGGCCTTCACGCCTCCAGCCACCAGCCGGTCACAAACCTCCTGGGCACTTTTTTCAGGGACTGTAATAATGCCGATATGAATTTTCATTCTCCGGCACAGATTTTCCAGCTTTTCCAAAGGCAGAATCATTTTCTCCCCCACCTTTGTATCCACCTTTCTTCCATCGGAATCAAATGCCATGACAATGTCAACACCGTACTGCTCAAACCCCCTATAAGACAGCAGGGCTTTCCCCAAGTGGCCCACGCCCACTAAAACCGCCTGATTGGCATTGTGAAACCCTAAAAACTCTTCAATGTCCCCAATTAAATCTTTAACCAGATATCCCATCTTAGGCTTTCCGGCTGTTCTTGCCACGATTGCCAGATCCTTTCGCACCTGAACCTCGTTAAGCTTAAGCTCCAGGGCAATGGCCGGCGATGATATGGTCTCCGTTCCTTCCCTGTTCTTCTGTTCCAGATAGTGATGATAGACCGGGAGGCGTTCCAGCGTCTTTTTGGAAATGCCTCCCACCATATGTTTCTTTTCTTCCATAATAAATGCATTCCCCTGTCTTTTCTTTAAAACCTCAAACTGCGGCACCGGTTAAAGGCCGCAAAAATCTCCTGCCTTCTGGGCAAAGCCAGATTGGCAGGAAGTCCATCTCCCTTTCCCAGGGAAATGAGCCCATGGCTGCAGACCTGCTTTTCCAGTTCCTCTACGATCTGAACCAGAGTTCTCTTTCCGTCTATCAAATGCTCTGCCCCGTATTTGAGGAAATATCCCAGAGCCGTGATCTGCCCAGGCTCTGCAAGCTGTTCCACAAAACGCAGGTCCACCACCTCTTTATCAATCTGAAGGCTGTCCTGACCTAAAACCCTCATTTTAGAGCGCCCAGTCTTTCCTCCTGTGGAAAGACCGGCTGGAATCCGGGAAAATCCCACCTCTGGCAGAGGCAGAGAAGAAACCTCTTCTCCATACTCCTTGGCCGCTCTCCTGGCCTGCTGCGTAATGTCCTTTGGCACATAGGAATCCATCTGGACAATGTAATCAGCCACATGAAAATAAGCTCCTGAGCTTCCTGCAACCAGGATGGTAGAAATCCCCTGCTGCTCATAAAGCCCTCTCACCCTTTCGATAAAAGGAGTGATCGGTTCCTTTTCCCGGCTCACCACCTGCTGCATCAGCTTATCTCTCACCATAAAATTAGTGGCACTGGTATCCTCATCGAGCAAAAATACCTTTGCCCCGCTTTCCATGGCCTCCACGACACCGGCAGCCTGTGAGGTGCTTCCGCTGGCATCCCCGGTGCAGAAACGAAGCGTATCCCGCTTATCCGGAAGGTCTTTTATAAAGAAGGAAATATCCACCTCCTGAATGCTTCTTCCATCCTCTGCTCTCAGCTTGGCAGCCGAAGCATCGGCAATGACAAGCTCCCTGCCGTCTCCCTGAATATGATTATAAACGCCCCATTGTAAGGCTTCCAAAAGAGTCGTTTTTCCATGGTATCCGCCTCCCACAATCAGAGTGACGCCCCTTGGAATCCCCATTCCCTTTATCCTTCCCCTGTTTGGAAGATTCATCTCCACTTCCATGGAAGCCGGAGACTGAAACGGCACGGCCTTTTCCAATGGCCTTTTGGAAACCCCTGATTTTCTGGGAAGAATGGAGCCGTTTGCAACAAAGGCCGCCAAATCCCTGGCAGCGATCTGCCTTCTGATTTCCTCCTGGTCTTCAGAAAGCTTCCGAACCTCTTCAATCCTATGTTTCTCCCCTGCCGGATACGTTCCGTAAAAACAGGTTTCCGCGGCACAGGAGGGAAGAAAATCAAAAAGAATCTTCATCAGCTCCCCGGAGTTAATGGTCCTTCCATCAGCCGGAAATCCGACCTCCAGCCGGATCACCACGCTTCCGTCTCTTTCCCTGACAGAACAGGCCGTCCGCTCTAAAATCTCCTGTCCGGGAATATTTACAGAAAGGAGTCCGCTTTTTCCGGAACCCTTTGCCTTAAAGTTAAACTGCTCCGCCTTTTTTCCAAACCGTCTTAAAAGATGGTCTTCCAGCGCAATCCTCTTGTGGTATTGGTCATAAGAAGATAAGGGAAACCCTGCTTTTTTCCCCTCCACATGAAGGCTGATTCTGGAAGGAGATGCAAAAGGGTCTCCCTGCACATGGTCTATGGAAAGGACATAATCGGGAAAACAGTACTCCCCTTTGGCCCCCTTGTAAGCCGGATATCCCTTCCTGTCTATGGAGCGGAGAAATTGTCTTAAATCTTCAGCCATTTTCATGCGTTCTACCCCCTTTTTCTCCGCTTACTTTCCTGTTTCTTTCAAATCCGTAATCAGCATGGCATCTCCAAAGCTGAAAAAGCGGTATTTCTCCTGCACGGCCTCATTATAAGCGCGAAGAACCGCATCCCGCCCTGCCAGGGCTGAAACCAGCATCACCAGAGTGGATTCCGGCAGATGAAAGTTGGTGATCAGGCTGTCCAAAACCTTAAAACGGTATCCCGGATAAATGAATATCTCCGTCCATCCGGTCCCTGCCTTTAAGATTCCATCTTCTGTGGAGGCAGACTCCACAGTACGGCAGCTTGTGGTTCCCACGCAGATAATTCTTCCTCCCTGTTTTTTGGCATCATTGACTTTCTTTGCTTCTTCCTCTTCTACCACATAGAACTCCGAATGCATATGGTGATTCTCAATTTCCTCCACCTTTACCGGGCGGAAGGTTCCAAGCCCTACATGAAGGGTCACCCTGGCGATGGAAACTCCCATACCCTCAATTTCCTCCAAAAGCTCCTTTGTAAAATGCAGTCCTGCCGTGGGAGCTGCCGCAGAGCCCTCATGCTTTGCATATACCGTCTGATAACGGTTCTTATCCTGAAGCTGGTGGGTGATATAAGGAGGCAGGGGCATCTGTCCCAGACGGTCTAAAATCTCTTCAAATATCCCTTCATAAGAAAACTGAATCAGCCGGTTTCCTTCCTCCGCAATGTCTATCACAGTGCCTTTTAAAAGCCCGTCCCCAAAGGAGATCACAGTTCCCACCTTTGCCTTTTTCCCAGGCTTTACAAGGGTTTCCCAGATATCATTTTCTCTTCTCTTTAACAGAAGTATTTCAATCTTTGCCTCTGTTCCCTCTTTGACGCCAAACAGTCTGGCCGGGATCACCTTGGTATCATTAATGACCAGACAGTCACCCCTATTTAAATAAGAAAGAACATCTTTAAAATGCTTATGCTCCAGCTCTCCCGTATTCTTATCGAGCACCAGAAGCCTGGAAGCGGAACGGTCCTCCAAAGGGTCCTGGGCAATCAGCTCCTGGGGTAAATCAAAATAAAAGTCTTTCACGTTCATAAAGCAATTCTCTCCTTTGCCAAAAATGCTCCTCTGCACGGTACCACGCAGAGAAGCATATGTTTTACATATTGTCCGGCTGACTGCCTGACTCTGTCTCTTCTGTCTCACTTGTTTCTTCTGTCTCTTCGATCTCGTCTGTCAGGGTATGATAAACAGCCAGAAGGTTTTCATCTGATTTTAAGGCTTTTTCAAGGCTTTCATTTACCTCTTTTGCCATGGCCTGAACAGCCTCGGACTGATTTGCTTCTTCCATATGCTTAGACTGGGCCGGGCTCACCTCTCCCACCAGATAATACGTTCCAGCCTCAGCGGTCTTCGCGTAACACAAAATCAAGCTGGGAGCCAGAGTGTCTGCCTGGCGGAACATGATATCAAATTTTGCATAAACCAGATAATCCCCATCATCTGCTCCGGGAACGGTATAGCAGATCAGGTTCTCAAAGCCTCGGTAGAATTTCACTTCTTCTTCCATTCTGGCAATCTGCTCCCCAATCTGTTCCTGGGAATAGGTCCCTCCGTACACCTGATTTAAAAGCTCCGGATCGCAGATTTTTCTGGCTTTAAAATAAGATTCCATTAAATCATGAATTTCGGGTATGGCTTCCTCCTGCAGGGTAAAATCTGCTTCTGCAGGTTCCTGGTCCGTACTTTCTCCGCCTTCATTTCCCGGCGGCTGCGCCTCAGACCCTGTTCCCATATTCCCCGCCGGTCCCTGTTCCGGCCCGGATTTATCCAGCACAATTATGACAACGATCAATAAAACCGCTGCCAATGGAATCGCCAGGAATTTCAAAAAACGCCTGGTTTCTGCTGTCAATTTTGTATTCCATTTTTCCAATAAATCCTTCATACAGGCTCAACCTCCCGGACATCAATCTTCATACATTCTAGCAAAAAAACAACCAAAAATCAACAAATAACTCTTGCGCTTTAAAACAATCTATAGTAGAATGTAAAAGATGCATCTGTAGCTCAGTGGATAGAGCAGTGGCCTCCGGAGCTGCGTGCGTAGGTTCGATTCCTATCAGATGCATGATTAAAAACGGCACAATACTGGGAATGGATCAGTATTACGCCGTTTTCTTGTTTTTAATTGAGTTTTTTCATTCAGGACTTTTCTTCCTCCCTATACTACAAAGGATTCTTCTACTGTATACGTTGAAACCAGTCAGGAACATTATGAGAAATGCGAACTGGAATTCCATCTTTATAAATGGCGATTCTTCTAAATTCCCTGGTATTATCATATAAAGATGCCAGATTACACATAGGGAGAGCCCGCTTCAGATTCAAAAATGTTTCCAAATACCGTTTTTCCACATCCTCATCTGGAATTCCATGACCGCCTTTGGATACACGGTATGCGATTCTCTGCTTTGCTAATTCTACTGAATCAATCCCAACATAATAAAGTTCAATGTAATACCCCTGGCTTCTGGCTTTTTCTATGGTTCTGAAAATGGTCTTTCCACAAAGTGTGGTTTCCTGGTTAAAGGAAAGTCCGTCAGATAGACATCGGTTCAGTTCCTGAACAGCCAACTTACCAGCCTTCATAACATCACTGGTAATTTTCCAGTCTCCGAATGTCCTGAGAATTTCATCCGTATTAACTCTGGGCATCTGCTGATACCGCGGAAATGTTTGATACAGTGTAGACTTCCCTGCTCCATTCACTCCTGCAAAGATAACATATCGTTTCATTAAAAACGGTTCTCCTCAATCGCTTTTCTCTGTCTCTGTTGGAGGACGAGGTCACTGACCATGGAATAAAACTCCTGTTCTTCTTCAGTCTCTGCCCCAAGAATTAACTGTACCGCCTCATCCGGCTCTAATTTCAGACACTCTTCGTATAACATCTTCAAGGCATTATTGTTTGACATATCATCACTCCCTTCTTGGTAATTAAATTAATTATATCATAGATATATCATGAAATGCAACGAAACCATTTAAAGAAGGTTGATGATCCAAAAGCAACGCTTACATCACCGTTTGCTATTCTTTTCTCTTCCCAGGTTTTGCTGTTTTCTGCTAGTTTTACTGAAAATTAAGCGGATAAAATAATCGTTCTAAATAACCTTCACCAGACACTTATTTCACTTATAACTAATATAAGTAATTATCCAAGGCAATTCTAAAACCAGAACAACAAGAATCGCTGGGATTGCAATAAAGAAAGGTCTTATATAAAAATCGCCCAATCTTTTCTTTGTATCTTCTCGTATCTCATCCTGCAGCTGTACGCATTCTGTATCCCACCATGTTCCTTTATGAAATACGTCTGATGCAATACAGGAGACAAAAAATAAAGTCAGCGCCCCTTCATATATTCTTAAAGCACTCCCCCAGCCCATATTAATCAAAAACAATGCAAATAATGGACATAATAAATACCAGAGTTTTATGCCATTTATATAACGCACTGTTCGCTTATCGGGTTTAGCGGTTTCCGCTGAAATATGTATACCTGTTGTCATTTTTTTATAAACGCTGTTACAGCCTTTACATAATTTTAAATGCTCTTCAATTAAACTCGTCACTTCTGGACTGGTTTCATTCTCAATGTATAACGGTAATAATTCCTCAACAATAACACACCTTTCATCTTTCATGACAATCTCCATTCTGCCACTGACGCTTGCGGCATTAATAATATTGAAAAATGGTGCGCACCTTTCACCATGATGTATAATCGTGTATATTCAATGCTCTCCGTTTAATTTATATTGTATCTTTATCTGTTTCTAAAATATCCATTATTTTTTTCTTGTTTCTAAAAAAGGTGACCCTGCACCATACATCAGATTTATTTAATATCTTACCTATTTCCTCAAATGGACGCTCATCCATTAAGCGAAGTATTATTAAAGATTTTATTGGCTCCTTTTGTATCTGAATATAATTAATTATTTTTTTGACTTCTTCTTTATACAAAAGTCTCTTTCCAATGTCATCATCAATTGTTAAAACCACGTCTTCAAGATTGTCAATATTTACTTTTTCCATCTTATGTTTTTTAAAATAATTTACGCATTCATTATGAGCAATGGCTAACAGCCACGTTTTTACATCACACTTACCCTTAAAAGAATTAATTCCCTGCATCACTTTTACAAATGTATTATGTAGAATATCCTCTGTATCATATCGATTTAATGTAAATAAATATATATATCGATAAATCTCATCATAATACTGAACATATAAGTCACCAATATCTTTACTCACACAACCCCCTCCTATACTGACCAATTTATGTTAACATAAAACATAATCAACTTATATTATTTCATCAACCGGTCTTTTTATATTCGAAAATACTGTCTCTCAATTATTAGACTCTTTTAAAGATAAAAATGTTACAATATCGGTGAAGAAATTTTTGCAGGGAAAGCCCTATTTTCTGATACTAATATATTCCTCTCATGATAATTTCGGCATGGAAAACTTTTTTGGTATTCTAAAAAAAGAAATAGCATCCTATACCGTCCAAAGTCCAGGATGCTATTTCTATAAGCTATTTTGTCGACTGAGGGCAATCGGAAACTCAATTCCGATACCTTTTTAGGTAAATTATACAATGGAGGGGTTGAGAAATCAACCTTCATAAAATCACTCAGGCTTTATATCCAATCCTCCAGCAAATTCTTACCAGTCCTCAATTTCAAAGCATGAAGAAGCATATTTTCACATGGTAAAACCCCTTCATCCAATATGCAGCGACCCTCTGTCATCCGTAGTCAAATACATATTCCCTTCAAACATACTCCCATCCTCTGCAACCCGGTAAAGCTCCCCTTTCCAGACAATCCACTGATCTTTTGCCATGACACCGTCATTATTTAAATAATACCACTTCCCATCCGCCCCAGTCTTCCACGTATCCTTTTCCATAAATCCCGCATCATTAAACCAATACCAGTCTTCCCCATCCTGATACCAGTCGTTCCTGACATAATTGCCCGTATTCCCCAAATAAAATCTCCAGCCCCCGTCTTCCTCTTTCCATCCGGATTTAAACTGAGGTTCTGCTTTCAATTCCGCCTGAAAACTGTCCCAGGTATGCTGAGTATGATTGTATACGTAAGGATTAGGACAAATCTTTCCGGTCACATCGTAGTGGCGGATTACATGGTCGGCAGGAATCCCGTACTGCTTCATCAACTCCTTTGTCAGCCGGATACCGGCCTTTACAGTTGCGTCTTCAAAATACCAGTCCCTGCTGGTGCCTGACTGGCTGCCCTTATTTCTGACGCAGAGCTCAATCCCCAGGCTGTTGCTGTTGCGGCATTCTGCATGGCGGTATATCTTCGCCCCGCAATGCCATGCAATATCCCGATCTTCAACGGACTGCCATATTTCCCCCTTAAATCCGACGAAATAATGGGCGCTGGCTCCGATATACCCGGAAGCATAATACTTGCAGTTTGCCTCCGCTCCCCCCAGAGCCCCTACATAGTGAATCACAATATACCGGATAGAGCGTCCCTGTCCATTGCTGTAATTATAAGGGGTCAATAGCTTATGAACATCCATTTAAATCCCTTCCCTTTCTTCCGCAAAACCCATTTCATCCGCATCAAAGGATTCACGGAAACGTTCAATCTCCGCGTAATCGGAGTTTTTTAAGTTTTCCCGTATTCCCAGAAGTTCTATGCTGGTCATATCCTTTGTGGCCTCACTTTTTATCATAAAATCCCCTTGTCCTTTTTATTTATCATATGATAAGAAGGACACGAAAGTGAGAAAGGGAGCAGCAGAGACGTCTGTCTCCACTGCTCCCTTGCTTCATATATATCTTATTGCTCCGTCAGTTTCTCTTTCCATTCATGGTCTGTTCCACTATGCTGTGCATGGTATCCTCAGACAGCATGCCGCTGGCATAGCCGAATACATTCCCATCCCGGTCAATCATAAAGGTGGTAGGATAAGAAAATACTCCGTAAGCCTCAAACAATTCCCCGGTAGTATCCATCAGAGTCGGATAAGTATACCCGTTTTCCTCCAGAAACTTCTTAATCCCTTCCTCATCCTTTTCCTGTCCGTAATTGGGAGCAGCCACACCGAGAACGATCAGGGCATTGTCCCCTTCCTTCTCATAGGATTCATACAGCTTCTGGATATCCGGCATCTCTGCCCGGCAGGGTGGACACCAGGTGGCCCAGAAGTTTAAGAATATGGTCTTTCCTTTATAATCAGAAAGGGAGTGGGTATTGCCAAACTGGTCCGTCAAAGTGAAATCAATGGCCGGCAGAGGCTGGCTTTCGCTTTCCTCTTCAGAAGCCGCTTCCGTGCTCTCTTTTGTTTCCTCTTCAGAAGTCTGAACCGGCGCTTTTGTAGTTTCTTCCGCTTTTGTCTCCTCCACAGTCCGCCCCGGAATAGCGGATAAATATCCGGTCACTCCGTTCATCTTTCCGGTAAACATCATAATTCCCATGAGCACCATGAGCACACCGCCTGCTTTTACCGCATTCTTTGCCACATTGCTGTGGGTTTTGAAAAATTCGAGCACGGCTGTCGTAAAGAAGCCCACTGCCAAAAAGGGCAGAATAAAGCCCAGAGTATATACACCGATGAGGGCAAAGCCCCATGCCTTTGTAGAAGCCGAAGCCGCCATTATCAGCACGCTTGCCAGCGCCGGTCCCACGCAGGGGGTCCAGGCAAAGCTGAAAGTAAAGCCCATGACCAGGGCCGTAAAGGGAGACATGGCAAGGGTATTGACTGAAAAAGGCAGACGTCCCTCCCTGCTTAAAATGGCGGACTGTCCAAAGAAGCCAAGCTGGTACAAGCCGAACATGATAACAAGGATTCCTCCGATTCTGGCAAACAAAAGCTGGTTGGATTTAAAAAAGCTTCCAAGGGCGGAAAATCCAAGGCCCAGAAGGAAGAACGCAAAGCTGACTCCAATGACGAAGCAGACGGTATGCAGCATGACCTTTTTCCGGTCATAATAAATGCTTCCATCTTCCCCCTTCACTCCCGTTCCTCCCGATAAATACCCGATATAAAGGGGAATCAGGGGAAGGACACAGGGTGAAAAAAAGCTGACCAGCCCCTGCACAAATACGGTCAAAACCGGAACACTCACGTCTAGTGTAAATCCCAAAATAAAGCCTCCTCTCAATGGCACATGGTTCTGAATAAAAACCCTCTGTTCTGTACTATTTTCAGTTACAGTTTATGTAGTAAAACTATACCATTTTGATGCCAGAGTGTCAAGCATTATGTGGGTTCCCCTTTTGTCTCATAGAATGTACGATAAGGGAATAAATATAAATAACAGTCTGCACAAAGGAGTCCCCATGTCCACCTCCCCCAACTTCTATACCCTAAAGGGCTATTCTCTTTTAGAGCACACAAAAATCACCTCCTCCATGGAGGATTATTTGGAAATGATCTGCCGCCTTCATAAAGACGGCCAGCCTGTCCGCATCAAGGAACTGGCAGAAGGCCTTCACGTAAAGCCCTCCTCCGCTTCCAAAATGACCGGAAACCTAAGAAAACAGGGCCTCGTGCGCTTTGAAAAGTACGGCACCGTTTCCCTGACAGAGACCGGTATGCAGATGGGTGAATATTTATTATTCCGCCACGATGTGCTCCACCGTTTTTTCTGCTACATCAACCAGAATTCCGACGAACTGGAGCAGGTGGAAAAAGTAGAACATTTTATCGCCCCGGAAACAGTGTATAATATTCAAAAATGGCTGAATAAATTTACATAGAATACTTGTGTGATTTTATAATTCATCGTATACTATAGCTTACACCAATAATCTTAAGGAGGACAAGCACATGGATAAGATCAGGATGACAACTCCCATTGTTGAAATGGATGGTGACGAAATGACCAGAATTCTCTGGCAGATGATCAAAGACAATCTTCTTTTGCCTTATATTGATTTAAAGACAGAGTATTATGACCTGGGACTTCCCTATCGCGACCAGACCGATGACCAGGTTACCGTGGATTCTGCCAATGCCACGAAAAAATACAAAGTCGCCGTCAAATGCGCCACCATCACCCCAAACGCAGACCGTGTAAAGGAATACAGCTTAAAGGAAATGTGGAAAAGCCCTAACGCTACCATCAGAGCCCTTTTAGACGGAACCGTATTCCGGGCGCCCATTGTTGTCAAAGGAATTGATCCATGTGTAAAAAGCTGGAAGAAACCCATCACCATTGCAAGACACGCTTACGGCGACGTCTACAAGGGAACGGAAATGAAGATTCCGGGAGCCGGCAAGGTGGAACTGGTTTACACCGCAGCAGACGGAACTGAAACCAGAGAAACCGTCCACACTTTTAAAGGGCCTGGAATCATTCAGGGAATGCACAACTTAAACGGCTCTATTGAAAGCTTTGCAAAAAGCTGTTTCAACTATGCTCTGGATACGAAGCAGGATTTGTGGTTTGCCACCAAGGACACCATTTCAAAAAAATATGACCACACCTTTAAGGACATTTTCCAGGATATTTTTGACGCAGAATTTGCAGACACGTTTAAAGAAGCCGGGATTTCCTATTTCTACACCCTCATCGACGATGCGGTGGCCCGTGTGATGAAGGCGGACGGCGGATTTATCTGGGCATGTAAGAACTACGACGGAGACGTGATGAGCGATATGGTATCCTCTGCCTTTGGCTCTCTCGCCATGATGACCTCTGTTTTAGTATCCCCTGACGGAGATTATGAATATGAGGCTGCCCACGGAACCGTACAGCGCCACTACTACCAGCACTTAAAGGGTCAGGAAACCTCCACCAATTCCATGGCCACCATATTTGCCTGGTCAGGGGCTTTAAGAAAGCGGGGAGAGCTGGACAAAAATCAGGAACTGGCTGATTTTGCAGACAGGCTGGAACAGGCTGCCTTAGACACCATCGAAGCCGGAGAAATGACCAAAGACCTGGCTCTCATCACCGCCATTCCCAACCCCACCGTATTAAACAGCGAAGATTTTATCAAAGCCATTGCAAAACGTCTCTAAGTATTTCGACATTTTTTTCAAAATATCTGTTCATACTATTATCAAAATGATATAATGTAGATTATCACATGAACCATTGGTAATGGAAGGACTTCTGACATGAACTTAAGACATCTCACGATCTTTAAAACGGTGTGTGAGGAAGGCAGCATCACCGGGGCCGCCAAGACCCTGTCCATGACTCAGCCTGCCATCTCACACGCCATCAATGAACTGGAAGAATCTGTTGGCTCTCCCCTCTTTGACCGGGTTTCCCGCAAAGTGGTCATCAATGAAAACGGAAAATTTTATTTATCAAAAGTCATCCCCCTTCTGGAATTGTATCAGGATCTGGAAAGCTATTCGGGCTCCCTTCATTTTCAGGCCCCTCTGCGGATAGGCTCCTGCGTCACCCTGGGAAGCTACTTACTCCCCCAGGCCGTATCCCGTTTTTCCCTTTCCAATCCCGATACCACATTAAAAGTCACCATAGACAATTCCAGGGAGGTCATCAATAAGCTTTTAAAAAATGAACTGGACATCGGCCTGGTGGAAGGCGTTATCTCAGAAGATAGGCTGGAGAAAATCCCTTTTTCCTCCTATCCCATGGCTGTGATCTGCGCCCCCGGACACCCCTTTGCCAAGCGCTCCGCCCAGCCCGTCACATTGGACCGGCTCATCGAGGAGCCTCTTCTTTTGAGGGAGCAGGGCTGCACCTTGCGGGATACCTTTGACTCCGCCCTTTCCTTAAATAACTTATCCGCCGACCCCCTCTGGTCCAGCACCAATTCTGATGTGATCTTACAGGCAGTAAAGGAAAACATCGGAATCGGGGTAATTCCCAGAATCTTTGCTGACGATTCCGTAAAGCGGGGAGATGTGGTTGAAATCGAGGTCCAGAACTTAGACATAAGCTGTATGAATCACGTGGTCTTTCAAAAGGATAAATTCCAGACAGAGGCATTTCAGGCATTTATCAATCTCGTCTTATTTGACTGATGACCTTTAAAACTGCCCATAAAAAAGAGCTTTGACCGGTTATAAAACCGTGGTCAAAGCTCTTTTTCATTATTTTATTATTTCATTCCGGCCAAAAGCTTATCAATGGTGACGATCTTCACGCACACGGCAAACAGTTCCATGGCGAGAATTAAATCAGGCAAGGTCGGATAGGAAGGAGCGATCCGGATGTTGTTATCATGAGGGTCCTTTCCATAAGGATAGGTAGCTCCCGCTCCGGTCATCACCAGTCCTGCCTTCTTGCATCTTGCCACGATGGATTTCGCGCAGCCATCCATGGAGTCAAAGGAAATGAAATAGCCTCCCTTGGGAGCGGTCCACTCTCCGATTTCAAGTCCTCCCAGCTCTCTTTCCAGAGTCTCAATCACTGCCTCAAACTTAGGCCTCATGATATCCGCATGCTTTCTCATATGCTCTACCATGCCGTGAATGTCGCCAAAGTAGCGCACATGGCGAAGCTGGTTTACCTTGTCGTGGCCGATGGTCTGAATCTTAAGCTGCTTCATGATATCCTCTAAGTTGTTCTGGCTGGCCGCGATGGAAGCGATTCCTGAGCCGGGGAAGCTGACCTTTGAGGTGGAAGCAAATTTATAGACCATATCCGGATTTCCGGCTCTCTTGCACTCGGCAAGAATCTCGATTAAGTGATCCTGGTCGTTGTCGTATAAGTGGTGAATGGTGTAAGCATTGTCCCAGTAGATTCTGAAGTCCTTTGCAGCCGGTTTTAACCGTGCAAAACGGCGGACTGTATCGTCAGAATAGGAAATTCCCTGAGGATTGGAGTATTTGGGAACACACCAGATTCCTTTGATGGAATCATCCTGTGCCACCAGCTCCTCCACCATATCCATATCAGGACCGGCAGGAGTCATTGGCACGTTTATCATCTCAATTCCAAAATATTCTGTGATGGAGAAATGTCTGTCATATCCGGGCACCGGGCATAAAAACTTCACCTTATCCAGCTTGCACCAGGGTGTATTGCCCATAACGCCGTGAGTCATGGAGCGGGAAACCGTGTCATACATCACATTTAAGCTGGAGTTTCCATAGATGATGACCTGGCTTGGAGAAACCTCCATCATATCTGCCAGCAGTTCCTTTGCCTCTTTGATTCCATCCAGCACTCCGTAATTGCGGCAGTCTGTTCCATCTTCACAGGTCAAATCCTCCCCGCCGCACAACACCTCCATCAGTCCCATGGAAATGTCAAGCTGCTCTGCGCTGGGCTTTCCTCTGGACATGTCAAGCCTTAAATCCTTTCCCTGAAAACTTTTGTACTGGGCGGAAAGCTGTTTCCTCAGTTCCTGTAACTCTTCCTTCGTCATTTCAACATACGGCTTCATAGATTTTTTTCTCCTCCTCAATATAGACTCCTTAACCCTGGGTGCTGCCAAGCACTTCCTTCAGTATCCTGCTGACAGCCCCCGGATCAGCTTTGCCGGACATGGCCCTCATGGTCTTACCCATTAAAAAGCCCATGGCCTTTTCCTTTCCGTTTCGGTAATCCTCTACAGACTGGGGATTGGCTGCAACAATCTCCTCAATCACCGTGCGCAGTTCTCCCTCGTCATTGACAATTTTAAGCCCCTTTTCTTCCACATACTGCTCAGGGTCCACATCTTCCTTAAAAATCTGTTCAAAGACTTCCTTGCCCACGGTGCGGTTAATGGTACCATTATCCACCAATTCAATTAATTTTGCAAGGTTTTCCGGGGAAAATGTCATATTTTCAGGTTCCATTTCCTGTTCTTTTAAAAGGCGCATGGCTTCTACCATGAGCCAGTTAGCCGCTTCCTTGGGCTTTTGGCAGATAGCAGTCACCGCTTCAAATAAATCTGCCATGTGCTTGGAGCCTGTGATAATGTCCGCATCGTATTCAGAAAGGTTGTATTCCTCCTGATACCGGGCCATTTTTTCCGTCCGAAGCTCCGGCTGCTGCGCCCTGATCCGGTCCAGCCACTGCTGTTCTATGAAAACAGGCGGCAGGTCCGGGTCCGGGAAGTAGCGGTAATCCATGGCATCCTCTTTGGAACGCATGGCATAAGAGGATTCCTTGTTGTCATCCCACCGCCTCGTCTCCTGAACGACGGCCTTTCCGTCTTCAATCAGCTCAATCTGGCGCTTTCTCTCCCCTTCAATGGCACGTGCAATGGCTTTAAAGGAGTTTAAGTTCTTCATTTCCGTTCTGGTTCCAAATTCCAAAGCTCCCGCTTCCCTGACTGACAAGTTGACGTCAGCTCTCATGGAACCTTCCTGGAGCTTGCAGTCTGATGCACCTAAATACTGGATGATGAGCCTTAACTTCTCTAAGTAAGCGATCACTTCTTCCCCGCTTCTCATATCAGGCTCTGATACAATCTCGATCAGCGGAACGCCGCTCCGGTTAAAGTCCACCAAAGAGCAGTCCTCCCATTCGTCGTGAATCAGCTTTCCTGCGTCCTCTTCCATGTGGATTTCATGAATCCTGACTTTTTTCTTTCCGGAAGCCGTATCGATCTCCACATAGCCGTCGTGGCAGATGGGCAGATAGAGCTGGGAAATCTGGTAGTTCTGAGGGTTGTCGGGATAAAAATAATTCTTCCGGTCAAATTTGCAGTACTGGTTGATCTCACAGTTGGCTGCAAGGCCCACTGCCAGGGCGTATTCCACCACCTGCTTATTGAGAACAGGAAGGGAACCGGGCATTCCGGTGCAGACCGGACAGGTGTGGGTGTTGGGCGCTCCGCCGAATTCCGTGGAACAGGAGCAGAAAATCTTCGTTTTTGTCGCCAGCTCCACATGGACCTCCAGGCCGATGACGGTTTCATACTGTCTGCTCATTTACCTCTCCTCCTTCCCGTCGGCAGCCTCTGCCGCCAGCCCTGGCATCTCATAGCCTCTGCTCTGTTCAAAAGCATAGCCTGCCTGTAAAATGTTCTTTTCCTTAAAACAGTCTCCGATAAACTGGATTCCAATGGGGAGTCCGTTTTTATCTTTCCCCCCTGGAACCGTAAGTCCGGGAAGCCCTGCAAGGTTTACGGAAATGGTATAGATATCGCCCAGATACATCTTTAATGGGTCCTTTAAGCTCTCCCCAAGCTTAGGTGCCGTCGTAGGAGCCGCAGGCCCTAAAATCACATCGTATTTTGAAAATGCTTCATCAAACGCCTTTTTAATGAGAGCCTTTGTTCTCAAAGCCTTTAAATAATAAGCGTCGTAATAACCGGAGCTGAGGACAAAGGAACCCAGCATAATGCGGCGCTTCACCTCAGGTCCAAAGCCCTGGGAACGGCTCTTTTTATACATGCCGTGAAGTCCCTGGTACTCCTTTGCCCGGTAGCCGAACTTCACGCCGTCAAACCGGGATAAGTTGGAGCTGGCCTCCGCCGATGCGATGACGTAATAGGCCGGAATGGCGTATTCCACCAGACTCAAGTCAAAGGTCTCCACAACTGCCCCTTTTTCCCTCAGCACTTCGGCTGCCTTTAAAACAGCCTCCTTCACTTCCAGGTCCAGGCCTTCTCCCAGATAGTCCGCCGGAATACCGATGCGCATTCCTGTCACATCGTCCTTTAAAGCCGATGTAAAATCGCAATCCTTCCGCTCCACAGACGTGCTGTCCTTTCCGTCATGAGAAGCCAGCACCTCTAAAATGGCTGCGCAGTCCGTCACATCCTTTGCCACCGGACCGATCTGATCCAAAGAAGAACCGTAAGCGATGAGCCCGTACCGGGAAACAGTTCCATACGTAGGCTTTAAGCCTGTCACTCCGCAAAAGGATGCGGGCTGTCTGATGGAGCCGCCTGTATCAGAGCCCAGGGCAAAGAAACATTCTGCCGCTGCCACCGCGCTGCAGGAACCGCCTGAGGAGCCGCCGGGCACATGGTCCGGGTTCCAGGGATTTCTCGTAGGCCCATAGGCAGACGTTTCCGTGGTGCTTCCCATGGCAAATTCATCCATGTTGGTCTTTCCAATGATCACTGCTCCTGCTTTTTTCAAGTTCTCCACAGCCTCAGCCGTATAGGTGGGAACGAAGTTGGAAAGGATTTTGGAGCTGCATGTGGTTTTCATGTTTTCCATGCAGATGTTATCCTTCACCGCAGCCGGAACCCCGGCCAGAGGGCCGGTCAGCTCTCCGCTGTCGATCCGTTTCTGAATCTCTTCTGCCTGTTTTAATACGTCTTCCTCCTGAGCAACAGTCACATAGCTGTTGAGGACAGGCTCCATGGCTTTGATCTGGCCCAGCACCGCTTTGGCCGCCTCCAGGCAAGTCACTTCCTTTGCTTTTATCTTTTTTCCCAGCTCCACTGCCGTAAGGGATAAAATTTCTTTTGCTGTCATCTTTCTTCCCCCTATTCCACTGTCTTTGGCACCTTAAAGGCTCCATCCTTGCTTTCAGGGGCATTCTTTAAGATATTTTCTCTGTCATCGCCGTTTTCCACCACATCTTCTCGGAAAACATTGTGTATGGGGAATACGTGGGACATGGGCTCCACGCCTTCTGTGTCCAGCTCATTTAACTTATCAATATAGTCCAGCATACGGCCCATATCCTTTTTGGCTGCTTCTTTTTCTGACTCATCCAAATCCAGCTTTGCCAGAATTCCTACATATTCAATTGTTTCATCATCGATGATATTTGCCATTTTCTCCGGCCTCCTTCTATGGTTCCAGTCTTGTCACATCTCTCGGAAACAAGGTGGTTTCTCTCACGTTTGCTTCATCGAGAAGTCTCATGGTGAGACGCTCTAAGCCGATGCCAAGACCTCCGTGAGGCGGCATTCCGTATTTGAATATCATTAAATAGGAAGAAATATCCTCCGGGTCCATGCCTCTGGACTCCATTTTTTTAATGATCGTATCGTAATCATGAATTCTCTGTCCCCCGGTGGTGATCTCCAGGCCCTTAAACAGCAAGTCAAAGCTCAAGGTAAAAGTGGGATTTTCCGGGTCTTCCATGGCGTAAAAGGGACGTTTCTTGGAAGGGTAATGGGTGACGAATACGAAATCGCTGCCGCACTCTTCCTTAAAATAGCGTCCGATTAAGGCTTCCTCTTCCGGCTCCAGGTCATAAGGATTTTTGATCTTGCGGCTGTATTTTTCTGCCACCAGTTCCTTTGCCTTGTCAAAGCGCACGGTTGGAATGCGGGATACGTCGGGAAGTTCCACCTTCAGCATCTTAAGCTCCGCCTCATATTCCCTGGAAAGCAGGGAAAAGGTGTACTGCAGCATGGCTGTTTCCATTCCCATGACTTCTTCAAAGCTGTCAATATATCCCATCTCAAAGTCCATGCTGGTGTATTCGTTTAAATGCCTGACAGTATTGTGCTTTTCCGCCCGGAAAACGGGGGCGACTTCAAATACCCGGTCATAGACCCCTACCATGGTCTGTTTGTAAAACTGAGGGCTCTGCCCCAGCTCTGCCTTCTTATTAAAATAGTCCAGCCGGAACACATTGGAACCGCCTTCTGCTCCCCGCGCCACGATCTTCGGCGTGCGGATTTCCGTAAAGCTCTGGGAATGAAGAAAGTCCCGAAAGCCTCTCACAATTCCTTCCTGAATGCGAAACTTTGCCCGTTCCATGGGATTTCTTAAAGAAATGGGCCGAAGAGCCAGCTTTGTCTCCAAAGAAGTGTTCAGCTTCCATTTGCCGATGGCGATGGGCGGAGCCTCTGCAGGCTGGGACAGGACTTCAACCGTTAAAAGGCGGATTTCAAATCCATGAGGCGCCCGCTCCTCCTTTGATACTGTTCCCGTAACCCGGAGGGCTGATTCCTCTTTTAACAGGCTTACGTCAAAATCCGTCTTTCCTTCCTCGTAGACGCACTGCACCAGACCTTCTGCTTTTCTGAGGATCACAAAGGCCACCTCTCCCATATCACGGATGGTATGGACGCAGCCTTCCATGGCAACGGTCTTTCCTTCATACTCACCGGCACAAATTTCCCTGATTCCCGGCATGTCTTTTTCTGTTACACCACTGATGAATTCCATATCTGTATTCTCCTTACCTGAATGTAATTGTTTCGACTCCGGCAGCAGATTTTTACAATAAAATATCCCGCCCCGGAATACAGTTACATATTCCGGGACGGGATTTATATACAATAATTTCCCGCGGTACCACCCGCATTGAGACAAATCCCTTTCCTCTATCCGCAGATATGACAGACAGAGGGGCAAATGTCCCCACTCAAGCATTTAACGCATGCATACGGATATGTCTACTCATGACACCCGATGGCTTTCGCCATATGGGCCGCTTCGACATACCGGCTCCGGAGTGTTCCCTTAGCCAAGTCCCACGTGACAGCGCTCTCAGTCGGTGACGCCATCTTCCTGTTGAGGTCCAGTAGGCCAGAGTCTCCTTCTCTGCCTTTTTCAATATAACAATTCATCGCTTTATTACAATGAATTGCACTTATATTAACATAATCTTTTTTACAGCGCAATATTTATTTTTCACAAATTTAAAAAACCTCACAATGTTGACTTTTCATGCGGGAAAGGTTACAATAATAGCCACGCTTACTAATGTTAAGGAGGTTTTCTTATGTCTGAAACCATGGGCGCCTTACAGCCCAAGGAAAACAAGATGGGAACCATGCCCGTAAACAGGCTTCTCCTCACCATGTCCCTTCCTATGGTCTTATCCATGCTGATCCAGGCTCTTTATAATGTGGTGGACAGCGTTTTTGTAGCGAGACTGGGAGAATCGGCCCTGGCCGCCGTGTCCCTGGCATTCCCCATCCAGAACCTGCTCATCGCAGTCGCAGCAGGAACCGGTGTCGGAGTCAATGCCTTACTCTCCCGCTCCCTCGGAGAAAAGAACCAGAAGGCGGCAAATCTGGCCGCTGTCAACGGAATCTTTCTTTTCCTTCTCAGTTCCCTGGCCTTTGCCCTGTTTGGAATCTTTTTCTCCCGTTTTTATTTTTCTGCACTGACTGACAACGAAGAAATCATAAGTCAGGGAACGTCCTATCTTTCCATCTGCACCATATTTTCCTTTGGAGTGTTTCTGCAGATTGCCCTGGAACGGATCATGCAGTCCACAGGTCGGACTATTTACAATATGATCACTCAGGGACTTGGAGCCATCACCAACATCATTCTGGACCCCATCATGATATTCGGATTGTTCGGCTTTCCTGCCATGGGAACTGCCGGAGCAGCGGCAGCCACAGTCATCGGGCAAATCCTGGCCATGATGCTTCTGCTGTATTTCAACCTGACCAGAAATCCGGATGTGGACCTGAATATGAAAGGCTTCCGCCCTCATAAGGAAACCATTGTCAATATTTACCGGGTAGGGCTTCCTTCTATTTTAATGCAGTCCATCGGCTCCGTCATGACCTTTGGGGTAAACAAAATTCTTCTTTTGTTTTCCGAAACCGCAGTTTCCGTGTTTGGAATTTACTTTAAGCTGCAAAGCTTTATTTTTATGCCTGTATTTGGACTCAATAATGGTATGGTTCCCATTATCGCCTATAATTATGGGGCCGGAAATAAAAACCGTATCATAAAGACATTAAAATCCAGTATCATAGGTGCTGTATCCATTATGCTGGCCGGACTTGCCATCTTCCAGATATTTCCCGAACAGCTTTTCTCCTTCTTTGATGCTTCGGAAAATATGCTGTCCATCGGCGTACCGGCGCTTCGGATCATCAGCATCAGCTTTATTTTTGCAGGATACTGCATTGTAGTCGGGTCTGCATTCCAGGCTCTTGGAAACGGTGTTTACAGCCTGATCATATCAGTGGCCAGACAGCTCATCTGTATTTTGCCAATTGCATATATTTTCGCGAAATTATTTGGTCTTCATGCGGTCTGGTACGCATTTCCCCTGTCTGAAATCATGTCCGTGACCTTAAGCACCTTCCTTCTCAGGCGGATCTACGTAAAACGCATCAAGCATCTTTCGGCTTCGGATTGAGGTGGCACATGAGTTCTGATTATCTTTTAGTGGATGGATACAACATCATATTTGCCTGGCCTGATCTGAAGGAATTGGCCGAAGTCAACATGGATTCTGCCAGAATCAAGCTTCAGGATATTTTATGCAATTATCAGGGATATAAAAAATGCAATGTAGTTCTCGTCTTTGACGGCTATAAGGTCAAGGGAAATCCGGGCACAGTCATAAAATACCATAACATCCACGTCATTTTCACCAAGGAAGCCGAAACGGCTGACCAATACATTGAAAAAGTTTCCCAGCAGATCGGCAGGCAGTATCAAGTGCGGGTTGCTACCTCGGACAAGCTGGAACAGATTATTATTTTAGGAAAAGGCTGTACACGCCTTTCCGCCAGGGATTTGAAAAAAGAAATTGAGGAGACCAATTCCGAAATTCAGAAAGAACATCTGGAACGTATCCCCTCAAAGAAAAACCGCTTATTTGACAACGTCGATCCGGAGCTGTACGCTTATCTGGAAAAGATCAGACTGAATCAAAAGGATTAGAAATGATTCTGTTTTTCACTGCATATATTTACTAACCACAGGAGGAATATCACATGTCACTCATTGAACTTTTTATCATTGCGGCAGGCTTATCCATGGATGCCTTTGCCGTTGCCATCTGCAAAGGTCTTTGCATGCCAAAAATGAACTGGAAGCACGGAATCATCGTCGGCCTGTACTTTGGAGGCTTTCAGGGCGGAATGCCTCTCATAGGCTATCTTCTGGGATCTCAGTTTAAGGATTCCATCGCTGCCTTTGATCACTGGATTGCATTTGTGCTGCTGGCGGCCATCGGCCTCAACATGATAAAAGAAGCCTTCAGCAAAGAAGAATCATGTCCCGTCTGTTCCATCGATCCCAAGAGCATGTGCCTTCTGGCTGTTGCAACCAGCATTGACGCCCTGGCAGTGGGTGTTACCTTTGCATTTTTACAGGTTCAGATCGTTCCGGCCATCTCTTTTATAGGAAGCATAACCTTTGTGCTGTCCGTTCTGGGTGTAAAAGTCGGAAATGCCTTTGGAACCCGGTATAAATCAAAGGCGGAAATGGCAGGAGGCGTCACCCTGATTCTCATGGGAGCCAGAATCCTGTCCAGTCATCTGATGGGAGCTTAAATAAGTCAGGAGGCTCAGAACGAAACCGTATCCGTGACCACGATCTGGCCTCCTCTTTCCTCAGCGCCTGAGAAGCCCCCGTCAACAGGGGTTCCTGCAGGCGCTGTATTTATATTATCTGCCGTTCTTATCTCAAACTCTTCTTTTAGCTGGCGGTAATGCCGGTATCCTCTGACATAAGACTCTTCCGACCTTCCCTCCATTTCAAGTGCCCGGTCTGAACTGGACCGCCCCCTTTGGTGCTGCTCCTTTTCCAGTCTGGCCTGCTCTGCCTTTCTTTTTTCCTGCTGCTTTTCAGCATTTCTTTTTCTGATGGCTGCCAGCTCTTCCTGATTCAGCCGCCTCAGCTTGCGGCCTCCTTTGGATAAAAGCTTTTTTAAGGAGCGAAGAGCTCTCCCGGCTTTGACCCGTTCCTCGTCCTCTCCATAGACAGCCGTCATCTGCAAATCTCCGATGCTTCGTTGAATATTCGCCATAACCGCCTGCACCTGCCCCTTGGAACGGGCGGCTGCCATACCGGTATAGTGGCGGGATACGGAAATCATGCTTTTTTTCGTATTTTTCTTCACAGCACTGTTTTTCGTATCCGAAGTCTTGTCAAGCTTTCCCGAATGCTCCAGAAAACTGCGGACAGCGGTCTGACCGTTGACAGAAGCCTCCGGCTCCGCCTGTGTTCTCCAGGAGGAAACCGCGGACTGCCCCACATAGGCTCCGGAGGCCCGGCCATTGGCACTGCCCTTTGCAAGCTGCATGGCGGTGCCGGTCAGCACGGAACTGCATCTGGCAAATTCCTCCGGGCTGCTTCCCATGCGGGCCAGGAACTTGGAAGAAATGACAAGATGGGTTCCTGAGCCAAGCTCTGCTGCCAGGCGGTTTAGGCTGCCGGCGCTTTCCTTCTCATCTATGACAATATGAAGAGAGGGGTACTGGGCCTTTAACTGGTCAATGGTCTTTTTTATCATTTCCTTCCAGTCCCCTGACTGCCATCCTTCGGAAAGATTTACCTGGTCCTTCCTTGTCTGCCCCGTTATGATACCGCTTAAATCCCCTCCGGTTTCTTCTGCACTTTTGCCGGAACGGACACTGTCCCACAAAGCCTGCGTATTTCCTCTGACCATCTGCGTCCGGTTCATAATACCTCCCCCTCTCCTTTATTTTTCTGCATAACACTTCTTATATTTCATATCGGCATATTTTATAAAATATAAAGTCCTTTGTAACATTATCATTCCATCTCATTTATTTTTCTGTAACCAGAGCCCAAAAGGCCTTTTATTTTCAAAAAACGCCATATAAATACATATCCTTGTATAAAAAAACGAATTTTATCGTATTTATTAGAAAAAACTGTATTTTTCTGTCAAAATATGGTATGATGTAGCTTAATTATAATGTCAAAATGGTGATTTCACCGGGAGGATTCACAGATGAGAATGCAATATACTAATACTTTAAATAATAAAAGTATTATAGGCATCATGCGCCGCTTTTGCAGCAACATAGAGCCCCGTCTTACGGAACACGGTTCAAGGGTAGCCTATATCGTTTTCCGAATGCTTCACAAAGCAGGATTCTGCTCCGCCATGGACCTGCGGGACCTCTGCCTTCTCGCTCACATCCACGATATCGGAGCATACAAAACCGAAGAAATCTCCAGAATGCTTCAATTTGAAACGCAAAACGTCTGGGGACACTGTTCCTACGGTTATCTGTTTATCCGGTACTTTTCTCCGCTGAAGAAGCTGGCTCCCGCAATCCTCTTTCACCATTCAGCCTGGAACTCTCTGGAAGGACAGGCAGAGCTGACTTCTTCCATCAAGGATACTGCCCAGATCATACACATTGCAGACCGGATCGATGTATCCATGTCAGTGGAAGGAAAGTCCTGGAAGGATACCAGGGATTCACTGATCAAAGGAAGAGGGACCGCTTACGCCCCTCATCTGGTGGATTTAGCCGTAAAGCTGGACCTCACCCAGCCCATCGAAGAAGAACAGCGAGTAGACCCGGATTATTTTGACTTTTTGACCAGCATCCCCCTTTCCACGGAAGAGACTACAGACTATCTGAAAATGCTGGTATTTCTCATAGACTTTCGAAGTTCCTACACCGCAACCCACACCATAACTACCACCAGTATCAGCTATGAGCTGGGCCTTTTGCTGGACCTTCCTGAATCCCAGATCAACCAGATTCTCTGCGGTTCCCTGCTTCACGACCTGGGGAAAATAGCCATTCCTATGGAAATCCTTGAATTTCCGGGAAAACTGAGCTCTCAGGCCATGTCCATCATGATGACCCATGTAGACCTTACCGAAGAAATATTCGGGGGCGCCATTGATGAGACCATTCAGCGGATTTCCCTGCGCCACCATGAGAAGTTAGACGGCTCCGGCTATCCAAGGGGGCTCACTGCCAGGGAGCTTACCGTGATGGAGCGCCTCGTTGCCATTGCCGATATCATCAGCGCCTTAACCGGAAAAAGGAGCTATAAGGATTCCTTCCCAAAGGAAAAAATCACAACCATTCTCACCAATATGAAAAACGCCAGTCTTCTGGATTCTTCCATCGTGGACTTGACCATAGAAAACCTGGATATGATTCTCGACGCTACAGCCGACCGCTGTAAGCCCATACTGGACGTGTACGCCAGGCTCAATGAAGAGTACGAATCTCTTCACCAATTACATAATACGGAGGAAAAGCTGCAATTCATCCTTTCCCTCCAGGACCCGGAATTAGAACCGGTGTGGCCTTAAAAAAATGGCTGCCGCAAAGTGGACTTGCGGCAGCCATATCTGTGTCCCTGTTTATTTTACAGTCACTCTTACAAATTTCTTCTTTCCCCGTTTTACCACAAGGCCCTGGCCGGATAACTGCTCTCTCGTAAAGGAAGCCTTGATATCGGAAACAGCCTCTCCTTCCACAGTCACGCCGCCCTGCTCTACGTTTCTCCTCGCTTCAGAACGGGTGGGAGCCAGACCGGATTTTTGAAGGAGGGTCAGAATGTCCACGGTTCCCTCGTTAAAATCCGCTTCTTCCATCTCACAGGTAGGCATGTTCTCCGCATTGCCGCCGGCAAAGAGCTCTCTTGCGCTCTTTTGTGCCTTTTCGGCCTCTTCTTCCCCGTGAACCAGCTTGGTCAGCTCATATGCCAGGATTTCCTTTGCCTGGTTTAACTGGCTGCCCTCCCACTGGTCCATTTCATCGATCTGCTCGATGGGAAGGAATGTCAGCATGCGCAGGCATTTTAACACATCAGCATCACCGATATTTCTCCAGTACTGGTAGAAATCAAAGGGAGAGGTCTTTTCGGGATCAAGCCACACGGCTCCTGACTGGGTCTTTCCCATCTTCTTGCCTTCGGAGTTTAACAGCAGGGTGATGGTCATGGCGTGGGCGTCCTTGCCTAACTTCCTTCGGATCAGTTCGGTTCCGCCAAGCATGTTGCTCCACTGGTCATCGCCGCCGAACTGCATGTTGCAGCCGTAGCGCTTGAATAACTCATAGAAATCATAGCTCTGCATGATCATGTAGTTGAACTCCAAAAAGCTTAAGCCCTTTTCCATACGCTGCTTATAGCACTCAGCCGTCAGCATCCGGTTAACGGAAAAATGGGGGCCTATTTCCCGGAGAAAATCAACGTAATTTAATTCCATGAGCCAGTCTGCGTTGTTGACCATCATGGCCTTTCCTTCGGAAAAGTCAATGAAACGGCTCATCTGCTCCTTAAAGCAGTCACAGTTGTGCTGGATAATTTCCTCTGTCATCATCTGGCGCATATCGCTGCGTCCGGAAGGGTCGCCCACCATGCCGGTTCCGCCGCCGATTAAGGCGATGGGCTTGTTGCCTGCTTCCTGAAGGCGCTTCATCAGGCACAATGCCATAAAGTGCCCTACGTGGAGGCTGTCTGCCGTGGGGTCAAAGCCGATATAAAATATGGCTTTCCCATCATTGACCATTTTGCTGATCTCTTCTTCATTAGTCACCTGGGCGATCAGCCCCCTGGCTTTTAACTCTTCATAGATCTTCATGCTGCTTCTCCTTTTCTCTTTCTGGGACAAAAATAAGCCCCGTCCTATCAAAAGGACGAGGCCAAAGTCTCGTGTTACCACCTTAAGTTTATAAACAGCTCGCGCTGCTTACCTCTTTGAGTACCTCATGGGATACTCTAGCACAATAACGGGTGCGGGAATCCGTCACAGCCTACTGGGCAGTTCTGCCGTTTGGTGTGAAGCTCAAAGATGTATTCACAATCCGCTTTCCATGCGCCTCTCATCTGCCGGCTGCTTTCTGTATGGTCCCTGCATTGCTACTTGTTCTTATCAAAGCTTTTCTTTGGTTATGAAATTATTGATTAGTATATGAGGTTTTTTCCCTTTTGTCAAGAGGCTTTTTTATCCGGCGGGGCTGGAAAAGCCTTATTTTAATTCCGGCCAGTATCCCTTGTTGGCTTCTATGAGGTCATCTAAAATCTGTTTGGCTACGGAAGCGCTGGGCACGGTCTTTGACAGAGTCAGGGCCTGCCACAGCTTTAAATAGCTTCCTTCTATCCAGGCTTCCACCACCAGACGCTCTACTGCAAGCTGCTCCTCCATCATTCCCTTTTCAAAAGTGGGGATATTTCCCTGGCATAAAGGTTCCGGGCCTTCATTTCCCACCAGACAGGGCACTTCTACCATTGCGGTAGGGTCAAAATTGGCGATAGCTCCCTTATTTTCCACGATACAGAGCATCTGCTCCCTGGTATTATAGGCGATGGCGCAGGCCAGGTCAACAATGAAAGAAGCGTGGTTGTCAATGGTGAACTCTCCGCCTTTTGCCGTGTTGGCCTGTACAATGGCCTTTGCAGCGCCGAATACCTCTTTTTCCCTTCCCTCCATGACCTCGTTGGCCCTGGTATGGCCGGGATCGGAATGCTCCACTGCATAATCCGGGTAAAGGTAATATTTCAAATACGTATTGGGCAGAAAATTGGGCTCCAGCTTTAATAAATCGGCTGCTTTTTTATGGGTCTGCTGCCAGCTTTCATCCATGTGCTGGGTTTCCACGGCTTTTTCCGTCAGATATCCGTTTTTGGACACATACTCCAAAAGCTGAGGCATCAGGTCGGTTCCATCCTTATCCTTTACGCTGGTCCACCAGCCAAAGTGATTCAGCCCGAAGTATTTCACATCCATGTCCTTAGGGTCCCTGCCCACAATGAATCCCATGCGGCGTTTGGTTCCCACAGGCATATCGCAGATATTCAAGACCTTGGAATTGGGCCTTAATACACGGCAGGCTTCAGCCACGATGGAAGCCGGGTTGGAATAATTGAGCATCCAGCAGTCAGGAGAATACTGTTCCATATAGTCAATCAGCTCCATCATGCCGCCGATGCTACGCATTCCGTATGCAATGCCGCCGGGGCCGCAGGTTTCCTGGCCTACCACGCGGTACTTTAAGGGGATTTTTTCATCCAGCTCCCGCATGGCGTACTTGCCTACCCGGATATGGGCCATGCAGAAATCCACATCAGTGAAGGCTTCCTCAGGGTCTGTAGTGTAGGAAAACTTCACCTCCGGCGCAATCTCTCTCATGAGGATTTCTATGGCCTTTGCAAGAGTTTCCTGACGCTCTTTGTCATTGTCGTAGAGCTTTAAAGAGCGGATGGGAAACCGGTCTAAATTATCCATCAGCATCATTACAATGCCGGGTGTATAAGTGCTTCCGCCTCCGGCGATTACGACTGAAAATTTCTTCATGATGATTTACCTCCCTTTCCTTGATTCATCAGCTATTTTCACTGTTCCCTAATTCTTCATCGACAGCTTTTCTCACAGCAGTCACTCTTAAGCCGTATATGACCTGAACGTTATTTCCCTTTTTTACCACACCGTTGGCTCCGGTTTCATTTTTTAAAACTTCATCCTGAACCAGGTCCGGATTTGTGAGAATCAGACGCAGGCGGGTAAAGCAGTTGTCCACCTTTTCGATATTTCCGGCGCCGCCTAATGCCTCCACAATCAAGGCTGCATCCACATCTTCCCCGGCTTTTCCATCTTTCCCGGACGCCACTTTTTCTTTATATTCTGCTTTGGAATGAAGCTTCATTTCCATGCCTTCCGTTTCACGTCCCAGGGTCTTTAAATTCAGCTTTGTGATGAGGGTGCGGAATATAACGTAGTAAGCCGCAAAAAATCCAAGTCCTGTCACGATGTACATGGGCCAGCCTGTTTTGTGGACTCCTAAAGGCACGTTAAAAAGCAGGAAATCCAGAAAACCGTTGGGGCCGATGGCTCGGACATTTAAGATATTGAGAACCGCCATGCTCAGTCCGCTTAAAGCGGCATGAACGGCAAACAGGATGGGAGCCACGAACATAAAGGAGAATTCAATGGGCTCTGTAACGCCTGCAATAAAAGAAGTAAATGCGGCTGGAATCAAAATGGCCCTTATCTTATTGCGGTTTTCCGGTCTGGCCGTATGGTACATGGCAAGGCAGGCGCCCATTAAGCCGAACATCTTAGAAATTCCCCTGGCATCCCAGATTACGGACTTAGACAGGACTTCCACAGCAGGGTCTGCGATTTCCGCATAATAAATGTTTCTGGCCCCTTCAAACACCTGTCCTCCAATGGTTTCAACGCCTCCCAGAGAGGTGTATAAAAACGGGGTATAAACCAGATGATGAAGGCCTGTAGGGATGAGAAGACGTTCCAGGGCGCCGTAAATAAAGATTCCAAAGTTTCCGGAACGGTTGATAAATCCGCCCAGGCTCGTAATTCCAAGCTGGACAAAAGGCCAGACATAGGTCAGCACAACTGCCAGAAGAACCGTTACAGGGATCAATACGATGAATACGAATCTGGAGCCTCCGTAAATCTGGAAGGCATTCTGGAATTCTGTTTCACAGAATCTGTTATGGACGATGGCAGTGACAATGCCGAGAATGATTCCCAGGAACACCCCCATGTCCAGAATCTGTACGCCCAGGACCATGGCCTGACCCGTTCCCCTTAAGGATTCTCCCGTAAACATGATTCCTGTCAGGGTCATGAACTTATTCATGGCATTGATGAACACCAGAAATCCCAAAAGAGCCGTAAATCCTGCCTCATACTTTTTCTTTCCCGCAAGTCCGGCAGCGAGACCCACACAAAAAATCAGCCCCAGGTTGTTTAAAATAGCCACCAGGGAACCGGATAAAATGGTGCCAAAGCCCTTTGTCACCGGATTGTCCAAAAAGGGCAGAAGCTCCAGCAGCTTTGCATTGGTAAATAAGTTTCCGACAGCGATTAAAATACCTGCGATAGGCAGAATCAAAACCGGGATGAACATGGCCTTTGAAAAGCGCTGTAATTGATCCATCACTTTCTCTTTCATTGTCTTTTCCTCCAATATGAATGTTTCATTACTTCTTTTTTCATTCCACGTGAAATTCATATCCGTATTATAGACGCCGCCCCGGCCTTTGTATATACTTTGGAAGGGGATAGGAACTTGTTATCCCAGGTAGTAACCAGTTTCACAAAAAAGGCCCCGGAGACGCCCTTTCAGACGCATCCGGAACCTCTATTCTTCTTTTTTGCCTTCATTCTGGAGCACTTTGTGGTACTCATAAATCAAAAGCTCCATCAGCATAATCACATTGGGGAAGAATGTGTTTGCCATCATATTCCTGTCATCCAGCTTATTGCTGTCCTCAATGCAAAACTGCATATCCGTCATGGAGCTGACCCGGTTTCTCGCCTCATTGGTAAAAGATACGGTAAAAATGCCGTTCTCCCTGGCGGTTTTCACCCGGTCTGCCACCCAGCCCGTTTCTCCGGACCTGGAAACCACGATCAGCATCTTCATATTCTCCAGATTGTTCTCAAAAACGCCGATGGAATCCATTCCATTGGAGCAAATGCATTTAATCCCCAGAACCAGAAGCTTTTTTGTCATATATTCAACAGGGATGGCAGAAAATCCTGTTGCATACAAAAACACGTATCCTCCCTCCAGCCCCAGGATACGCCCGGCAAATTCCTGGATATCTTCATAAGAATTGTATTTTAAAAGAGAATTGCTGCAAAAGCTGCTGATAAAATGCATTCCCGTGTCCTCATTGTCCTGGACCCGGTTTACAAGGGGCAGCAGTTTGTAATACATATCCACAAACCCGCCGTATCCCAGCTTTTTTGTCAGACGCATAATGGTGGAGGTAGAGGTGAAATTTTCCTTTGCAACGCCCCGCACTCCCATTTTAAGCATGGAATCGATGTGCTCAATGATGTAGCGGAGAACGCCCTCCTCCACCTCCGTCAAATTTTTTCCCGCTGTCAGCTTGCTTAAATCCACCACCCCTGCCATCAGCTTCTCCTCCCTTTTATCGCAAAAAGTCTTCGTAGCCCGGAATCATGGGATAAGGGTCACAGCTTTTAAACGGTGCTGTTATGGTCCCTTTCACATAAGAGCTGAAACCCGGACGGCGAAAGCTTTCTTTTGTTTTATTTTTAATCAGCCTGTTATTTTTTCCTATTTCTCCGATGTAATTTCCGTTTCTGTCATAAATTTCCTTCCCATAGAATTTTCCAAGAATTATCCCGTCGCAGGCAGCCAGATAATCTCTCTGTCTTACACCGATATAGTTTCCTTCCCAATTCCAATATCTTTCCATAGAAATACACCCTTCCTTTTGTCATTCTCTGCAATCATACACCATTTTTCCGTAAAAAGGAACACCTAAGGGAAGCACATTGCCAAATTTTTAAGGAATGCTGGATTTTTCCTGTGTTCTGTTATATAATCAACAAAAAATAAATCGGAAACATACAGAGGAGGACATTATGGGATTTCAATATATTAATAATCTGCCAAGCCCGGAAGAAATCAAGGAACAATTCCCGCTGCCGGCAGAGTCAGCAGCACAAAAAGCAGAACGGGATCAGGCCATCAGTGATGTGCTCACCGGAAAAAGTGATAAATTCCTTGTTATCGTCGGACCCTGCTCTGCTGACAATGAGGATTCTGTTTCTGATTATGCAAACCGTCTCATAAAAGTACAGGAGAAGACAAAGGACCGTCTGATCATCGTTCCCCGCATCTATACCAACAAACCCAGGACAACCGGTGAGGGCTATAAAGGAATGCTTCACCAGCCTGATCCTGAGAAAAAACCGGACCTGCGGGAAGGGCTTATCGCTATCCGCAAGATGCACATGAAGGTTCTCGTAGAAACCGGCTTATCCACAGCCGACGAGATGCTTTATCCGGAAAACTTAGGATACCTTGACGATATCATGTCCTACATCGCCATCGGAGCCCGTTCTGTGGAAAACCAGCAGCACCGTCTGACCGCCAGCGCATGCGACGTTGCCGTGGGCATGAAAAACCCCACCAGCGGCGACTTGTCCGTTATGCTCAACTCCGTTGTGGCCGCACAGAATCACCACGATTTCACCTATAGAGGCTGGGAAGTGAGGAGCAAGGGAAATCCCCTGGCCCACACCATCTTAAGAGGTGCGGTCAACAAACACGGCCAGTGCATCCCCAACTACCATTTTGAGGACTTATTCCTCCTTCACGAGATGTACAGCGAACGCGACCTGGTGAATCCGGCCTGTATCGTAGATGCCAACCACTCCAATTCCAACAAAAAATACATGGAGCAGATCCGTATTTCCAAGGAAGTTCTTCACAGCAGGAAGCATTCCCCTGAAATTTATGCCCTGGTAAAGGGACTGATGATCGAAAGCTATATTGAGCCGGGAAGCCAGAAGGTAGGCGAGCACTGCTACGGAAAATCCATCACAGACCCGTGTCTGGGCTGGGAGGACTCTGAGCGTTTGATCTATGAAATCGCTGAAAGCGTATAAAAACTAATAAAAATAACTGTTTCAGTTCGAATATTAGGAAGTACAGGATTCATATTGACAATAAAGAAGAGGATGATATACTAATCCATATTCAAAAAATGACAAAAGCGTCAGGCATGTCTACACGGCAGCCCGGCGCTTTTTGATTTTTAAAAACATATTTGTCAAGGAGGAACAGTTATGAAATTGAAGAAGTTGACAGTCCTGGCCTTAGCGGGGCTCACTGCCCTGGCCCTGTCGGCGTGCGGAGGCGCCGCAGACTCAAGCGCCTCATCCGGAAGCGGGGAAACGGCAGCAGCCAAGTCATCAGAAGCAGCGACCACAACGGCAGGCGGACAGGCCCAGGCAGCCGGAGACGTGAAGCCGGCAGCAAAAGAAGATTTAAAGGTGGGATTTATCTACATCGGAGATGAAAATGAAGGCTATACGGCTGCCCATTACAAGGGAGCCATGGATATGAAGGCAGCTCTTGGCTTATCCGATGATCAGGTCATCATAAAATGGAATGTTCCGGAGGATGAAACCGCCGGGGATGCGGCCATGGACCTGGCTGATCAGGGCTGCAACATCATTTTCGCCAACAGCTTCGGCCATGAATCGTATATTCTGGAAGCTGCCAAGGAATACCCGGATGTGCAGTTCTGCCATGCCACCGGATATCAGGCTGCTTTAAGCGGACTGAGCAATATGCATAACTATTTCACCAATGTTTACGAATCCCGCTACGTATCGGGAGTTGTGGCAGGGCTTAAACTGAACCAGATGATCGAAGAAGGCAAGGTGAGCAAGGATGCCGTAAAGGTGGGATACGTGGGCGCTTATCCTTTTGCCGAGGTTATCAGCGGCTACACCTCCTTTTTCTTGGGTGTGCGCTCCGTATGCCCGGAGGCTGTTATGGAAGTGAAGTACACCAACAGCTGGTCCAGCTTTGACTTGGAAAAAGAGGCTGCCGATGCCCTGATCTCCAACGGCTGCGTACTCATAAGCCAGCATGCAGATACCACCGGCGCCCCTACTGCTGCTGAGGCTGCAGGAGTTCCATGTGTGGGCTATAACATTTCCATGATCGCCACTGCTCCTGATACGGCCTTGACCTCCGCAGCCATTGACTGGGCTCCATATGTGACCTATGCGGTACAGAGCGTCATAGACGGCAAAGCCTTTGAGACGGACTGGTGCCAGGGCTACAAGGAAGGGGCAAACTCCATTACAGAGCTCAATCAGGCTGTGATCGCTCCCAAAACGGAAGAAAAGGTGAAGGAAGTGGAGAGCGCAATCACCGCAGGAACTCTCCACGTATTCGACACTTCCACCTTTACCGTAGGAGGACAGAAGCTGGATACTTATAAAAAAGATGGAATTGATGTGGAATATATCTCAGACGGATATTTCCACGAATCCGTATACGGTTCCGCACCGGCATTTGACATACTGATCGACGGAATCACGACCATTGACAATTAAGACCGAAGAAAATGAATCGGGCCAGAAAGCGGCGCCAGATCTCCTGGCCCGCTTTTTACTGTTAATAATGAATACGGAGGTGAACGGGTGAACGAGAAGTATGCCATTGAACTGAAAAATATCACCAAGCGGTTCGGAAAAGTAATCGCCAGCGACAAGGTCTGCCTGTCTGTAAAAAGAGGGGAGATTTTGTCCATTTTAGGGGAAAACGGAAGCGGAAAGACGACGCTCATGAATATGATTTCCGGAATCTATTACCCCGATGAAGGCCAGATCACCGTCAACGGAACAGAGGTCACCATCTGCTCCCCAAGGGATTCCTTTGACTTGGGGATAGGCATGATCCACCAGCATTTTAAGCTGGTAGAGGTGCTGAGCGCAGCAGAAAACATCATTCTGGGCCTGCCCGGCAAAGAGCTTTTAAACCGGAGGGCCATTGCGGACAAGATCAACAGCCTTACCGCCAGATACGGCTTTGAGTTAGACCCTGACCAGAAGATATACACCATGTCGGTCTCCCAGAAGCAGACTGTGGAGATCGTCAAGATGCTGTACCGGGGCGTGGACATCCTGATCCTCGATGAACCGACAGCCGTCTTAACTCCTCAGGAGGCCCAGCGGCTCTTTGCCGTCCTTCGCAACATGCGTGAGGCAGGCCATTCCATCATCATCATCACCCACAAACTCCATGAGGTCCTGGAGCTCTCTGACCGGGTATCCGTACTCCGCAAGGGACAGTATATCGGAACCGTGGAGACTGCAAAGGCCACGGAAGAATCCCTGACGGAAATGATGGTGGGGAAAAAAGTGGTTTTAAACATAGAGCGCCCCCAGCCGGAGGCGCCTCAAAAGCGTCTGGAGATAAAAGGCTTAACCTGCCTGGGAAGGGAGGGAACGAAAGCGCTGGAAGAAGCTTCTTTTACTGCCTTTAGCGGTGAGATTCTGGGCATTGCAGGCGTGGCGGGAAGCGGCCAGAAGGAACTTTTGGAATCCATCGCCGGGCTCATCCCTGCGGTTTCCGGTTCCATTACGTATTTTCCTCCGGAAGGGGAAGAGATGGAACTGACGGTTATGCCGGCTGCTGAAATAGCCAGAGCCGGGGTGAGGCTTTCCTTTGTTCCGGAAGACCGGCTGGGCATGGGGCTGATAGGGTCCATGGACTTAACGGATAACGTCATGCTCAGAAGCTATCAAAAGGGGCGCTCCTTTTTTACAGACCGCAAAGAGCCGAGGGCCCTGGCGGAAAAACTGATCGATGAGCTTGAAATTGCTGCCCCCGGCACTTCTACCCCTGTGCGGAAGCTTTCAGGCGGAAATGTACAAAAGGTGCTGGTTGGAAGGGAGATATCCTCCTCTCCTGCCGTTCTCTTAGTGGCCTATCCCGTCAGGGGACTTGACATCCATTCCTCCTACACCATTTACGGCCTGCTCAATGAACAGAAGAAGCAGGGAACCGCCATCCTGTGCGTGGGGGAGGACTTAGATGTGCTCATGGAGCTGTGTGACCGGATTCTCGTCATGTGCGGCGGAAAAATCACCGGCATTGTGGACGGAAGAACTGCCCTCAAGGAAGAGATCGGAAGGCTGATGACAAAAGCAGGAGGTGAAAACCCATGAGCAGGATGAGAGAACCATTTTTCCACATGTCAAAACGGGAATCCATAGAGCCCTGGAAGGCGTGGTCCATACGGATCGCAGCCGTCCTTTTGTCCTTAATCGTCTGCGGGGCAGTGATCATCGCCCTCACCGGGCTCAACCCCATAGAAGTTTACAAAAGCATTCTGGACGGGGCTGTGGGAACAAAGAGAAGGGCCTGGATGACGGTCAGGGATACCCTGGTGCTTTTGTGCATTGCCGTGGGCATCACCCCGGCCTTTAAAATGAAGTTCTGGAACATAGGAGCCGAGGGACAGGTGCTCATGGGCGGCATTGCCTCCGCAGCCATGATGATCTATCTGGGAAATACCCTTCCTCCTCTGGTGCTCTTTCCCCTCATGTTTCTGGGAAGCGCCGCTGCCGCCCTTGTCTGGGCTTTTATTCCCGCCTTTTTTAAGGCTTACTGGAACACCAATGAAACGCTGTTCACCCTGATGATGAATTACGTGGCCATGCAGGTGGTCACCTTTGGAATCATCTTCTGGGAAAATCCCAAGGGCTCCAATTCTGTAGGAACCATCAACTCAGCCACGAAAAGCGGCTGGCTTCCCAAAGTATTCGGCATGGAATACGGCTGGAATCTGGTGATCGTCCTGATCTTAACTGCGGCCATGTTCATTTACTTAAAGTACAGCAAGCACGGATATGAGATTTCCGTGGTGGGCGAAAGCGAGAACACGGCCCGCTATGCGGGAATCCACGTCAAAAAAGTCATACTGCGCACCATGGCCCTTTCCGGAGCTCTCTGCGGAATTGCTGGCTTCATTATCGTCAGCGGCGCCAGCCATACTATTTCAACCAGCACTGCCGGGGGACGGGGCTTTACGGCCATCATCGTATCCTGGCTCAGCAAATTCAACACCTTTGCCATGATTCTGGTTTCTTTTTTCCTGGTGTTCATGCAAAAAGGGGCAGGGCAGATCGCTTCTCAGTTTAATCTAAATGAAAACGCTTCTGATGTCATCACAGGCATTATTCTGTTCTTTATTTTAGGCTGTGAATTTTTTATTGATTATCAGGTGAACCTCCGGGGCAGGAAACACCCTTCGGCAAATTAGAGAGGAGATAAAAATCATGGGATTTTTGGTAATATTCATTCAAAAGGCCATCGGTCAGGGCATCGGCATCCTGTACGGGGCTCTGGGGGAAATCCTGACAGAAAAATCAGGGAACTTGAATCTGGGAATTCCCGGCATGATGTATATGGGAGGCATTGCCGGACTCATCGGCGCATTTTTATACGAAAATTCCGTGGCTTCTCCGAGGGGCTTAACCGGGATGGTGATTTCTTTCCTCTGCGCCTTTTTCTGCGCCGCGCTGGGAGGTCTGGTCTACAGCGTCCTGACCATCACCCTGCGGGCCAACCAGAACGTAACGGGCCTTGCCCTGACCACCTTTGGCGTGGGCTTTGGAAACTTTTTCGGAGGCTCTCTGGCAAAGCTGGCCGGAGGCGTGGGACAGATTTCCGTGGCTGTGACGGGCGCGGCATTTAAAACGCCCGTTCCCATGCTGTCAAAGCTGGGGCCTGTGGGCCAGATGCTGTTTTCCTATGGCTTTTTGACCTATCTGGCCATTGTGCTGGCTATACTCCTGTCCTTATTCTTAAGCAAGACCAGGAAGGGCTTAAACTTAAAGGCCGTGGGCGAAAGCCCTGCTACTGCTGATGCGGCGGGAATCCACGTAACCGCCTGCAAATATCTGGCAACCTGCATCGGAGGCGGAATCAGCGGCCTGGGCGGCCTGTATTTCGTCATGGAATACTCCGGGGGAACCTGGACCAACAACGGATTTGGGGACAGGGGCTGGCTGGCCATCGCTTTAGTCATCTTCGCTCTCTGGAAACCGGTAAACGCAATCTGGGGGTCCCTCCTCTTTGGAGGCCTTTACATTCTCTATCTTTACATTCCGGGACTGAACCGGGGAGCCCAGGAAATATTCAAGGCTCTTCCCTACGCAGTCACCGTCATCGTGCTCATCATCACCAGCCTGCGAAAGAAAAGGGAGCACCAGCCTCCGGCCAGCTTAGGCCAGCCCTACTTCCGGGAAGAGCGGTAAACAGCAGTATAACGGCGGAATACGCATAAATTCATCCCTTCTTAAATATAATGTCCTTGCAAGGACTACCAGGACATTTCTGTTCACAAATGGATTGCAAGGACATTTTTTTAACTTTTTTTCTTTTTTCTCTTGTTTTTCTAATAATTAATGGTAGAATAGAGATAGAATCAGTTACCTGATTCTCATCCTGTTGATGCCAAGCGAACCCCTCATGCAGTTGCAGACAAACGTTCACACCGGGTTTTATCCGGACATCAGGAAAAGGAGGCATGCATATGCGGACAAAGGAAGTCGATATCATGCTGCGTTGTACCCCTATTCCTCTGGCGCTTTTGATCAACACGGCCAATTCTTTTGATTGTGAAATCTATATTGATTATGGCTTAACAAAAGTAAACGTCAAGGACTACGCCGAGATGAAAAAAGGGCTTAACACGCAGAACCGGAACTTACAATTTTCTTTCGACGGCATTGACGAACAGGCCGCGGAAGGACGGATCGGGATGCTATTTCAACCATGATCGGTCAGAAAGGAACTGAATATGATGCATCAATCAAAAGAGAGTTGACACCAGAAACATGCTGGCTGCCAACTCTCTTTTTACCTGTGCCCTAACCCACAAGGGCTGTGATGATAAAATATAAAAATACCACTGCTCCCAAAACAATCCGGTAATACCCAAAGAATTTAAAATCATGGTGTCTGATATATTCCATCAGGAAACGGATGGCATAAACAGAGACCACAAAGGCGATGACCATGCCCAGAAGAAGATAAAATACCTGGGAACCGGTAAAGTTCAGGCCGTATTTGATGATCTTTAAAAAGCTGGCGCCGAACATGATGGGAATCCCCAGGAAAAAGGAAAATTCCGCGGAAGCCGCTCTGGAACAGCCTAAGATCATGGCTCCTAAAATAGTGGCTCCTGACCGGGAGGTTCCCGGAATCAGGGACAGAAGCTGGAACAAACCGATGGAAAGGGCCGTCTGATAGGAAATATCCGCTGTTTTCTTCACCTCAAAGCTTTTGTACTGGTTCCTGTTTTCAATGACCAGAAACAAAACGCCGTAGATAATCAAGGTGGCTGCCACCACATACCCGTTCATCAGATCTTCTTCCAGGATATCATCCACCAGAAATCCGATCACTGCCGCCGGAATGCAGGCCAGAACGATCTTGGACCACAAAACCAGGGTTGCCTGTTTCTGGGCCGGCTTTTTCCCCCGTGAAAAGGGATTTAACTTGTCAAAGTATAAGACCACCACCGCCAGTATGGCTCCCAGCTGAATGACTACAAGAAACATGTTTTTAAAATCAGAGGGCTGGTTTAAATGGATGATCTCATCCACCAGAATCATATGTCCTGTGCTGCTGATGGGAAGCCATTCCGTAAATCCCTCTACGATTCCCAGAACAATCACCTTTAAAATCTCAACAAAATTCATTGTGTTTCCCCTGTCTTCTTAAATATTTTCAATCTGCCAGTCAATGGGCTCCAGCCCGTTGGCCTCTAAATAGGCGTTGGTCTTGCTGAAATGCTTGCAGCCGAAAAATCCTCTGTATGCGGAAAGGGGGCTGGGATGGGGGGCCTCTAAAATCAGATGTTTGGGATTGGTCAGCATGGTCTTCTTGTTTTGAGCCGGACGCCCCCACAAAAGAAATACCATGGGACGGTCCTGTTCATTGAGAATTTGGATGGCCGCATCCGTAAACTTCTCCCATCCGATTCCCTGATGGGAATTGGCCGCATGGGCCCGTACGGTGAGAACCGTGTTTAAGAGCATGACACCCTGGTCCGCCCATTTCTTCAAATACCCGTTGTTGGGTATCTCACATCCTAAATCATCCCGAAGCTCCTGATAAATATTCACCAGGGAAGGCGGAGTGTCCACCTCCGGTTTTACGGAAAAGCACATGCCATGGGCCTGCCCGTTGTTATGGTAAGGGTCCTGGCCCAGAATCACCACCTTGACCCTGGAAAGAGGAGTGACCTCAAAGGCATTGAATATGTCATCCGGCTCCGGAAAAACGGTAGAGGTTTCATATTCATGCTTCACCTTCTGATAAAGTTCCCTGTAATACGGCTTTTTAAACTCCCCGCTTAAGGGCTCAAGCCAATCGTTCTGTATTGCTCCCATGATATCTCTCCTTTGTTTCTAAATGCTTCTAAAGCCTCACCGGTACACCTTCACCGCTCAAATAACGCTTCAGTTCCATAATTTCCAATTCCTTGTAATGAAACAGGGAAGCTGCCAGAGCTGCGTCTGCCTTCCCTTCCGTCAAGGCGTGGCGGAAATGCTCCATGGTCCCGGCTCCTCCCGATGCGATGACAGGAACGGAAACCAGGTCTGCAATGGTGCGGTTTAACTCATCGTCATATCCGGCCTTTGTTCCGTCACAGTCCATGCTGGTCAGCAGGATTTCCCCCGCTCCCAGGCGGTCAGCTTCTGCTGCCCACTCCACCGCATCAAGACCCGTGTCCACCCGGCCGCCGTTTTTAAACACGTTCCAGCCCTTGCCGTCAGCCCTTCGTCTGGCATCAATGGCCACCACCACGCACTGGCGTCCAAACTTATCCGCTGCATCGGAAATCAGGCGGGGCGTATTGATGGCAGAGGAATTGATGGATATTTTATCGGCTCCTTCTCTGAGAAGCATCTTAAAATCTTCTACTGTGCGGATTCCGCCGCCTACGGTAAAGGGGATAAACACCCGTTCCGCCACCCGGCGCACCATATCCACCACCGTATTGCGGTTGTCAGAGGAAGCGGTGATATCCAGAAATACCAGCTCATCGGCTCCTGCCTTATCGTAAGCGGCTCCGATTTCTACCGGGTCGCCTGCATCCTGTAAATTCACAAAATTAACGCCCTTCACTACCCTTCCGTTATGCACATCCAGGCATGGAATAATTCTCTTTGTCAGCATCCGGCCCCTCCTTTATGTCAGTTCGATGAAATTTTTCAATATTTTCAAACCTGTGTCACCACTCTTTTCCGGATGGAACTGGCAGGCAAATACATTTTCCCGCTCCACGGAGGCGACGAACTTAACACCGTATTCTGCCGATGCTGCCACATCGGATTCCCGGCCTGCTTCTAAATAATATGAATGGACAAAATAGACATATGCCCCTGATTCCAGCCCTTTAAAAAGTCTTGCACCGTGTCTGATATCCAGATTGTTCCAGCCCATGTGAGGCACCTTAAGCCCTGAGGCATCAGGAAATCTCACAAACTCCCCCGGAAACAGAGAAAGCCCCTTCACCCCCGGACTCTCCGTACTTCCCTCAAAGAAAAGCTGAAATCCCACGCAGATTCCAAGAAGAGGCGTCCCCTTTTCAGCCACCTGGCGGATCACCTCTGCCAGTCCATACTGATGAAGCTTTTCCATGGAGGCGCCAAAGTTCCCCACGCCCGGCAAAATCACCTTGTCCGCGGAAAGGATGGTTTCCTTATCCCGGCTCACCACCGGATTTTCCCCCAATGCGGTCAGGGCTTTTTCCACACTTTTTAAGTTTCCAGCATCGTAGTCAATTATCGCTATCATGGGCTCCACCTCTTTACGCCTTTTTCCAACATTTTAACACAGGTTCTGACAATTCACAACGGAAAACCTCCTTATAAACAACGAAAGAATTCCGCAGAATTTTCCGAAATCCCCTCTGCCTGCTCCTTAATTTCCTCCGGAAGCTGGGCGAATTTTCCGTGAATGCGATACATGCGGGATTTTCTGTTGACGGATATGGTCTTCTCAAATGGCCATCGGATGACCGTAGGCGTTTTAAAGCCCACTCCCAGCTCCAGAATCAGCAGTTTTTTGTTAAGCGTTCCCGCCAGCCAGCCTGTATATGCATTCCACTGGGGCAGGTACCCCTCTTCGATGTAGTTTTCCGCCTCAATGGTGTTGCCGGTCATAGGCGCCTTGCAGTAAGGGCAGATATCATCAGCCACTTCTCCCTGCTCCCAGATATTTTTGGTGCAGGATTTGGAACACTGCCTCCAGGTCACATTTCCGCAGGGAGCGGTGATCCGGCCCGGCTCCAGGGAGGAGTTTAATATCTCCCCGTCTGTGACTGTGGTGATGATAAAATAATCCTTTCCCTCTATCAGCCTTCCCATTTTTTCATAAAGGCTGCCGATGTCCGGCGCTGCTTCCTTTTTCCACTCTTCTCCGATTCCAATTAAAAGCTTGTCACAAGCTGCCACTTCTTCCAGCATACGATTCTTTTCAACCATGGTCTTCCACCTTCTTTTTTCCAATTCTCCTTTATTATAAGACAGGAAACTCTTAATGAAAAGATAAAAATTCTTCCCTTGCGGCAGGCTCCCGGTTTATGCTATACTTATCCATACATTCTAATAACAAAAAAGGAAGTCGCGTACCATGAACAAATGGAAAAGGCGCTCCCCCCTCATCGGGGCCTGCGCCGCAATTGCAGTCCTGGCGCTGCTGCTGGTGATTTATTCCGTAACAGGACCGGTTCCCATGGCAGGAACCAAAAGTATATCCATTGACGTGGTATATGAAGACGGGTCCAAGGACCATTACCAGATCACCACGGAGGCCCAATTTCTCTCAGACGCCATTAAATCCATTCCCAGTCTGAAGATAGAAGGAACCGCCTCAGAGGAAGAAGGGCTTTTGGTCACTTCCGTAAACGGCAGGGAAGCAGATATTCAAAAAGGGGAAGCTTACTGGGAACTTCTATGCGATGGAGAGCCAGCCAGCTATGGAGTCTCCATGCAGGCCATTAAAGACGGGGAAGTCTACACCTTTCAATATACGAAAATCCAGAAAAAGTCAGACAAGACTTAAAAGCAAAAAAGGAGCCGCAGATGACGGCTCTTCGTTTTTTGTCAGATAAAATATTCAATGGTATCAGATGCCTTCTTCTGGGTATCCTTGTTAAAGATAATGGTGGCTTCCCTCATTTCCTTCGGGCCCAGCGCATAAGGCTCCTTTCCCGTGCTGTTGAACATTTCCCAGCGCACACAGCGGTTCCTGCTGTAAGGCATATCCGTAACCAGCTCTATCTCCTTCTGCTTAAAAGGCTTTTTTCTGAAATAGGGATCAAACAAATAGACGTGTTCCTGATCAGCTCCTGTCAAAAGCACGTAATGCCAGCAGCCGTACATGACGCGGGCTACCACAGCGCCCCCCTGCTGCAGGGCATATATGATCCGGCTGTTTTCCCCTATATAAACCTCTTCCCCTGTCAGATATTCGCTCTGAATGGGAAATTTTTTCACCTTCCCGAACTGGTTGAGCCAGTTGCTTAAAAACATCATGGCCATCTGGGAAGTTCCGCTTTTTCCAAACTCCCCTTTTAAGTTATAAGAATCCAGACAAAAAAGCATAATATGTTTTATGATATCCGGCGGGACCTGCTCTCTCCGGAAAAGATAGCTCATCGCATTAAACACGGTGGTGGGACCGCAGTCGTATTCCGTAACCTGGTAATTCAGTGGGTTTTTCATCTCGTATTTATCTCCTCAAATCATATGCATTCTATTCTATCTCAATTCAATGATTTTTTCCAGATAAATTTTGCAGCGGTTACGGCGGTTGATACGGATTCTTCTAAAGCGGTATCTCCTTTGCCTGATACAGGCAGGCCCGGTTGCGGCCCTCGTTTTTAGCCTGATACAATGCCTGATCAGCCTGGAACAGCATGTCCTGAAGCAGATGGTCCTTACCAGACGGAGAATATCCCACTCCAATGCTGACCGTGGTCCTTATGATGCAGTTCCGGTAAAAAACAGGAGCGCTTTCAATGTTCTTACAAAAACGTTCAGCCGCGTCAAGGGCCTGGGGCGGGGAAACAGCTTTTAAAAGAGCGATCATTTCTTCCCCTCCGTAGCGGCCCACGATATTCTCCCCGCCAAAGTTTTCCTTGAGCATCCTTCCAAGAACCTTCAGCACTGCATCGCCGCATTGATGGCCGTACGTATCGTTGACAATTTTAAAATAATCCACGTCAATCATCAGCAGGGCATAAGAACAGCCCTTTTCCTTCTCCACCATCAAAGCGGACATCCGGAAAAAGGCACCCCTGTTATAAATGTTCATCAGCGGATCAACGGCTGCCTGAATATAAAGCTGCTCTAACAGCTTTTCCCTTTCAGTGATGTCATGAAGGATGATGCAGATTCCGCTGCCTCCCTCATGCCTGCGGATATGGGTATGGGTGACTTCGTAAGTCCGCCTCTTTCCTCCTGCCAGCACCCGCAGCTCTCCGCTTTTTTTAAACCGCTCTCCATCCTTGATGGCCTCTCCCGGCGTTAAATCATTGAGTTCCGGAAACAAAAGCCTGGCCGACTGATTCGCATCCAGAAAGCAGAACCGGCTGTCGCAGACGATGAAGGCGTCCTGCATATCCTCCACCACCTGAGCCCGCGCCAGAGCTTCCATGCCAGGAGGGCTTTTGCGGCGGCTCCTGTAGATCAGAACTGCCGCCAGGAAAAAGACGGCAACGGTAAAATAATACAAAGGCCCCGGATCAGCCGGAGAGCCAGAAGTAAAAGCATTCGAAACAGATTCCCTATGAGTGGAAAAAAACTGTGAAAGCTGGTAAGCCTGCACGGAAATTACAGGCGTAAAAGGCAGTACAAAAAACCTCATATTCATATCCCCTCCAGACAAATCTTCCGTTTGTAAGCTTCGGAAAACCTGTTTTATCCTTCGCAGTAAAAGCCCTGCAAAAACACATGCATTTTGTATAATTTAAAGTCTTTTATTTTAATTATTTTAGGTGTATATTATTTTATTCTACATCTAATATTAGTTTTTGTAAATACATCTTATGTTGGTTTGATATTATTTTTTACAAAAAAGAGGCGTATACATGAAAAGCACACTAGAAATTCTTCGCGGCCTGCGGGAAGACAGAGACTTAAAACAATCAGACATTGCCAATTTAATCGGCACCACCCAGCAGCAGTATTCCAAATATGAAACAGGCGAAAGCGAACTTCCTCTTCGGGCCCTGTCCATTCTGGCGGACCATTACCGTGTCTCAGCCGACTTTCTCATGGGCAGAACCGACTGCAGGGAGGGAATTTCTGCTCTGAACCAAAAAATCATCGACAGCATCACGGCAGGCAGCCTGTTATCCGATGTCATGTCCCTCAACATGGCAGGAAGAAGGGCCGTGCTGGAATACGTCTTTTTGCAAAAGCTGAAGCAAAGGTATGAGACCAGAGGAAAGCATGCAAAAAAGAAGACCGAGGCATAAAGCCTGGTCTTCTCCTGTTTTCAGGGATAGAACTGAGAATAGACTCCCCCGGCGACAGCACCTCCTCTTGCAGCGGCCATCTCACTGACCGTAACAAGCTGATAGCCTGCATCCACGAGCCTTGGTATGATCTCAAGGGCTGCGGCTCCTGACTGGGAATACAGCTCGTGCATCAGCACAATATCCCCGTCACGGACCTTACTCATAACCGCATTCACGGTCTTTTGCGCATTTCTCGTCTTCCAGTCGAGAGTATCGATGCTCCACATAATCGCCGGAGCCTGGACATGGGCAAGAGAGGCGCTGCTGATATACCCGCCCGGAGGCCTGAAAAGAGTGGGGCGCACTCCTGTTGCCGTCTGCACCGCATCGCTGCACCGGTTTACCTGGCTCTCGATCTGCTCTCCGCTCAGTCTAGTTATATATTTATGGTCATAGGTGTGATTGCCTATCTCATGGCCTTCTGCGATCATGCGCTGCAGCTCCGCCTGATAAGCCAAAACCCTGCTGCCCACCACAAAAAATGTGGCCTTTCCGCCGTAAAGGGCCAGACAATCCATGATCTGATTGCCCACCGGAGCATAAGGTCCGTCATCAAAGGTCAGGGCCACCATAGGCTTTGCAGGATCGATCTGCCGCCCTGCCGGAACCTGCTCCTGAGACTCCTGGGCGCCTTGAGTTTCCTGCCCTTCCTGGGCTGCCTGTTCCCCCTGGGTTTCCTGAGCACCCTGAGCTGCCTCTCCTCCCTGGCCCTCTCCTGCCTGCCGGCCTTCTTCTCCCGCAGTCTGTCCCTGGGTTCCCGGCTGGTCTGAAACATTCCCGTTTTCATCCACCCACCGGGCCACACCCGGTCCAAGATTTTCATCAATCCAGCCGCTGCGGACCTCTGTCTGTCCCTGATCCGCATTGGTCTCCTCTGCCATGGCCGGAAATACAGAGGAGGCTGCAAACGTCACAATCAGCCCGGCCATCAGGCCAAAGCTCCATTGTACTAATCTCTTCATATCCCTCTTTCCTCTATCCGGGCAATTTTAAAGCAGCGCCCGGATCACTCCTTCCACGGTTCTTTCTTCCACTTCTATGGTAAATAAAGGCTCCTGAATATCCTCTAAGTAATGGGCATCGGAATTGGTTATAATCCGGCAGCCCTCCAGATAGGGATTGGCCTTTTTAAGCTCTGAAAGCTTACGAATATCCTTCACCTCCGCCGTCTGAAACCGGCTGTCAGGAGGCACAAAGCCCAAGTTGGAAATCAGGCTGTTGGCCGCTTTGTCAATATGGGCAGGAAACATGACCCCTTCATAGGACCGGACCAGCTCCCATAAATTGTCAAAAGATATCTGGGTGCCGTTAATGAGAAGGTTCGGCACCGTCCCGCATGGCATATCTTCCTTATTATATATCTGCTGCCTTCCAAATATTTCCTCCTTATTGGGAAATGGAATCAGCCGTTCATACACGTATTCATCAAACTTCATGGCCCTTTCAAGGTCCGGAAACAGGCATACCGCATGGACCTCCTCCATGGTGCATATCTCCATTCCCGGCACAAATAAAATCCCGTATTCCCTGGCAAAATGGTCTACAGCCGGGCAGTTTTTACAGGAATTGTGATCCGTCAATGCGATCACATCAAGGCCCTTTAAAGCCGCCATCCCGGCGATATTGGCCGGTGTCATATCCCCATCCCCGCACGGTGATAAGCAGGAATGAATGTGAAGATCATAAGACAGCTTCATGTCAGGGCAGCCTTTGGCGGACCAGATAAGCGGCCTCAAAAACAGGCAGCTCCGTCTTCATCACCGTGATTCCCTGATCCCCCGCCTTTTTTAAAGCTGTTTCATCGAGGGCCGTCCCCTCTGCCATAACCAGACAGGCGGCATCTGCAAGGGCTGCCACTGCAAGGGTGTTCATATTTCCCATCACCGTAACCCACGCACATCCTTCCGGCGCCCTTCCCATGGCAATGCTCAAAAGATCGCAGCAAAAAGGCTTTGTGATCTCCCTGTCAAGGTCATCTCCTCTGTTTATGACTCCAAACAATCCGCTGTCAATCAGTTCCCTTACCGTCATTGCCCTTTCTCCCCTCTTTCCGGTCCAGCAGAGTGATTTCATCGGAAATCCTCTGGATATATTTTGTCAGGACCTTAAACTTCTCATAGCTTTCCCGGTCTCCTTCCACGATGTCGGCTGCCAGCCTGGAAACCTCTTCCGACAGCTTGTGAACATTGTCCCTTAAGAAATAAACGCAGTCCGATTCCGTTGCCTCTCCCCTCACAATATCCTCTGCCAGGGCCTTGCAGGAAGGAGCTCCGCAGGAGCCGCAGTCTAAGCCGGGCAGCTTCTTTAAAATCCTCTCCGCCTTGTTTAAGCGCACAAAGCTTTCCATCATGGTATCGCCTAAGTGGAATACAGGCTCGTACTGAACCTGGCTGGTCCATTTGACCAGTTTCTCCGAATCCATCTGCATGTGGTTTCTGGCCACAGGCATGTATTTGCGCAGGCGCTTTAACTTTACCTCTGCAACATAGGGATTTTCCACAGTGAGGACTCCGCCGACACAGCCTCCGCTGCAGGCGTTTAACTCCACAAACTTCAAGTTTGTAAACTTCTGATCCTCCATATCTTCCAAAACCCTGATGACATTTTCAATTCCGTCGGCAGCCAGATAATCCTCTGTAAAAAGTCCGCTGGCCTCTCCTCCGCTTCTTCCCCAGCTTATACCGATCTTTCCGGAGCTTCCGATTTCAGGCGGATCATCTCCCACCGCCTTCATGCAGGAAAGAAGCTGGGGGTAAATATCCTTTATGGCCAGGACCTTATCCACCTCGCTGTGATCCGTTCCCAGAGGGGACTTGGCATAAGTCACCTTGGAGGGACAGGGAGAAATGAATATGATCCCGATTTTTTCCCGGTCCAGCCCGGTCTTTTCCATGGCCTTCTGGGCTGCTAGAATGGCGGCCACCTCCACCGGAGGATTCAAAGGCAGAAGGTTGGGAATCAGATTGGGAAACTTTGTCCTGATCAGGCGCACCACCGAAGGACAGGCTGTGCTGATCACAGGAAGCCGTTCCGGATTTTCGCTTAAGTACTCCCTGGTTGCCTCGCTGACTAACTCAGCGGCAGCACTCACTTCAAAAACATCGTCAAAGCCCATGAACAGCAGGGCATTTAAAACGATGTTCACATCATCTAAGTTATTGAACTGGCTGTAGAGAGAAGGGGCAGGAAGGGCTACCGTATATTCATAAGGCTTTATGTCCTCCATCCTGTCATAGACAGAAAGCTTTGCATGGTGGGGACAGACCCGTATGCATTCCCCGCAGTCAATACAGAATTTGCTGTTGATCTGCGCCTTTCCGTTTCTCACCCGGATCGCCTGGGTAGGGCACCGCTTGATGCAGTTGATACAGCCCATGCACAGGTCTGGATCAAGCCTTACCGAATGATAAAATTTATCCACCTTGTCACCTCGTTTCCATATTACTGCCCACGCTTTCTGGGCATGATGGGATACCCGCAGGGTGCTTCCATATTACTGCCCATGCTTTCCGGGCATGATGGGATACCCGCAGGGTGCTTCCATATTACTGCCCACGCTTTCCGGGCATGATGGGATACCCGAAGGGTATTTCCATTTGAACCCATATCAAACTCACAGGTTCACTGCCATCCGGATGGTGGTTCCTTCCCCTAAAACCGTATTAATATCCATCTCATCCGAATACCGTTTCATATTGGGAAGGCCCATGCCCGCGCCAAATCCTAAGGACCGCACGGCATCAGGAGCCGTGGAATATCCGGCCTGCATAGCCAGCTCCACATCAGGGATTCCGGGGCCTACGTCGTCTAAAATCATCTCGATTTTTTCTGTAGTCACATTGACCGTGATCTCTCCGCCGCGGGCGTGGATGACCATGTTGATCTCCCCTTCATACATGGCAATGGCCACCTTGCGTATTGCCTCCGGGCTGACTCCCATGCTTTTTAACTTGCTTTTTACATCACTGCTGGCTTCTCCTGCCCTGGTAAAATCCTCAGGAGATATCTTATATTGAAACGTGATCATGTCCTCCATCACACCGCACCTCCGTCTAACCCCGCCTGATAGAGCATTCCGCAGGCCGAAAACATCCTATGTCCGGTGGAGAGGATGATTAAGTTTCTCTCCTCCGCCATTTTAAGCATGGACTCATCCGGATTCTTCCCCCTGACAAAGACAATACAGACAATGTCCAACATCTCCGCCGTCCGGATGACCTGGGGGTTGCACAGTCCGGTGAGAAGGACCGAGTGATCCTTGGAAAAGGCCAGAACATCGCTCATCATATCCGCTCCGCATGCGCTCCGGACCTCATCCTCTAAATGGTTTTCTCCCGCCAGGACCTTGGCACCCAGTATGTCTCTCACATCTTTTACAGTCATCATACCACTCTCCTCCGCTTTTTTTCCTCAAAACTCCCTCATTTATTGACAATATTGATAATTATATCATAAATATTCCGGCAGGTATAGGAATATCAGTATGAAACCCTGTTATTTTTTTGTCATCCTTCATTCAAACTATGGATTTTTTATCAATAACGTGGTAAAATATCAGTTACATTGCATAAACACTTTTTTAAGGAGGCTATCAAATGGCTTGTAAAAAACAAGGTGTCCAGTTTAACGGCACAAAGGAGCAGGAAGACGCTTTAAAAGAAGCAATTGCTCTGCTTAAAGACACAAAGGGCTCTCTTATGCCCATCATGCAGAAGGCCCAGGGAATCTACGGCTATCTTCCAATCGAAGTACAGACCATGATTTCTGATGAAACAGGGATTCCGCTCGAAAAGATCTACGGCGTAGCAACTTTTTACTCTCAGTTCGCCCTTCAGCCAAAGGGGAAATACCAGGTGTCCGTTTGTCTGGGAACTGCCTGTTATGTAAAGGGCTCCGGGGACATCTTCCACAAGATTGAAGACATCCTTAAAATCACCAACGGCGAATGCACTCCTGACGGCAAGTTTTCTCTTGACTCCTGCCGCTGCGTAGGCGCCTGCGGCCTTGCACCTGTCATGATGGTAAACAGCGATGTTTACGGAAGGCTGGCTCCTGAAGATGTTCCGGGCATTCTTGCCAAGTATGAATAGGACTTTCAGCATATGATGACAGAGATTTCTTTAAATATCCTGGATGTGGCGGAGAATTCCACACGGGCGGGGGCCTCGCTGGTCACCATTTCCGTTGCCGCCGATACTGCCGCCGACTTACTGACAGTCACCATCAAAGACGATGGCTGCGGTATGACCAGGGAACAGACAGAACAGGTGACTGATCCCTTTTTTACCACCCGCAAGACCAGAAAGGTAGGCCTTGGCGTTCCGTTTTTTAAGTATGCAGCGGAAAGCACAGGAGGCAGCTTTTCCATTGATTCAGAGCCGGGAAAGGGAACTGTGGTCACGGCTGTATTCGGTCTGTCCCACATTGACCGGATGCCTCTCGGAGATATTAACAGCACCATTGAGACATTGATCACCTGTCATCCGGATACAGATTTTCTCTACATTTATCGCTATAATGACAGTTCTTTTGAACTGGATACCAGAAGCTTCCGGGAAATACTGGGGGGAATCCCCTTTGATATGCCGGAGGTGAGGACTTACATAAAGGAATATCTCAGTGAAAACAAATCAGAGACAGACGGAGGCGCGGCCATATAGGCCCGTCGGAATTGGAGGAATAACATGAAAACTCTTGAAGAATTGAAAGCAATTCGGGAGAAGATGCAAAATCAGGTAACCATGCGGGAAGAAGACCATGGGCGCACACGGGTTTTAGTGGGAATGGCAACCTGCGGCATCGCCAGCGGCGCAAGACCTGTTCTGGGTAAATTGTCAGACCTGGTTCAGGAAAACCATATGAACGACCGTTTTTCCGTCACACAGACAGGCTGTATCGGTTTATGCCAGTACGAACCAATCGTAGAGATCTTAGAGCCCGGCAAGGATAAGATCACTTATATTAATATGACACCGGAGAAGGCAGAAGAAGTTTACAAAGAGCATCTGCTGGGCGGTCACATTCTTCAAAACTACACGTTGGCTTCTGCTGACATTAAATAAGGAGGAAACCAGATGTATCGTTCACATGTATTGGTTTGCGGCGGAACAGGATGTACTTCCTCCGGATGCCAGCAGATTATGGTCAAATTAAAAGATGAGTTAAAAAAACAGGATTTAGCGGAAGAGATATCCGTAGTACAGACAGGCTGCCACGGTCTTTGTGCACTTGGCCCCATCATGATTATCTATCCCGATGCAGCCTTTTATGCCATGGTAAAAGAAGAGGATATTCCGGAAATCGTATCCGAGCACTTATTAAAGGGACGTCCAGTCGAGCGCCTGCTCTACGATGAGACCGTGACACCTGCCGGAATCAAGTCCTTAAGTGATACAGATTTCTATAAAAAACAGCACCGTGTGGCTCTGCGCAACTGCGGTGTCATCAACCCGGAAAATATCGAAGAATACATCGGTACAGGCGGATATGCAGCTCTTGGAAAGGTTCTCACAGAGATGACTCCTGACGATGTCATAACGACCCTGTTAGACAGCGGTTTAAGAGGACGAGGCGGCGCAGGCTTCCCCACAGGCTTAAAGTGGAAGCTGGCAAAGCAGAATGACGCGGATCAGAAGTACGTCTGTTGTAATGCGGACGAAGGCGACCCAGGTGCATTTATGGACCGTTCCGTTCTGGAAGGCGACCCTCATGCCCTTTTAGAGGCCATGACCATTGCCGGATACGCTATCGGCGCTTCTCAGGGTTACATATACGTGCGTGCGGAGTATCCCATTGCCGTAGAACGTTTAAAACTGGCCATTGGACAGGCAAGAGAGATGGAGCTTTTAGGCGATGACATCTTTGGCAGCGGCTTTTCCTTTGACATTGATCTGCGTTTGGGTGCAGGTGCATTCGTCTGCGGTGAGGAAACAGCTCTCATGGTTTCCATCGAAGGAAACCGCGGCGAGCCAAGACCCCGTCCCCCATTCCCGGCTCAAAAAGGTCTGTTTGGAAAGCCAACCATCTTAAATAACGTGGAAACCTACGCCAATATCCCTCAGATCATTTTAAACGGCTCTGACTGGTTTGCTTCCATGGGTACAGAAAAATCCAAGGGAACAAAGGTATTCGCTTTAGGCGGAAAGATTCACAACACCGGACTGGTGGAGGTTCCCATGGGAACTACTCTCCGGGAAATCATCGAAGAGATCGGCGGCGGCATTCCAAACGGTAAAAAGTTTAAAGCTGCCCAGACCGGCGGACCTTCCGGCGGCTGTATTCCGGCACAGCATTATGATATCCCCATTGACTACGACAACCTCCTTGCCATCGGCTCCATGATGGGCTCCGGCGGTCTGATCGTTATGGATGAAACCGACTGTATGGTGGATATTGCCAAGTTCTTCCTGGAATTCACCGTAGAAGAATCCTGCGGAAAATGTACTCCATGCCGTATCGGAACGAAGCGTATGCTGGAAATCCTTGAAAAGATCACCAATGGCCATGCAAAATTAGAGGATTTGGACCGTTTGGAAGAGCTGTGCTACTACATAAAGGAAAACTCAGCCTGCGGCTTAGGACAGACTGCTCCAAACCCTGTTCTTTCCACCTTAAAGTTCTTCCGGGATGAGTACAATGCCCATATCGTTGACAAGACCTGCCCGTCAGGCGTCTGCAAGGCTCTGCTCTCCTATCACATCGATGCTGAGAAGTGCAAGGGCTGTACCATCTGCGCCAGAAACTGTCCGGTTAACGCAATCTCCGGTTCTGTCAAGAACCCCCACGTCATTGATCCAGAAACATGTATCAAGTGCGGCGTATGTATGGAGAAATGCAAATTTGACGCTGTTTATAAGAGATAATGGAGGGAACTTGTATCATGGAGAATATTACAATAAAAATCAACGGCATGGATGTAAGTGCCCCCGCAGGCTCCACCATTTTAGAGGCTGCCAGACTTGCACATGTTGAGATACCGACTTTGTGCTTTTTAAAGGATATCAACGAAATCGCCGCCTGCCGCATCTGTACCGTGGAAGTGGGCGGAGGAAAGCTGGCCCCTGCCTGTGTATACCCCATCAATCCGGGCATGGAAGTGAAGACCAACACCCCCAAGGTGCGTGACTACAGAAAGAAAACCCTTCAATTGATCCTTTCCAACCACGACCGTTCCTGTTTATCCTGCGTGCGCAGCGGTGAATGCGAGCTCCAGACCTTGAGCAAGGAAATGGGCGTAAACATGGAAGATTACTATGACGGCGCCAAAACACCTTCTGAGCTGGATGAAAGTGCAGTTCACATGGTGCGCGACAACAGCAAGTGCATCTTATGCCGCCGCTGTACCGCTGTCTGTGAAAAGATTCAGGAAATCGGCGTCATCGGACCCAATGACCGCGGATTTGCCACCTTCATCGGTTCTGCCTTTGACATGGGCCTTGGCGAAACAAGCTGCGTATCCTGCGGCCAGTGTATTGCAGTCTGCCCAACAGGCGCTCTTTATGAAAAGACTAATGCCGATGATATTTTAGCAGCCATTGCAGACCCTACCAAGCATGTGGTCGTTCAGACCGCTCCTTCTGTCCGTGCAGGCCTTGGAGAGGAATTTGACTATCCCATCGGAACCAATACAGAAGGCCAGATGGTAGCTGCTCTCAGAAGGCTGGGCTTTGACCGCGTATTTGACACCAACTTCGGCGCTGACTTAACCATTATGGAAGAGGCCCATGAATTCCTTCACAGGGTTCAAAACGGCGGCGTTCTTCCTCTGATCACCTCATGTTCTCCAGGCTGGGTAAAATACTGCGAGCACTATTTCCCGGATATGACAGAGAACTTATCTTCCTGTAAATCTCCCCAGCAGATGTTCGGGGCGGTTGTTAAGTCCTATTATGCAGAAAAGATGGGCTTAAAGCCGGAAGATATCGTATCCGTCAGCGTTATGCCCTGTACTGCCAAGAAATTCGAAGTGGGCAGAGATGATGAAGATGCCAACGGAGTTCCGGATGTGGACTATTCCTTGACCACCAGAGAGCTTGCCAGAATGATCAAGCAGGCTGGAATCCGTTTCACCGAGCTTCCAAACGAAGACTTTGACACTCCATTGGGCCTTGGCACAGGTGCTGCCACCATCTTCGGCGCTACCGGCGGTGTTATGGAAGCTGCTTTAAGAACTGCAGTGGAGACTTTGACCGGCGAAGAGCTGGAAAAACCTGACTTCGTGGATGTCCGCGGAACCCAGGGAATCAAGGAAGCCACTTACAATGTGGCAGGCATGGATGTGAAGGTAGCTGTTGCTTCCGGCCTTGGCAATGCGAGAGAGCTTCTTAACCGGGTGAAATCCGGAGCTTCCGACTACCATTTCATCGAGATCATGGGCTGTCCGGGCGGCTGCGTAAACGGAGGCGGCATGCCTCAGCAGCCAGGTTATATCCGCAATACGGTTGACTTAAAGGCGCTGAGAGCAAAAGTTCTCTATGATGACGATGCAGGAAAAGCCATCAGAAAATCCCATGAGAATCCGGCCATTAAGGAATTATATGAAACCTATCTGGGAACCCCAGGCAGTGAAAAATCTCACCATCTCCTTCACACCACTTATGTGAAGAGAAAAATAAACGAAATTTAAATTCCAAAAGTTCCCTCTGCGTAAAAGCAGAGGGGATTTTTTATTTTGCCCATAAATTTTGTTGATAAATTTTTCCCATAAAGTTTGCTGATAAAAAGAGAAGAAAGCATCCATACTAAAACAGGAGGTGATAAAACATGAGTCCAAAGGAATTAAATTATATCGAGGATGCTCTCGGACATGAGAAATTTTTAAAGACCCAATGCCAGGAAGCTGCACAGAATCTGCAGGACCCTGAATTAAAGGCCTGCGCACAGCAGCTTTTACAAAAGCATCAGCAGATCTTTGACAACTTCTATAACTTAGTGTAAGGAGGAATCACCTATGGATGACAAGTGTATTATGGAGAACCTGCTCCACACAGCCAAGGGCGTGTGTGACCTATATCTGCATGGAACCATTGAGTCCCCTACCATGAACGTGCATCAGGCATTTGACAACGCCTTAAATGACAGTTTATGCATGCAGGATGACATCTACAAAAAGATGTCTGCAAAGGGATGGTATACCACAGAACAAGCCGAGCAGCAAAAGATTACCAAGGTAAAAAATCAGTTTGCAGGCATGTAAGAGATTACACCTTTAAACTCAAAAAAAGCAAAAAAGCTATGGGATTTCCCATAGCTTTTTTTATGGTTTCATACGTGTAAATTCTTAAATGTCCCGGAGCTTCTTCTCACATCTGTTTAATAATAAGCTACCGTGACCTTTTTCCCCATTTCCCCTGCTGTCTGCTTTAACTGCTCCACCAGATTCTGCCGGATGCCCAGATCAAAGGGCAGCCCCGGATTCTGATAAGCGCTGTTAATGGCTCTTCCCACATATAAATGGAGTTCCGTGCAGTCCTCTATGATCATCTTAGCCACCATAGATGCGCCGTTTTGCCGGTCCAGCTCCAGGAAAAACTCTTCTGAAACAGACTCGTTCGTCACATAGCGCTTCAATAGCTGCAAGACTCTGTTTAAAGTCAAAACGCCTTCCGTCACCAGCTCAATGCCGTCAATAAAGGCGATGGGCGGGATATCGGGGTCATTGTAATCCAGGGATACATCCAGTTTCTTTCCGGTCATCCTGGATACGATGTTTGCGCTGGTCCCTCCGCAGACAATTCTCTTTACCCCATCATCTCCGGAAAGGAAATCCCTGACGATCTCCTCGTCGCCGTCCTGGCTCTTTGGAGGCCCTGTCATCAAATGGACCGGCTTTCTGTCAATGACCCGCATAACAGCCACTGTGGTATCGTCTCCGGGCCTGAACTGGTAGAGCTCATCACAGGCTCTGCTGAGGGCGGAAGCCAGACGCACCGCAGATACCGTCAAACGGTACTGCTTTACCGCATAAGCCGCCAGCTCATCCCACTGCCAGCCGAAGTTCAGCAACTGCCCCACTCCCGCATGAATGGTTCCGTCGCTCATCAAGACGAGAGCGTCTCCTTTTTTCACATGAAAACGGTATTCATTAATCTGTTTATCCCGGATGACCCTGGAATTCCTGGGGATAGAAACCAGGCTTCCGTTTCGGATGAAGATGCAGCCCGGATTGTCAAACTCCACCAGATAGGCTTCCCCGCTGTTAAACACCTGGAGGATGCTGAAGGTGGAATAAGCCACCTGGCGCACCTGGCACACCGGAAGGGTCTCCACAATGGTTTCCACACACTCCTCTAAAGTGGCCCCGTTTAAAAACATGGTTCCCAGAATCTTGGAGGTCATGGTAGACAGAATATTGGCCTTTACCCCGCTGCCCATGCCGTCGGCAAGGATCATGATGTTGGAATCCCCTGTATGTAAAATTTCCACCTTGTCCCCGCACAGTATTTCACTGAATTTATTTAAGCTCTTATATGCAACATCAACCGTAACTCCCATTACCTGACCTCACTTTCGCTTCCCTCTTCCAATAAGGACCGGCAAAGCTTCGTTAATGTGATTTTGGTTTCGGCTGTTGTCTCTCCCAGCAGACCGGCAATTTCCTGGGCCACCATCATCTGCTTATGGATGACCTTCTGGGCCAGTTCAATGGTCTCCAGCTTCTTTTCATACTCCTGCCTCGCCTCTTCCTCCGCCCTGGTGATATCGATAAAGGTAGCCAGCACCACATCCTCTTTCTCAATGTATACAATGTTTTGGAGGGTGGAGAACCGGTATTCCCCGTAAGTCACCTTTTTGCCATGGATATTCTGGTGGGAGTCGTAAACCCACTGAAAATCGGAAGGATCAATCAGTTCATATAAGTACATATCCAGAGCTTCCTGCCTGTTCTTTCCGAAATACTTTTCTCCCACTGCCGAATACTCCAGAATCTTCATATCCTTATCCACAATCAGAACGATATTAGGAGAGGTCTCCATCACCAGATTGGATAGGGATTCCGCCTTTTCATTCATAAAGGGAATGCACATGTTAAGCTCTGCCTTTTTCTGAAAAACAGCCACAGCCTTTTCCCGGCAGGTGGAATAGCCGCAGGCGCCGCAGTTTAACTCATCCTCCGGCCTCGTCTTTCCGATCTGCTTTAAGATATCCTGAATCTGGACCTCCGTAGGCCTTTTCTCCCTGGGAGCCCGGTCTGCAAACCGTTTTCCAAAGGAAAGGGCCTCCATCACCTCATGAAGCTCTTCTTCCGGCACCGGCTCCCGCTTGATGGACTCTTCCATATCCAGCTTCACCTTAAACCGGGAGATGCCCCCTGTGTCCACCGCAGGCCCCTTGATGCAGCCTCCGGAGCACATGTTCATCTCAATGAAGCAGCCCTGAATATCTCCCCTGACCATGCTCTCGCACAAGTCAATGCAGTTTCTGGAACCGTGAACATAAAACTTCCTGTATCCATCCTTTTCCTTCTGCCCCGCCAGAACAGAATTCACCACGCCATTGGTGACCGGATAAAGGCGGTTGACTCTGGGATTAAAGCTTGCAAACGGGATATCCTCACAATCCTCTATGGAAATGTCCTCCTCAGAAAGCCACCGCAGGATGTCATTGAAATTGAGGACTGCATCGATATACTCCCCATGACGGCTATCCTGGGATTCCTTTTTCTTTGCAATGCAGGGGCCTAAAAATACCACCTTCACCTCAGGTCCCATTTCCTCCTTGATCATCTTCCCGTGGGCGATCATGGGGGATACTACCGGAGCCAGATAAGGAATCAGGCTGGGATAATAAATTTCAATCAGGTCATTGACGCTGGGACAGCAGGTGGTGATGATGTTTTCCATCTTTCCCTCTTTTAAAAGCCCTGCATATTCCGCAGTCACCAGAGCCGCTCCCTCTGCGGTCTCCCGGACATCAAAAAAGCCCAGCTTTCTTAAGGCTCCGTTTATCTGTCCGATGGACTCATAGGGCAGCAGCCCCATATAGGACGGAGCCAGGGAAATGACCGCTGGAATTCCTGCTTTTATGTAGCCCTTGACCAGCTCCAAATCGCTGATCAGGGTTTTGGCGGACTGAGGACAGACCTTCATGCATTTTCCACATAAAATGCACTTATCTTCCATGATCTCAGCCCGCTCATCCTTAATCATAACTGCCTTTACTTCGCAGTTGCGGACACATTTGTAACAGTGTTTGCATTTGATAGACTTGAAATCAATGATCCCCATGATTACAGCCTCCCTGCGATTTCTTTTTCAAAAAACTCCCTTGTATCCTCCGGCTTTAAAGAATAAACCGTCTCATCCAGGGTAACACAGACACCGTTTACGCAGTTGCCGCTGCAAAATGCCCCGTTTAAATCCACCCGGCCTTCAAGACGGTTCTCCTTTACGAGGCTTTGAAGCTGGGTGATAATTTCCCTGGACCCCCTTAAATGACACGCACTTCCAATGCAGATCGTTACTTTCATAAATATTCTCCCTCCGAATTACATCCGACTCTTTCCGTAATCCCTTGGGGCAATTATCGCACATTGTTATATCTTTATCAATATATTTTTATCGATTACCTGTATTTTTTGGAGTACAGGTGATCATCACATCCTCAATCCTCTGCTCCTCCACATTGATCAGTCCGTAGGTGTTGAGACGCAGCTTGGGAATGACAGGAAGGCTGGCAAAGGCAAGAGTCATAAAGGGATCGATGCTCTCTCCGATTCCAAGGTCCCTTGCATGGGATTTTAACTCCTCCAGCTTTTCATCCACCCACCAGGCCGGCTCCTCGCTCATAAGCCCGGCAATGGGCAGAGGAAGCTCTCCTAAGACCTTTCCGTCAGCCACAATGGCCAGACCGCCCCGGTTCTTTCTCACAGTGTTTCCGGCCAGAGCCATATCCGCGTCATTGGTTCCCGCCAAAATCAGGTTGTGGGAGTCATGGGCAATGCTGGTGGCAACTGCTCCCCGCTTTAATCCGTAACCGCCTAAAAAGCCCAGACCCATATGGCCTGTATTGTGGTGGCGCTCCAGCACCGCCATCTTCACGATGTCCTGTTCCACATTGACACCGGGGGCAGTCCCTTCCTGCTCTGTCCAGGGAGCCAAAAGCTCTGTGGTGGTCAGCTCTCCCGGAGTCAGGCAGAGAACCCGGATGGTATCGCCCTTTTTCTCCACGCGTAAGTCCTCAGGGCTGATTTCCTTTAACCGGAAAGAGTCCCCCACTCTGGCAGGCGTTTCCACGCTCCGCCTCTCCGCTGCCAGGATTTCTTCCTTCATCGCGCCGTTTTCCGCAACCAGCTTTCCGTTTTTATAAACCTGTCTGACTTCAAAGCTCTCCAAATCAGAAACCACTAAAAGATTTGCCTTATATCCCGGTGCGATTGCTCCCACCTCAGAAAGTCCGAAGTACTGGGCAGCGTGGAAGGAGCCCATAAGGACTGCGTGAATGGGGTCAGCCCCCAGACTCACGGCCCGCCTGATAATGTAATCCAAATGGCCCAGCCTGGTCAAATCACCGGGATGCTTATCATCCGTCACCAGCATGCAGCGGCGGTAATAAGGCTCTTTAAACAAGGGAAGCAGGGCTTCCAAGTTTCTGGCCGCAGTGCCCTCCCGGATCATGACCCACTGGCCCCTTCTGATCTTTTCTATGGCCTCTCCTGCATCGCTGCATTCGTGGTCAGACTGCACTCCGGCAGCCACATAAGCGTTTAACTCTCTGCCAAAGAGCCCCGGCGCATGGCCGTCAACCAGCATCTTTTTCTTTCTGGCATCCTCCACCTTGTCAAGGATTGCTCCGTCAGCCCTTACGGTTCCGTAGGAGTTCATCAGCTCCGCCAGTCCCAGCACCCGCTCCTCGTCATAGAGGGGAGACAGGGCCTCTGCATTTAATATGGCTCCCGATTCATCAAGTCCTGTGGCAGGCACGCAGGAAGGAAGCATAAAATACACGTCAAGGGTGAGTCCCTTGGTCCGTTCCATCATAAAGCGGATTCCTTCCGTTCCCGCCACATTGGCGATCTCATGAGGGTCTGTAATGACTGCCTGGGTTCCGTGAGGCACAACGGCCTTTTCAAACTCCCCAGGAGCCACCATAGAACTTTCCAAATGAATGTGCCCGTCAATCAGTCCAGGGCAGACGATCTGGCCCCCCAGCTCGATCTCTGTCTGTCCTTCATAATCCCCTATTCCCACAATATAGCCGTCTTCAATGGCAATGTCCCCTGTTTCCAGTTCTGCCGTAAACACATTGACCACCTTTGCATTTTTTAACACCAGAGATGCTTTTTTTGCCCCTGACGCAGCCAGTATCCGTTCTGTCAGCATCCGTTCCATAAGAAATATCCTCCTTTTATTTTCCGGCAAATCCTGTGATGGAAGCCGTAATTAATCGTTTAAACTGTGGTGCGACCCTGTCCGCCGTTTCCTGTACCTCTGTATGGCTTAAGGGCTGGTCTAAAATACCGCAGGCCATGTTTGTGATGCAGGAAATTCCGCACACCTCCATGCCCATATGTCTTGCTGCAAGCGCTTCGCAGGCCGTGCTCATGCCCACTGCATCTGCCCCTAAAATGCGGCACATGGAAACCTCTGACGGAGACTCATAAGCAGGCCCTGTCAGCTGCATGTAAACGCCTTCCCTGAGACCGATTCCCTCTTCCTTTGCAGCGTTTTTAATGATCTGCTGCAGCCTCCTGCTGTAAACCTGGCTCATATCAGGAAATCTGGGCCCCAGCTCCTCTATGTTTGTCCCTAAAAGCGGAGACGGAACAAAGGTGGAGATGTGATCCCGGATCACCATGAAGTCTCCCGGATCAAAGTCCTTATTGACCCCTCCTGCCGCATTGGTCAAAAACAGGGTCTTAGCCCCCATAAGACCCATAAGCCTGGCAGGAAGCACCACATCTGTCATGGGATATCCCTCATAATAGTGGACCCTCCCCTGCATGATCACCACCGGAACGTGATTCACATATCCGAACACAAATCTGCCCTTGTGCCCGGCAACCGTTGAAACCGGAAATCCTTCGATATCCTTGTACTCAATGGAAGCAGACACTTCAATTTCCTCTGCATACTCCCCAAGGCCGGAACCGAGAATCAAAGCCACTTCCGGGATGAAATCAGTCTTTTCCCTTACACTTTTCAAGCAGTTTTCCAGCTTTGCATATACCTCATTCATATGCCGTTTTTCTCCCTTCTCAAATTATATATAAATGATTCTGATACAGATGTTTTCAGTATACCACATTTGCGGCCATATCTGTATCTATATTTTGACAATTACAGGGAAATAATGGTATACTGAGGCTGTTCGCAAGGACAGAAAGTGAGGAGAATTATGAAAAAAATATTATCCGTATTAACGGCTCTTGCCATGACAGCCGCCGTTTTAACCGGCTGTGCCAAAGGAGGGGCTGAAACTACGGCAGCTTCTGCTGAAACAGAAACCTCTGCTCCCGTAACAACGGCAGAAATTTCTTCAGAAGCTTCCAAGGCAGAAGAGGCTCCAGAAGCCAAAGCCTTGAGAGTCGGTTCTTTAAAAGGGCCTACTTCCATGGGCCTTGTGGAATTAATGGACAAGTCTGAAAAGGGCGAAGCAAAAGGCTCTTATGAATTCACCATGGTGACCGCTGCCGATGAACTCTTGGGAAAAATTGCATCCGGTGAGCTGGACATCGCACTGGTGCCTGCAAACATGGCTTCCATCATCTACAGCAAGACCAATCAGGCAATCACCGTCATTGACATCAACACCCTGGGCGTGCTTTACGGAGTGTCCTCCGACGACACCATTAAAACCACAGGAGATTTAAAGGGAAAGACCGTATATTTAACCGGAAAAGGAGCCACACCGGATTACGCCTTCCGCCATGTGCTAAAGGCCAATGGACTGACCGAGAGTGATGTCACCCTGGAATATAAATCAGAGGCGGCTGAAGTGGCTGCCATTTTAAAAGAAAAACCGGACGCCGTGGGCATCCTTCCCCAGCCATTTGTGACGGCTGCACTGGCTCAGAATGACGGGCTGAAAATCGTTCTGGACCTGACAAAGGAATGGGATGCCGCCGGAGCCAAAGACAGCGGAAGCCTGGTGACAGGAGTGACCGTCTGCCGCAATGACGTCTTAAAGGAGCAAAAAGAGGCCGTTGAAACCTTTATGGCCGAACACAGCGCTTCCGCCCAGTATGCCAATTCCAATGTAGCCGAAGCCGCCGCCCTGGTAGCTGCCGCCGGAATCATTGAAAAGGCCCCCATTGCGGAAAAAGCCATTCCTTACTGCAGCATCACCTACATCGACGGGGAGGAAATGAAATCCCTGTTGAGCGGATACTTAAAGGTTCTCTTCGATATGGACCCGGCTTCCGTGGGAGGAGCACTTCCGGCTGATGATTTCTATTATCTGCCGTAATTCAGATAAAAACGCATTTAGAAAGAGGAAACTTCCATGATAAAACTGACAGCCCGGCCTTTTAAAAAGGCCGTCATCATCCTTTTCTGGCTCATCGTATGGCAGGCAGCCAGTCTGGCTGTGCACAACAGCATTATACTGGTGGGCCCCTTGGAGGTGGGTCAGTCCTTATGGACCCAGGCGGCCATGCCGGGCTTTTGGAAAACCATATTTCTCTCTTTCGGAAAGATCAGCCTGGGATTTTTCCTGGCTTTTTCCTCAGCAATCCTGGCAGGAGGCCTCTCCTGCCGTTTTCCTTTTTTCAAGGACCTTCTGGAGCCGCCTGTATCCTTAATGAAATCGGTTCCTGTGGCTTCCTTCGTCATCCTGGCCCTGATCTGGACCGGCTCTGAAAACCTGTCGGTTTTCATCTCCTTCCTGGTGGTATTTCCCATGATCTACATCAATACCAGGGCAGGGTTTATGAGCACCGATCCCAGACTCCTTGAAATGGCAAATGTCTTTCACATGTCCGCCGGGAAAAAGCTCTTCTTCATCTACCGCCCCGCTCTCTTACCCTATCTCATCAGCGGCTGCCGGGCGGCACTGGGCATGGGCTGGAAATCCGGCGTCGCGGCAGAGGTCATCGGAGTGCCGGGCTATTCCATCGGAGAAAAACTGTATATGGCTAAAATTTACTTGAGTACCGGGGATTTATTTGCCTGGACTCTGGTGATCATCGTAATCAGTGCATTTCTTGAAAAATTTGTGCTTTGGCTTTTGGGACTGGCTGTCCCGGAGCCGGAACGCCGTAAAAGAAAGGAGGTCTGACGGATGGAGCTTAAGATAAAAGGGCTGTCAAAGTCCTTTGGAAATCTCGAAGTGTTAAACCAGGTAAGTCTCACCCTTCCCTCAGGCCCCATCCACTGCCTTATGGGCCCCTCCGGTTCAGGAAAAACCACGTTCCTGCGGATTCTCCTGGGGCTTGAGGAAGCTGATTCCGGCATCATAGAAGGTCTGAAGGGTATAAGGGCCTCCGCCGTATTCCAGGAGGACCGTCTGTGCGAAGCCTTCAGCCCGGTGGACAACGTGGCCATGGTTTTACCCGGCTCTGTTTCCCGGAACCGGAAAGGGGCCTATGAAGAGCTTTTAAGCCTGCTTCCTGAGGAATCTCTTTCCCGGCCCGTATCCACCTTAAGCGGCGGCATGAAGCGCCGTGTGGCCATTGTAAGGGCCTTATCTGCCCCTTCAGACATGGTGCTGATGGATGAACCCTTTACCGGCCTCGATGAAACCACCAAGGGCTCAGTAATCCGGTATATGCGAAACCGGTCTGCCGGGAAGCTGGTCATTGTGAGCACCCATCAGGAAGAGGATGTGGGACTTTTAAACGGAGTCATGGTAAGACTGTAAAAAAAGCCCCTGAAGCCAGGAAACCAAACCAGTTTCCATAACTTCAGGGGCTTTCTTTTCTTATTTCAATTTTAAGGAATCAAGTGCTGCTTCAATCTGATTCTCTACGTCGCTGCCTTCGGACTCAATGGTTCCTGCTGCGCTGATGTACTTCTTGGCTGCTGCATCATAGGAACCGGAGATGGCGTAATAGCGGACTCCGTCATCAGGAGTCTTATAGCGGATAGCATAACGGAAGGTCTGGCTTCCGTCGCTGCCGTTTTCCACATTGTAACGGACAAACTCCATATCTTCTCCGCGGCTGATCTGCGCTTTATATTCTTCCATGGTATCCGGATAAACTTCACGGGCATCTCCCGCATCGTCGCCTTCCACATAAGTGACCTCCAGGAAGTCACTGTCGTTAGGAGAGATAAAGACTGCCAGATTCTCATCACTTTCTTCATTAATGATCCAGCCCTGAGGCGGTGTGATCTGGTATTTTCCTGACTTGGAGGTGAATACGCCTGCATCTAAACTGCCTGCTTCCGGCGCGCCCTTCGGTGCCTCTGTTGCAGAAGCCTCTGCGTCTTCTCCCTCAGACTCTTCTCCGCTAACCTCTGTTCCTGTCTCTTCCTCAGACCCTTTGGCTGTACCCTGGGAACCTGCCTCTGTAGAGGTCTCTGTCTCTGTTCCTGCTTTTGTATTATCTTTGGAGCCACAGGCTGATGCCGCCATCATGACTGCCATCGAAACAACCACTGCTGCCAATAATTTGTTTTTTCTCATATAAACCATTCCTCCTTATGCCATTCATTTCTGGTAACGATGAGGATTATATCATTCTGGAATCGAAATGTATAGGGGATTAAAGGAACTGAAAGAAACATTAAAAATTCTTAATAATTAAATCAGGCGTGTCCGGACTGCTCCAGCTCAAGCAGTTTTACCTTTTTATCAAGGCCTCCGCCATAGCCTACCAGACTGCCTCCTGCCCCGATGACTCTGTGGCAGGGGATAATAATGGGAATGGGATTCCGGTTATTCGCCATCCCAACGGCCCGGCATGCCTTGGGATTTCCGATTGATGCCGCAATCTCTCCATAGGTTCTGGTCTGTCCGTAGGGAATGGCCCGTAAAGCCTCCCATACCTTTCTTTGAAATTCCGTTCCCGCAGGTTTTAAGGGAAGGTCAAATTCCTGTCTCTTTCCTAAGAAATATTCCTTTAACTGCCCGACTGTCCTCTCCGTCAGCTCCGTATGCCTTCTGACCCCGTCCAAAGGCTCGCTCGCGCCGAAGTCAACAGCCAAGAGCTCTTCCTCACTGCATACTATGGTAAGTGTTCCTATATCTGTTTCACACGTTTCCCAGAATTTCATATTCCATTCCTTCTTTCTTCCTGAGTTTTGCTGTACTGTGTCATATCCGTTTTTTCATTATAGCACATCAAATTTTTAAAGAGCCATATCTTTCCCGAATTCCTCATAATTCTTTTACTTTATTTATGAATTATTTATGGGCTGGTCAAACTTACGTCACAAATTTCCCGTATACTAAGTCTTGTAAGGAACTCCCCCCTTTTAATATTGACTTTTTATTTTTCATACTCAAACCGGCAGGAACATCTTTGATGGCCTGCCGGTTCCTCCATTTCAAGGGCTTAATCCTCCCATAAAACGGCTTAAACAGGCCATGAAAGAAACCTTGAAATTTTTTCTAAAAATAATGTTGACAAAACTATATCCATCATATATAATAACTCTTGCGTTGCGGAAAAGCAATTCATCGGGGTGTGGCTCAGTTTGGCTAGAGTACCTGGTTTGGGACCAGGGGGTCGCAGGTTCGAATCCTGTCACCCCGATTGAGAAAATATTATTTAATAATCATTTCTCTCGACATTCCGCGCGGGTGTAGTTCAATGGTAGAACACTAGCCTTCCAAGCTAGATACGTGGGTTCGATTCCCATCACCCGCTCTTGAGTCTGTAGCTCAGTTGGATAGAGCAACGGCCTTCTAAGCCGTGGGTCGGGGGTTCGAATCCCTTCAGGCTCATTTCACATCTCAGACCAAGGGTGTGAAATTATGGTGGGTATGGCGAAGTTGGTTATCGCGCCAGATTGTGGCTCTGGAGGCCCAGGGTTCGAATCCCTGTACTCACCTTTCCCTTTTAGGGAATTTTTTTTTATCAGGATTTTTTATTGGGCTATCGCCAAGCGGTAAGGCACAGGACTTTGACTCCTGCATTCGTTGGTTCAAATCCAACTAGCCCAGTATGGGATACTAGCTCAGGTGGTAGAGCACTTGACTTTTAATCAAGTTGTCCGGGGTTCGAGTCCCCGGTGTCTCATGAATGGATTTAAAAACAGCACAGAGCACAGTCATTACCGGCTGTGCTCTGTGCTGTTTTTCTCTCTGCTGTCCGGCGGCTGCCATGCCGGCTATTGATTTTTGCTTACGCCAACAACATTCCCTGATTCGTCTGTTACATATTTTCCCTTGGTCATATCTAAAATAACATATTCATTTTCCCATTTATCCTGTATTACCGCACACTTTCCAATGGGTATATCAAACGGGCCATAAATTATCTTTCCGCCTGCATCCCTAATCCTTTCAATTGAATCAACGACTGACTCTACCTTAAAATCAACATTCATGTTTTTCCTGTCTGTTTGTATAACGATTTCTGCCACATCGTTTTCCATTCCCAGACCAGCGGAGGTTTCAGCCCGCCACAATAGCTTCAATCCCATGCTGTTGCAGTAGTATTTAATTCCGTCATCCAAATCAGAAACATATAGTTCTATACAATCAACATTTTTAAATAATTCTGACATAACATTACACCCTTTCTTCCTTAATTTACTGCTTCTTATTTGCCGCTTCTTTATCCGCGCTTTCCGCTTTCACATCTCCCATATTCTCATCCACCATCTGCTGCATCCTTTGGCAGAACTCCTCCAGCTCCATTTCTCCGGTGACATACCGCTGAAACAGAGTGCCCAGATCAGAAATATATTGCATCGGATTTTTAGGGATCGGCCTTGCCTGCAGGCTGGCTGACCTTAAATAATTCCGCATTTCCTCGTATCCCGGGAAGTCAAAATTTTCTTCCCAGATTACATCTTCTCTTGCAGGCATGCGTTTCATCTTTTCCGCATAGCTTTTGCTCCCCTCCGGGCTGGCCGCATAGGCCAGAAACCTTCGTGCCGCATCCTTATGATGGGAGGCCTTGTTCAGCACGTATTGCCACGTAGCAACGTATGTGGTGCGGCCCCCCAGGGCGGGAAGGGGTGTCAGATGAATCCGGTCCTTTCCATAGACTCCTGCGTCCGCAAAAGTATTCATGGTGCCGCTGTATAAGAATACGAGCCCATACTTCCCGTCCACAAATTTCTCCCCCGTCTGCTCATATTGGTCCAGCAGCTGCTCCATGGGGGAATAGCCCTTTTCCACACAGCTTTTTAAAAACTCCATGGCTTCTCTCGTTTTCGGGTTGCTCCAATCGTAGTAATCCCCGCCGAATAAGTTAATAAATTCCCCTATTTCGTTGTAAACATATGTCTTTTCCCATGCCCCTCCATAGGCATAGCGTCCCTCTCCAAAATCATAGGACAAAAAATGGCGCAGGCGCTCCGGGGTGCTCACATCCTCAACCCCCGCCTCCTTTAAGTAGCTGTCATTGACCCAAAGCATCAGAATGTCCATCATGTAGGGAACAGAATATATC
>NZ_JASGFH010000010.1:0-156533 GCF_047605665.1 Lacrimispora sp. | reverse complement strand
AGTTCTGCTGGGAGATTACGGGAAAGCTTTTAGAAATTTTAAGTCCAGCTTACCGATTATCATTATTCTGATTCTTATATTTGCACTGCCATTAAAGGATATGGTCAAAGCGCTTTCTTTCGGGCTGCTGCCTTCAATTGCCCTTATGGTCCTGTTCTACATGGAAGGAAACACCCTGGTAAAACATTATATGATTTTCATATGCATCACCATGACAGCGCTGTACTTTAATCATCGGCTGTTGATGGTATATGCAGGGGTGTTGAATTTGCTTTATTTTTCCGTGGCTGTTTATGATACCGGAAAACTGGTGGGAGACATGCAGGACCCGTGGAGTATGGTGATCAGCCTGTTTATCATGATAAACGGTGCCATGCTGATTCTGTATTTTTCCGCAAAGTGGGGAGGGCATATTCTGGCGGCAGCCATTGAAAAAGAAAAAACGGCTTCTTCGGCCCTGGAACAGTTGGAAGGAACCTTTCATACCATTGAGGAAAGTACGGTTCAGATGAACGGCCTTATGTCAGAAATAACAGGAAATATCCGTTCAACCAAGGAATCCGCCAATCAGCTTACCGCCGCCATGACGGATATTACATCAGGCGTGCAGGAACAGACGGAAAGCGTCAATGATATCCATGAGAAGATTGCACGCATTACAGGAGATGTTCAAAAGACCAGTGAAATTTCCGAAGAATTATCGCAGAAGGCTCAGGATATGGCCGGCAATGTGGAGGCCGGCAGGATAAAAGTGACGGATATGGATGGAAAGATGGAGATCATTGACCAGGCCATACAGGCCGCGTTAATAACCGTAAGAGAATTGGAAGACCAGATGGAAGTAATTCGGAAGTTTCTGGCGGTCATTCAGGACATCTCCTCCCATACCAATCTTTTGTCTTTAAATGCCTCCATTGAAAGCGCAAGAGCGGGAGAAGCAGGAAAGGGATTTGCTGTAGTTGCATCCGAAATAAGGAATCTGGCAAAACAGAGTGAGGCGGCCTCAGACGACATAAAAAAGATTATCAGAGGTGTATCCGATAAGACGAGAGAAGTGGCAGGAATTGTGGAACAGGGGCATCAGGCTGCCAGGGAAGGCGTCTGTTCCATCAAGGAGGTAGTGAGCCAATACAGGGAGATTAAGGCGGTATTTGAAGAAACCAACAGCCGGCTTTCAGAGGAAATCGGATTGATTCAAAACATCAGCGGAGATTTTAAGGAAATCGGAATTGACATCGAAAACATTGCGAGCATTTCCACGGAACATTCGGCGGCAACCGAAGAAGTTCTGGCAACGATTGAAGGCCAGTATTCCAGGCTGGTACGAATGAATGAATCCGTTGACATCGCAGATGAGGTCAGCAATGGATTGTTAAAGCAGGTGAAAAGGGACGAAACCCGTTAACGAATATAAAAAATTAGTGATCGGACAGGAGCCATGATGAAACGAAGGATAGGGCTTAGGCAGGCGGTGGTAATACCTTTTACGGTGATTGTTTTAATAGTAGTCAGCACCTTTGCGATTCTGTGGAATTACGATTATGAACGTCTTGCCCAAAAGCACAGTGAAAGAATTGCCCAGGCTATGAGCACTTTGACAAAGGACCGGCTGGAAGCTTTTCTTTTTGAGCCTTACAGGCTTGCGGAAGTCTCTGCTGATTATATTGCCGGCCAGGAACTTTATAAAGCAGAGAATATGGACGAAATACAGCGATATCAAAAGAGCCTCTATAACACGTTTGACTTCTCCCTGCCTCAGATTGCTACCATATCCTATGGGGATGAAGAGGGCCGCTTTTCGGGAATCCGTTTGAATTCAGACAATACGTATAATCTCATGCTGCAGGATGAACGCACGGAAGAAAAACTTGTTATCTATAAAGGAGAAGAGACGGACTCCGGGATTCTGGCGGATTTTGATGATTATGACCCCAGAATCCGCCCGTGGTACAGGCAGGCGAAATCCTCCCAGGAGGCAAAGTGGTCCGATGTCTATGTCAATTTTGATGAAAAGCAGCAGGCAACGATTTCCGCATTGGCCCGCATCTATGATAGAGCAAATGTCTTTCAAGGTGTGATTTGTTATGATATTTCTATGTCAGGATTAAATGGATTTCTGGCAAAGCAGTTAGAAGGCAGCAACGGGCTCATCTATATCGTGGACAAGGATTGGAATCTGATTGTGCAGTCAAGGGAGGAAGAGGAGACGGCGAAAAAAGGCGGACAGGAAGAGGAACTGCTTGTCAATGCTTTGGAAAGCAGTCTGCTTCCGATCAGGGAAAGCGCCGGATACTTACAGGGTCTGGGGGAGCTCCCGGACACAATGATACATGTCGACATTGAAAAAGAAAAAAACTTTTTATACATATCCCAGATGAAGGAGCTTGTAGGGCTCAATTGGAGGGTGGTAATTCTTTTGCCGGAAACCGAACTCATGGGAAATATGAAGGCCAAACAGAACTTTCTGATTGCTTTCGGATTTTGGATCACTGTTTTAGGCTGTATCATCGGTTTTATCCTGGTCAGTTCCTTTATCAGCCCCATATCAAAAGGTGTTCTTGCGGCTTCTGAGATATCCAAGGGACAATACGGCATCCATATTTCCGGAAAGAGGATGTGGATCAAGGAAACGGCTGAGTTTATGAACGCTTTTAATAAGATGTCGGATAAACTCAAAGAATCAGTGGAGAGGATAAAGCACAATGAAGAAGAATACAGTACATTGATCGAAAATATCAATAACTTGATTTTCAGCTTATCCCCGGAAGGAGATATTCTCTCAGTCAACCGTGTATTTGAGAAAATGAAGGGACGGGGCAGAGAACACTTTAAAGGGAAACACTTTAGCAGTGCTTTTGCCAAGGAAGAAGACATCCATTATTTTGATCATATGTTCCTGAAAATAAAGGAGGAAAAGGAATGTATCAGTTTTCCCTATACGTTCATGGATGTGGAGGGAGAACGCCACGTCTACATCATCAACTTCATTCCCCTTTTAAACTCCGAGGGAGAGCTGCTTCGCATTCTTGGTAGCACAACGGATATTACTGAATTAGATAAAATGCAAAAAGAAATAAAACAGCTTCATGAGAGGGAAAAAAAGAGGCTGGAAGAGCTTGTGACAGAAAAGACCTCTGAACTCAGCCAGGCCATGAAGGAAATCATGGAGATGGAGAAGATGGCGTCTTTGGGGAGCCTGGTATCCGGTGTTGCCCATGAAATCAACACACCGTTAGGCGTGGCAGTATCTGCCGCTTCCTTTATGGAGAATATGAATCATCACGGAAATGAACTGCTGCAGAATGGCCAGATGACGAAATCTGAATTCATGAAATACATGGACAGCATGACTGAAACTTCTTTTATCTTAAATAATAATTTAAGAAAGGCTGCCGATCTGGTCAAGAACTTTAAACAGATGGCGGTAAATCAAAGCATCGAAGAAAAAGTCGGTTTTTATATGGAGGATTTTTTAAATACCCTGCTGATCAACTTAAAACATGCTTATAAGAACAGAGGGGTGCAATTTATAATCGAATGTGCGGAAAAGCGGAAAATATACAGTTATCCCGGTGCTTATTCTCAGATTCTCACCAATCTTATTATGAATTCCCTGATCCATGCATTTGGGGATAGGGAAGGAGTGATTAAGATCACGGTTCATACCTTGGAAAAAGAAATGATTTTGCGTTATTCGGATAATGGCCGGGGAATTCCGGCTGAGAATATGGATAAAGTTTTTGATCCGTTTTTTACAACAAACAGAAGCGGAGGAGGCAGCGGCCTGGGACTCAGCATTATATACAACATTGTAACGGCACAGCTGGGAGGTAAAATAACCTGCGAAAGCGCCTTGGGAAGCGGCGTTGTATTCTATATAAAAGTACCGATTGTTACGGAGGAAAACGAAGATGAGGAAAGACTGGAATGAGATTGAATTGGAGTATGACTTTCTAAAGGAAGACCCCGTAAGCCAGGGACAGGAATCTGGGAGTTATAAGATATTAATATCCGATGACGAATCGGAAGTATATCACATTACAAAAATGATATTGCGGGATTTTTTATTTGAACATCATAGACTGGAGTTTTTCTATGCCCGTAATAAGGAAGAAACCGTGAGGATATTTGAAGAGCATCCGGATATTGCAGTGCTGTTTCAGGATGTGGTTATGGAGAAAAATGATACGGGTCTGGAGATTATTGATTATCTGCGGTATACCTTAAAAAACAGGAAGACCCGTATCGTCCTCAGGACAGGACAGCCGGGAGAAGCCCCGGAAGAACAGGTGATCAGAGAATACGATATTAATGATTATTGTCTGAAAACAGACCTTACTGTCAGCAGACTGAAGACGACTGTCATTACTGCGCTGCGAAATTACCGCGATATTATGAAGATTGAGAGCTATCGCAAGGGACTGGAAAAGATCATAGAGACGAGTGCCAATATGTTTACCCATAATACCCTGTCTGATTTTTTGACCAGCATTTTGAATCATCTGTCCGGTTTTTACCATGAGACGGAAGGGATGCTGTATATCAGGGATCATTTTGCGGAAGAGAAGAACAACGGCTTTGTGACGATGGAGCAGAGCAGCGTACCGGTGATCGTTGCTGCTACGGGAAACTATGTCTCCCACATTGGCAGAGATATTAGGAAGATAGAGGAATTAGAAGATATTTATAGCTGGATGACAAAGGAAGAGAATAAAGATGAGCCGGTGGCTTATGTGGGAGATGGGTTTGTAATACGCAATAATGCCGCTGGGGTCAAGGATAATTACATATTTATTGAAGGGGAAAAGGATTTATACGATTTTGAATTAATAAAGTTTTTCTTATCCAACTACTCCGTGGCCCTGGATAATTATCTGTTGAATAATATGATTTTCAATGCCCAGAAGGAAATCATATTCTCCCTGGGAGAACTTGGAGAGAAGCATTTTGAGGAAACGGGCGGACACGTGGAAAGGGTATCTGTTATGATGTATAATTTTGCAAAAATAATAGGATATCCTCATAGCGAGTGTGAAAAAATCAAGCTTGCAAGCGTGCTGCATGACATCGGGAAGATTGGGATTCCGGATACCATTTTGAAAAAGCCCGGAAGACTTACCATAGAAGAATTTGAAATTATGAAGCAGCATACGATAATCGGATGTGACGTTTTATCAAAGTCCAATCTGGAGATTATGAAGCTGGCCGCGGAAATCTCCCTGACCCATCATGAACGGTATAATGGAACGGGGTATCCCAGGAACTTAAAGGGGGAAGAGATTCCTTTGGTGGGAAGAATGATTGCAATCATTGATGTGTACGATGCGATGTGCCATAAGCGAATTTATAAAGAAGCATCTACGTGTGAGGAAGCACTGGAATATATTGAATCGCAAAAAGGAAAGCACTTTGATGGGAATTTGGCGGAGACATTTTTGAAGAATTATTCTGATATCATCGGAGGTATGGAGAAAGAGGTGCTGCTTTGCCCGTAAGACGGCTGATTTGTGCTCCTGCGATTTCTGTAGGGGGCAGTATATCAGGCATTGCGGGCATAAGCAGTTGAAATAGAAGGAGGTATGAAAAAATGCAGGAACTGGAGTTAGAAAAAACATCTGAACAGGAGGATACATTGCAGGGAAAATACTTAACCTTTTCTCTTGGAGAAAGGGATTTGTATGGCATGGATATCCGGTATGTTACGGAAATCATTGGAATGAAACCGATCACACAGGTGCCGGAAATGCCGGAATATATGAAGGGAATTATGAATCTGAGAGGAAAGATCATTCCCATTATGGATGTCCGGAAGCGCTTTGGAAGGGAAGAAAAGGCTTATGATGAGAGAACCTGTATTATAGTGCTTAATACAGATGACTTTTCCATAGGCCTGATTGTAGACCGTGTAGACGAGGTTCTTACGATACAGGATGAGGAAATTTCCCCTTTGCCGGATTTAAAAAAAGGGGACCATGGCTATATCAAAGGCATCGGTAAAACAGAAGGAAGAATCACGCTGCTGCTGGACTGCAAAAAGGTATTAAACGGCGATGAGCTGGTGGAAGTAAATCTGCAGGAGTGACTCTGGCAGAAAATTATTTGATGGAATTGGGAGGATTCGAATGATGAAAAACTGGTTTGAAAACTTGAAGATAGGTATGAAGATTATTGGAGGATTTTTGATCGTGGCAGTGATTGCCGGGATCATCGGAGGAGTTGGAATCATCGGAATGGAAAGGGTGGAAGCGTCTTATCGGGTTGCGTATCAGGACACGTCTGCAGCGCTGGAATACCTCCAGGAAATCAGTACAGCCAACCAGAGGATTCGTGCCAACCTTTATAAACTTCTGCTGGCGGACTCACAGGAAGAAAAGAAGAAAATTCAGGATGAACTGGTTCTCATTGAAGATGTTATAAAGGAAGCGGTGACGGGCTACAAAGAAATACTGATAAAGTACGATATTTCGGAAGTTGAAAAAGAAGCGGCCTTGATAGGCGAACTGGAGCGGGAGCTGGAAGCCTACCGCGAAAAACGCGGCGAACTGGTAAACGGTCTGGCAATGGATACGGGGCGCAGGGCAGAAGCCTATGCCTTTTTAAACGATGATGTGGCACCCTACCGCGTGGAGGTGGACAATGGAATCGAGGCCCTCATCGAGTATAACAATGCGTATGCTGAAAATCAGATTGTCGCAAATGACCGGTTGGTAAAAATCGCTGAAATTATCATGGTCATCTGCATCGTGGTTGGTGTATTGACGGCAGTGCTGGTTGGAATCCTCATCGCCCGCAATCTGTCCATACGGATCGGAGCGGTGGTAAAAGCCATGAGCCATTTGTCCCAGGGTAACCTGGATGTGGAGATTGATACCGCTTCAAAGGATGAAATCGGTGTGCTGTCCGAGGCTTCGGGAAGGATGTCCAACACGCTGAAAACCATTATAAGTGATCTCTCCATGGGCCTTGGTGCCTTCGCTGACGGAAACTTTTCGGTGGATACCCAGGCGGAGAATTATTACGTGGGCGATTACCGGCCTTTGATGGATTCCCTTCGGGCCATGCGAAATCAGCTCAGCGATACGCTGCGCAATATCAATACGGCAGCGGACCAAGTGGCAGCAGGTTCCGACCAGGTTTCCTGCGGGGCCCAGGGGCTGGCAAGCGGAGCCACCGAGCAGGCGGCTTCCATCGAGGGACTGGCTGCTTCCGTAGATCATATCGCACAGCAGGCGTATGGGAGCTCGGACATGGTTAAGTCTGCGGCTAAATCCATAAGGCAGTCGGATGAAAGCGCAAAAGAGGGGAACAGGCATATGGAACAGCTTACCCAGGCCATGGAGGATGTGGGTTCTGCATCCGGAGAGATCGCAAATATCACCAAAGTAATTGAAGATATTGCATTCCAGACCAATATTCTGGCCCTGAATGCTACCATTGAAGCGGCACGTGCAGGGGCCGCCGGAAAAGGCTTTGCGGTTGTGGCTGATGAGGTACGGAGTCTGGCTGCCAAGTCGAGCGAAGCGGCCCGGCAGACGGGAGAACTCATTGGAAATTCCGTTACCACGGTTGAACGGGGAACGAAAATCGCAAATCAGACGGCGCAGATACTCAGAGAGATAGGCAGCGTTGCTCACGAGGTGACGGAAAGCTTTGGAGCGATTGAGCAGTCGATCGAGAGGCAGACCGGAGAGATTGATCAGATTAAGGAAGGGCTTTCCCAAATATCCGCAGTGGTACAGACGAATGCCGCCACCGCAGAGGAAAATTCTGCCACAAGTGAAGAAATGTCGGCACAGGCTGATATACTGCAGCAGGAAGTCGGAAGATTTAAGCTGTGGGAAGGAAAAGGAAATTCTTATGATGAAGCAGATGGTGTGCCCGAAGAGAAAGGGATTTTGCTCCATGCAGATGTAAAGAAGCAAATCCGGACCAGCAGTATGGACTTGGGAAAATATTAGAAGATAATAGGAAATAAAAAGAGTAAAGAGTTTCCAGAAAAACGAATACAAAAAAGCAAGGGCAGGAACCGGTATCGGTTTCCACCCTTGCTTTTCATGCATCATTCAAAATTAGAATTCTGCAGAAGCGCAGTTGTCGCCGGATGCAAAAGTCATCTTTTTGATGTTGACTTTATCTTTTAAAAGACTATAAAATACTTCAATTAAATTTTCGCAGGTAGCCACTTTCTTGACAACAACCAAACGACATTCCGGATAAGCTTTAGCCAGATCATTTTCGAAAGGCAGACCAACCATGGTGTTGGTTTCAGAACCGTTGCGGATGCCCTGTTCCTCATAAGTCTTGAGGAGGCCCGGCAGAAGAGGATCTTCTTCCTGTAAAATCAGTGCATGGTCAAAGTTTTTCAGAAAATCCCAGGCAATCCGTTTGATGCTGTTACACGGATATACAAAGCCTGTTCTGGCATCTACGTCACCCTCGACCTCGATGGTGAGCAGACCGGTATGGCCGTGAAGATACTGTGCTTCGCCCTCATAATTCAAGAAACGATGTGCATACTGGATGTTTAATTTCGTGATTGAACGCATAAATAACCCTCCTATAGTATTTTATTGTCCAAGCAGCCATTTCCGGCTGCTGTGTGACCTGTCTGATTTACGGCTGGTTTCGTAAAGCGGATTGCTGCCGTCTGCAATCCGGGCAAATATAGTGTATTTTTAAGTCATAGTCCAAAATGGGCACATCCAACTGAGCTTTTAGCTGCTCTGTTAAATCATTCAGGCAGATATCAGACAGTTTCCCGCAGGATTTACAGACTAAATGATCGTGTTTCGTTGCCTTGTCAAATCTGTCAGGATAGCCTTCTATAGACACCTTGTTGATCCGCCCTTCTTTATATAGTAAGTTGAGATTGTTATAAACCGTTGCCAGGACAAGCTTCGCATCACGATTTTTCAGATGTAGATATACCTGCTCGGCGGTTAAATGACTTTCGGAATTCTGAATGATATCTAAAATCATCGCGGCGTTTTTTGTCATGGCAATACCTCTGTAAAATTTTAATTAGAATAATTCTAATTATATACATTCTGGAAGAAAATGTCAAGCCCCAAAAGAAAATAACAGGCCTATAAATGTACTTTTATTTTACTCCGTAATGCCGGACAGCCCTCCGGACATTTAATACAACGTAATCATACCTCCAATAAAAAACAGCAGCGCGCTTTTGAGGAAAGCGCACCGCTGTTTTGCTGTTTCAATCAATTCTTAGTTGAATTTTTCGAATCCTGATTCCTTAATAGAACCGTCGCTGTTGGTCACATAATATTTCTCATCACCGTCTTTGATGTTCTTCTTATTCTTAGCAAGCTTTCCGGAGGTGCCGACTAAGTATTCTTTTCCGTCGTATTCCACTACTTTGTACTTCTCGTCCTTGTCAGCCTTTAACAGTCTGCCCTGAACATAGATGCTGTCATCGTAGATGGCGTTGTAACCGGCTCCTCTGTTGGTTCCGGCTTTGCGGAAGTTGTAGGTATAGGTCTCGCCGTCAATTTCAAGAGTGGTCTTGCCTGTAACCATTGCGCCTTCCTTTGGAGAGTTGCCGAAGTAGTAAACTTCTGCGGCATCACCGGCTCCCGGAAGATCGCTTTCTGTTTCGATTTCTTCAACAGAGGCGATTTTTCTGCCGTCTTCAAAGGTCAGTTTATAAAGGCCGTGAAGCATTTCGCCCTTTTCATTGAAGCCGTAACGCAGTCCATTGATGGATTTGATCTCGCTCTTTGTCAGTTCTCCGCTGTTCACAGCATAGAACCAGTATTCTGTACCGTCTTCATGAGCTTCCGCATCAATGTCTTCGCTTGGAACGGTCTTAAACCAGCCTTTTGCAAGCCAGGACTGTTCCGGAAGGTTGTAGTATTTAGCGGAAGAAGAGGTAGCAGTATCACCTTCCTGCCATTCTGACTGGGCAGCGCCGTTTTCATCAAAGAGGTACTTTAAGCCGTTGATGGTCTTGGTGGTTTCTTTCAGTTTTTTGCCGTTTGTTCCAAAATAGAACCAGTAAGCCCCTTCAAAGTTGTCTTTCGTATTGTTGTCATCATCTGCTTCGATGAGTTTCCAGGCGCCGTTAATCTGGGCTCCGTCTGAGGAATCTCCGCAGTAATAAACGCCTTCTTTCCAGGCATCATCTTCTGTAAGTCTTGTGGATGCTTCCGTCACCCATCCGAACAGCATTTTTCCTTCTTCATCAAAAGCGTAATTTTTCGTTTCTCCGCTTGCGATTTTGATGGATTTAAATGTGGTCTTTCCGGAGGAAGGAGCTTTGTAAGCTTTACCGTTGCTTCCGAAGTAATACCAGTATGCATCAGGGGCATCCTCTTCGTCATAATCGGACTCAATAGCTCTCCACTCATTGGTGACCATGGCGCCTTGTGAGTTTACATAATAATAATCTCCGTCGGATTCCACCACGCTGCTGGTAACAATCTGTCCGTCCTCGTCCAGGTAAAACCAGTGGTCTCCGGACTTGCGCCATGCATCGGTTGTCAAATCCCCATTGGAATCGTAGTACACCCAGGTATTATTTTCCTGAGCCCAGCCCTGTGCCGCAAATGATGTCATGGAAGCACCTATTGTAAAAACAGCGGCAGCACATGGAATCAGCCATTTCAGTTTCTGTTTTTTCATTCTTGTTCTCCTTTCGGTTGAGAAAATCCTGTTTGATTGTTCAGCGCTTTTGCTGATGGCATGATCATAAACCATGGACTAAGTCCAGGGTCAAGCGATGTAAAAAAGGCGTAAGAATGCGTAAGAAATGGGTGAGAACTTAAGGAAAATGTCATGATATTGTCTCGATTTGGAAGGACAGGATGAGGATGGAAGAAATGGAATATGCTCCCCATAAGGGGAGCATATGGATATGCAGAATCATCACCGGCTCAGAAGCTTTGGTTCCATTCTGCTGATATACGTTTCCAGGGAATTCCGGTCAATGAGAGCCGGAATCACTCCCTGCCTCGATACGCAAAAGCCTGCGGCATATGCTGCGATTCTGGCCGATGCTTCCATGGAATACCCGGAGGACAAATAAGCGGCCAGCGCTGCAATGAACGCATCGGCGGCTCCGGTGGTGTCCACAGAAGGGAAGGGGGAGGCGGGTAAATATCCCTGAAAAGAGGAATCCTTTACGTAACAGCCGCAGTGCCCCAGGGTGATGATCACAGTTTTAGCCCCCTGCCTGATAAATTCATCGGCTTTTCCTTCCACATCCGGAATATCCGGGCACAGCAGCTCGGCTTCCTTTTGGTTTGGAACGAATATATCGGTCAGCTTCATGAGGGAGGGGCTGATGGCTTTCATGGCAGCAGGCTTTAAGATGTTTTTTGCGCCGTATTTCTTTGCCAGTGCGGCAGCCGTTTCCACGGCGGATTCAGGAACCTCTGTCTGGAGAAGACAGTAGCCGGAATGCTCAAAGGCCCGCTCGCAGGAGGTGATATCTTCCGGCATTAAGTTCTGGTTGGCTCCGGTTAAAATGGTGATCATGCTTTCCCCGTCATTTTGCACATGGATATAAGCTTTGCCTGTTTCCGCCTGGGCATCCCGTTTCACCCCCTGGGCATCCACCCGGTTTTCCTCCATGCAGGTGTAAATCATGCTGGAATCGTAATCGTTTCCCACCCTGCCGATCAGGGAAACTTCATTTCCAAGCTTTGCAGCTCCCACAGCCTGATTGGCTCCTTTTCCTCCCGGAATGACGGAATGCCTGCTGGTGCTCACGGTCCGTCCCGGCTGGGGAAGCTCATCCACGTTTAGGTTCACGTCAATGTTAAGGCTTCCCACCACCACGATCTTTTTGGCATGGGAAGCAAAGGGGGAGTCAAGGCTTACGGTATTTTCCAGGGAAAAGTCCACGTGAAAGGCACAGGCTTCCTCTTCCCGCTTTTCGCATTTTTCTATCAGACGCTTGCAGACAAAGTTCCCAAACTCGTAGTAGGGAATCCGAAAGCTGGAGATGCCCGGAAAGGCGACGGTTTCGCGGGCATCGTCCTTTAAGCTGATAAGGGACAAATCCGACGGAACGTGGAACCGGAGCTTTGATAGATGTTCCATGAGTGTGAGAGCAGAGGCGTAATGGGTGCTGACGATTCCCGTAGGAGTGTGGGTCAATATGCCGCTGTACCAGTCCTGCGACTCAACGGGAAGGCTCATGGAACTGCTGTAAGGGATGCTGTGGTCGAACAGGCATCTTTTAAACCCGTCAAGCACCATCTCTGACCGCAGGCTGTCCCGCTTTGTGAGGCAGCCCAGTTTTGTGTGGCCGTACTGAATCAGAGTTTTTGCCCCATGATACCCCATGGCTGTAAAATCAATGGAATAGGAATGGGGGTCCTCCCTGCTGTTAAAGCAGCAGACCTCTATGCCCTGTTCTTCAAAATAATGCCTGTTTTCCAGGCTGTCTTTATTTACCGGTTCCCAAATGACGCCATCCACGTGATTTTTGCAGAGAGAAGCGATGTTTTTCAGCTCATTTTCCCAGTTCTCCATGCTGTCATAGATTAAAATGCTGTAGCCGCTTTTCTGCGCTGCGGCCAGGGCCCCGTCTATAAACTTCCCGGTTTTCCGAAGGGATTTGAGAAGGAGGCCGAAGACAAAGGTCTTTGATTCCGGATTATTTTTAACCCCGCTGTAAGGGGTGTAGTGGTAGTCTTTTACAATTTTAAGGACCCGGTTTCTCGTTTCGGGGCTTATGTTGCTGTCTTTGTTGTTCACTATTTTTGATACAGTGGATATTGAAACACCGGCCAGCCGGGCGATTTCCTTGATGGTCATGTGAATTTCTCCCTATGAATTTAATGATTTTGACAAAAAGGTAATGATATTTAGTTAATTATGAAACAGAAATATATATTTGTCAATGAACAACATGAAAAATACTAATAAAATTAATAAGGAAAATGATTTAATAAAGTATTTTTTTATGCAAAAGTACTTGACATCTCATTTGCAGGATGGTAGCATGTGGTTAGAAGAAACGCAGGTTAAGAGGCTGTTTTATTTTTAAACGAAAAGGAAAAACGTTTTACTAAAGGAAAAAGTAGAATGATATCCTTTTTCAATAATATTTTTAAAGGAGGTTTTTTGATGAAAAAGAGGTTTTTAAGCATTCTGATGGCAGCAGCGCTGGTTGTATCCATGGCTGGCTGCTCAGGCGGGGCAGGCACTGCCAAAGAGACAGAGAAAGCGGCAGGCGGAACAACAGCGGCAGCATCAGAGACGGCAGCGGGGGAAAAGGCTGCTGACGCAAAAAGAGTGTGCATCGTGTATTCCGGCAACTTAGGGGACAAGTCCTACAATGACTCCTGTAACGAAGGAGCGAAGAAGGCGGCAGCAGATTTCGGGGTGGAAATCAAGAATCTGGAAGGAACCACGGCTGAGGAATGGGAGTCCAATTTCTTATCAGCCTGCGAAGAAGGCTATGATCTGGTTATCTGTTCTTCTTCCAACTTTGAGGAGTACATGAAAGAACACTGCGCCAACTATCCTGATGTGAAGTTTGCCATCATTGACACCACAGTAGAAGGCGACAACATTGTATCCATCAGCTTTGCACAGAACCAGGGCTCTTTCCTGGCAGGTGCGGCAGCAGCCATGTTCACCCAGAAGACAGAGATTGAAGGCGTTAACCCTGAAAAGATCATTGGCTGGGTAGGCGGAATGGACATTCCGGTTCTTCATGATTTCTATGTTGGATATGAGCAGGGTGCCAAGTACATAGACCCGGATGTAAAGGTTCTTCAGTCCTTTGCAGGAACATGGAATGACCCGTTAAAGGGCAAAGAGCTGACTCTGGCACAGTTTGACCAGGGTGCCGATATCGTCATGAACGTAGCCTCCGGTACAGGCCCTGGAATCTTAGAGGGAGCCAAGGAAGCCGGAAAATACGCCATCGGCGTGGACTTAAACCAGGATAATGACCAGCCAGGAAGCATACTGACTTCCATGTTAAAGCGCGTAGACACAGCATGTTATCTGGCAATCCAGTCCGTTGTGGAAGACACCTTTAAAGGAAACACCACTTCCTATCTGACCATCAAGGAAAAAGGCGTGGGCCTGACCGATTTCAGCGTTATGAGAGAGCATTTAGGAGATAAGTTCCCTGAGGACATCGTAGAGAAAGTACAGGAACTGGAAGCAAAAGTTACTTCAGGAGAAATCGTGGTAGAAAATTATGCCGGCTTTGGCACAAACAAATAACAAAGCCTGAAAGAATGGAAAATGGTTTGGAGCTCCTGATGCCCATGGGGTTTCCAAACCATTTTACAATCAGAGGCACGTGAAAGTTTTGCCATAAGAAAGAGGGTGAAAGTTTGAGCGAATACGTGATTGAAATGAAGGACATTGTAAAGTCATTCGGAAATGTCCAGGCAGTAAAAAACGGCCAGTTCACTTTAAAAAAGGGCGAGATTCATTCCCTGATCGGAGAGAACGGAGCCGGAAAGTCTACCATGATGAAGCTGCTTTACGGCATGTATCCCATTGATGGAGGAGCCATCCGGATCAATGGAGAACAAATTCCTGCCATCACTCCTAAAACTGCCATTGAAAAAGGGATCGGAATGGTCCATCAGGAATTCATGCTGGTCAATGAACTGACGGTTCTGGAAAACATTATTCTGGGATTTGAGCCCAGCCGGGGAATTACCATTGACTTTGACAAGGCCAGAAGTATGGTGGAGCAGTATGTCACCCAGTACGGAATGGATATCCAGCTTGGGAAAAAGATCAACCAGATTTCCGTGGGCGAGGCTCAGAGGGTGGAGATCATCAAGACCCTGACCAGAGGGGCCAATGTGATCATCCTGGATGAGCCAACGGCAGTTTTAACACCTCAGGAAGCCAGACAGCTTTTTGTGATTCTGGAGAACTTAAGAAAAGACGGAAAATCACTGGTGTTCATATCCCATAAATTAAATGAGGTCATGGAAATTTCAGACCGCATCAGCGTCATGCGCCAGGGAAATTACATTGGAAGCGTAAATAAGGAAGAAACCTCTCCGGCTGAGCTGGCAAAGATGATGATCGGAAGGGAAGTATTTTTAAATATCGAAAAAGCCCAGGCAAAGCCGGGGGAAAAGGTTTTGGAAGTGAAGGATGTATGGGTCTCCGGAGAAAAGGAGATTTCCAAAATCCGCGGCGTATCCTTGGATGTCCGTGAAGGGGAAATCGTGGGCATTGCAGGAATCGACGGAAACGGGCAGAGTGAGCTGATCGAAGCGGTCACAGGACTGCGCCCGGTGGAAAAAGGAACCGTGCTCTTAGGAGGAAAAGATATCACAAGTTTAAGCCCCAGGCAGATCAGAAAGGCCGGTCTGTCCCACATCCCGGAGGACCGCAATACAAGAGGCTTAAACCGTGCCATGAGCATCAAGGACAATATCATCGCCGTTCAGGCGGGGGAGCCCCCATTTTGCCGGGGCATGGTGCTCAACGATAAGGAAAGCCTGGATTACGCCAAAAAGCTGTCTGAGATATTTGACATCCGCCCCAGGGACCCGGAGATATCCACCCAGTCCTTATCAGGCGGAAATGCGCAGAAGGTGGTGGTCGCGAGAGAGGTTTCCATCGGCGGAAAGCTGCTGGTCGCATCCCAGCCCACCAGAGGCGTTGACATCGGAGCCATTGAGTCCATACGGAAAATATTACAGGAAGTCAAATCCAAAGGCCTGGGAGTTTTGCTGGTCTCCGCGGATTTGGAGGAAATACTGTCCCTTTCAGACCGGATCGTGGTCATGCACGAAGGCAGGATAACCGGAAGGCTGAAAGCGGAGGAAGCAAATGAAGACAATTTAGGACTGCTGATGATGGGCGGAACTGAGCCGGCCGAGGAGAGGGGAGGCACAACATGAATGCAGCGGTAAAAAGTATACAGAAGATTTTGCTCACCATGCTCCTTGCACTGGCTATCGGGGCCCTGTTCATCCTCTTTATCGGAGAAAACCCCATAGAAGCCTATATGGCCCTGCTAAAGGGAGCATTTAACGGAAAGCTTAAGGTAGGCGCTACCTTGGCCAGCTTCACGCCTCTCCTTCTCACCTCCTGCGCCTTTGCCGTAGCGGCAAAAGCGGGAGCGTTTAACGTAGGAGTGGAGGGCGAGGTATTTCTGGGAGGAATTACCGCCGCCTATATCGGAATCAACTGGACCTTTCTTCCAAAGCCCGTCCTTTTAGTGGTCTGCTTTCTGGGGGCCATGGCAGTGGCATCTTTGTGGGCGCTGATTCCAGCCGTTTTAAAGGCCTATTACCGGGTGAGCGAGGTCTGCGTGACCATTCTCATGAACAGTGTGGCCCTTTACATAACCTCTTATCTGGTCAGCGGCCCCATGAGTGCAGGCGTGGCCAATGCCCAGTCCCTGCCCGTAACGGTGAATTTGTTCCAGTTTATGAAGCCAAGCAGCGCCAACGTAGGACTTTTCATTGCTGTCATTACCGTGGTGCTTATAATCTGGGTCTTAAATAAGACCACCTTTGGCTATAAGATAAAAACCGTGGGAACGAATCCGGCCCATGCGGAGTATGTGGGAATCAGCCCGAAAAAGATATTTATTCAGTCCATGATGCTGAGCGGAGCATTGGGCGGCATGGCCGGGTGCATCGAGGTATTGGGAGTACACGGCTATTTCCTCAATAACTTTGCCGCAGGCCTTGGCTCCAACGGAATGCTGGCTTCTCTGATCGTGAAAAACAATATGATCTTTGCTCCCTTTGTGTCCTTCTTCCTGGCGGTGTTAAGATCAGGAGCCTTGGGGATGCAGCAGAGCACCGGCGTACCCAGATCTATTGTAGATACCATAACCGCAGTTTTCATTATCGTAGCGACCATGGAGCTGCTGTTTCAGTTTAAGGATAAGAAAAGTAAAAAGGAAAAGAGCAAATAGGAGGAGGCAGGACTATGGATTTTAGCAAAGTTTTCAGTGTGTCCTTGATATATGCAACCTTTCGTTCTGCCACGCCTATTATTTATGCGGCGTTGTGTGCAGCCATCACCCAGCAGGCGGATATTTTAAATATCGGAACGGAAGGAATCATGCTGACCGGCGCATTTGCAGCGGTGGCAGTCAGTTATCTGACCGGAAGCTGGGTTCTGGGAGTAGCCGTTGCCATGATTGCAGGACTGATTATGGCGATGATCATGGCAGTGGGCCATATCCGTTATAAAGCGGAGATATGTGCCATCGGAATGGGAATCAATTTATTTGCGCTGGCAATCACCAAGTTTTTATTAAACAGCGTTTTAGGAAAGAGCGGCACATTTTCAGAGCCGGGGATTATTGCCATCCCAAGAGTCAGCCTTCCTTTCCTGGCAAAGGTTCCGTTTTTGAAAGAGATTTTTGACAACTGGTGTATTACCGAGTGGTTTGTCATTGTGCTGATTATTCTGATCTGGTTCGTATTTTACAAAACAGTCTGGGGGCTTCGTTTGAGGGCGGTAGGCCAGTTTCCCATGGCCGCACAGACGGCGGGAATCAATGTAAACGCCATGAAGTACCGGGCCATTGCCATTTCCGGCTTGATCGGCGGTCTGGCAGGAGCGCATTTATCCTTGGGCTACAGCAAAATGTTCGTGGAGAACATGACCAATGCCAGAGGTTTTATGGGCGTGGCAGCCATGTATTTCGGAGGCGCTCACCCCATTTTAACCGCAGTCGGCTGTCTGGTATTCGGTTTTACAGATTCCATAGGAGCCAGGCTTCAGGCGTATGGAGTGCCGTCCCAATTGGTGCTTTTAATGCCTTATGTGGTGACCATCGTCACACTGGCTGTTTCCATGGCTTCCAAGCTGGCCAGGGAAAATAAGAAAAAGAGCGCATTGACAAAGGTCTGAAAAGGAGAATGATCGATGGAAAAACAAAAGGTCATCCTGGACTGTGATCCGGGACATGATGATGCGGTGAATATACTGCTGGCAGGAAAAAACAGCGGGATCGAGGTGCTGGGTATCACTGTGGTGGCGGGAAACCAGTCTCTTGAAAAAACCACAAGAAATGCTTTGCATGTCTGCCAGCATCTGGGGCTTGATATCCCGGTCTATGCAGGCTGCGGACAGCCCATGATCCGGGATAAGCAGATGCTTGCAGGGGATATCCATGGGGAAAGCGGCCTTGACGGCCCGGTTTTTGAGCCGCTGACGAGAAAGGAAGAACCGGAACACGGAGTGCTGTTTCTGGTCCGCACCCTGATGGAATCGGAGGGGGATATTATTCTGGTGCCTACAGGCCCCTTGACCAATATTGCCATGGCTATGAGGATGGAGCCCCGCATCATACCGAAGATAAAGAGAATTGTCCTCATGGGAGGCTGCTATCAGTTGGGAAATGTGACTCCTGCGGCTGAGTTTAACATCATAGCCGATGCGGATGCCGCTCACGTGGTATTTACCAGCGGCTGTCCCATCACCATGGTAGGGCTTGACGTGACCAGAAAGGTGCTCTGTTATCCTCAGATCGTAGAGCGTATGGGAGCTGTCGGCACCAGGGCAGCAGGGCTGTTTACAGACCTTATGGCACATTTTAACAAGACCCAGAAAGAGGTGTTCGGCTGGGAGGGAGGTCCTCTCCACGACCCGGTGACCATCGCTTCCATTCTGGACCCTGAGCTTCTGGTGACAAAGCCCATGCACACGGAGGTGGATATCAGGAGCGTACAGAGCTATGGAAGGACCAACTGTGACTTTTTCGGCTACAGCCACAGAGAGGCCAATGCTGATGTGGCGATTGATATTGATGTGGAACGTTTCTGGGATATCATTGAAGAGGGAATCCGGGCTTACGGCTCATGAGGTGAATGATGGAAAAGTTAAGGGAAGTGCTGGAGAAAAATAAGGAAGAGTATATTAAGTATTTATCGGAACTGATCGCTATCGATACCCAGGATTTAGGCCATGGCATTGCCGGCGGAAGAGAAAAAGAAGGACAGGATTACCTCATCCGGCTGCTGGAGGCAATGGGAGTAGATGAGATCGAACGGGACCAGATGACAGAAGAGACCATCACAGAATCCATAGAGAAATATAAGGAAGGCAATCCAGGCCATGACTATGATGGCCGCTATAATGTGTATGGCGTTTTTAAGGGACAAAAAAGCAGGAGCCTGATGTTTAACGGGCATATGGATACCATGCCTCCGGGGGATGAATCCTTATGGACCTCTTCTCCCCATACTCCCAGAATCGAAGACGGCAGACTCTACGGCCTGGGCGCTGCGGATATGAAGGGCGGGCTCATGGCTTCCGTCATGGCGGTCAAGCTTTTAAAGGATGCGAAAATTCCGCTTCCTCTTGATGTTCATATCTGCTCCGTGTGTGATGAAGAGGGCGGAGGAAACGGCTCCATTCAGGCGGTCATGAGGGGAAAAAGGGCGGACGGAGTGGTGGTCTGCGAGCCCACTTCAAGAGAGCTGATTCTGGCTCATATGGGATTCGTATTTATGAAGGTGAAGATCACCGGAAAATCCAATCACTCCGGCGCGAAGTGGCTGGGAGTCAGCGCCATTGAAAAGGCGGTAAAGATCATGGAACGGCTTAACGAGCTGGAACATCGATGGCTGCTCACCTATAAGCATCCCCTCCTTCCGGCCCCGAATTTAAATGTCGGGACCATTCATGGAGGCTGCGCAGGGTCTACCGTTGCCGGAGACTGTGAATTTGAAATGTGCATTCACTATCTGCCGGGCCAGATGAGCCACGATCAGGTGGTTTCTGAGGTCACAGACGAGATCAGGCGTTTTGCAGAAAGTGATTTATGGCTGAGAGAGCATATGCCGGAAATCAGCATTTATCAGGCGGGAGGTCCTTTTGAAATGGAGGGAGGCCCCTTTGTGGAAAGCTTTAAACGGGCCTTTGAAAATGCGGAGGGGAAACCGGTGGTGATCAAGGGCTCCCCGGCAGGCTGCGATTCCAGGCTTTGGAGAAATATAGCCGGCTGCCCGACTGTTCAGTTCGGCCCCGGAGACTTAGAGCAGTGCCATGCCATCAATGAACATATTTCAATTAAAGATTATATTGAAACAATTCATATTTATGCACAATTAATTTTAGAGTGGGGAAAGGAAGATAAAGCAGATGAATAAGAAAATATTACTGGCAGGAGAATCCTGGATGAGTTATACTACACATGTGAAGGGGTTTGATTCTTTTTATACCTCTACCTATGAGACCGGAGAAAAATGGCTGAAAAAAGCGCTGGAAAATGCCGGCTACGAGGTGACCTTCCTTCCGAACCATCTGGCTACGGAAGAGTTTCCCTTCACTATGGAAGAATTAAAGCAGTATGATGGCGTTATTCTGTCCGATATCGGAGCCAATACCCTGCTGCTGCCGGGCGCTACCTTCACTCACAGCAAGAAGATGCCTGACCGCTGCAAGCTGATCCGGGACTATGTTCTGTATGGAGGCGCTCTTTTGATGATCGGAGGGTATCTGACATTTTCCGGTGTGGATGCAAAAGGAAAATGGCATGATACGGCTGTTCAGGAGGTTCTTCCGGTGGAAGTTCTGACTGTAGATGACAGAATGGAACACTGCGACGGAGTAAAGCCTGTTGTGAAAGAGGCTCATCCGGCCATATCCGGAATACCGGCAGACTGGCCGGAAGTGCTGGGATATAATAAGATAATAGCAAAACCGGAAGCCGCGGTACCTGTTACCGTAGAAGGGGACCCATTCCTCGCTTTCGGCACCTATGGAAAAGGCAGAAGTGCGGCATTTGCCACAGACTGTGCTCCTCACTGGGCTCCCCCGGAGTTTTGCGAGTGGGAATATTACGATCAGCTTTGGAAGGGAATCCTTGACTGGCTGACGGAAGAATAGAGGATTTAAGATGGAAAAAAAGGGCTGGGAACAGGAAGCAGTGCAGCTTTTGCAGGATTTGATGGAAATCAGGACTGTCAACGGAAAAGACGGAGAAATACCGGCTGCGGAATATATCTGCCGGTACTTGAGCAGCCGCAAAATTGAAACCTTTGTCCAGGATATAGGCGAAGGAAGAGGAAACGTCATCGCCCTGATTCCGGGAGAGAACACCGATAAGGGCATGATCTGGAACGGCCATTTAGACACTGTGGATTACGGCGAGCTGGATAGCTGGAACACCGACCCATGGACTCCGGTCATAGAAAACGGATTTCTCTTTGGCCGGGGAGCCAGCGATATGAAAAGCGGTCTGGCCGCCATGGTATACGTTCTTGGAAGGCTGGGAGAGTCCGGGAAAAAGCCGGAAACCTCCATTCAGTTTCTGGGAACCTGCGATGAAGAGCGGGGAGGAGCCGGGGCAAGGGCCGTTATTTCCGGCGGACACATGATGGATGCGAAGACTCTGCTGATCGGAGAGCCTACGGGCTGTACAGTGGGCATCGCCCAAAAGGGCTGCATCTGGCTGGAGCTGGAGGTAAGAGGAAAGACCAGTCATGGCGCCTATCCGCAGGAAGGCTGCAATGCGATCACCTGTGCTTACGAAGCGGCAAAGAGTCTGGGAGACTGGATCTGCCGCCACGGCCATCCCGTATTGGGAAATGCCACCGCTCAGATTACGGAAATACAGGGCGGAATACAGCCCAATATGACGCCGGATCTGTGCACTGTGCTGATGGACATCCGGACTGTGCCGGGGCTCACCAGGGAAGAGATTCTCAGCCAATTGCAGACCGTATTTGAGGACATCAGCAAAAGGCACGGAGGAATCCCAGGTCTGACTGTCCGGATTAAAAATCACCGAATCAGCATCGAGGCAGACCGGGCTTTTGCGGGAGTTTCCAGGCTGGTAAAGAGCATGGAGGCCGTCGGAATCCGGGAGGCTTATTCCGGGATATCGTATTTTACCGACGCTTCTATCCTGGCGGAAGGAAGAGAAGGGCTCACCACCGTCTTATTCGGTCCGGGCTCGGCGGATATGGCACACAAGCCCAATGAATGCGTATCGCTTGAGAATTATTTCAATGCAGTGCGGGTATTGGCAAATATGACAGCAGTGAGGATTGAGGATGAGAGCGACAATTAAGGATATTGCTAATGATACGGGACTTTCAGTGACTACGGTTTCTCTGGTATTGAACGGGAAAGCCTATAAAATACCGGATGAAACAAAAAAGCGGATTATGGAATCTGCCGGAAAGCTGAATTACAGGCCCAATCAGTTGGCGGTCAGCCTGGTTAAAAAGAGAAGCAAAACCATAGGTCTGATTATTCCTGACATTGGAAACGTTTTTTACGCTCATATGGTGAAGGGAATTGAGGAGTGCTGCAGGCAGTACGGAAAGACCCTGATCCTGTGCAACACCAACGATCTTCACGAAAGAGATATAGAATACATCCACCTTCTGGCTGATCAGGGGGTGGGAGGAATCATCTATGTCATGTCCAGGAAATGCGATGAGGCAGCAGGCAGGAAATCAGTCCGTCTTCTGGAACAGCTTCAGATGCCTTTTGTGCTTCTGGACCGTTTTCTTACGGAGACGGACTGCTCTGAAGTGATCCTGGATCATGAAATGGGAGGATATCTGGCAGCCAGACATTTGGCGGAGCTTGGACATAAGCGGATCGCTTGTGTTACAGGGCCCCAAAATCTGGCGGATTCAGCCAGAAGATTAAAAGGATATGCCCGCGCCCTCCGGGAATTTCACATTCCTTTTGATGAAAATTTAGTCTATGAAGGCGATTATACCATGGAATGCGGCGCCCGTGCCGTCACGGCGCTGATGGAGCACCAATTTACGGCCATATTTGCCTGCAACGATCTTTCTGCCTTTGGCGTGTGCAGGCAGTTGGCCGGATATCGCAAGATGGTGCCGGGGGATATCTCGGTGGTAGGTTACGATGACGCTCTTTATGCGGAAATGATGGCAGTTCCCTTAACAACAGTCAGACAGCCTGTATATGAAATGGGAGTGGAGTCTGTAAAGCAGTTGATTTCCCAGATCAAGGGGAAAAAGGCGGAAAAAAGCCATACGGTATTTGAGCCGGAATTGATCATAAGAAGCAGTACCGTGGGAGTCGGACAGGAGTGGAGTGTATGAAAATATTGAATTTTGGTTCTCTGAATATTGATTATGTTTACCAGGTGGATCATTTCGTCAGGGAAGGGGAGACTGTATCCTCGGATTCTCTGGAGACATTTTGCGGAGGAAAAGGCTTAAACCAGTCTCTGGCGCTGAGTAAGAGCGGCGTTAATGTCTGGCACGCAGGAGCAGTGGGAGAGATGGATGGAGGAATCCTGACCGAAGAGCTGGAGCGTTTTGACGTGGATACGAGAAATATTAAGCGGCTGAAACATAAGACAGGACATGCCATCATACAGAAAAATCCCAAAGGACAGAACGGCATTCTTTTGTATGGGGGAGCCAATCAGGAAATCACAAGGGATCATGTGGATCATGTTTTAAGTGAGTTTGATGAAGGTGATTTTCTCATTCTTCAAAATGAGATCAATGAAGTGGGATATATCATGGAAGAGGCATATAAAAAAGGGATGAGGATCGTATTGAACCCCTCCCCCATGAACAGCAGGATATGGACCTATCCCCTTCACTGCGTGGAATTTTTCATGTTAAATGAGATTGAAGCAGGCGATATCTGCCAGAAGTCCGGAAGCGGCGAAGAACTGTTAAATCAGCTGGCTGAAAAATTCCCCAAAGCAAAGATTCTTTTGACATTGGGCCAGGACGGTTCTCTGTACAAAGACGGCGGTCACGTCATAAAACAGGCGATCTATCCCGTACAGGTGGTGGATACCACCGGGGCAGGGGACACCTTTACCGGTTACTTTATAGGAGGGCTCGCTTTGGGAGAAGCCCCTGAGCAGGCTTTGGACCATGCGGCAAAGGCCGCTTCCATCGCCGTGTCCAGGGCAGGGGCCGCACCTTCCATTCCCATGAGGGATGAGGTTATGAAGAACGGCTGAATTCCCTGATCTCACGGACCCGCAAAAGAACGGGAAGCAGAACGCCGGCCGAAATCAGGCTGAACAGATTCTGCACCAGATTAAAGGGAACATTGGAAGAGGCGGCAGGCCAGCCGTACACCGCAAGCTCAAAGGCGAAATAGCCGCCTGTGACGACTGCACTGCACACTGCTCCGGCAGCCAGAAAAGGCAGCGTACGAAGACGTTTATACAGATATCCGCCTGAAAATGCCGCCAGCCCTTTGATAATTAAGGTAGCCGGCGCATAAAAAGCGTAGCCGGACAGCAAGTCCGCCATCATAGAGCCAATTCCCCCTGCTGCCGCTCCGGCCATGGGTCCCAAGAGTATGCCGCTTAACAGCACCAGCCCATCCCCCAGATGAATATAACCGCTGAATGGGGAAGGGATGTGTATGATCATGGTGGCTGCTGCGGTGAGTGATGCCATTAAGGCGCTGAAAACGATTTTTTTTGTTCTGCTGCTGTTCATATCTTTCCCTTTCTCATAGGCCATCTATAGTTTGTTTAACTCTATGATATAGGGATACTGGTACTTTTTAAATATCCAATTTGATAAAATTTATACATACCAGTTTAAGAGAGTATTCTATTCTTTGATTTGGAAAGCCTGATTTCTGACCATAATACAGCCCGGTTGATAAGCTATGGGTAGGAAGATTCGTTTTTTTACAATGAACGAAGAGAGCGTTATAAAATAGATGAAAAATCATCTGTGGAGCAGCGCTCTTTTTGGCTCTAAAATAGGAAGAGGGTGTGGCCAAAAGCATTAGTTAAAAGGCCAGCACCCTCTTTCAAATATATATTATCATTCGTATCGATAGGAAGGCTAATGCTATTTTTTTGTATTTGACTATGATATAATTTAAAAACAGAATTGATGAACAGAATAGAGAATTGTGTGATATTAAAAAATATAATTATAATTCGCAAGTGCAGATGATGAAGGAGCATGAAGAAAGGAGCACATTATGGCAAAAACACCTGTGAAAGAAATAATTCATGCAAAAGGGATTGATATTGGAATTTATACAATGGATTTTCAGAATGAGTATATTTCAATAACTGACATTGCTAAATATAAAAGTGACGAGCCAAATGATGTAATTAAAAATTGGATTCGCAACCGCGATACACTTGAATTTTTGGGTTTATGGGAAAGTCTGCATAATCCGGATTTTAAACCCGTCGAATTCGAAGGGTTTAGAAACCAGGCAGGGCTGAACGCATTTACAATGTCTCCAAGAAAGTGGATTGAGGGTGTTAATGCAGTTGGTATTGTATCAAAAGCTGGCCGATATGGTGGTACCTACGCCCATTCAGATATTGCTTTTGAGTTTGCATCATGGATTTCAGCAGAATTCAAGTTATATATCATAAAAGATTATAAACGGCTAAAATCAGATGAAAACAGCCGCCTCTCTTTGAATTGGAATTTGAATAGGGAGATTTCTAAGCTGAATTATCGAATTCATACGGATGCGATCAAGGCCAATCTGATTCCACCTGATTTGACTCCAGAGCAAATATCGTATACATATGCCAGCGAAGCGGATATGCTGAACATGGCTTTGTTTGGAAAAACGGCGAGACAGTGGCGGAATGAAAATCCGGACAGCAAAGGTAATATCAGGGATGAAGCGACAATCAATCAGCTTCTTGTGCTTGCTAATATAGAAAGTTATAATGCAATTTTGATTGAACAGGGGAAGCGACAGTCAGAGCGTTTGGTGGTTCTTCATGATTTGGTAGTCAGGCAGCTGCAAACGATGGCAGCCTTGAATACCTCTAGGTTACCGCATATAGAAGATAATACGTAAAAAGAGATATAAGTCTTTTACAGTATACTGAAAATTAATAGGATTAGGGGACAATATGGACTATATCACTGCTGCTAAAATTCGTCATTATTCCAAAAATCGGGCAAGTGAAATTTCTAAGCTGGTAAAGGAAAAACTTGATTCAAACATTTGTTTCATCGCCCCTGAGTTTCTTTGTATTTTTTATGATACTCTCACAAAAGAACCTTGTTGCTACTGGAATAATGCAGTTTATAGACAAACATATTCACAGCTTGATACTTTATTCAAGGAAAATTCTACACCTATATTTTTTTATGATGAGCTAATTGAACATTTCTTGATTGGATATCATACTTATCAACAGATTACGAACATCATCAATGATTTAGAAAAGTTGAATGATAGCCATGAAATAAAAAATCGCTTATACCGAATACCTACGTATATTTCCATAGTTGAGGGGTGCTTGACAAATCTATTTCGATTTATACTTCTCGTCTTAGATCAAACATCATCTAAGGATTTTTCATCACAGAAAAAACTCGCCCCCATTTGTGAAGCATTACAAAGGAATGGGTTTGATTTATTGGTCAAAGATGTCAATGTTAATATAAGAAATGCTATAAATCATGGTGGTGTTATTTTCAAAGAAAATGGTAAAGTAATTGAATTCTTGTATAATGAAAACAGGCAACTCATGGTATTATCCGTAAATGCATACGAAATCGACCAACTCATAAACAAAGTCTATGATGTTGCGGGTGGGGTTTTGCTTGGTATCAGTCAGTTCTTAAATGAACATATAACATCAATTACTGTTGATCGAACTGGAGAATTTTTCGCCCCATTTTGTCTGCTTGGTATGGAATTAAGTATTCCGTCTATCAGATGTAAAAGTATAAGTGGATTGCCAGAAAATAAGCAAATTAACTTGGATTTTTATATTGAAAATACAGACAGAGCTTTTCTATTCCAAACAGCAATTGAATTAGTTATACTAGTCTATTCAAAATATAGTGACTATAAGCAATATATGGTTTCTTTTAGTAATGAAAGGCTGCAATCCAGCTGGATACGTTTCACGAATCAAGATGTGTTTGACATGATAAATAAAAAACGTGAATTTAGCGATGTTGTTACAGATATTATTCAACGGAAAGACTGCCTTATCTGGAATGTGTCAACGGAAGAAATCGACTTACAAGAAGTTAAATATTTTAGATTTCCAAATTATTCTTGCAGTAATTTTAAAATAAATAGGGTTGAAGATGCCAGCTTGCCTGACAAAAAGAGAATAAGGGCACACCTGTTCATAGGTCACATAACAGACAAAAAAGAAATATTGGAGATTATTCAACAGTCAATTTCCTGGTTGAAGAATGTAAAAAATCCACCATCACCCACATTGCCACATAAATATGGAACAATGGAAGCGGATTCATTATATATAAAAGTATATAGAGAGGATTCGCGCAAAAACAAAGAAATGTATCCTAATAATAAAAATTTTGTTTGTTTTGTTGATTATAACCTTAATGGTGAAACAACTCTCGAAAATGGAGGAGTATTCGAGAGTTTATGGAGACAATTTTATCACGAAAAAATAGGAAATATTCAAATTGCATGGCGGGAAGGAAAATATGATATAGTTCGAAAGGCTGTTTCCGTTGGACGTAATGACATTTGCCCTTGTGGCAGTGGAAAAAAGTATAAGAAGTGTTGCATTAAGAAAGAAGTATAAATAAAATAGGGCATTGCAAAATAGATGAAAAATCATCTGCGGAGCAACGCTCCTTTTTTGCAACACCCTCTTCTTTATTGGCATTTTCCATATTATTTAAATTTTTCTTGACAGGACACAACTCATAATCCCTCTCATTTTCTGTATATATCATACCACAAAAATGACTTTTTTTCAAGTCTTGTAATTTCGTCCCTTTGGGAGTAGACTTGGTATTTATCAAAGGAAAGGGGCGTTTTTTATGGAAGATAAAAAATGGCTTGAGGCGGCAAATGACAGTATGCAGCTTGAGAAAATCAGGAAGGCCAATGACTATACAAAAAAGTTCGGCTTATCCCTGACAGAGGAGGAAGGAACCCTGCTTTTAAGGGAAAGAAAAGATGTTTTAAGGAATCAGGAGAGGGTGGAGTTTGGAGAAGGAATTTTGCCCAAGCTGATTTATGCTTTCTGCGATTCTCCCTACATTTATCAGGACAATTACGTGGAAACTCTGGGACGGCTTCAGGACATTTTTTATTTTTATAAGAATGAATCCCTGGATGAGTACACGGATGATGAGCTGATCGATTTCATGAAGGAACAGTTTGACGGGCCCTGCCAGGGCTCCCTGGATTATCTGGAGGACACCCGGCTGGAGACCTTTGCAAGAAGGGCCCGCTTTGGGCAGGGACTGTATGAGGAGGAAGATGAAGAAGGATAACATGGAAGAACTACTTCCCCTTGTGGGCGAGCTGGCTGAAAAATATACGGGCAGGGAGAGCACGTCCATCACCTATGAAAAGGCCAGACAGCTTATGGGGGCGGTCCTGTACTGCATCCGGGAATACGAAGAGGACCTGGAAGAAAAAGAGGGACTTATTTCCCCCGGTGACCGGGCAGAAGCCAGAACAGCTTACCGGCTGGGCTATGAGAAAGTCCTTGAAAAGGTAAAGGAAACGCAGGCCCTGTATAATCACATCATAGGCGATTTTAACCCCTATGGGAACCGGTGCTGTTACGATACCTTTGCAAAGGGGCTTCCCTCTTTCTTTTTGTATTATGATCCCCGCTTTGCGCCCCAGGATCACCTTCTCACTCTCGATTATCCTGTTTTGCGGCCCATGGACTCTTTGCGGGGAATCGATGCTATTTACGTCTATGTGAAAAGCATTGGCTTAGAACAGATATTTCTTGGGAAATTCCCGGAAGAATACATCTTTCATGTGCTGAAAGCCTATTCTGCAGATCATAAAGGCCTTCTCATCAATCCTGCTTCCATCGTGTTTCGCAATGTTTTGGGATGCAGGATGGCAGGAAAGGGGATTCATACAGGGCCGTATACGGGAGAGGAAGTAAAACGGCTGGAAAACTGCATCAACGGCAGCACCGGAGAAGAGCTGGAGCTCTATTTAAAGGGGCTGACCGATGAACTGATGGACCTGGGATACGGAAACGATGAGGAATTGGGAGAGTATTTAAAAGGGGATATCCATGATTATGTCTTTGAACTGAAACAGGGGATTAAAAACCGGTGCCTGAACCGGATCATTGCCATATAGGATGCGAAATGGGGAGGAATGTATACGTTCCTCCCCATCGGCATGTTAACTCATTTCCTTCTCCATATGAACGGAGTTTTCTTTGTTTAAGTTTTTCTGAGCCGTAGAAAGCATCAGCTTGATACGGTTTAACTGATTCACCTCACTGGCGCCGGGGTCGTAATCCACGGCAATGATGTTGGAATCGGGATACGCCTTTCTCAGCTCCTTGATCACGCCCTTTCCAACGATGTGGTTGGGAAGGCAGCCAAATGGCTGGGCGCAGACGATGTTATTCGTTCCTGTATGGATCAGCTCCAGCATTTCGCCGGTTAAGAACCAGCCTTCGCCGGTCTGGTTTCCGATGGAGACAAAATCCTTTGCCATATCCGCCAGATTTCCGATATGGGCCGGAGCGATGAAGTGTCTGCTCTTTTCCAGTTCTTTTTTAGCGGTTTTGCGGAAGTATTCCAGCAGGGAAATTCCCATGTTGGAAAGGGCAGCAGTCTTTTTTCTGCCTCCTAAATTGTCCGCCTTAAAGTTATTGTTATAGAAGCAGTACAGCAAAAAGTCCATTAAATCAGGCATAACGGCCTCGGCTCCTTCTGCCTCCAGAAGCTCTACGATGTTGTTGTTGGCCAAAGGAGAGAACTTGACCAGGATTTCCCCTACAATTCCCACCTTGGGCTTTCTGACCTCATTTCTGGGCAGGTTATCAAAGTCTCTGATGATTCCCTTTAAATTCCTGGAAAATGTCATCATGCCCGGTGTCTTTGCCGATAAAGACTCGATGCAGCGCCGTTTCCACTTGTCGTGAAGGGCATTGGCGGAGCCTGGAATCTTTTCGTAGGGACGGGTGGCGTAGAGCACCCTCATAAAGACATCCCCGTATACCACCGCCTGCATGGCCTTTGTCAGAAGGGGCAGGGTGATGGAAAAGCCCGGATTGGTCTCCATGTTGCCCGCATTGACGGAAATAACAGGAACCTGGCTCATATCGGCCTTGTCTAAGGCCCTGCGGATAAAGCCGATGTAATTGGAGGCCCGGCAGCCTCCGCCGGTCTGGCTCATGAAAATAGCCGTGCGGTCTAAATCGTATTTGCCGGATAAAAGAGCGTCCATGATCTGCCCCACCACAATGAGAGAGGGGTAGCAGGCGTCGTTGTTCACGTATTTTAAACCGGTGTCAACGGCAGAGCGGTTGTGATTTTGAAGAATCTCAATCCGGTAGCCGAAGGAACGGATGGCCGGCTCCACGAAATCAAAGTGAATGGGTGACATCTGGGGGCAGAGGATGGTGTATTCCTTTTTCATCTCCTTGGTAAAGGTGACTCTGTGGTAAGCGCTGGAAACCACCTTCTGCTCGTAATGGCTCTTGTCCCTGACCTTTAATGCGGCAATCAGGGAACGGATACGGATTCTGGCGGCCCCTAAGTTGTTGACCTCATCGATCTTTAAGACCGTATAAATCTTTCCGGAACCGGTCAGTATGTCGCTGACCTGATCGGTGGTGACGGCATCCAGGCCGCATCCAAAGGAATTGAGCTGGATCAAGTCCAGACAGCTTTCTTTCTTTACAAGGCTGGCTGCCCGGTATAAACGGGTGTGGTACATCCACTGGTCTGTCACCACTATGGGGCGCTCAATTTCAGCAAGATGGGAAATGGCATCCTCGGTGAGGACTGCAAAACCGTAGGAGGTGATCAGTTCCGGGATTCCGTGGTTGATCTCCGGGTCCACATGGTAGGGGCGGCCTGCCAGCACAATACCCCTCTTGTTATTTTCCTTAAGCCACAGAATCGTCTCTTCGCCCTTTTTCTCCATGTCAGAGCGGGAAGCCAAAAGCTCTTCCCAGGCTTTGTGAGCGGCCTCGGCGGTTTCGGAAGCCGGAATTCCAAAGTCTTCGGCAAATACTTCTGTCAGACGTCTCGTCAATATTTCTTCATTGGTAAAAGCCATAAACGGATTTAAGAAACGGACGTTTTCCGTCTGAAGCCCTTCCACATTGTTCTTGATGTTTTCCGCATAAGAGGTGACAATGGGGCAGTTGAAATGATTTCCTGCGTCAGGGGACTCATTCCGTTCATAGGGGATACAGGGATAAAAAATGGTCTTGATTCCCCGGCGGATCAGCCATTCCACATGACCGTGGGCGATTTTTGCCGGATAGCATTCCGACTCGCTTGGAATGGACTCAATGCCCAGCTCATAAATCTTTCTGGTGGACTGGGGAGAAAGCACGGTGCGGAATTTTAATTCCTTAAAGAAAACGGCCCAGAAGGGATAGTTTTCATACATGTTCAAAACTCTGGGAATGCCGATGGTGCCTCTTTCGGCCAGGTCCTCCTCTAAAGGCTCGTAATCGAACATGCGGTGGAATTTGTAGTCAAAGAGGTTTGGCACCTCCCGCTTGGCCTTTTCTTTTCCAAGGCCCCGCTCACAGCGGTTTCCGCTGATGAACTGGCGGCCTCCGTCAAAGCGGTTGACCGTCAGGACACAGTTGTTGGTACAGCACCTGCAGCGGGTCATAGAGGTCTCATAGTGAAGGCCCAGAATCTTGTCAAGGCTCAGCATGGAAGTGGTCTTTGAATCCTCGTACCGCTCCCTGGCAATGAGGGCAGCTCCAAAGGCTCCCATAATGCCTGCGATGTCAGGGCGGACGGCTTCACAGCCTGCTATTTTCTCAAAGCTTCTTAAGACGGCATTGTTGTAAAAGGTGCCGCCCTGGACTACAACATGCTGTCCTAAATCAGAGGCGTTTGTGATCTTGATAACCTTAAATAAGGCATTTTTAATAACCGAATAAGCCAGGCCGGCGGAGATGTCGGCAACCTCGGCTCCCTCTTTCTGGGCCTGCTTTACATTGGAGTTCATAAATACGGTGCACCTGGTTCCCAAATCCGTGGGGTTTTTGGCAAACAGGGCTTCTGTGGCGAAGTTCTCCACAGTGTAGTTTAAGGAATTGGCAAAGGTTTCGATGAAGGAACCGCAGCCGGAGGAGCAGGCTTCATTGAGCTGAACGCTGTCCACGGTGTTATTTTTAATGCGGATGCACTTCATATCCTGTCCGCCGATGTCCAGGATGCAGTCCACCTTTGGTTCAAAAAAGGCGGCGGCATAGTAGTGGGAAATGGTCTCCACTTCTCCTTCGTCGAGAAGAAAGGCCGCTTTTAACAGGGCCTCTCCGTAGCCGGTGGAACAGGACCATACGATCTGGCTGTCCTTTGTCATCTGCTCCTTGATCTCTCCCATGGCCCGGATGGCCGTTGCCAGGGGATTTCCGTTGTTGCTGCTGTAAAAGCTGTATAACAGGGTGCCGTCTTCTCCTACGACAGCCACTTTTGTGGTGGTGGAGCCGGCGTCAATTCCCAAAAAGCATTTTCCGTGATAGGAAGACAGTTCTCCCTTTTTTACGCAGTGGCTGTTGTGGCGTGATAAGAATTCATCGTATTCTGACGGGTCGGCAAATAAAGGCGCCATGCGCTTAACTTCAAAATCCATCTGGATTCCGGTGGATAAGCGGTGGATCATCTCATCTAAGGAGACGGTTTCTGCGCTGTTTTCCTCGGCGTTTACAGCGGCGCCCACAGCAGCGAATAAGTGAGAGTGGTCCGGAGCGATAATCGCGTCCCCGGATAAGTTTAAGGTGCGGATAAATGCCTTGCGAAGCTCAGGAAGGAAGTGAAGAGGCCCTCCTAAAAAGGCCACATTGCCCCTGATGGGCTTTCCGCAGGCCAGTCCGCTGATGGTCTGGTTCACCACAGCCTGAAAAATAGAGGCCGATAAATCCTCTCTGGTAGCCCCTTCATTAATAAGCGGCTGGATATCTGTCTTTGCGAACACTCCGCAGCGGGCTGCGATGGGGTAAATAGCCTTATAATTGGCCGCATATTCATTTAATCCGGAAGCGTCGGTCTGCAAAAGAGCGGCCATCTGGTCGATAAAAGACCCGGTTCCTCCGGCGCAGATTCCGTTCATCCTCTGGTCAATTCCGCCGGTAAAATAAATTATTTTTGCATCTTCTCCCCCAAGTTCGATTGCCACGTCGGTCTGCGGGGCATAATCTTTTAGAGCGGAGGCCACGGAAACCACCTCCTGAACAAAGGGAACTCTCAAATGCTTGGAAAGGGTTAAACCTCCTGAACCTGTGATGGCAGGCAGAAGGTCCATGGGCCCTAATTTATCATAGGCCTTCTTTAAAAGGCCGGCTAAAGTTTCCTGTATGTTAGCAAAATGCCGCTCATAATCAGCGAATAATATTTCGCGGCTGCTGTTTAGTATTGCAATTTTTACGGTTGTGGAACCGATATCGATTCCTAATGTGTTATATGTAGTCATACGCGCGGGATAATCCCTTGCCTCCTTTTGTGCAAAAGTAAGTTTACAAGCTCACCGGACATCAGTTTACCATAAAATAAGAAATAATACAATTCCGTTCCCACGATAAATATATGTTAAAACTAGCAAAATTTGTTTAACTTCACTAAATATGCCTTCATTTTATTTGACAAAAAGGTTTCTGGAATCTATAATGTATAAGTCGAAGTATGCAAAAATTTTTTAGTAGAAAGGGGAGAAAGCCATGATTCAGATATATAAAACAGAGAACGGCCTGATCCAGCAAAAGGATGAACTTTTACCAGGCTGCTGGGTGGCTCTTACGAACCCTACTGCGACGGAAATTCTGGAAATTGCCGATACGTACCGGATCGATCCCGATGATTTAAGGGCCCCTCTGGATGAGGAAGAGCGTTCCCGTATTCAGGTGGAGGATCACTATACCCTGATTTTGGTGGACGTTCCCACGGTAGAGGAAAGAGGCGGAAAGGACTGGTATGTGACCATTCCTGTGGGCATCATCACAGCAGAAGACGTCATTATTACAGTCTGTCTGGAAGACACCACAGTGCTCAATGCATTTATGGATGGAAGAGTCCGGGATTTTCACACTTATATGAAGACCCGTTTTATTCTTCAGATTCTCTATAAGAATGCATCTCTTTACCTGCAATACCTAAGGGTCATCGACAAAAAAAGCGGAGAGGTGGAGGAACAGCTTCATAAGTCCACCAGAAACCGGGAACTGATCGAGCTTCTGGAACTGGAGAAGAGTCTGGTGTATTTCACCACATCTTTGCGTTCCAATGAAGTGGTGCTGGAAAAGCTTATGAGAAACGAAAAAATCAAGAAGTATCCGGAAGATACGGAGCTTTTGGAAGATGTTATCGTCGAAAATAAGCAGGCCATTGAGATGGCCAATATTTACAGCGGCATCTTAAGCGGGACCATGGATGCATTTGCTTCCGTTATTTCCAATAACCAGAACATTGTAATGAAGTTTTTGGCAACCATCACCATTGTCATGTCCATCCCTACCATGGTAGCCAGTTTTTATGGAATGAATGTGAATACCAGAGGAATCCCCTTTGCGGACAGCCCTTACGGCTTTTCCGTTGTCTTAGGCTTAACCCTGGTTCTGACCCTGATTGTGGCATGGATTTTTTCCAAAAAGGATATGTTTTGAAAAGAGGAAAGCATGAAATTTTTTTACAACCTGGAGCGCAGATTCAGAAAATATGCGATTCCAAATCTGATGTATTATATCATCGGCATGTACGGTGTGGGACTTTTGATCACTTGGTTTGCCCCAGGCTTTTACCTGCAGTATTTATCTCTTGACGCAGGGAAAATCCTTCAGGGCCAGGTGTGGAGGATTGTGACTTTTATGATTTATCCTCCGGGAAGCGACCCGTTTTTTGCTGTTCTCAGCCTGTATTTATACTATATGCTGGGAACCAATTTAGAGAGAGTATGGGGCGCATTCCGTTTTAATGTCTACTTCTTTATGGGAGTGGCCGGACATGTGGCCGCTGCTTTCGCGGTTTATGCCCTCACAGGGATGAGTGTGCCTATGACCACCCAATTTCTCAATTATTCCCTGTTTTTTGCTTTTGCCGTCACCTTTCCGGATCTGGAATTTCTGCTGTTTTTTGCCATTCCTGTCAAAGCTAAGTGGATGGCCCTTTTTAATGGCATTTACTTCATTTACGGATTCTTGGTGGGAGGAATGGCAACCAGGATCACCATTGTTATGTCATTGTTCAACTGCATTCTCTTTTTCCTTCTGACCCGCAATTTAAACCGTTTTAACCCAAAGGAAATGAAGAGAAAGCAGACATTCCGCAGGCAGATGAAGATAACACCCCAGGGAGGAGCCCATCACCGGTGCGCCGTGTGCGGACGGACGGAAAAAGACTCCCCTGATCTGGAATTCCGTTATTGCTCAAAGTGCCAGGGCAGCTATGAATACTGTTCTGAGCATTTGTATACACATAAACACGTTACGCCGGATCACCCTGTATCCGGAGACACGATTAACTAGCTACGGAGGACGATTCATGAAAAGAACCAAGATTATTTGCACCATGGGACCCAACACCAATGACCGCACCCTGATGAAAGCTCTGGCTGAACACGGGATGGATATTGCCAGATTCAACTTCTCTCATGGTGATTATGAAGAGCAGAAGGCCCGCCTTGACGACTTAAAGAGCATCCGCGAGGAATTGGATCTTCCCATTGCAGCCCTTCTTGACACCAAGGGACCGGAGATCCGTACCGGACTTTTGGAAGATGGAAAGAAAGTAATTTTAAATGATGGAGATACTTATATTCTGACAACAGAGGAGATCGTGGGAAACGCCTCAAAAGGACATATCAACTATGACGGACTGAATCAGGATGTAAAGGCCGGAAACCGCATTCTCATTGACGACGGTCTCATTGAGCTGGAGGTTCTTAAAGTAAGTGGTAAGGAAATCGTCTGTAAAATCATTAACGGCGGAGAACTGGGAGAGAGAAAGGGCGTCAATGTGCCCAATGTAAAAGTAAAGCTTCCCGCTCTGACAGAAAAAGATAAGCAGGACATTCAGTTCGGCATCGAACAGGGCTTTGATTTTATCGCGGCTTCCTTCGTCCGTACGGCAGCAGCCATTTATGAAATCAAGGAAATCCTGGAAGCCAACAGCTCCAACATCAGCGTTATCGCCAAGATTGAAAATGCAGAGGGCATTGAAAATCTGGATGAAATCATTGAAGCCAGTGACGGCATCATGGTTGCCCGCGGCGACATGGGTGTGGAGATTCCGGCTCAGGAGGTTCCATTTATTCAGAAACGCATCATTGAAAAGTGCAACGAAGCATGTAAGCCGGTTATTACCGCAACCCAGATGCTGGATTCCATGATCCGCAACCCCCGCCCCACCAGAGCAGAGGTGACGGACGTGGCAAATGCCGTTTACGACGGAACCGATGCGGTCATGCTTTCCGGAGAGACTGCTATGGGCAAGTATCCGGTGGAGGCCCTTTCCATGATGGCTTCTATTGTGGAAGAGACAGAAAAGCATCTCGATTACAACGCATACCGCAAGCGCAAGGTTTCCGCTGTCAACGTCCATAACATATCCAATGCCGTATGCTATTCTTCCGTGTCAACGGCTCATGACCTGGGTGCAAAGGTAATTGTGGCTCCCAGTATTACAGGCTTTACAGCGAGGCTTCTGTCCAAATGGAGGCCGGAAAGCCAGATCATCGGCTTGTCCCCAAGCTCTGCGGCCCTCCGCCAGATGCAGCTTTACTGGGGCGTGAGACCCCTTCATGCAAAACGTGCGGAATCCACCGACGTTCTCATCTATTCCTCCATGGAGCTGTTAAAGGCCAAGGGAATTGTAAAGGAAGATGACATGGTTGTGGTAACTGCAGGAGTGGTGAGTCCGGTGAAACGGTATGAACCGGCAGCACATACCAACATCATGCGCGTGGTGACCGTAGACTGATTGAGTTACAGGTGATTTGAGTATTTATACAATAAATGTAGACAAAGGAGTCTATCCCCGGTACAATAAAAGCTGGAAAGCTTAGGTGCCGGAGACAGGCTCCTTCTGCTATCATAAAGATGCGAGAGGAGAAAGAAACATGGAAAAGAGACCATTTGTAACAAAGGAAAAATTAGAGGAAATCGTGAGGGAGTATCCAACGCCCTTTCATTTATATGATGAAAAAGGAATCCGGGAAAATGCGTTGAAGCTGAAAGAGGCATTTGCCTGGAATGAGGGCTTTCGGGAGTATTTTGCGGTAAAGGCCACGCCGAATCCCTTTATCCTGAAAGTGTTAAAGGACTATGGCTGCGGAATGGACTGCTCTTCCTTAACAGAGCTCATGATGTCTGAGGCCACAGGCTTTGCCGGCCCGGATATCATGTTTTCTTCCAACAATACCCCTGCGGACGAATACCGCTATGCGGAGAAGCTGGGAGCCATCATCAATTTAGATGACATCACCCACATCGATTTTCTGGAAGAGTCCATCGGCTATATACCGGAAACCATAAGCTGCCGTTATAATCCCGGCGGATTATTTAAAATCAGCACGGATATCATGGACAATCCGGGAGATGCCAAGTACGGAATGACCACAGAGCAGATTTTTGAGGCGTACAGGATATTAAAGAGCAGGGGAGCCAGGAAGTTCGGCATTCACGCCTTTCTGGCAAGCAACACAGTGACCAACGAATATTACCCCCTTCTTGCAAAGGTGCTCTTTGAGCTGGCGGTGAGGCTGGAAAAGGAAACAGGAGCTGATATCGCATTTATCAACTTATCCGGAGGAATCGGAATTCCCTACCGCCCTGATCAGGAGCCTAACGACATCCAGGTGATCGGAGAGGGTGTGCGCAAGGTCTATGAGGAAATCCTGGTGCCTGCAGGCATGGGAGATGTGGCGATTTATACAGAGCTTGGACGTTTTATGCTGGCGCCTTACGGCGGTCTGGTGACAACCGCGGTTCATGAAAAGCACACCCATAAGGAGTATGTGGGCGTGGATGCCTGCGCCGTGAACTTAATGAGGCCCGCCATGTACGGGGCTTACCATCACATTACGGTCATGGGAAAAGAAGATGCTGCCTGCGACCACAAATACGATGTGGTGGGCTCTCTTTGCGAGAACAATGACAAGTTTGCCATTGACCGGATGCTGCCTGAGATTTCCAGGGGAGATCTGCTGTTCATCCACGATACAGGGGCTCACGGCTTTGCCATGGGATATAATTACAACGGAAAGTTAAAATCAGCGGAGCTCCTCTTAAAGGAAGACGGTTCCGTCCAGATGATCCGCAGGGCGGAGACTCCGGAGGACTACTTTGCCACCTTTGATTTCTGCGATGTGTTAAAAAGTGCTGAAAAGTGAGATGATGTGTTAAAATAAATTTTCTGTTTTGCTAAAATTATTTTAGAAACTGTCGATATACACAATATAAAAACTAAACAAGGGGTGCAGTTCAAATGGGAGAACAGGAAAGACAGAATTCAATTGCTCTCGGTCAGAGGCTGGCAAGGGGATTCAGGATAGTGAATATCACCACGGCTTTAATTTCGCTGGTAAGCATTTTCACTATTTACGGGTTATATTCTAAAGACAGTGTTTCATCAGGATTTTTTGTATTTTTTTTGGCAGGAATACTGCTTTTGACAGTGATATCGTTCATTGTAAGCGAGATTGTGAGCAGGGTATTAAACAAAAGCATTGTCCGTCCTCTTAAGATACTCAGCAACATAGCGCAGCAGTTATCCGTAGGAGATGTCAGCGCAAATGTACGGGTTCTCACAAATGATGAGGTAGGAGAACTGATGCAGTCCTTTAAGACGATGGTGGAAAACACCAGAGCCCAGGCTCATACAGCCGAGGCCATCGCCAATGGGGATTTGACGGTTCATGTACAGGTCAATTCAGAAAAAGATGTTCTGGGCATTGCCTTAAGCCGGATTGTGGATAAGAACAACCGCATTCTGTCCCAGATATGCGGTGCTTCCGGTCAGGTGGTGGGCGGCGCCGGACAGATATCAGAAGCCAGCGTACGCCTTTCAGAAGGCGCAAGCCGTCAGGCAGCTTCCCTTGAGGAGCTGGCAGCGGCAGCAGAGGACGTGAAGAACCAGATACGCTTAAGCGCAGACCATGCGGCGGCAGCCCGGACGTGTGCCAACGATGTCAGGGACGGAGCGGTGGAAGGAAACAAGCACATGGAGGAAATGCTCCGTGCTATGGATGAGATCAACATATCTTCAGCAAATATCTCAAAGGTCATAAAGGTCATTGAGGACATTGCTTTCCAGACCAATATGCTGTCCTTAAACGCTTCCGTAGAGGCTGCAAGGGCCGGAGAGGCCGGAAAGGGCTTTGCCATTGTAGCCGATGAGGTGCGCAGTCTGGCAGCCCGTTCTGCAAAGGCCGCAAAGGAAAGTACGGACATGATAGAGAACTCCATACAGAGGGCTGAGTACGGAACCAGGATTGCAAAGACCACTGCAGATGCTTTTAATAAAATTGTGGGCGGAATCGAAGAGGTTGCAGATCTGGCCGAGAAAATCGCCGGAGCCTCGTCAGAGCAGGCCCAGGGCATTTCCCGGATCAATGATGAGCTGAATCAGGTTTCCTCCGTGGTACAGGCCAATTCGGCAGCGTCCGAGGAGAGCACCGCAGCCACTTCCCAGCTCTATCAGCAGGCTGGAAGCTTAAAGGATATGGTACAGACCTTTAAACTGAAAAATCCATGTGAATGAGAAAGAGCCGCTGTAAAAAGGCAGTAACTGCCTTTTTACAGCGGCTTTTGTATGCCGTTTTCCCAATTAATAGAAAAATCCCTGTGCCACATGACACAGGGAGATTTTTCTTAGGATTTTCGGATTTCAAAAAGGATGTAAGGATAATTATTTCTTGTGCATTTCTTATGTTCTTAGTATATCACAAGACCTCAGGAAAAGTTTGTATATTGTTTGAATAGATTATGAAGATTTTCTTAATATGTCATCCCAACGAAAAATCCTCAAAGAGAATGGACTTGGCCAGCCCGGTCAGGACCTTTTCACATCTTAAAATATCCTCGCATGGGACGAATTCATCAGGCTTATGGGCCCTCTCCAAGTCGCCGGGGCCGTAGGACATGCAGTTGTGATTGCCCAGTTTTCCGGCGATGACAGCCGTGTCCGTATACCCTGGAAAGCAGGTGACGGGAACAGGCTCTCCTGTAATCTCCTCTGCAGAAGCCTTTAAAGCCTTTAATAAAACCGAAGTTTCATCCTTTTCAATATAAGGCCTGTCACCTGTGATGACGTAAGAGGCGTTTATGCCGGGAACCTTTTTGGCAGCCTCTTCAATGGCCCGTGTGACGATGCCGGCGGCAGCCTGGGTATCGGCAGGAGGGACGAGACGCATGTCGATCCACATCTTGCAGTGGTCGGGAACCACATAGGGGCGGTATCCCCCTTCGATCTGTCCGAAGGTGACGGTGGAAATGCCTAAGTCTTCATGGGAGGGGCATTCCCCGATCTTCCTGCGGATGAAGGAGATGATTTCCGCAGCTCCCGCAATGGCATCGGCCCCTTTCCATGGCGTGCTGGCGTGGGCGGTGGTGCCGTTTACCGTGATTTCAAACCAGGTACGGCCTTTATGCGCCACCTGAATCTGCCCGTTAGTGGGCTCCGTGTCCAGGACGAGACTCTTTTTTGTAACCCAGCCTTCTTTGATCACATCTTCTGATCCCCTCATAAAATCCTCTTCGTCAACAGTCCCGATAAAGACAAAGGAATGCCTGGGCTTTTTTCCTGAGGCAGCTTCCCCAGCCATGGCCTCAAAGGCGGAAAGGGCGCAGGCCAGTCCGGATTTCATGTCACAGGCACCCCGTCCGTAAATCAGGCCGTCCTGGATTTGTGCGCCAAAGGGGTCTTTAGTCCAGCCCTCCCCGACGGTAACCGTGTCCATATGGCAGATGTAGACCAGGGCCGGGTCGTCAATTTCTCCCTGGATTTTCGCCATGACATTAAAACGGCCCGGCAGGACCTCTTTTTTGATAACAGGAACTAAAAGGCGGGAGAGGCGGTCAAAAATAAATTCCCCTATCCTTGTTTCGTATGCGCCGGGGTCCGTGCTGTCAATGCGGATCAGGGCCTGTGTCAGCGAAATAGCGCCGGATGATTGGTCTTGCATAACAAAATTCTCCTTAAGTGTTTTTATTTTTATTATAGAAAGGGGGAAGGAGAAAGTAAATGATATTTTAAACAAAAAAATCTTCTCACTCCATTTTCCAGGGGAAAAGAAACCAAGGGGCCCGGACTGGAATATCCTAATAAAAAAGGAATAAGGTAATGGATTGTGGATCATGTAAGAGAAGAAATACATTGTGAAGCCGCTTACCGCATGGGTCTGACCGGGCGGGGAGTCGGTGTTGCGGTGCTTGATACAGGGATTTATCTCCATGAAGACTTTAAACATAGAGTTGCAGCGTTTGTAGATATCGTACACAGGAAAAGAGACCCGTATGACGATAACGGCCACGGAACCCATATTTCCGGCATCATTGGAGGCGGAGGAAATGCTTCCGGCGGAAAATATATGGGAATTGCCCCGGAGTGCCATATCATCATGCTGAAGGTGCTGGATAAGAAGGGAAACGGATATGCCTCCGATGTGCTGGCCGGCTTAAAATGGGTCAGGGACAACAGGGAACGGTACGGAATCCGGATTGTGAATATCTCCGTGGGCTCTTTCTCAAAAAAAGGGATGACGGAAAGCTCGGTCCTTGTGAGGGGAGTCAATGCGGCCTGGGATGACGGGCTGGTGGTCTGTGTGGCGGCAGGAAATATGGGGCCGGGAATGAACACCATCACAACTCCGGGAATCAGCCGGAAGGTGATTACCGTAGGCTGTTCCGACGATTACAAGGAAGTCAATGTCATGGGAAACCGTATGGTGGACTATTCCGGCAGAGGCCCTACGGGGGCCTGCATCTGCAAGCCGGAAATCATTGCTCCCGGTGCAGGGATCATGAGCTGTGCCAATGAGGCCGGGCAGTATCAGGTCAAAAGCGGCACATCCATGTCAACTCCCCTGGTGTCGGGGGCCATTGCGCTTTTACTGGAAAAATATCCCTATATGAGCAACCGGGATGTGAAGCTGATGCTGAGGGAGAGGTCAGTGGACTTAGGTCTTCCCATCAACCAGCAGGGCTGGGGACTGTTAGATGTGGAAAGGCTTATAGCGGATTAGAACGAAGCGGGATTTAAGGCATCTCAAAATAACACGATTTTGGGATGCCTTTTAAAATTCCTTGCAGCCTCCCGCCCGGTGTGCTATAGTTGTTTTAGAAATCAGAAGGCAGTCTGCTTTTCTTTCTCGTTATTTTTCAGGCGTTTCGCCGGGATTTTCCCAGGAAAAAATTATTTTTGGCCGGACAGGCAGGGAGTGTGATGTGCATTGGCCTCAATAAGATAAAATTTCAGTTGACATTTTCACGGAAGTATACTATTATGATAAGTAGAAAAAGAACGTTTGTTCGTATCGGAGGATAATATGAATAAAGATGAGAAGATGAAGGCCCTTGATGCGGCCCTTACCAACATAGAGAAAGCCTATGGAAAAGGTTCCATCATGAGGCTCGGTGATTCAGGAAAGAACATGAATGTGGAGACAGTGCCTACAGGAGCCTTAAGCCTGGACATCGCCCTTGGTCTGGGAGGAATCCCCAAGGGAAGAGTTGTGGAAATTTACGGACCTGAGTCCAGCGGTAAGACCACTGTGGCTTTACATATGGTTGCAGAGGTGCAAAAGCGGGGAGGCATTGCAGGCTTTATCGATGCAGAGCATGCCCTTGACCCTGTCTATGCCAAGAGCATTGGCGTGGATATTGACAACCTCTACATTTCCCAGCCGGACAACGGTGAGCAGGCATTGGAGATCACAGAGACCATGGTCCGGTCAGGAGCCGTGGATATCGTGATCGTGGACTCCGTTGCAGCCCTGGTGCCAAAGGCTGAGATTGAAGGAGAGATGGGCGACACCCACGTTGGCCTTCAGGCCCGCCTCATGTCCCAGGCTCTCAGAAAGCTGACAGCCGTTATCAGCAAGTCCAATTGTATCGTCCTCTTCATCAACCAGCTTCGTGAAAAGGTCGGAGTCATGTTCGGAAGCCCTGAGACCACCACAGGCGGACGTGCCCTGAAGTTCTATGCTTCTGTCCGTATGGATATCCGAAAGATCGAGACGCTGAAACAGGGCGGAGATATGGTAGGAAACCGGGTCCGTGTAAAGGTAGTGAAGAATAAGATCGCACCTCCCTTTAAGGAGGCTGAATTTGATATCATGTTCGGCAAGGGAATCTCCACCGAAGGAGATGTTCTCGATCTGGCTGTAAAGGAAAACATCGTGGAAAAGAGCGGTTCATGGTTTGCCTACGGCGGCACCAAGATCGGCCAGGGCCGTGAAAATGCCAAGACCTATCTCCAGGATAACCCTGCTGTATGCCAGGAAATCGAAGCCAAGGTAAGAGATAAGTACGGAGCCGGCGGTTCTTCCGGACAGGCTCAGGAGCAGGCCGGTGAAACTGCGGCAAAAGAGAGCAAGAGAATCAAAGCCGCAGAGAGCAGTGCAGAAAAGGCTGATGAGTAATCCTCAGACCGTTTTTAGAAGGAATATTTATAAATATAAGAGGCATCTATGACAGTGACAGAGATTGTGCCCGTGGATAAGCGCAGGAGTAAAGTCTTTCTTGATGAAGACTTTACTTTTGTTCTTTATAAAGGGGAGATTAAGAGATTCGGGATTGAGGAAGGAGAGACTCTTTCCCAGGAAGTTTATGAGGAGATACTCAAAGACGTTTTGATGAAACGGGCCAGGGAGCGGGTGCTTTTTCTTTTAAAGGCTTCGGATAGGACGGAGCAGGAGCTGAGGAGAAAATTAAAAGAAGGGGGTTACCCCCAGGAAGCCATTGACCATGCCATAGGCTTTTTAAAGGACCACCGCTTTATCAATGACCAGGAGTATGGGCGCAGGTACGTGGAATACCGTTCCAGGCAAAAGAGCGAGAGACAGATCCGCTGCGAGCTCCAGAGAAAAGGGCTGGATAAGGAGATGATCCGGGACATCCTTAAGGACCAGCCTGTAGACGAGGAAGCGCGCATTCGGGAACACCTCCGGAAAAAGGGATTAAAGCCGGAAAATATGGAGTTTAAAGAAAAGGGAAAGGTCATGGCTTCCCTGGGCAGAAAGGGTTTTTCTTACGAAGCGATAAGCAGGGTTTTAGGCGGCGGCTGGGATATGGACTGACTTCATTACAAATATGCGCAAGTATGCTGGAAACAGGGGCGAAATGCTTGACATAATGTATAAAACAGTTTAAAATTGTAGTGTTGTATTGTCGTACAATGAAAAACGAATAAGGAGGTGCTCCTGTGTCAGTACCAGTATTAACGACTGCATTGATTGCGTTAGCCGCGTCAGTAGTAGTTGCTTTTATCACCTGGTCTGCTGCCATAGCTTATCGTAAGAATACCTACGAGAGCAAAATTGGTACTGCAGAAGAAAAATCCCGGGAAATAATAGATGAAGCATTAAAGACCGCTGAGACAAAGAAGCGTGAAGCTCTCCTTGAGGCAAAAGAAGAGTCTCTAAAGACTAAGAATGAGCTTGAAAAGGAAACCAGAGAAAGAAGAGCTGAGCTTCAACGTTATGAAAGACGAGTATTAAGCAAAGAAGAAAACCTGGACAAGAAGTCCGAAGTTATGGAAAAACGGGAGGCAGGTCTGGCTGCCAGAGAGGATGCCTTAACAAAGAGAAATGCCGAAGTGGAATCTCTCTATGAAAAGGGCATTCAGGAGCTGGAAAAGATTTCCGGACTTACCTCCGAACAAGCAAAAGAATATCTTTTAAAATCTGTTGAAGATGATGTAAAACATGACACTGCGAAATTAATTAAAGAACTTGACAACAAAGCAAAAGAAGAAGCCGATAAAAAGGCAAAGGAATACGTGGTAACAGCCATTCAAAGATGTGCTGCCGATCACGTTGCGGAAACAACTGTTTCCGTTGTGCAGCTTCCTAACGATGAGATGAAAGGCAGAATCATCGGAAGGGAAGGACGGAACATTCGTACTTTGGAAACCCTTACGGGAGTAGAGCTGATTATTGACGATACCCCTGAGGCAGTGGTATTATCCGGGTTTGACCCGGTTCGCAGGGAAGTAGCCAGAATTGCCCTGGAACGTCTTATTGTAGACGGGCGGATTCATCCGGCCCGAATCGAGGAGATGGTGGAAAAGGCGCAAAAAGAAGTGGAAACCAATATGAGGGAAGAAGGAGAAGCCGCTGCTCTTGAAGTGGGCATTCACGGACTTCATCCGGAACTCATTCGTCTTCTTGGAAAGTTGAAGTACAGAACCAGCTATGGACAGAATGCATTAAAGCATTCCATCGAGGTCGCTCAGTTATCCGGGCTCTTAGCCGGAGAGATTGGCCTTGATATCCGCATGGCCAAACGGGCCGGCTTATTACATGATATCGGAAAAGCCGTTGACCATGAGATGGAAGGTTCTCACATTCAGTTAGGTGTGGATTTGTGTAAGAAGTACAAGGAATCACCGATTGTGCTGAATACGGTGGAATCCCATCATGGCGACGTTGAGCCGCAGAGCCTCATTGCATGTATTGTTCAGGCCGCAGATACCATTTCTGCAGCAAGGCCTGGAGCCAGAAGAGAGACTCTGGAGACATATACAAACAGATTAAAGCAGTTAGAAGATATTACCAACTCCTTTAAGGGAGTTGACAAGTCCTTTGCCATTCAGGCAGGACGTGAAGTTCGGATTATGGTAGTTCCGGACCAGATCGGTGACGATGACATGATTCTCTTAGCCCGCGAGGTTTCCAAGAAGATCGAAGAATCCTTGGAATATCCGGGACAGATCAAGGTCAACGTGATCCGGGAATCCAGAGTTACAGATTACGCGAAGTAAAGCCAATAGTGCCCTAAAACCGTATAAGTATTTCCATGCGGTTTTAGGGCATATTTCATGTCAGGAGGATTGATAGATGAAAGGCCGATTAAAGGCATTGGTAAGCTTTCTGCTGGCCAGCCACATGTTACTTATGACTGTATATGCAAATCCGGAGTGGCCTTCTGATACGGGAATCCAGGCGGAAGCGGGCATTGTGATGGACGTGGATTCCGGAGCTGTCTTATTCGGTCAGAAAATTCATTCCACGTATCCGCCGGCCAGCATTACGAAGATTTTGACTGCCCTGGTGGTTATGGAAAACAGCAGTCCGGAGGAAATGGTCACATTTTCAAAGAATGCCGTTTACAATGTGGAACCGGACAGCGGAAATAAATTAAACGTGACGGAAGGGGACCAACTTTCCGTAGAGGACTGTCTCTACTCCCTTCTGCTCAATTCCTGCAATCAGGCGGGAAATGCCCTTGCAGAGCATGTGGCAGGCAGCATGGAAGACTTTGTCACCATGATGAATGAAAAAATAGAAGAGCTGGGGTGCCAGGAAAGCCATTTTGACAATCCGTCAGGGCTTAACGGCGATACCCAGTACGTATCCGCCTATGATATGGCATTGATCGCAAGAGAGGTTTACAGCAATAAAAAGCTTGTGGAAATCAGCTCTGCCTTAAGCCATACGTTTCCGCCCATGATCAATAACCCGGAAGGGCTCACCATTTACAACGAACACCGTCTGGTGAAGACGACAGACCCTAACAGCGAGTTTTACTTTCCCTCTGCTGTGGCGGGGAAGACCGGATACCTGATCAAGGCCGGAAATACCCTTGTTACGTATGCGGAACAGGATGGAAGACGGCTGGTTTCCGTTATCTTAAAGGGCAGCCCAAGGCAGTACTTTGTCGACGGAAAAAATCTTCTGCAGTTTGGCTATGACCGCTTTGAAAATATCCCTGTTACAGGGAATGAAACCGGCTATATATCCGGAGAGGATTCTGTTGAAATCAATGGGACTGCTTATAAGCCTTCTGACTTGAAGCTGGAGGCAGATCAGGTCATAACCCTGCCCAGAGGCTCTGAATTTTCCCAGGCGCATAAGACTCTGGTAACGGAGCTTCCTGCCAAGAGTCCCGAAGGCGCGGTAGCCCTGATTCAATATTCTTACAATGAAAGGAATGTGGGACAGGCTTATCTCCTTGCAGAGAAAGAGGCTTTGCCGTCTGAAGAGGAATCAGAGCAGGAATCTTTGACGGAAAGCGCCGGGGAGCCGGAAACAGGTTCTGATTCAGAAAAGGCAAATGCTTCGCGGGGCAGGGGATTTTTAGGAGTGATTGCCGTGTTGGGAATCCTTCTGGTTCTGGCAGCAGGCGGGGCGGGGTTTTTCATGTACCGGAAGAAAGCAGAGGCCAGGGCCTACGCTCTTCGAAGAGAAGAGAGGAGAAGAAGGTTAAGGGCAGAAGGGAATTCAGAGGCCTTTGAAAAGATTCTCAACGAGCGCCGTAATATAAAGAAAAAGTGATAAAAATAGAAATGAAAAAGACCGGCTGGGGAGGCCGGTCTTTTTCGGAGAAGGTATTTCATTTCTTATGGGGTGTAGCAAAAACTATATAATGTATTGGGGGGTTACATTTAATAATATACCCTATTTTCGTCAGAAAATGTTAACAAAGATTAATAAATTTAAAGGATAAAATTGTGTATTTTTCCTTTTTGATACAGGGAATTGTGGAAAATGTGAAAATGGAAAAAAGCCATTGCTCCAGTCACCGGTTTTTTGGGTTCGGAAAGCCCCTTTTTGCGGTATTTATTTGTGTGGTTCCGTTCATCTGTGACCCCTCTTTTACCTTGATAAAGAAACTGAGGGGCCTTTAAAAATGAAAAGAGCCCATACCAACAGGTACAGGCTCAATCAGACTCAATAATCCCGTGTGAATCCCTGCGCTGACATTACCCTAATCAGGATATAGCCGCCTTCATTTCCCTCACATAGTCACAAATGGGTTCCACGCAGTCCTTTCCGTACCTGGCAGCTATTTTTACAATAGCGCTTCCTACGATGACTCCGTCGGCATGCCGGCTCATTTCCTTTGCCTGCTCCGGTGTGGAGATTCCAAAGCCTATGGCGCATGGAATGTCCTTGACTTCTTTTACAAGAGAAACCATTTCTGCGATGTTGGTGTTGATTTCCTTTCTCACCCCGGTCACGCCCATGGAGGAAACGCAGTAGATAAAGCCTTCCGACTCAGAGGCAATGGTCTGTATCCGGTCCTTAGAGGTGGGGGCAATGAGGGAAATCAGTTCGATTCCAAACCTTTGGCAGAGGGGGAGAAGCTCTTCACGCTCTTCAAAGGGCATATCCGGCACGATCAGAGCGTCAATGCCGCATTCTGCCGCATTCTTAATGAACTTTTCACTGCCGTACACGAAAATCGGATTGATGTAAGTCATAAATGCCAGAGGCACGTCGGTTTCCTTTCTGATTCGTTTTACGGAGTCAAAGAGCTTATCCGTGGTAGTTCCTGCCTCCAGAGCCCGCATATCGGCTTCCTGGATGACAATTCCCTCTGCAATCGGATCGGAAAATGGGATTCCAAGTTCAATTAAATCAGCGCCTGCCTTTGCCATGGCCGGAACCAGCTTTTCTGTGGTGGCCAGATCAGGATCACCTGCTGTGATAAACGGGATAAATGCCTTTCCTTTTGAAAATACGTCTCTTACTCTACTCATAGATATCAACCCCCTTGTAACGGGCAATGGCTGCCACATCTTTGTCACCGCGCCCTGATAAATTAATAACAATGATTTCGTCTTTCCCCATGGAAGGAGCCACTTTCCTGGCGTAAGCTACCGCATGGGCGCTTTCAATGGCTGGAATAACCCCTTCCAAACGGGATAAGTATTCAAATGAATCAACGGATTCCTGGTCTGTAATGGGCACATAGCTGGCCCTTTTGGAGTCATAGAGTGCTGAGTGCTCCGGCCCGATGCCCGGATAGTCGAGCCCTGCGGAAATGGAGAAAACAGGGGCGATCTGACCGTATTCATCCTGGCAGAAGTAAGACTTCATGCCGTGGAAGATTCCCAGGGAGCCGGTGGTAAGGGTGGCCGCGTGTTTTCCTGTTTCAATGCCGTGGCCTGCTGCTTCGCACCCCACCAGCTTTACGGAAGGTTCATTGACAAATTCGTGGAAGATTCCCATGGCATTGCTGCCGCCGCCCACACAGGCAATGACCATGTCAGGAAGCTTTCCTTCTGCTTCCATGAGCTGGGAGCGAACCTCTTTGCCGATGATGCTCTGGAAATCCCTTACAATGGTTGGGAAGGGGTGAGGGCCCATAACAGAGCCTAAAACGTAGTGGGTGTCCTCCACCCGATTGGTCCATTCTCTCATGGTCTCATTAACCGCATCCTTTAAGGTCTGGGTTCCGCTGGTAACGGAGTGAACCTTTGTGCCTAAAAGCTCCATACGGAATACATTTAAGGCCTGGCGGTCTGTATCCTCTTTACCCATGTAGACCTCGCACTCCATTCCCATAAGGGCAGCGGCAGTGGCGGTGGCAACGCCGTGCTGCCCGGCACCTGTTTCAGCGATAACACGGGTCTTTCCCATTTTCCTGGCTAAGAGAACCTGGCCTAGGGCGTTATTGATCTTGTGGGAACCGGTGTGGTTTAAATCTTCTCTCTTTAAATAGATTTTTGCGCCGCCCAAGTCCTCTGTCATCCTCTTTGCATAGTAGAGGAGGGAGGGTCTTCCGGTATATTTTTGGTGAAGCTCCTGAAGTTCAGCTATAAATTCCGGGTCCTTGCTGTATTTTTCGTAAGCTGCTTCCAGCTCATTGACTGCGTTCATCAGCGTTTCCGGGACAAATTGTCCTCCGTGCTGTCCAAATCTTCCTTTTGACATCATTCTTTACTCCTTATTATTTGTATGATTTCTCTGATTTTCTCAGGGTCCTTTTTCCCCTCTGTTTCCAGGGAACTGCTTAAGTCCAGGCAGAATGCATCCGTTTCCATGGCAAGCCTTATATTTGAAGCGTCAATGCCTCCCGCCAGAAACCAGGGCTTACGGTGAATTTGCCCCCAGGGCAATGAGCTGGCTCCCTGGGCAGTTTTGATGGCTGGAATCATGGACCAGTCAAAGGTTTTTCCGCTTCCGCCGTAGACACCTTTTGTATAGGTATCAAAAAGCAGAAAGTCAGCGGGAAGTTCCCCGGCCTGTATGATATCCGCCTCCGTCTGAACCCGTATGGCTTTTATGATGGGAACACCTGGGCCCAGATGTTTTTTTAATTCCAGTATATAATTACAATCCTCATCCCCATGAAGCTGTACGCAGTCAATGGTTTTCTGCTCTGCCAAAGCCAGAACGTCTTCCATCGGACTGTTTACAAAAACTCCCACCGCCGGAATCTCCGGCAGCAATAATTCTTTTAATTCCTTTGCTTTTAAAGCGGTAACCTGACGCTTTCCGGGGGCGAACACAAATCCGATATAGTCCGGCTTCCATGTGTTGACGGCCAGAATGTCTTCCCTGCGGGTCAGCCCGCATATTTTAATCCGGTTTTTCTTCCTGCTCATCGTGCAGCCCTCTTAAAGCCGCTTATGATCTCTTTTTTATCCGGAGAGCGCATCAGGCTTTCCCCGATCAGGACCGCATTGACGCCTGCTTCGGATAACCGTCTGATATCATCCTCCGTCTTGATTCCGCTTTCCGCTACAAAGAGCACATCAGAGGGAACCAGGGACCTTAAACGGATGGAGTTGTTAAAATCCACTTCAAAGGTTTTTAAGTTCCGGTTGTTGACGCCGATGATTCTGGCTCCTGCGGTCAGGGCGGAATGGATTTCCGCTTCGTCATGGGCTTCCACCAGGGCGCTTAATCCCAGCTTGTCGCAAAGCTCAATCCCTTCTTTTAAAGCCTTTGTATCCAGAAGAGCGCAGATCAGCAGGATCGCCGAAGCGCCCATGACCTTTGCCTCATAAATCTGGTAAGGGTCTACGGTGAAATCCTTTCTCAGAAGGGGAACGGACACTTCCTGCCTGATTTCTGTCAGGTAATTATTGCTTCCCAGGAAATACTCCGGTTCCGTAAGGACTGAAATCGCATTTGCACCTGCTGCCTCATAATCCTTTGCGATTTCCACATAAGGAAAGTCCGGGGCAATGAGCCCTTTTGAGGGAGAAGCACGTTTCACCTCGCAGATAAAGGCCATATCAGGAGAGGAGAGGGCCTGTTCAAAGGAAGGTGTCTGGTCCTTTGTGTTCTCATAAGCCTGAAATGCCAGCTTTTCTATTTCCCCCATGGAAATGAACATTTTTGCAGCCAGTGCCCTGTTTCTTGAAGCAGCAGCCAGAGTGTCTAAAATCATGCAGTCACCTCCTGGGTTGCCTTCACAAATTCTTCCAGCTTTGCAGCAGCCTTTCCGGAATCGATTAAGTCTGCCGCTTTTTTAATGCACTCTGCAATGGTGCAGTCGTCAATTCCCAGATAAAGGCTTAATGCGGAGTTTAAGATGACGATATCCCGTTTTGGCCCGTGAAGCTTTCCGGAAAGAATATCCCTGGTAATCTGGGCATTGTCAGCCGGTGCGCCGCCCACCAGATCAGAAAGGGAAGCTTTCTGTAAAGAAAAATCCTCCGGTGAAATCACATAGCGGGTCAGTTCCCCGAAACGGATTTCGCATACATGGGTAGGTCCCGTCACCGTGGCTTCGTCAAGTCCGTCATCTCCGCATACCACCATTCCGCGTTTTACCCCCAGATTGCTTAACACCTGGGCCAGGGGGTCTACCAGCTTTTGATCGTAGACGCCCAGAAGCTGCATGGTGGCTCCTGCTGGATTGGAAAGAGGGCCTAATATGTTAAATATAGTCCTCACCCCCAATTCCTTGCGGACAGGGCCTGCGTACTTCATGGAAGAGTGGTAGGCCTGAGCGAAGAGGAAGCACATGCCGGTTTCCTTTAATATTTTTCCCGACTGCTCTGAGGTGAGGTTTAAGTTCACCCCAAGGTGTTCCAGCACATCGGCAGCTCCGCTTTTGCTGGAAACGCTGCGGTTTCCGTGTTTTGCCACAGGAACGCCTCCGGCAGCTACCACAAATGCGCTGGTGGTGGAAATATTAAAGGTTCCTGCCTCGTCGCCTCCTGTGCCCACGATGTCGATGACCGGGAAATCCGGTTCCAGTTTCAGGGCTTTTTCCCGCATAACCGTGGCGCATGCGGTGATCTCATCAATGGTTTCCCCTTTCATCCGCAGCCCGGTCAAAAAGGCTGCCATCTGGGCAGGAGTCGTTTCTCCGCTCATGATTTCGTTCATCACTTCTCTGGCTGCGTCAAAGCTTAAATCCTGCCCTGTGATCACTTCGTGAATTGCCTGCTGAATCATTTCGTCTGCCTCCTTTATGCAATGGATAAGAAATTTTCAAGTATGGTTTTGCCGTCCGGTGTCAAAATGGATTCCGGGTGGAACTGGACTCCGTAAACAGCGTAATCTTTATGTTTTACTGCCATGATCTCCCCCATATCATCGGTGGCGATGACGGCCAGACAATCGGGAAGGGATTCCTTTTTAGCGATAAGAGAGTGGTATCTGGCAGCAGGAAGCCGTTCTTCTAAGTTTTTAAATATGGGATCTGTGGTGTCAATGGTGAGGATGCTCTGTTTTCCATGCATCAGCTTTCTGGCGTGGGTGATCTCTGCGCCGTATACCTCGCAGATTCCCTGATGCCCCAGACACACCCCCAGAATGGGAACGGTTCCTGCCAGCTTCCTCACCACATCCTCGCACACGCCCGCATCCTTTGGGTAGCCGGGGCCGGGAGAGAGGATGATGTGGCTGGGAGAAAGGTCTTTGATTTCCTCTGCGGTCATTTCATCGTTTCGTATGACCCTGATATCCGGGTTAATGCTCCCGAACATCTGAACCAGGTTGTAAGAGAAGCTGTCGTAATTGTCGATTAAGAGAATCATCAGTCATTCACCTCCTCTGCTGTTTCAATGGCCCTGATCACGGCCTTTGCCTTGTTTGCCGATTCTTCGTATTCCTTCTCCGGCACGCTGTCAGCCACAATGCCGCCTCCGGCCTGAACGTATACCTTTTCTTTGACCTTCACCGCCATCCGTATGGCGATACACGTATCCATGTTTCCGGTAAAATCGATGTATCCAAGGGCTCCGCCGTAAATGCCTCTCGGCTCTGCTTCCAGCTCTTCGATGATCTCGCAGGCCCTGATTTTAGGCGCTCCGGAAAGTGTTCCTGCCGGAAGGACTGCTTCGATGGCATGAAAGGCATCCCGGTCAGGGGTGATATCGGCTTCCACCTGGGAGCAGATGTGCATGATCCGGGAATAGCGGTGGATCATCTGATAGCCGGTCACCTCCACTGTGGAAAATGCTGCGATTCTTCCCAAGTCATTTCTTCCCAAGTCCACCAGCATGTTGTGCTCTGCCAGTTCCTTTTCATCGGCAAGGAGCTCTTCTTCCAGCCGTTTGTCTTCCTCCTCGCTTTTTCCCCTTGGCCTGGAGCCTGCCACCGGGAAGGTGGTGAGCCGCCCGTCTTTTAAGCGGACCAGGGTTTCCGGGGAGGTGCTCATGATTTCCATGTCATCCATGTGGAGATATACCATATAAGGAGAAGGATTCGTCGTTCTTAATACCCGGTAGGCGTTTAACAGGCTGTCGTGGTAGTCGCTGGTAAACTGTCTGGAAAGCACTGCCTGGAAAATGTCTCCGTCCACGATGTATTCCTTTGCCCGCTCCACCATGGTGCAGAATTCTTCTTTTGTCACATTGCAGCGGAAGCTGGGACGGCTGGTGACAGCGGATTTTTTCAAAGGGGTGTTTTCTGCGATCATGGCTGCGATGCTTTCCAGCCTGGCACAGGCTTTCCCGTAATTTTCCATTACCCGGTCTGTTTTCATGTTGACCACAAGGCTGATCTTCTGTTTTAAATGGTCGTAGGCGATGACCGTATCAAAAAGCATCAGGTCAAAATCGTTACAGTCCCCTTTTTTTATGGATAAGACCGGTTCCGCATAGCCGATCATGCTGTAAGCGAAGTATCCGACGAAGCCTCCGGTAAAGGGAGGAAGACCGGGAAGCTTTGGAGACCGGTAATCCTTTAAAATAGTTCGAAGCACATCGTAAGGCTCTCTGGTTTCAGTCACCTGATCCGCCTCGTTGGTGTGGTAGTGGTGAACTGTCACCACATGATCCCTGCAGGAAATCTTTAAGACCGGATCATAGCCAAGAAAAGAGTAGCGTCCCCAGTTTTCTCCGCCTTCAATGCTTTCAAGCAGATAATAACGGCTGTCTAAGGCTGCGATCTTGCGCAGCAGGGTAATTGGTGTGACGATGTCTGCAAAGATTTCCCTGCAGACCGGTATGACGGGATAGGAAGCGGCAAGCGCTTCAATTTCCCTGCAATCCGGTGTGATGTTCATGGTTAAACTCCTTTCAACTTTTTTGTCCGGGTTTTCAGGACATAATGGTATACCCGTAGGGTGATTCAACTTTATTGTCCGGGTTTTCGAGACATAATCTTAAAATCAAAAAAGCTCCCGCCCCTTAACCATATGAATATGGCTAAGGGACGGAAGCTTATAAATCGCTTTCCGCGGTACCACCCTGATTGAAGAAGATAGACTTCTTCCGCTCTGTAACACACTGACATGTGCCTCCCCTTGGTAACGGATAGGAAACCCGTCGGCATCTACTCCCAGTTGTTTCTGGTTTCAAGCCGCCCTCGCAGGTCCATTCAGATTAAACATCAACGCTTCCTCCCACCAACCGGAAGCTCTCTGGGCATGATGAAGAAATCTTACTTACTCCTGCTCAACAGTTTGTTATTTTGGTATAGTATAGGAGATGGAAATGAAAATGTCAATAGGGAAATTTGTTTTTTCATCAATATAGTATGGAAAAAATCCCGGATTTCGTGGTATGATATGGACTATGGCAGCATATGGCTGCTGTTTTACAGGAGGAAATTATGCTAACTATATTACTTGTCATCATCTACATATCCTTTATCAGCCTGGGCCTTCCGGACGCATTGCTGGGGTCAGCCTGGCCTGCCATGTACCGGGAGCTTGACGTTCCTTTATCCTATGCGGGCGTCGTTTCCACCATCATCATAGGAGGCACGGTTATCTCCAGCTTAAACAGCGACCGCCTCATCCGGAAGTTCGGCACCGGAAAGGTGACGGCTGTCAGCGTGGCAATGACGGCCATGGCTTTGTGGGGATTTTCGATTTCCGGTTCTTTTTGGGTTCTCTGTTTCTGGGCCATCCCTTACGGCCTTGGAGCCGGTTCGGTGGATGCGGCCTTGAATAACTTTGTGGCCCTCCATTACAAGGCGAGGCATATGAGCTGGCTTCACTGCTTCTGGGGTGTGGGGGCCACTCTCGGTCCTTATATCATGGGATACTTTCTTACCGGCGGAAAACCCTGGTCCATGGGCTACCGTTCCATTTCCTTTATCCAGATCGTCCTGGCTGCCGCGCTGATGATTTCCCTTCCCCTCTGGAAGAAAAGCCCTGAGCAGGGGCGGGAGGAAGAGGAAGAGAGCGGTCATTTGACCATAAAGGAAATTCTGAAAATGAAAGGCGCAAAGCCCATTCTTACGGCTTTCTTCTGTTACTGCGCCCTGGAGGCCACCGCAGGCCTCTGGAGCAGCAGCTATATGGTGATGGAAAAAGGAATCTCCCCGGAGTCCGCGGCAAAATGGGCTTCTCTGTTTTACTTTGGAATCACCTTCGGAAGATTTTTAAACGGTTTTGCTGCCATCAAGCTGTCCAACAAGGAGATGATACGCATAGGGCAGGGAGTCATTCTCTTTGGGATTTTCACCATCCTTGTGGGAAGGGGAAGCACATTTTTAGGGGCCGGTTTCATCCTGGTTGGAATGGGCTGCGGTCCCATATACCCCTGTATGCTTCATGAAACCCCAAAGAATTTCGGCAAAGAGCTGTCCCAGGCCATTATGGGAATCCAGATGGCGTGTGCCTATGTGGGAGCAGCCCTCATGCCCCTTTTTATGGGACTTCTGGCGGAATACGTGTCCATTAAGCTGTATCCCTTTTATCTGCTGGCATTTGCCGCTGTTCTCGTTGGAACCGTAGAACGGGTGAACCGGATAAAAGGCAGTTTAAAATAAATTTTATACAAATTGATTCAAGCCGCTCAAGCGTATGAGCGTTTCAGCATACGCGCGAGATCATAAGAAAGGCCCAAAAAGAGCATAATAGAAATCTGGGCGGCAAGGCTTTTGAAAGCGCCATTCCGCCTGAAATATCTCCGCGTTAAGTTTTTTCATGCGGTCCGTAAAACAGGGCCGCATATTGTGTGTTATAAATGAACATTCTATTTTCAGAAGGAGGCTTATGCCTATGAAATTAATCAGTGCATTTGATGTGATCGGCCCCAATATGATCGGGCCTTCCAGCTCCCACACGGCCGGAGCCCTGCGCATTGCAGAGCTGGCCCGGAAGCTGTTAAAGGGAGAGCCGGTTTCCGCCCGGTTTATTCTTTACGGCTCTTTTGCCCATACTTACCGGGGACACGGTACGGACAGGGCATTGGCGGGGGGAATTATGGGGTTTCAGGCCGACGATGAGCGGATTCCCGATTCCCTTAAGATCGCAAAGGAAAGAGGAGTGGACATCTCCTTTGAAATCAACACGGAGGAGCTGGATGTCCATCCCAATACCGTTGATATTGACGTGACCACTGACCGGGACGAGCATATGGTGATCAGGGGAGTTTCCACCGGGGGAGGCAGAGCTGAGTTAAGCGCCATTGACGGAGTGAACATCAGGCTCTCCGGAGAGTACAGCACCATTCTTGTGAAGCAGTTGGATACCCAGGGCGTCATCACCCATATTGCGGGCTGTTTAAGCGAAAATAATATCAATATCGCCTTTATGCATTTATACAGGGAAGAAAAAGGCAGAAATGCCTATACCATCATTGAAGCAGATGAAACCATTTCAGAAAGCGTTGTCCATCAGATCGAAGAGCATCCATCGATTTTCAGCGCCATTCTGATTGAGTAAGGGAGGAAGTTTTATGGATTTTCGTTCAGGAAATGAGCTGCTGAAGCTCTGTAAGGAGCAGGGGCTTCCCATATCTGAGATCATGCTGCGCCGGGAAGAAGAGGAGTTAGGGGTAAAGAGAGAGGATGCCATGGCCCGCATGGCCCATTCCTGGCAGATCATGAAGCGGGCTGTCAGAAAGGCCATCGAAGAGCCGGGAAAGTCCATGGGAGGGCTGATCGGAGGAGAGGCCAGCCGGATGAATGCCAGACGGCTGGAAGGCCATTCCATCTGCGGCACCGTCACTTCCAAGGCCATTGCCTATGCCATGGGTGTTTTGGAGGTCAATGCTTCCATGGGACTGATTGTGGCAGCGCCCACAGCAGGGTCTTCGGGAATCATTCCGGGGGTTTTTACGTCCCTCCAGGAGGAATTCGGTTTTTCCGATGAACAGATGGTAAAAGCTCTGTTTCACACGGCGGCAGTGGGCTATTTAATCATGCGAAACGCCACAGTTGCAGGTTCCCAGGGAGGCTGCCAGGCAGAGGTGGGCTCGTCTGCGGCCATGGCTGCCTCGGCGGTGGCAGAGCTGATGGGAGGTTCTCCGGAGCAGTGCCTGGGAGCCGCCTCCATCGCCATCACCAACCTCATGGGACTGGTCTGTGACCCCATCGCAGGACTGGTGGAAGCGCCCTGCCAGAACCGCAATGCCGTTGGAGCGGCCAATGCTCTGGTGTGTGCGGAAATTGTCTTAAGCGGCACCAGGTCTGTGGTTCCCTTTGACGAGATTTTAGAGGCTTCCTACCGGGTGGGACTGCGGATGCCCATGGAGCTTCGGGAGACAGCATTGGGGGGAGCGGCGGCCACACCTACGGCCTGCGAGCTCTGTAAGGGGATTCTGAAAGAATAGCGGGCTTTTTAATAATAGTAATTGTTTTTATTTTAACGATGTGTTATAATGCATATGAAAACAATGAACAGGATAAAACCTGCGGACTCGTATGATAAAGAGGAGGTCTCTTATGGAACGTATCGTAGTGATCGGCGCAAATCACGCCGGAACAGCAGCAATTAATACGATTTTAGATAATTATAAAGATAAAGAAGTGGTCATATTTGATTCCAACAACAACATCAGCTTTTTAGGCTGCGGAATGGCTCTGTGGATCGGAAACCAGATTTCATCGGCTGACGGATTATTTTACTGCAGCAAAGAAATCTTTGAGCAAAAGGGCGCAAGGGTCTATATGGAAACAAAGGTGGAATCCATTGACTATGACAACAAAATCGTCCGCGCGACGGGCAAGGACGGACAAACCTATGAGCAGGTATATGACAAGCTGATTCTCGCAACAGGCTCCCTGCCCATCTCTCCCAGGATTGAAGGAAAAGAGCTGGAGAACGTTCAGTTTGTAAAGTTGTACCAGAATGCCAAGGACGTCATTGACAAGCTTCATCAGGATTCCATTCAGGATGTGGCAGTTGTGGGCGCCGGATACATCGGCGTGGAGCTGGCAGAAGCCTTCCGCCGCGTGGGAAAAAATGTGACATTGATCGACAACATGAACACCTGCTTATCAGGCTACTATGACCGGGAATTTTCCGATATCATGTCAAAAAACTTGGAAGACAGCGGCATCCGCCTGGCTTACGGCGAAACCGTGATGAAGATCGAAGGAAACGGCAGAGTGGAAAAGGTAATTACCGATAAGCACGAGTACAAGGCGGATATGGTGATTCTGGGGGTTGGATTTAAGCCCAACAGCGGCCTTGGAAAAGACCGGCTGGAGCTGTTTGAAAACGGCGCCTATCTGGTGGACAAATGCCAGCAGACCAGCCAGCCCGATGTATATGCCATCGGTGACTGTGCAACCGTATTCGACAATTCCATCCAAAAGACCAGCTATATCGCCCTGGCCACCAATGCAGTCCGTTCCGGAATCGTAGCGGCTCACAATGCCTGCGGCACCTCCATGGAATCCATCGGAGTGCAGGGCTCAAACGGAATCTGCATCTGGAATTTAAAGATGGTTTCCACAGGAATCACCTATACCAAGGCAAAGGCCCTGGGTTATGATGCGGCAGTGACCGATTATGAGGATACCCAGAAGCCGGCCTTTATTGAACATGACAACTACAAGGTGAAAATCAGAATCGTTTATGACAAGACAACCCGTGTGATTTTAGGAGCCCAGATGTGTTCGGAGTATGACATTTCCATGGCCATTCACTTATTCTCCCTCGCCATTCAGGAGCAGGTTACCATAGACCGGTTAAAATTGACGGATATCTTATTCCTGCCTCATTTTAACAAGCCTTATAATTACTTCACCATGGCGGCCCTTGGAGCGGAATAACGGACAGAATTCAGAAAGAACCAGGTATACAAAAAAATGTGTACCGGGTTCTTTTTTTGTTTGCGGTAAACAGAGGCAGAGAAAGGAGAATTGGTAAAATTAAATAAAAATAGAAAGAAAATGAAAAATATATTGACAGGAACGAACAACTAATATAAGATTAAGAACATAAATAAACACGGTGATGAACATAAACAAACAAAAACGTTTCCGGTATGAGCATTTTCAAACCGGAAATCATAGGGAGAAGGGAGAATAAGTATGCCTCAATGTGTTGTGGTAGCAGATGATTTGACGGGGGCTAATGCCACTGGGGTTCTGTTAAAGAAGATGAATTACCGAACCTACACTGTGATGAATTCGGAACGCCTCAATCTGTCGCTTTTTGACCAGTGCGACTGCATCATGTATCCGACGGATAGCCGGGGGCTCGATGGCACGGCAGCCTACAACCGGGTGTTTAATGTGACCAATCTGCTGAAAAAGGAGGAAGTGATCGTTTACTCCAAGCGGATTGACAGCACGCTGCGGGGAAACATAGGGAGCGAGACCGATGCGCTCTTAGATGCCCTGGGACCGGAGTACATAGCGATCTGCGCCCCCTGTTTTCCTGCCTCAGGCAGAATCGTGATCGGCGGCTATATGCTGGTCAAAGGCCTTCCCGTCCATAAGACGGAAGCAGCCCTGGACCCTAAGAGCCCGGTTTCCACCTCTGTTGTTTGTGAAATCTTTAAACAGCAGACCAAATACAAGGTGGGAAGCATTGAGATGAACGGGATGATGGATGGAAAACACGCCCTTGCGGATCAGATGAGGGCCCTTGCAGACAGCGGATGCAGGATCATTGTCCTGGATTGTGTGACCCAGGAGGATTTGGACTTGATTGCAGATGCGGCCATCACCAGCAAGCTGAAATTTGCGGCAGTGGACCCTGGAGTGTTTACGGCCACCATTGCCAGAAAGCTGATTGTTCCTCCGACCAGAGACCGGAAAAATAAGATTCTGGCCGTTGTGGGAAGCGTGAATCCGGTGACCAAAAAGCAGATGGAAGAGCTGTGGCTGACCCAGCGGACTGCCCACAATGTTTTTGTGGAGACAGCCAGATTTTTAGAGAGCGAAGAAAGCCGGGAAGATGAGATTAAGAAGGTTTCAAAAGCTGTGCTGGAGGCCAGCGGCGCCTACGATATCCTGACGGTTACGGGAGACGGAATCTATCCGGAAAACCGGATTGACTTTGATGAGTACAAGGCAGGTTATGCAGGCGGCATAGATGAAATGACGGGAATCATATGCGATTCCTTTGCAGAGATCGCCCGCCGGATTTTCTCGGAAAACAGCAGCTTTAAGGGGATTTACAGCAGCGGAGGCGATATTACGGTGGCCGTCTGCAGAAGGTTTCATACGGCGGGCTTATGCCTGCTCGATGAGGTGCTTCCCCTTGCAGCTTACGGGACATTTTTAAAGGGAGACTTTGAAGGAGTGTCCATCATCACAAAGGGCGGCATGGTGGGAGAATCCGACGCTGCCAACCGCTGCATCACTTATCTGAAAGAAAAATTATTTATGTAAATAAAAGGAGGAAAATATTTATGAGTAAACCATTAATCGTCATACCGATGGGAGACCCGGCGGGCATTGGGCCGGAAATTGTGGCAAAGGCTCTGGCAGAGCCCAATGTTTTTACGGCGGCCAGATGCGTCATCATAGGAGATAAAAAGGTGATGGAGCAGGCCATTGAAATCACCGGAGTAAATTTAACGGTGGAAACCATTAAGGAGCCGGAAGAGGGAAAGTTTGAAGCGGGAATCTTAAACCTCATCGATCTGGATAACATTGACATGGACCAGTTTGCTTTCGGCAAGGTCAGCGGAATGTGCGGCAAGGCGGCTTACGATTACATAGCGGAGAGCATCAGGCTGGCAAATGAGGGGAGAGCCGATGCAGTGGCCACTACCCCCATCAACAAGGAAGCCTTAAAGGCAGGAGAAATTCATTTCATCGGCCATACGGAGATATTCAGCGCCCTGACCGATACGGAAGACCCTCTGACCATGTTTGAGACAAACGGGCTGAGAGTATTTTTCCTCACAAGGCACGTTTCTTTGAGACAGATGCTGGATTTGATCACCAAGGACAGAATCAAGGACTATGTAAAGCGGTGTCTGGAAGCCTTAAGGCGTCTGGGCGTGGAAGATGGAACCATGGCCATTGCCGGGCTCAATCCCCACTGCGGCGAGCATGGACTGTTTGGAGATGAGGAGGTAAATGAGATCACTCCGGCGGTTTTGGAGCTGCAGGCGGAAGGATATCCGGTGACAGGCCCCATCGGGGCGGACTCCGTGTTCCATCAGGCGGCACAGGGACGGTATAACAGCGTTCTTTCCCTGTATCACGACCAGGGACATATTGCGACCAAGACTCTGGACTTTGACCGGACGATTTCCATTACCAATGGGATGCCCATACTCCGGACCTCGGTAGACCACGGAACAGCGTTTGATATTGCAGGCAAAGGAGAGGCTTCGGCTGTCAGCATGATTGAAGCCATTTTACTTGCGGCAAAATATTCTCCCTGCTTTAAAAAAGCATAACAGGGAAATAAATTAATAGGAGGGTTTCTTTATGGTAGGCGGACTTAGCGGCGAAAGAATGATGGTTGCTTTAGGTATCGGAATCGTGCTTTTAGTATTTCTGGTGCTGAAAACCAAGATTCATGCATTTCTGGCTCTGATTATGGCGGCTCTTATCATAGGTGTTATAGGAGGAATGCCTATGGTAAACATCAAGCTGGAGGACGGAAAGACCTTTGGAATCATCAATTCCATTACAACGGGCTTCGGGGGAACCCTTGGAAGCATCGGTATTATTATCGGCTTTGGCGTTATGATGGGCCAGATCTTTGAGCGGACCGGTGCGGCAAAGTGTATGGCTCAGACCTTTTTGAAGCTTTTTGGAAAGAAACGGGAAGAGGAAGCTTTGGCTCTGACGGGATTTCTGGTTTCCATCCCCATTTTCTGTGACTCCGGCTTCGTGATTCTGGCTCCTATTGCAAAGGCCATTTCAAGGGTGACGAAAAAATCCCTGATTTCTCTCGGAGCTGCTTTGGCGGCAGGCCTTGTTATCACTCATACCATGGTGCCTCCCACTCCCGGTCCTTTGGGCGTGTGCGGAATCTTTGGGGTGGATGTAGGAAAATTCATTCTCTATGGAATGGTGGTTTCCATTCCCATGGCAGTGGTTTGTACGATTTATGCCAGATGGGTGGGAAAAAAGATTTATCAGATTCCCGATGAAAAAGAAGGGTTTATCCGCATGCCTTATCAGGAACCGGATTACTCCCAGGATTTTTCCATCGATTCTGAGAAGCTTCCCTCTGCGTTTGAATCCTTTGCACCTTTGTTTCTTCCCATTATTTTAATTCTCATCAGCACTGTTTCCAGCGCTGCGGGAAAGACAACCGGTTTTATGGCAGTTTTCCAGTTCTTAGGCTCCCCGATTGTGGCTGTTGGAATCGGCCTTGTGCTGGCGATCTTCACCCTGGGAAGAAACTTGACCAGACAGGAAGCCATTAAGGAAATGGAGCTTGGAATGGCATCTGCCGGAATTATCATGCTGGTAACAGGCGGCGGCGGAGCTTTAGGCCAGGTTATTAAAGACAGCGGACTCGGCACCTACATGGCAGAGGCTCTTGCCGGCACTGCAATTCCCATTGTTATACTTCCCTTTATCATTTCAACTGCCATGCGTTTTATCCAGGGCTCCGGCACGGTTGCCATGACAACGGCTGCCAGCATTTCGGCTCCCATTATCCTGGCGGCAGGAGTGAATCCGATTCTGGGCGCACTGGCCTGCTGTACCGGCTCTCTGTTTTTCAGCTATTTTAATGACAGCTATTTCTGGGTGGTAAACCGGACTTTGGGAGTGGGAGAGGTAAAGGACCAGATCATGACCTATTCCATCACCTCCACAATTGCCTGGGCTGTTGGATTTGTTGAAGTTTTGATATTGAGTATTTTTCTTTAATCATTTATGATATAAGCAAGGGATTTGATCCGGAGCAAGGATTCCCTGCCGCTTGTCTGGCGGCGGGGAATTTTGCGTTTTGAAATCCATAACAGGAGGAGAAGGTACATGATGATGGCAGAAAGGCAGATTAAGATTCTGAACATGATCCAGGAAGACGGCAGTGTTCAGGTGGAGGAACTGGCAGAAAAACTTGGTGTAAGTCCCATGACCATTCGCAGGGATTTGGAAAAGCTCCAGAATGACGGGCTGATTGAGCGCTGTCACGGCGGGGCGGTCAGCAAGACGGAAGTGGCTTATGCGGAAAAAAGCGTGAAAAACCGGGATCAGAAAGAGAGCATTGCGGATAAATGCATGGAATTTATCCGGGAGGGAACCTGCATTTATCTCGATGCGGGAACCACCACCTATGAGATCGCAAGAAATATTATGGATATGGAAAATATGACGGTCGTGACCAATGACCTTGAAATCGCTCTTTTGATGAAAAACAGCAAGGCAGAGCTCTTTGTGTGCGGAGGCTACGTCCAGAAATCCACGGGAAGCATTTTAGGATATCATGCCACCCGGATGCTGGAGGATTTCCGGTTTGATATCGGTTTTTTTGGAGCAGCGGCCATAAGCAGGGAATTTCATGTGCTGACGCCCTCCATCGATAAGGCGTTTTTAAAGCGCCAGCTTATGAGCCAGTGCCAGCAGTCTTTTCTGGCTGTTGACGAGTCCAAGTTCAACCGTCAGGGGATGAACCGGATCAACCATTTATCAGACTATACGGGAATCATAACGGATTATGAATTTAGGGAGCCGGAAAAATCTGTTTTAAGAAAACAGGCGGTCCGGATTATTTCTGCTGCGGGGAAAAAAGTCTTAAATTGACATTGGCAAAAAGGTAGTGCTAAAATGGTGCTAACCGGTTTTTCGGGACTGGAAATAAGAGAGGCAGGAGAATGAGACCATGGCAAAAATAGGAATCATAGGAATCGGAAACATGGGAGGGGCCATATTAAAAGGGCTGCTTAAAGAATATAAAAAAGAAGACATCGTCTTTACCGATGTCAATCCGGACAAGTGCAGACAGATCACGGAGGAGACCGGGGTGGTTCACGTAAAAACCAATGCAGAGTGCGCAGACCAGGCGAAATACGTTGTGCTGGCCGTAAAGCCTCAGTATTTCTCCCCGGTGCTGGCGGATATCCGGCCTGTGGTGACGAAAAGCCATGCGGTCATTTCCATTGCCCCAGGAATCACCACGGACCAGTTGAGGGAAAAGCTGGGAGAGGAAATCCGGGTGGTCCGCGCCATGCCCAACACTCCGGCTCTCCTTGGAGAGGGCATGACGGGAGTCTGCTTCTCTGAAAAGGATTTTTCCCAGGAGGAAAAAGAGGCCATTGAGAGCATCTTCCTTTCCCTCGGCAAGATGCGGATCGTAGAGGAACGGCTGATGAATGCGGTGGTCTGCGTCAGCGGAAGCTCTCCTGCCTATGTTTATATGTTCATCGAGGCTCTGGCAGACAGCGCCGTAAAGTATGGGCTCCCTAGGGATGCCGCCTATGAGATGGCCGCCCAGACCGTTCTTGGCAGCGCGAAGATGGTTCTGGAGACAGGGGCCCATCCGGGTGCTTTAAAGGATCAGGTCTGCTCCCCCGGAGGAACGACCATTGCAGCAGTGTCCGCCCTGGAAGAACACGGTTTTCGAAATGCAGTGATCAAGGCGGCTGACGCCTGTTTTGCAAAATGTGAAAAAATATAATCCCATACAACGGAGGTAAGGAAAAAATGGAACAGCAGCCTGTAAAGCGCCTGGAAAGAACCTTAAAATACCAGGGAACGATTTTAAAAATATATGAGGATACGGTGGATGCCAACGGCCATCTGGCCCACTGGGACTTCATCCACCACAATGGAGCTGCAGCCGTGGTTCCGGTGACAGAAGACGGAAAGCTGCTGATGGTGCGCCAGTACCGCAATGCCCTGGACCGTTATACTTTAGAGATTCCGGCGGGCGCCTTAGACCATCCTGACGAGCCGAAAATCGACTGCGCCCACAGGGAGCTGGAAGAGGAAACCGGATATAAGACGGATAAGGAAAATCTGGAATATCTGATCACCATCAATACCACCGTGGCCTTTTGCGATGAAGCCATCGATGTATTCGTAGCAAGGGAGCTAAAGCCCTCTAAGCAGAACCTGGATGAGGATGAATACATTGAAGTGGAAGAGTGGGAGGTAAAGGATTTAGAGGAGCTGATATACCGGGGTGAGATCACTGATGGAAAGACCATCGCTTCGATCCTGGCTTACGCCCGCAAGTACGGAGTGAAATAGAATAAATGTCCCCTTACAGGCATATATTTGTGGAAACAAAGGCTGTTTTCATAAGCAGACAGGCGTCCTGGAAACGTCCTGTCATGAGAAAACCTGTAAGGGGATTTTTGTATGGCTGAGGTATTGGATCAATTAAAATTTCAACCGGAGGGGAGTTTAAGGCCGCTGGAGAACCGGGCCTGGGACCGCTATATCCTCTGTTTTTTAGCCGGACTCGTGGCCGGGACGGCGGCGGCAAACTTCTGGTATCCCGCCTTTATGGAGGAAGCGGGGTATTATCTGGCTCTTTTGGAGGGACAGGTAAATTTAAACCAGGCGGAGCGTCTGGGACTGTTCGGGCAGGTTTTTAGGCAGAGGGCGGCAGAGGTCTGGATTGCATGGCTCATGGGGCTCACCGTTTACGGCGCTTTTCTCTTCTGCCTTTTGACGGCAGGAATGGGGTTTTCCATGGGATTTATTCTTTCGGTCATAACCATTCAAAAAGGGCTTATGGGGCTTCCTGTTTTTCTCATGTCCATGATGCCTCAGGGACTTCTTTACATCCCTCTTTGGGGCATTCTTCTCTTTTGGGGAATGCAAAAGGAGAGGCGGTTCCGGATACCGGCCTTTTTGCTGCTTTTGGCCCTGGCTGCCCTGGGAAGTGCCTGCGAAGCCTGGCTGAACCCGGTTTTTTTAAAATTTGTTCTTTAAAATAATTCCCCTTTGTTTACCATATCTTGCGGAAAAAAATAATTCCTTTCCTACATCTTGTACTGACTGCAAAAAAAGGCTTTAAAATGGTTACAATGTAAAAAAATGTGTTTGATTTTATCGAAAATAGTATATATAATGTTAGAAAGAAGCCTTGTTTTAGGGCGTTTTTAAACAGTCAGGTTAGGGGATAGGGTAATGTTAGGAGAGATAGACCAATTTATCATTTATTTGAGAGAGATCAAAAAGACATCGAAGAATACGGAGGTATCTTATCAAAGAGATTTGATGCAGATGGCCTCCTTTTTAAGACAGCAGGGAATTGAGACTGTGGACAAGGTGACAAAGACCAGTCTGAATTCCTATATCCTGTACCTGGAAAGAGAAGGAAAAGCTTCCACCACCATTTCTCGGAGTCTGGCTTCCATGAAGGCTTTTTTTCACTATGAGTGGGGGGAAGGGAATATACCGAAAGATCCGGCCGAGCTTTTAAAGGCTCCTAAGGTGGAAAAAAAGGCACCGACTATTCTGACGGTGGAAGAAGTGAACTGCCTCTTAAGCCAGCCAAACGGGGAATCCCCCAAGGAGCTGCGTGACAGGGCCATGCTGGAGCTTCTCTATGCCACCGGGATACGGGTATCGGAAATCATCCATTTGAAAAGAGAGGATGTGAACCTGACCGTAGGCTATATCACCTGCAAGGATGAGCAGAAGGAGCGTATGGTTCCCTTTGGAAAGGTGGCAAAGCTGGCGCTTTCCGCTTATATAGAACGGGGACGGACATGCCTGCTCCGGGACATGGATTCCCAGTGGCTCTTCACAAACTGCAACGGAATGCCCATGAGCCGCCAGGGCTTTTGGAAGATCATAAAATTTTACGGAGATAAGGCGGGAATCGAGGCCGACATCACGCCCCACACCCTGCGCCACTCCTTTGCAGCCCATCTGCTTCACGGGGGAGCCGATATCCACGCGGTACAGGCCATGATGGGACATTCTGACATGTCCTCCACCCAGCTTTATATGAACTGCACCAGGGGAGAATCTGTGCGCCGTGCTTATACGGGAGCGCATCCGAGAAGATAATAAAAGACAGTGTAAGGGCCTTCCGTGGTGATGATGCGGGAGGCTTTAATTTTTTGCCCGAAAATTGGCCATATTAAAAAACAACATTTGCTTCAAAGAAATATTTGCGTTATAATAGAACGGTTGGGAAAGTTTAAGTTGGTTAAAAATAAAACAATACGAGGTATAAAAGATGAAGCGATTAGAGGACTATGTTACAAGCATTCCGGATTTCCCGGAAGAGGGAATTATTTTTCGGGATGTGACCACCATACTGGAGGATGCGGACGGACTTGCCCTGGCAGTTGATGGCATAAGGAATATGTTGGACGGAGTGGAGTATGACACTGTTGTGGGACCGGAGTCAAGAGGCTTTATTTTTGGCGTTCCCGTAGCTTACGCAGAGCATAAAAGCTTTGTTCCCGTCAGAAAAAAAGGGAAGCTTCCAAGGGAAGTGGTATCTGCGGACTATGAACTGGAGTATGGAACAGCTACCATTGAGATTCACAAGGATTCCATCAAGCCGGGACAGAAGGTGGTTATCATCGATGATCTGATCGCTACAGGCGGAACCATAGAAGCCATTATCAAGCTGGTTGAAGAGCTTGGAGGAGAGGTTGTGAAGATCTGCTTTATCATGGAACTGGCCGGATTAAACGGAGCGGAAAAACTGGCCGGATATGATGTGGAATCCCTGATCGTATACGAGGGAAAATAATCTGAAAAAGGCGGGAAAACGGGGAAAATACAGGGTTTGTTCGATATATTTTTGTCATAATTTATTTTTTTTTATACATTGGTGAAGCCTATTGATTTTACTATTTTGAGTGTGATATGATGTGAAATATGTAAACTTATTGTATACAGTATGCGGTAAGAATAGTCGTTCTCCGGAGATGTAATCCGGCGGCCAATAAGAAAGAAGAGAGGAAAGTAAATTATGGGAGTTCATGTAATCGATGAAGCAAACAGATGTTTAAACTGCAAAAAGCCGTTATGCCGTCAGGGCTGCCCCATCAATACCCCGATTCCCCAGATGATTCAGGCGTTTAAAGGGGGGGATTTAAACGCAGCAGGAGACATGGTATTTGAAAACAATCCCCTGTCCATTGTCTGTTCCCTCGTCTGCAATCACGAAAAGCAGTGTGAAGGCCACTGCATTCTGGGTAAAAAAGGACAGCCGGTTCACATCAGCAGTATCGAGAACTATATTTCCGACACTATTTTCGATAAAATGAAAATCGAATGCAAGCCGAAAAACGGAATGAAAGTGGCGGTAATCGGCGCAGGACCTGCGGGAATTACCATCGCCTTTCTTCTGACCAAGGAAGGCTACAGCGTGACGATTTTTGATTCCAAGGACAAGCTGGGCGGCGTTTTACAGTACGGAATACCGGACTTCCGCCTGCCCAAGACGATTTTAGACAGATATAAAAAGAAGCTTTTGGAAATCGGAGTGAAAATCCGCCCCAACACAGCCATCGGAACGGCTCTGGAAATCAAGGACCTGCTCCGTGACGGTTATAAGAGCATCTTCATCGGAACAGGTGTCTGGAGGCCCAAGACTCTGGGCGTTAAGGGAGAATCCCTGGGAAATGTCCACTATGCCATTGACTATCTGGCAAACCCGGATGCCTATGATCTGGGAGAGACGATAGCCATCATCGGCATGGGAAATTCCGCCATGGATGTGGCAAGAACTGCCATCCGCCACGGTGCCAGGAAGGTGACCCTTTATGCCAGAGGTCTTCACAGCAATGCCAGCGACCATGAAACCAATTATGCGAAGATCGACGGAGCTGATTTCCAGTTCGGAAAACAGATCATGGAAATCACCGATGAAGGCCCTGTATTTGAAAACCTGATCTATGATGATGAAGAAAATCATATCGGAAACGAGGAGGAGTTAGAGCAGGTTCATGCAGATTCCACCATCATTTCCATCAGCCAGGGACCAAAGAGCAAGCTGGTAAATACGACAGAGGGCTTAAAGGCCGGAAGCAGCGGTCTTTTGGTGACTGATGAAAGAGGCCAGACCACCATTCCCGGTATCTTTGCCTCCGGAGATGTGGTGTTAGGAGCCAGAACTGTGGTGGAAGCGGTGGCTTACTCCAAGAAAGTGGCGGAAGCCATGGATGAATATATGAAATCCTTAGAAGAGTGATAAAGATGAATAATGGTAATCTCATAAATCTCCAGGGGATGCTGTTTCTCCTGGTGGCAGCAGGTGTGATTCTCAGGAAAAAAGAGATTTTGCCGGAGGGAGCAAAGACCATTCTTACGGACCTGGTCATTTACCTAATCCTTCCCTGCAATGTCATCAGTTCCTTTTTGATCAAATTTAATATGGATATCTTAAAGGGATTTGCTGTCATTCTTGGAATCTCATCCTTAATCCAGGCTGGCTGCCTCGTGCTTGCAAAGGTTCTCTATAACGGAGAACCGGCCCGGAGAAAAAAGGTGCTCCAATACGGAACCGTCTGTTCCAATGCCGGATTTATGGGAAACCCCATTGCAGAAGGGGTCTATGGGCCTGAGGGGCTTATGTATGCCTCCATCTTCCTGGTGCCTCAGAGAATTGTCATGTGGTCTGCCGGCGTCTCTTATTTTACGGACAGCCCGGACAGAAAGGCAGTGGTGAAAAAGGTTTTAATCCACCCCTGTATCGTAGCGGTTTACATCGGAGTGGTGCTCATGGTCACCCAGTTTCCCCTGCCTGAGTTTCTGGAAAATACCATCCGAAGCATCGGAAGCTGCACCACAACCGTGTCCATGGTGTTGATCGGAACCATACTGGCAGAGGTGGCTCCGGGCAGCTTTTTGGATTGGGGAATCATCAGATATACGTTTTTCCGTCTGTTTTTAATTCCTCTTTTAGTCTATTCCTGCTGCCGCTTATTCCATGTGGACCCTCTTCTTTCCGGAATTTCCGTTCTTCTGACCGGAATGCCTGCGGGAAGCACCACCGCCATACTGGCGGCAAAGTACGACGGAGATTACATATTCGCCACAAAGTGTGTGGTAGTGACCACCCTCTTATCCTTGGTGACCATTCCACTTTGGTGCCTGGTTCTTTAAAGGCAGACAGTAAGATGCAGCCGGGAAGCTTTCGTAAAAGCTTCCCGGCTGCTTGTGGTTTGTGGGGGATTAAAAGGTGTAATTTTCTATTTCTACCTTATCCACCTCCTGAAAGGGAGCCAGTGTGGATATCATTTTAACTGTTTCCTTGTATGGGTTAAAGCAGTAATGAACTTTCAGCGGATCAATATGGATCAAGTCCCCAGGTTTTAAATGGTGAACCACGCCGTCTACAACGATATTGATTTCTCCCTCCAGGATGTAAAAGTTTTCTTCCATAACATTATGGTAGTGGGCTGTAAAATCCTGTCCCGGATGAAACTGCACGATTGCGAAATTCATACGGGGGCCTTTCATCAGGTATTTTGGACCGCTGTCTCCGAAACGGTATTCTTTTTCTGATTCATTCACAATAAACATAAGCTTTGTCTCCTTTTATCTCTGTTTTCTTTTCCAAACGCTTTTTCACTCTGATTTATTGATTTCTGTTACAGGCCTGGAGCGATCCACATATTTTTTGTGATTTTGCGGTCGCAAAGCCCCAGCTGTGCCTGATAAAATTCTCTCCAGCGGCTGTAAATGCTGCTGTAAATACGGTGATTTTCCATATTGGGGGTAAAATGTCTTTCAATGGCCACCAATTCCCTGGCTGTTTCTGAGATATCTTCAAACATGCCGATTCCGTGGCCTGCGAGGATGGCGGCCCCCAATGCAGTGGCTTCCTTCACCTTTGGAACCTTCACCGGCAGCCCTAACACATCAGAGAGAATCTGAGCCCATAAGGGGCTGTTGGAGGCGCCGCCTGCAAAGATGATTTCATTTGGACGGTTTCCGGTGGCCTGTTCCACCAGCTCCAGATGTCCCTTTGTAATCAGGGCGGTATTTTCTAAAATCGCCCGGTAAAACGTATAGTGGTTGTATTTTTCCGGATCGAGGCCGAAGTTTGAAAAGGTGGGGGCAGCGTGTTTCCAATTGATGAAGTTCATGACATCAGAAAACGCGCACATCATGCCGTGGCAGCCTGCCGGTATTTTTTCTGCTTCCTCATTCATAAGATCATAGGCGCTTCTTCCTGTTTCTTTTCCGATCTTCTTTTCTGCAAGACAGAAGCTGTCCCTGTACCAGCGCATCACCAGACCCGGCTGGAATGCCAGGGCTTCATACTGCCAGATGCCCGGTATGGCGTGGCAGTTCACCCGGACCCGGCAATCGGAATCCGTATCCGGTTTATCCGTATTGTATTCATACTGCCAGAAGCTTCCGCCGAATACGGCAGCCTGGCCTGCATCCACGGCTCCGATGCCGATACAGCCTAACTGGGCGTCTCCTCCCCCTACCACAACAGGGATTCCTTCCACGAGCCCCGTATCCCCGGTGCAGGCGGAAACAGTCTTTCCAAGGACTGTGCCGCATTCCTTTACAAGGGGGAAGATGTCGTCTCTGAGTCCGGCTCTTTTGGCGATGTCAGGGTTCCAGGACCTGCTCTTTAAGTCGAAAAGCCCTGTTGTGGACCCGTTGCTGGGCTCCACTGCCAACAGCCCTGTCAGCTTGTAACAGAGCCAGTCGTTGAACATGCCTATGTATGCGATCCGTTCATAGATATCCGGCATTTTGTTCTTCACCCAGAGGAGCCTTGGAAGGGCATCGAGAGCGTAGGACTGGCCGGATTCCAAGTAGAGAAGCCGTTCCAGCTCCGGGTCCTGCCGGATCAACTGTATCACTTCGTCGTCGCTGCGGGCATCCACATTGGCGCAGGCCCAGATTTCTTTTCCCTCTCTGTCGTAGAGAATGATCCCTTCCCTCATGCATGTGGTGGAGATGGCCGCTATTTCCTGGGGACTTATGGAGCTTGATGTAATCACTCTCTGAATGCAGGAAGAGGCCAGCTTCCAGTTATGATTCCAGTCAAAATCCATGCTTCCCGGATACCGGGGGTCTTCTTTGTGATCCCACTCCTCCTGAATGCAGGATATCTGATTTCCTTTCCTGTCAAACAGCACGGCCCTCACACTGCCTGTGCCTGCGTCAATGGCTAAGAGATAATTTGGTATCATATCAATTCCTCCATTCACTTTTATACTTAATTAATCAAGGTCTTCTTCAATCAGGCTTAAGGCCGTCTCTTCATCTGTGATCAGAATGTCCAGATACTCTCCCTTTAAGCAGGCCCGGATCGCTTTTACTTTGTGCTTTCCTGAAGCCACCCCGGTGACATTGGGAAGGGTGCGGAGCGTGGAAAGGGGAGTGCTCAAAAGCCTTTCTTCAATATCGGTCTGTATGGGATTTCCGTCCTTGTCAATGAACTGGCTTAAAATGTCTCCCACCGCGCCCTGCATGGAAAGGTAGAGGAAATCATTTTTTGTAAAAATGCCGTTTTTAATAACGGTTGCGTCTTCATTCAGCCCCCCTACGCTCACGATGGTCATGGAAGCTAAGTTTACCATGCGGGAAATGGACTGCATAGAGGGCTCCTTCTGCATGGCGCTGCAAAGTTCCTTGGTGGAAACGATGAGAGGCGCGGGGTAGAGGTACAGCTTTGCATTAAAGGTGCTGGAAAATGTATTGGGAAGGTAATAGCTGACTCCTCCGGTTAAGGAAACGGCGGAAACCGGAGACTCGGTCATTGTGGCCAGGTGATTTAACACCCGGCTTAAGGTGTCTCCGTATCCGATGTTGATGTAAGTGTCTTCGGTGATCCGGTCGTTGATATACATGGCCGCTGCCTTGGCAATGGTATCGTTGGGGCAGGAATCATCGGGAGGGGTGGGAACCACGAAGGCATCCTTTAAATTCCACTTCTGTATGATCTTCTGTTCTAATTGAAGGTGGTGGCTTCGCTCCTGAGAAATCTTAAACTGAATCACGCCATCCTGCCTGGCTTTTTCCAGGAATTTAATCACCTTCATTCTGGAAATGCCCAGCATTTCGGAAATCTTTTGCTGAGTCATGTTTTCTATATAATAATACCAGGCTGTCTTTACGATAAGGGAATCTTCATAATTCATTATTTTCATCTCCTGTTTTTGAAAGTTTTAAACAAATGTTTGTAATAATATAAAATGTTTGTAAATCTAATCCTAGTATAACAAGATGGGGGCTGTATGTCAATAGAGATAAAAGAAAAAGAGAAATGACAATAAAGTACATATATATGTGCTTTTTGCTTTGAAACTAGTGTAAAATAACTAAAAAAAACAAAGGAGGCTATTGACAATCTAAATTCCATCATGTATCATAAGTGCAAGAACAAAAGTAACGATCTTAAACAAAAATATCAAAGGATGGGTGGGAAGACTTATGAAACAGCCGGAAACCAATTTTTCTGACAACCAATTGTTTTCTGTCAGCGGTATTTTTAAAGCCTTTGGTCAAAATGCTGTTTTAAAAGGAATTGACTTAAATGTAGGAAAAGGGGAGGTACTCGCTCTCATTGGGGGCAATGGAGCGGGAAAAAGCACCTTGATGAAGATCATTATGGGAATATACCAGCCGGATAAGGGAGAGGTCAGCGTTGGCGGAGAAAAGATTTCCGTGTTCAAGCCTTCTGTTTCCCTGGCCAGGGGCATCTACATGGTTCCTCAGGAGCCCATGCTGTTTCCCAATATGTCGGTAGAGGAAAATATTTTAATGGGTTTTTCTGAAAACACAAAGGTGCTTCAGAAACGGCTGGAAAAGATCATGGATGATATCGGCTGGCATCTCGATTTAAACCGGAAAGCCATGAGCCTTTCCATCGCGGAACAGCAGTTGGTAGAACTGCTGAGGGGATTGCTTCGGGAGGCAAAGCTTCTTATTTTAGATGAGCCTACCAGTGCCTTAACCTTTGATGAAGTGGAAAGCCTCTTTAAGATCGTAAAGGACTTAAAGAAAAAAGGAATCGGTATGATTTACATAACCCACCGTCTGGCTGAGGTGTTCCAGATCGGCACTCACGTGGCAATTATGAGAGACGGTGTCATCACATTAAAAGGAAAGATTGAGGCGTTTACCCGTGAGATGCTGGTCAAGGGGCTTCTTCCTCCTAATATGGAGGAAATTGAGGAGGCTGAAAAACGGGATGAGACAGATGTGGATTACAGCTCCCTGGCCCCGGTCTTTGAGCTGAAAAACTTTTCCGGCTACGGGTTTCAAAACATTGATTTAAAGATTTATCCGGGAGAGATTCTGGGAGTGGCCGGAGTGGTGGGAGCCGGGCGGACGGAGCTGGCTGTTACTATTTTTGGAAGAGATAAGGTTTTAGGCGGAACTGCCTTTCTGGAAGGGCGGGATGTGACCGGCTTATCCACCAGAGAGGTGCTCCATGCAGGTATCAATTATGTGCCTGAGGACAGGCGGCTGAACGGATTGTTTGGAATCAGCGATGTGGCTGCCAACACCACCTCTGCCCTTATCTTCGGAAAAACCATGGGCAGTATATTCTTAAACAAAAAGAAGGAACAGGATATCACTCAGAAATACATCGATGATTTCCGGATCAAGGTCACGGGACAGGACCAGACAGCAGGAAGCTTATCGGGAGGCAATCAGCAGAAGATCGCCATTGGAAGAACGCTGGCCACCGGCCCTAAGCTGGTGATTCTCGATGAACCCACACGGGGAATTGATGCGGCGGCCCGCGGAGACGTGTATACGATTATCCATGAACTGAAAAAACAGGGGGTGGCAGTCATGCTGATTTCCTCTGACATGGAGGAGATTGTGGAGCTTTCAGACCGGGCGGTAATCGTTTTTCAGGGAAGGATCAGAGGAGAACTGAGCAAATGTGAGATAAGCCAGGCAAGTCTTATGGCCGCCTCCTTTGGTGTGACAGAAGGAAGGCAGGTGGAAGAATGAAAAAGCTTTTAAAAACCCGTGAGATGAACAGCTTTCTGTTCCTGGCAGCCCTGATCTTTCTGGTGGGCCTGGTGAACCGGAACTTCTGGCAGCCATCGACCATTATAAACTGTTTCAATGACAGCGTGGTGTTTACCTTTCTTGCCACAGGGATTGCTTTTGTCATCTTTACCGGGGAGATTGATGTCTCCATCAGTGCGGTGATGGGACTGTCGGCTGCGGTGGGAGCGACACTTTTAAGAGACGGCTCCGGCGTAATCCCGGCTGTTTTGGCGGCTGTTGCCATTGGCGCTGTCATCGGACTGGTAAATGGAATCGGAGTTGCAGTTCTCCATATCCCCTCCCTCATCTTCACATTGGGTGTCAATGGAGTGGTGAGAGGGATGATCTATGTGTATACAAAAGGCGCCTGGGTGGAGAACATTCCTGGGTCCTTTACCAAAATATCCAACCGCCCCCTGGTGGGGAATCTGACCGTATTTTATGCCGTGGCATTTTCGGTGGTTCTGATCGGGCATCTGCTTCTCGTTAAGACGAGAAAGGGAAAGTACTTTATTGCGGTGGGAGACAATGCGGCAGGCGCTGCCATGGTTGGAATTCCGGCGGATAAGATCAAGATCACAGCTTATGTCCTGTGCGGGGTATTCGCTTCCATTGCGGGCATGATTTACGTTTCACGAATTGGATTCATTACTCCGATGGCAGGAAACGGGTATGAGATGAAGGCCATAGCAGCCTGTGTTCTGGGGGGATTGAGTTTAAGCGGAGGCATCGGAAGCCTGCTGGGCGCTTCGGTGGGAGCGGTGATCATGTCCTCCATAAGCAGAATTTTAGTATTTCTCGGTTTTTCTTCTGATTACGACAATACCATTACAGGCATTATGCTTCTGACGATTGTGGTGATCAATACAGTGGCCCAGAACAGGCTTATTTTAAAGAACCGCCATGAAATACTGTCTGCCAGAACGGCTGAAAAAGGAGGAGAGAAGAGATGAATGCTCCCTTTCGAAACAGAATAAAAAATCTGGGGAAGAGCTGGGAATCCATCCTGCTTCTGATCATTATTCTGGAAATTGCGGTGTTTGCATGGAAAAACAGCCGTTTTCTCATGCCCAGGGTGCTGTTTGGCAGCATGAATGATATTATTTCCATTTGTATTATTTCCCTGTTTGTGACCTTTGTCATGATCACCGGGGGGATTGATATCCAGGCAGGCTCCATTGTAGGACTTTCTTCTATTATTTTAGGCGTTGCCTGGCAGGATGGAGGGGTGAATATATGGATGGCTTCTCTGCTGGCCGCAGTGGCCGCAGGGTTATGCGGGGCTCTTTCCGGGTTCTTTATCGCCTATTGCGGGGTACAGCCCATGGTGGTCACCCTTGGAGGAAGTTTCCTGTATACGGGAATTGCCCTTCTGGTTTCCAATTTGTCGGCAACGGAGAGTTATAAAGGAATTTCCGGCTTTCCTGAAAGCTTTTTAAAGCTTTCTAAAATAAAGCTGTTTGGGGTCATTCCCAGCCAGGTGATCATATTCCTGGTTCTGGCGGTCATCGCTTACATTCTTTTACATAAAACCAGATACGGAAGACAGGTATTTCTGGTGGGAGTGAACCGGAATGCAGCGGAATATTCGGGAATCCATGGGAAATGGATCATTATGAGCACCTATATTCTCTCTGCAATCAGCGCTTCCATAGCCGGAATTGTGCTCACCTCTTATCTGGGAACCGCCAAAAGCGATATCGGGTCGACCTTTACTCTTCCGATTATCACGGCGGTGGTGCTGGGAGGAACCTTGAGCACGGGAGGAAAGGGAAGCGTTCCCGGAACTGCCCTGGCAGCCGTTGCTATCGGCACACTGAGGTTTGGACTGCCTCTTTGCTTTAAAGTGAGTCAGCAGTATTTGGATATTCCGGTGGGGGTGCTTTTGCTGGTAGTTGTAATCGGAAGGGCTTTATGGAATAATCCGAAGTTTAAAATCCGGTAATACAAGGGGAAACCCTTAAAAATAAGAATTTTATATTAAGAAGGAGGATTTTTATGAGAAAGGCAGCAGCATTAGTATTGGCAGGAATGATGGCCGTTTCCGTTTTGGCAGGATGCAGCAGCTCCGGCGGAGCAAAGGAGACAACAGCGGCAGGGGGAACAACCGCTCAGGCAAAAGAGGAGAGCGCAAAGGCAGAAGGCGGCTCCGGTCAGGCAGCAGGTGTGGAAGGGAAAACCGTTGCTTTTGTTCCGAAGCTGACAGGAAACGCATTTTTTGAATCAGCCAACAACGGCGCCCAGAAGTACGGAGAGAAATGGGGAGTTCAGGTCGATTATCAGGGAAGCCCCAACGCAGCCGTAGCAGACCAGGTTCAGGTCATCAACAATGCCGTGGCAAGCGGCGTGGATGCCATCTGCATTTCTTCTGTAGACGCAACAGGACTTGACTCAGCCTTAAAGGATGCCACAGATGCGGGGGTAACTGTGGTAACGTGGGACTCTGACGTTTCTGATACGGCACGTACGCTGATGGTTTCCCAGGGAACGCCTGAAATTCTTGGAAAAATGCTGGTTGACATGGGCGTGGATTCCTTAGGAAAACGCGGAAAAGATCCAAAGGCCGATGCGATCAAATATTGCTGGCATTATTCCCAGGCAACCGTAGCAGACCAGAACTCCTGGCAGGTGGCAGGAGAGGCTTATATCAAAGAAAACTTCCCGAACTGGGTCAACGTAGCTCCGGATAACTACTATTCCGAACAGGATGCGGAGAAAGCGGTTTCCATCGGCTCCTCTATTTTAGAAGCTAATCAGGATATTGATCTGATTATCTGCAATGACTCCACAGCCCTTCCGGGACAGTGCAAGGCAGCTCAGAACAAGGGGCTTACAAAAGACGATGTGACCATCACCGGTTTTGCTTCTCCTATGTCCATTAAGGATTACTGCGATGCAGGCGTTATTGAGCAGTGGGGACTTTGGGACTGCCAGATTCAGGGCGCTATCGGAACTTATCTCGCTGCATATCTGGCAGCAGGAAACCAGGTGAAGGTAGGCGACAAGATCGATATTCCTGAAATCGGAACCGTAGAAGTGGTTCCAAATGACAGTCTGGTAGAAGGCGCGGCAACAGGAGATGTCAACAACGGCGTTGTGCTTCTTCCGGAGCGTACCGTATTTAACAAAGACAACATGAATAACTATGATTTCTAAGCATTAAAACAGCGATTAAAAGAATAGGAGAGAGTAATATGGCAGATTTGGAAGGCGTAAAAGCAGCTCACAATTATCATATATCGGTTCCTTTTGCAAACAATGAACCATTTCATGTAAAAGGCGCCAATAACCTGGATTGGGGCATGAAAAAACACTTATCTAATATTTTTGATAAAAACAGCGGAAATACAGTGATGTTCGCCTTTGACCACGGATATTTTATGGGATCGGCAGCCGGGCTGGAGCGTCTGGATTTAGTGGTGCCAAAGCTCCTTCCCAACATTGACGTATTGATGGGGACGAGAGGCGCCATTAGAAGCTGTATACCTGCTTCTGCGGGAAAAGGCATTGCCCTTCGGACCACTTCCGGCTCTTCCATGCTTGACGATGATTTATCCCATGAAGTGCTGGCCGTTGATATTGAAGATGTGATCCGCATGAATGCGGACTGTATGGCAATCCAGACCTTTGTCGGAGCGGACGGACAGCTTTCCAGTCTTGACAATTTGTCAAAGGCCGTGAACCTGGGAATCCGCTACAGCATCCCGACCATGGGAGTGGTGGCAGTCGGAAAGCAGATGGAGCGCACGGACCGGTTCTTCAAGCTGGCAACCCGCATTGTGGCAGAGCTGGGAGCCAACATCATCAAGAGCTATTACTGTGAAAATTTTGAAGAAGTAGTATCCGCCTGCCCGGTTCCCATTGTGGTGGCAGGAGGAAAGAAACTCCCTGAACGGGAGGCTCTGGAACTGGCGTACTTATCCATCAGCCAGGGAGCAAAAGGGGTGGATATGGGAAGAAATATTTTCCAGAGTGAAAATCCTGTAGAAATGAGCGCAGCAGTCAGAAAGATCGTTCATGAGGGCTTTACAGATAAGGAAGCCTGGGAATATTATCAGGATATGATCCATCAGTAAATTTTCTAAAAAAGCGGCATTCCGGTCTTTTAAAGGCGGGATGCTGTTTTTGTTTCCTTCCTTCCTATTATATGATAAAATACTATCAGAAAACTTAATGAACGTTATTTGATACCATTTTTATAAAAGGGAGGGACAGCTATGAAATTATTGGAAACAGACCTTCATCTGCATTTAGACGGCTCTTTGTCCGTTGAAGTGGTAAAGGAGCTTGCAGGACAGATCGGATATGATCTGGAAGGCCGGGATATCAAGAAACTCATTTCCGTAGGGGAGAATTGTGAAAGCCTGGTTGAGTACTTAAAGTGCTTTGACTTACCTGGGCAGCTTTTGCAGACCGAGGAGGCTCTGGAGCTGGCAGCCAGGGATTTGACACAGAGGCTGGTATCCCAGGGGCTTATTCTGACGGAAATCCGCTTTGCGCCTCAGCTCCACATGAAAAAAGGGCTGACAGGGCAGCAGGTGGTGGAGGCGGTCATAAGAGGGGTAAACCAGGGCGTTGGAAATTCTCCCATGAAAGCCGGACTGCTTCTTTGTGCCATGGTCAATGGACCGGACAAAGGCAATGACGAAACCTTTGATCTGGCAGCCTCTTATCTTGGAAAGGGAGTTGTGGGCGTGGACATCGCAGGGCCGGAAGGGCTGATTCCCATGTCCCATTTTGAAACTCTTTTTAAAGGCGCTGACAGAAAGGGAATTCCCTTCACCATCCACGCAGGAGAGACAGGGGATTTTGAAAATATCGTAAAGGCAGTCCACTACGGAGCCAGAAGAATCGGACACGGCTGTGCGGCCATTCAGTCAGAGGCATGTATGGACCTTTTAAAAAGGGAAAACATTACTTTAGAGATGTGCGTGATAAGCAACCTCCAGACCAGGGCGGTTCCCTCCATCAAGGACCATCCCTTAAAGGCCTTTTACGACAGGGGAATCCGGGTCACATACAACACGGACAATATGGCGGTTTCAGACACTTCTCTGGAAAAAGAAGCAGAACTGATCCAAAAGCATCTGGGCTTTTTGCCAGAGGATTTGGTTAAAATGAACCGGTACGCCCTGGAAGCGGCTTTTCTGGAAAAAGCAGAAAAAGAAAAAATAATTGCATTTTTCGACAAAAATAATTATAATGAATCATAACTATGTTTAAAAGCAGGCAATGATCAGGATTGTTACAAAAAAAGGTGGCGGCATATGGCAGAGAATCCAATAATGGAAAAAAGTGATCCGGAAGATCCCGCAAGAGAGAATCCGGAGAAATTAATAGGAATAGACCGGGAGGGCCCAGCTGATTTCACCAGCCCGGAGGCGCTTTACCAGGAGCTGGTAAAAACCATAAGAAGATATCATCCTTCCGATGATATTTCCATGATAGAAAAAGCGTATCGCATTGCGGATGAAGCACATAAGGATCAACGGCGCAAGTCAGGGGAACCTTATATCATTCATCCTCTTTGTGTTGCCATTATTCTGGCTGATTTAGAGATGGATAAGGAAACCATTGCCGCCGGAATCCTTCACGATGTGGTGGAAGACACCATTATGTCTCTTGATGAGCTGAAAGCGGAGTTCGGAGGAGAGGTAGCCCTCTTAGTGGATGGCGTTACCAAGCTGACCCAGATATCCTGGTCCATGGATAAGATGGAAATTCAGGCTGAAAACCTGAGAAAGATGTTTTTGGCTATGGCAAAAGACATCCGGGTCATCATCATCAAGCTGTCGGACCGCCTTCACAACATGCGGACTCTGCAGTACATGAAGCCGGAAAAACAGAAGGAAAAGGCCAGGGAGACCATGGAAATCTATGCTCCCATTGCCAACCGTCTGGGTATTTCAAAAATCAAGATCGAGCTGGATGACTTATCCTTAAGATATTTAGAGCCTGATGTCTATTTTGATCTGGCAGAAAAAATATCCTTGAAAAAGGATGCCAGGGAAACCTTTGTAAAAAGCATTGTCGATGAGGTCCATGACCATTTGGAGACAGCGGGAATCGAAGCCAGGGTAGACGGCAGGGTCAAGCATTTTTTCAGCATTTATAAGAAGATGGTAAACCAGAACAAGACTCTGGACCAGATATACGATTTGTTTGCGGTGAGGATCGTTGTGGACAGCGTCAAGGACTGTTATGGAGCCCTTGGAGTGATCCATGAGATGTATAAGCCCATTCCGGGCCGGTTTAAGGATTACATCGCCATGCCAAAGCCCAACATGTACCAGTCCCTTCACACCACTTTGATCGGCAGTAACGGCCAGCCCTTTGAAATCCAGATCCGGACCTATGAGATGCACCGGACTGCGGAATACGGAATTGCCGCCCACTGGAAGTACAAGGAAAGCGGAAGCGGACAGGTGGCAGAGGGCAAGGAAGAAGAGAAGTTGAGCTGGCTGCGCCAGATTCTGGAGTGGCAGAAGGATATGTCCGATAACAAGGAATTCCTAAACGTGGTCAAGGGCGATTTAGACATGTTCTCTGACAGCGTTTACTGCTTTACTCCTTCCGGAGATGTGAAGAACTTACCCAGCGGTTCCACTCCCATTGACTTCGCCTACGCCATTCACAGTGCGGTTGGAAATAAGATGGTGGGCGCCAGGGTAAACGGCCAGCTTGTGACCATCAACTATGTGATCCAAAACGGCGACCAGGTGGAGGTCATCACCTCCCAGAACAGCCGCGGGCCCAGCAGAGACTGGCTGAATATCGTAAAGAGCACCCAGGCCAAGACCAAGATCGGACAGTGGTTTAAGACAGAGCTTAAGGAGGATAACATCCTCAGAGGCCGGGAAATGGTGGAGCGTTACTGCAAGACCAAGGGAATCACATTTTCCGATATCAATAAACCGGAATACCAGGATAAGGTCATGAAACGCTATGCCTTCCGGGACTGGGAATCCGTCCTCGCTTCCATCGGACACGGTGGATTAAAGGAGGGCCAGGTCATCAACAAGATGGTGGATGAGCGGAACAAGAAGCTTAAGAAAGAAGTGACCGACACCAGCATTTTAAATGACATTGAAGATATGAGCAATAAGCTTCCGGTGAAGAAGCGTTCCAACAGCGGAATCGTGGTAAAAGGAATTCACGATCTGGCGGTTCGTTTTTCCAGGTGCTGCAGCCCTGTGCCGGGAGATGAGATTGTAGGATTTGTAACGAGAGGAAGGGGAATTTCCATCCACAGAACGGACTGCGTCAATATTCTGGCGCTGCCTGAGGATGAGAGAAACCGTATGATTGACGCGGAGTGGCAGGAGCCTGAGGGGAATAATGCCAAGGAGCGGTATTCCACGGAAATCAATATATTTACGAGAAACAGGATCGGCATGGTTGTGGATATTTCCAAGGTATTTTCGGAGAGACAGATCGATATCACCTCTATGAATTCCAGAACCAACAAGCAGGGCAATGCCACCATTACCATGACCTTTGATATTCATGGGGTGGAAGAGCTTGGCAAGCTGATCGATAAGCTGAGACAGATCGAAGGCGTCATAGACATTGAGAGGACTGCGGGATAACGCAGTTCTCTTGCATGAGAAAGGCAGGATTATGAGCGATTTCAGAATCAAGACTTATCCCGTAGGACAGATAGGAACAAACTGTTATGTTTTATACCGGCAGGGAACAGAGGGCGCGGTCATTGTTGATCCGGGAGATAATGGGGCGTATATCCTGAATATGTGCCGGGAGCTTTCTTTGACTCCTGAAGCCATTTTGCTGACTCACGGCCATTTTGACCATATCCTTGCAGTGGAGGATATCAGGAGGGCATTTCCTGGGATCAAGGTGTATGGGGGAGAGGCGGAAAAAGACCTTTTCACCAATCCTGCCCTGAATCTGTCCGCCGCGTTTGGTTCAGTCTGCATGGTTTCTGATGTGGAATATGTCGGGGATGGGGATTTGCTTTCCCTTGCCGGGATTTCTTTTGAAGTTCTGTCTACGCCGGGGCATACGCCTGGTTCGGTCTGTTATCTGGTCCGGGAAGAAGATGTTCTCATAAGCGGGGACACCCTGTTTCAGGAGTCTTTGGGCAGGACCGACCTTCCTACGGGAAATCAGAATCAGATTATTAAATCCATAAGAGAAAAGCTGTTTACTCTGCGGGAGGATATCCTTGTATATCCGGGACATGGGGATAAGACCACTGTAGGACACGAAAAAGTGTATAACCCGGTGGCATCATATAACAGAGGATAGGAAGAATGAAATGATAGGAATGATATTGGATGACCAATCCTTTGAACAGGATATCAGGGAGCTTTTAATGGCATTTTATCCGGGGGAAAGTTTTAGCCGTGAAGAAGTGCCGGGGGAAGGGAAGGGGCTTGTGATCCGCGGCAGGACCGGGGAAGCTTCTTTTGAGCTGGCTGTTCATGACCTTGAAAAGGGAATTGTAAAATCCTCTGTGACGGAAGTAGATTTTTCAGACCGTTTTGAGACGAAAAACAGGATCAAGCGGATGCTTTATAAAATGCTTCGGGAGATTACGGGGACAGAGCTCCCGTGGGGAACTTTGACGGGAATCCGTCCTACGAAAATTGCTATGACAAAGCTTTTGGAGGGCTGGGAGGATGAGAAGGTCCGAAGGTATATGAAGGATACTTATTTTACCGGTGACCAGAAGGTTGATTTGAGTCTGGAAATTGCAAAACGGGAAATGGATTTGCTGTCTTCCATTGATTATGAAAACGGCTACAGTCTGTATGTGGGCATTCCATTTTGTCCCACTACCTGTCTATACTGTTCCTTTACATCCTTCCCCATTGGACATTGGGAGAAACGGATGGAGCAGTATTTGGAAGCCCTTTTTAAAGAAATGGATTACGTGGCGGGAAAAATGGCAGGGAGACCTTTGGATACCGTATACATCGGAGGGGGTACTCCCACTTCCCTTTCTGCTGACCATTTGGAGCAGCTCATAACCAGACTGAAGAAAACCTTTGACTTTTCCGGGGTAAAGGAATTTACGGTGGAGGCCGGAAGGCCGGACAGCATTACAGAGGAAAAACTTCGGGTTTTAAAAGATCATGGAGTGACCCGGATTTCCATTAATCCCCAGACCATGAAGCAGGAAACTTTGGATTTGATTGGCCGGAGGCATACGGTAGGCATGGTAAAGGACTGCTTTTTCATGGCCCGGTCCATGGGATTTGATAATATCAACATGGACTTGATTGTAGGGCTGCCGGAAGAGGACGTGGAGGACGTGATCCGTACCATGGAGGAAATACAGGCATTAGGCCCTGACGGCATTACGGTTCATTCCCTTGCTATTAAAAGGGCGGCCCGCCTTAATATGTTTAAGGAGCGGTACGGAGATTTAAAGATTACCAATACTCCTGAAATGATTGAGGTGACAGCAGCTTATGCCGGAAAAATGGGACAGGAGCCTTATTACCTTTACCGCCAGAAAAATATGGCCGGAAATTTTGAAAACGTAGGCTATGCCCGTCCTGGAAAGGCCTGCATCTATAATGTTTTAATTATGGAGGAAAAGCAGACCATCATTGCCTGCGGGGCAGGGACCACTACCAAAGTGGTATATCCTGCGGAAAACCGTCTGGAACGGGTGGAAAATGTCAAGGATGTAGAACAGTATGTGAGCAGAATTGATGAAATGCTGGAGAGGAAAGAAAAATTGCTGGCAACTCAGAATTCTTAATCTTGGATATGTGATTGAGAAAAGGTTTTTGAATGTGAAGGGGTTGAGTGTGGCAGAGCCGGGGGTAACGGAAGCAGGTAAAGCCACCAAAAACAGGCTCCGATGCAGTGGCAAGTCGCCTTTATTTTGGTGGCTTTACCTGCTTCCTGCTTTTTGGCATTTCCTGGGTTTGGATATTAAATTTGTGATTAGCTGTTAATTATATAGGAATGGAGAAAATGAAATGGCGTTAAAAAAGAAACCGGTTACGGGGATGAAGGATATTCTTCCTGCGGAAATGCAGATACGGGAATATGTGATGGAACAGATACGGGAAACGTATGGCAGTTTTGGTTTTCATTCCATTGAAACTCCTTGCGTGGAACATATCGAAAACCTGACGAGTAAGCAGGGCGGAGATAATGAAAAGTTGATTTTTAAGGTTATGAAGAGGGGAGAAAAGCTGAATTTGGAGACGGCTCAGTCGGAAAGTGATTTGGTTGACAGCGGTTTGCGTTATGACCTGACCGTTCCTTTATCCAGATATTATTCTAATAATGCGGCATCCCTCACTGCCCCTTTTAAAGCGCTTCAGATGGGAAGTGTATGGAGGGCGGACCGTCCGCAGAAGGGGCGTTTTCGTCAGTTTGTTCAGTGTGATATCGATATTCTGGGGGATTCTACACGGCTTGCGGAGATTGAACTGATTCTGGCGACTACTACGTTGCTTGGTAAAATTGGTTTTAAGGGCTATTCCATAAGGATTAATGACAGGAATATCTTAAAGGGGATGGCGGCTTACTGCGGCTTTGCTGAGGAAGCTTATGATCAGGTGTTTATTATTCTGGATAAGATGGACAAGATTGGTGCTGACGGTGTTGCAAGAGAACTGGCAGAGGCCGGATATGATGAAGAGAAAATCAGTAAGTATTTAAATCTTTTTGAAAATTCTACTCCTGATGCGGCGGGAGTGCGCGGCCTTGGGGAATTATTAAAGGGTGCCATGGATCAGTCTCAGGCGGAGAATCTGGCGTCGATTATAGATAGTGTTACTGAGATTTCCACCAGCCAGTTTAATATTGTATTTGATCCGACGCTGGTAAGGGGAATGTCCTATTACACAGGAACTATTTTTGAGATTCAGGTAGAAGGTTTTCCGGGTTCTGTTGGCGGCGGGGGCCGTTACGATAAGATGATCGGGAAATTTACAGGGATGGATACTCCGGCTTGCGGATTTTCTGTTGGGTTTGAGCGGATTATTACCATTCTTATGGATGAAGGATTTACGGTTCCGGGAAAAGAAGAAAAGATGGCATTTCTGATTGAAAAGGGAGCCAGCGATCTTGTGCTGAATCAGGCGATCAGGGAGGCTATGGAGCTGCGTTCAAAGGGAGAGGTTGTTTTAGTGTCCCAGATGAACAAGAATAAGAAATTCCAGAAGGAAAGCCTCCAAAAGGAAGGCTATACCAAGTTTAAAGAATTTTATAAAGATTGATGCTTAAAATTAAAGAGACATTAGGAGGAAGTTATGGCAGAGTCAATGTTGGGCTTAAAGAGGTCCCATAGATGTACGGAGGTTACGACAGCCAATGCAGGCGGAGAAGTCACTGTTATGGGCTGGGTGCAGAAGAGCAGAAATAAGGGCGGTATCATTTTTGTGGATTTAAGGGACCGTTCCGGAATTTTGCAGATCATATTTGAAGAAAGCGACTGCGGAGCGGAAAACTTTGCAAAGGCAGAAAAGCTGAGAAGTGAATTTGTTATCGCAGTTACCGGAATTGTGGAAAATCGGGCAGGAAGTGTTAATGAGAACCTGGCTACAGGTGCCATTGAAGTGCGTGCCAAGGGCTTGAGGATTCTTTCTGAATCAGATACACCTCCATTTCCTATTGAGGAAAACAGCAAGACAAAGGAAGAACTGCGGTTAAAATACCGTTATCTGGATTTGAGAAGACCTGATATTCAGAGGAATATTATGGTGAGAAGCCAGGTTGCTATTCTGACCAGGGCATTTTTGGCGGAAGAGGGATTTTTGGAGATTGAAACACCTACTTTGATCAAGAGCACTCCGGAAGGCGCCAGAGATTATCTGGTTCCCAGCCGTGTTCATCCGGGCTCCTTTTATGCTCTTCCTCAGTCTCCTCAGCTTTTTAAGCAGCTTCTTATGTGCTCCGGCTATGACCGTTACTTCCAGCTTGCCAGATGTTACCGGGATGAGGATTTGAGGGCTGACAGACAGCCGGAATTTACTCAGATCGATATGGAGCTGTCTTTTGTGGACGTGGAAGATGTTCTGGGCGTCAATGAAAGGCTGTTGAAGAAGTTATTTAAGGAAATTTGTAATTATGATATACAGCTTCCTATCCAGAGAATGACCTGGAGAGAGGCTATGGACCGTTTTGGTTCTGACAAGCCTGATCTGCGTTTTGGAATGGAGCTTAAAAATGTTTCCGATATCGTGAAGGATACAGAGTTTGCTGTATTTAAGGGCGCTCTGGAAATGGGCGGTTCTGTCCGCGGTATCAATGCCAAGGGACAGGGCGCTATGCCTCGTAAGAAAATTGATGCACTTGTGGAGTATGCAAAGGGCTTTGGGGCCAAGGGGCTTGCTTATCTGGCGATCAATGAGGACGGAACTTATAAATGCTCCTTCTCAAAGTTCATGTCAGAGGAAGAGCTTCATAAGCTGGCTGATGCCATGGAAGGAATGCCTGGCGACCTTCTGTTGTTTGCGGCAGATAAGGACAGTGTGGTCTTTGATGTTCTGGGCAACTTGAGACTGGAGCTGGCAAGGCAGCTTGAGCTTTTGAAAAAGGATGAGTTCAAATTCCTGTGGGTGACAGAGTTCCCGCTTTTGGAGTATTCCGAGGAGCAGGACCGTTTTACCGCAGTTCACCATCCATTTACCGCGCCCATGGATGAGGACTGGGCTCTGATCGACAGCGATCCGGGCGCAATCAGGGCCAAGGCATACGATATGGTATTAAACGGTACGGAGCTTGGCGGCGGTTCTGTGCGTATCCACCAGAGTGACATTCAGTCCAGAATGTTTGAGGTTCTTGGATTTACCAAGGAGCAGGCTCAGGAGCAGTTCGGCTTCCTGTTAGATGCGTTCCGTTTCGGCGTTCCGCCTCATGCCGGCCTTGCTTACGGCTTAGACCGTATTGTGATGCTGATGGTAGGCGCTGACAGCATCCGCGATGTTATGGCATTCCCGAAGGTGAAGGATGCTTCCTGTCTGATGTCAGAGGCACCGGCTCCTGTTGATCCCAAGCAGCTTTTGGATTTGGGAATAGAAGTCAGTGAAGAAGTGAACAGTGATCAATAATGAATCAGTGAGGGATACCCCTCTGCTAAGAGCGTTGCTTGAGGCAGAGGGGTGTTTTTTGTCTGTGCTTATGGGGGATTATGTCGAAAAATGGCTGATAAAAATGGGGATTGGCTTTTAAATATTGAAAAACATTGTATTAATTTATGAAATTATCTGATATAATAAGGGAAAACTATATTTTATTAAAAGGAGGTTTTAAGTAATGAACAGAAGCAAGAAAAAAAGGTTCCTGTCACTATGGCTGGTCCTGGTTATGGTCATGTCCCTGACCACGGGCATGTCTTTTTCTTCCCTGGCGGCGGATCAGGATATCGTGGTTCTCTACACCAACGATGTCCACTGCGGGGTTGATAACAACATAGGATATGCCGGACTGTCCCTCTATAAAAAAGAGATGCAGGCCCAGACCCCTTATGTGACGCTGATCGATGCGGGTGATTCTATCCAGGGCGCACCTATCGGAACCTTGTCAGACGGTGGGTATTTGATCGACATTATGAACCAGGTCGGCTATGATTTCGCTGTGCCGGGAAATCACGAGTACGATTATGGGATGCCCCGTTTTCTGGAATTGGCAGGAAAACTGAACTGCGGTTATTATTCCAGCAATTTTATGGATTTGAGAACCGGCGCTCCCGTATTTGAGGCTTATAAGATGTTTACATACGGCGATACCAAGGTTGCATTCGTAGGAGCCACCACTCCCGAAAGCTTTACCAAATCCACACCGGCTTATTTTCAGGATGAAAACGGAAATTATATTTATGGATTCTGTGAAGATGAAAATGGACAAAAGCTTTACGCCAGAATTCAGGAATCTGTAAACAGTGCGAAGGCAGAGGGCGCTGACTATGTGGTTTTAGTAGGCCATTTGGGTGAAAATGGGACAACGGACCGCTGGACCTCTGACAGTGTGATCAAAAATACCACTGGAATCGATATACTCATTGACGGCCATTCCCATGAAGAATATGAAAAGTACGTGAAAAATAAGGATGGACGTGATGTGCTTCTTACCCAGTCCGGCACAAAGCTGAAGAACATCGGAAAACTGACGCTCCGCACAGACGGAACCATCACCAGTGAACTGGTTTCCCAGGTTCCCCCAGGAGCAGGAACCAGTGTTTATACGGTGAAGTCCGGGGATACTTTAAGCAGAATTGCAAAAAGGGAACTGGGTTCTTATAACCGCTGGGAAGAAATTTATGCGGCAAACAGGGACAAGATCAGGACTCCTGATGTGCTGGCAGTGGGCACTCAGCTTGTGCTTCCGGGAAAGAGCGCCGTCACGGCTGACGGAAAAGCCATTGATTACGATACGGATAAGTTCATAAAAGCGATCCAGGCCCAGTACAATGAAACCTTAAAGGTTGTAATCGGACATACGGATGTGGAGCTGACCGTCAATGATCCGGCAACAGGAAACCGGGCAGTCAGAAGTGCAGAGACAAACCTTGGCGATCTGTGTGCCGATGCATACCGCTTTGTCCTTGGCGCAGATATCGGCCTCACCAACGGCGGCGGTGTCAGAGCCAATATCAAGGCAGGAAATATCACTTATAACGATACGCTCACGGTATTCCCCTTTGGAAATATGGGGTGTGTGGTAGAAGTGACAGGCCAGCAGATCAAGGATGCCCTGGAGATGGCTTCCTCCAATTATCCAAAAGAGAGCGGAGGCTTCCTTCAGGTATCCGGTCTTACCTATACCATTGACAGCTCAAAGACCTCCAATGTGCAGGTGGATGAAAAAGGTAATTTCGTAAAAGTGAACGGAGCATACCGGGTATCCGATATCATGGTGGGCGGTGCAGCTCTTGATGTGAATAAGACTTATACCGTGGCCTCCCATAACTACATGTTAAAATCCGCCGGAGACGGTATGACCATGTTTAAGGGAAGCAAAGTCCTCCGGGATGAGGTCATGACTGACGTGGATATTCTTTCCGCTTATGTCCGCAGCAATTTAGGCGGCAATGTGGGCTCCGATTATGCCTATCCGGCAGGCCAGGGAAGAATTACTGTGAAATAAATGTAAAATGAAAGGCAGCCTGTTCCGTAAGGGGCAGGCTGTTTTGGTGGTTTCTTCTGGCGGAAGGTGGTATACTGAGAGGAAGAAGTGATCAGAAATAAAGACTAGGAGATTGATATTATGCTGTTAAATACCCCTGAAACCCGTTTTGAGGAAATATACCGGATTTATGAGGGATCCTTTCCGGATGTTGAACGCAGGACCAGAGAAGGGCAGAAAAAGGTTTTTGGCGACCCCTGCTATAGAATCCGTGTTGTGGAAGAAGAGGGGGAGATTCTGGCTTTTCTGGGATATTGGGAGCTTTCGGCCTGCGTTTTCTTAGAGCATCTGGCAACCACTGAAAAATGCAGGGGAAAGGGATACGGAAAACAACTGGTGGAAGAGGTTATAGGGGAGAGTTCAAAGCCGGTGTTTCTGGAAATAGAGCCTGTTACAGAAGAAGACCCCATGACAGGCCGCCGGGCCGGATTTTATGAGAGGATCGGCTTTCATTTGAATTTCTTTTACTATGAACAAATGCCTTTAAAAGCCGGGGATATGCCGACGCCATTGCAGATTATGAGCTATGGGAAGGGTGTGACGGAGGAGGAATTTAAGGTGTATAAGGAAGAGATTTATGAGACGGTGTACGGTGTGAAAAACATATAGAGAGGGCTGTCAGGTTGTAATCAGTGGGAAACCAAAGAGGGATATAAGGATAAACGCTTATATCCTTTTTGTTTGTCCAAATCAGTGATTTCTCACGGAACAAGCCGGGGACTGCATATATTAATAGTAGCGCGATACCCAGAGTGCACGACGTAAGATTGGTTGAGTAAGAAAAGAAAAAGGAGTTAATAAAGTGAGCCGATATAAAATTTGTGTATATGCCATCAGTAAAAACGAGGAACAGTTTGTGGACCGCTGGATGGATGCTGTATCAACTGCCGATGCCGTCATTGTGACGGACACGGGCTCAACGGATGGGACTGTTGAAAAGCTGCGGGAAAGAGGAGCCATTGTTTATGAAGAGACCATATCCCCCTGGCGGTTTGACACAGCCAGAAATGTGGCCTTAAGCCATGTCCCGGAGGATGCGGACATCTGCGTTTCCAACGATTTAGACGAAGTGTTTGAGCCTGGCTGGAGAGAGAAGCTGGAGGAGGCCTGGAAGCCGGGGCATACCAGGGCAAGCTATTTGTTTGCATTTACCTGTAATCCTGACGGAACGCCAAAGAAACAGTTTCCCATGGAAAAGATTCATATCAGGCACGGATACCGCTGGGTCCATCCCGTCCATGAGGTTTTAGAATACACAGGGGAAGGACCTCAAAATACCGTGTGGGTGGAAGGGCTTCATCTGAACCATTACCCGGATTTGTCAAAACCCAGGAGCCAGTATCTGCCCCTTTTGGAGCTGTCTGTGCAGGAAAATCCCCTGGATGACAGGGCTGTGTTCTGGCTTGGAAGAGAATATATGTACTACGGAAAATTTGACGAAGCCATCCAGACCCTGAAAAAGCATTTATCTCTCCCAACGGCAAAGTGGGATGAAGAACGGAGCGCTTCCATGCGTTTTCTGGCCCAGAGCTATGAAGGAAAGGGAAACTTAAAAGAAGCGAGAGCATGGCGTTACCGGGCCCTTGCAGAATGCCAGTATGTGCGGGAGCCTTATATGGCTCTGGTAAAGTCAGGATATAAGGAAAAGAACTGGCCTCTGGTCTATGCAATGGTGGAGAAAGGCCTTTCCATCACCCAGAGCACAGGAAGCTATCTGGTAGAACCGGAGAACTGGGGATATTCCCTCTATGATTACGGCGCCATCAGCACCTATGGGCTTGGGCTTTATGAGAAAGCCAGGGAGTATGCCAAAGAGGCCTTAAAGCTGGAGCCGGATAATAAAAGGCTTCAGGACAATTTAATGCTTATCGAGGAGAAATTCAGCCAGCGGGTCAAAGGGGAGGAAGGCTCATGAGTCGCTTAAAAGTATGCGTTTATGCCATTTGCAAAAATGAGGTTCATTTTGTAGACCAATGGATGGACTCCATGAGCGAAGCGGATATGATCGTGGTCACGGATACCGGTTCTGATGACGGCACGGTAGAGCGTCTGAGGGAACGGGGAGCCGTTGTATACGTGGATATAGTTAAACCGTGGAGGTTTGACGTGGCCCGGAATATTTCCCTGGACCATGTTCCTGAGGATGCAGATGTATGCGTGTGCACGGATTTAGACGAACGGTTTGAACCGGGTTGGAGGAAGAACCTGGAAGATGCCTGGGTGAATCATAAATCAGCCATAAAAGGATCTTCGGCAAAACACGGAAGATATCTTTATAACTGGAGCTTAAAGCCGGATGGAACTCCAGACGTACAGTTTTATTACTTTAAGGCCCATGAGCGGAAAGATTTCCGCTGGAAGTGCCCGATTCATGAGCACGTCCAGTATACAGGGAATCTGCCTCTTGAAATCATATACATTGAAGGAATGGTGCTCAACCATTATCCCGATATGTCAAAGTCCAGAGGCTCTTATCTGCCTCTTTTGGAGCTGGCAGTAAAGGAAGACCCGGATGATGAGCGGATGCGGTATTATCTGGGCAGAGAGTATATGTATAAAAAGGAATGGGAACCGTGCATTGCTGCTCTGAAAGAATACTTAGACCTGCCATCTGCCCAGTGGCGCGATGAGCGGTGCGCTGCCATGCGCTGGATTGCAACCTCCTGCTTCCATCTGGAGAAAATAGGGGAAGCTTACGGCTGGTATTGTAAAGCCATCGCAGAAATGCCGGAGCTTCGTGATCCCTATGTGGAATTTTCAAATATGTGCTATGAATTAAAAGACTGGCCCATGGTGTATTTTCTGGGAAAGGAAGCCTTGAAGATCAAAGAAAAATCCAGGACTTTTGTCAACATGGGATATTCCTGGGATTATACACTGGATGATCTTTGTGCCATCTCCTCTTATTATCTGGGCATGAGAGAGGAAGCCTTAAAACATGCGAAAAAAGCGCTGGAATACGCCCCGGATAATGAGCGTCTGAAAAATAATCTGGATTTAATCGCAGCCTCTGGGGAATAATTCCCCAGAGGCAAAATAAGCGGTTGAATTAAAAACTGCCTTGTGGTAGGATGAAGATGGTCAGTTATTTCAAAAGTAAAAAAGGAGGTTGATATTCATGGATATTCGTTATTCTGCAAATCAAAAAGATTTCAAACGATATACAACAGAAGAAACCAGAAATGAATTTTTAATTGAAAACTTATACATTGCCAATGAGGTAGTTGCTGTTTATTCTCACGTGGACCGTATGGTTACATTAGGCTGTATGCCTACCACAGAGGCTGTTTCCATTGACAAGGGAATCGATATATGGAAGAATTTTGGTACAAGCTATTTCCTTGAGAGAAGAGAGGTAGGAATCTTCAACATCGGCGGACCTGGAAAGATCGTAGCAGACGGGGAAGAGTTCAAGATGGGCTATAAGGATTGCTTATATATCACCAAAGGCACAAAGGAAGTGTTGTTTTCCAGTGACGATTCTTCCCATCCGGCCAAGTTTTACATGGTGAGCGCTCCGGCCCATAAGGCATGTAAGACAACCTTTATTCCTATTGAGAAGGCAGCTAAAAAGCCTCTCGGCGCTATGGAGACCTCCAATAAGCGTGTGATCAACCAGTTCATCCATCCGGACGTGCTGGAGACCTGCCAGCTTTCCATGGGCCTGACAGTTCTGGACCCAGGCAGCGTATGGAACACCATGCCGTCACATACTCATGAGAGGCGTATGGAAATTTATATGTATTTTGAGATTCCTGAGAACAATGTGGTATTTCACATGATGGGCGAAGGAAAGGAAACGAGACATATTGTGATGCAGAATGAGCAGGCTGTCATCAGCCCCTCCTGGAGCATTCACTCAGGCGCGGGTACAAGCAATTATACCTTCATCTGGGCAATGGGCGGAGAGAATCAGGCATTCGATGATATGGATACCATTCCTACTACGGAATTGAGATAGTGTTTTAAAGTGTTTTAAATGGAGAAGCAGATGCAGCCCTTTGGGCGCATCTGCTTTTTCACTATGTGAAATCTCTGTGAAAATGTGGATATCTGCATGACTATTTGGTAGAATAGAGTGCATAAACGTAAGGTGAATTTGCCTGTAGGGTGTTCCTTGTAGAGCAAAGTGAATTCGCCCACAGGACGAAGAGAGGACTCCCTAGTGAGTTTAGTAATAACAAGGTATGATTTCAGGAGGTTATTATGGAAGCATTAAAAATATTAGTAGTAGACGATGAAGCCAGAATGAGGAAGCTGGTAAAGGATTTTTTGAGCGTAAAAGGATTTTCGGTGATAGAGGCAGCAAATGGAGAAGAAGCAGTGGATATATTTTTTGAGCAAAAAGATATTGTTCTGATCATTTTGGATGTGATGATGCCTAAAGTGGATGGCTGGGAGACCTGTAAAACCATCCGTCAATATTCCCAGGTCCCTATCATCATGCTGACAGCAAGAGGAGAAGAACGGGATGAGCTTCAGGGCTTTGAACTGGGCGTGGACGAATACATTACCAAGCCTTTCAGCCCCAAGATTCTGGCAGCCCGCGTGGATGCCATATTAAGGCGCAGCAAGGCTGTGACTTCCGATGATTTGGAGGTGGGAGGAATCTGCATGGACAGAGCGGCCCATCAGGTCACCATTGACGGGAAAAACATTGATTTGAGTTATAAGGAATTTGAACTTTTGGCTTACTTTCTGGAAAATCAGGGGATTGCCCTGTCCAGAGAGAAGATTTTAAACCATGTCTGGAATTACGATTATTTCGGTGATGCCCGGACCATTGACACCCATGTGAAGAAGCTGAGAAGCAAAATGGGGGATAAGGGAGATTACATCAAAACAATATGGGGCATGGGGTATAAATTTGAGGTGAAGGAATGAAACACTCCATTAAAGCGCGTTTTGCCGTGGTTTTTGTGTGTCTTATGGCATTTGTCCTCGTTTCCACCTGGTGCATCAACACATGGTTTCTGGAAAGCTTTTACACCAGAGACAAGGTGCGGATTATGGGAAAGGCATATGCCTCCATTGACAAGCTGGTGGGAGAGGCAAATGACAGCGGAGAAAATATCATATCATATTACATGGATTCCTATGACCCGGATATGAAAAATGAAGGGGTCCCCCAGAAGATGTTCAGGGCCTTAGGGGAAAAGTACAACCTGATGATGGTGCTGATCGACAGCACCACAGACGAAGTCCTCATTCCCACAAACGGGGACAGGCAGTTTTTGAAAAACAGGGTGGAGGCATATATTTTTGGACGAGACATGCCTGATGCCAGTATTTTGAAAAGATATGACAATTATATTGTGCAAAAGACTTATGATAAGCGTTCCGATTCCTATTATCTGGAAAGCTGGGGGTATTTTTCGGATAATAAGACCATATTTCTGCTGTCCATTCCCCTTGCCAGCATACGGGACAGCGTGAACCTTTCCAACCGGTTTCTGGCTTATGTGGGGGTGGCGGCTTTGGTTGTGGGCAGCTTTTTCATTTATCTGGTCACAAGAAGGATTACATCTCCGATTCTTCAGCTTGCGAATTTGTCTGAAAAGATGTCTTCCCTGGATTTTGACGCCAAGTATACGGGGCAGGAAGAGGACGAGATCGGTGTGCTGGGAAACAGCATGAATAAACTGTCGGATACCTTGAAGGAAACTATTGGGCAGTTGAAGCGGGATATTGAAGAAAAAAATAAAATTGATGAGATGCGGAGGGATTTTATTGCCAATGTTTCTCATGAGTTAAAGACTCCTATTGCTTTGATTCAAGGGTACGCGGAAGGGCTGACCGAAGGCATGGCTGAGGACCCGGAGAGCAGGGATTATTACTGTGAAGTGATCATGGATGAAGCCGGCAAGATGAATCAGATGGTCCGGCAGCTTTTGAATCTTACAGCTCTTGAGTTTGGAAACGATACTCTTCAGGCTGAGGCCTTTGATCTGACGGAATTGATTCAGGGTGTGGTGAATTCTGTGAAGATTCTCATTCAGCAGAGAGAGGCTGATGTGGTGTTTGTGAATAGCGGGCCCATTGCTGTGTATGCAGATGAGTTTAAAATAGAAGAGGTGGTCACCAATTATTTGAACAATGCGCTGAATCATCTGGATGGGGAACGTAAGATCGTTATCACTGCGGAGGAAAATGGAGACGAAGCACTGGTGACCGTGTTTAATACGGGGCAGAACATACCGGAGGAAGATTTACCCAAGCTGTGGTCCAAGTTTTTTAAGGTGGATAAAGCCCATACGAGAGAGTACGGAGGGAGCGGTATTGGACTTTCTATTGTGAAGGCTATTATGGATTCTCACCGGAAGGGGTGTGGGGTCAGGAATGTGCAGGGCGGAGTGGAGTTTTGGTTTACTTTGGACTGTTATAAGGAAAATATCTGAAATATACTATATAGATATATTATTTGATACGGATACATGAAAATTTAACTATGAAAAAATCAGTGTAATTGATGATGCTATTCAGTTTAGCAAAAATGAATGATTTTTAACAGAATAAGGTATATATTACCATACACCTTGTTCTGTATTATGCGCCCAGCGGGCGTATGTTCTAAAGGGTGAAAGTTGTGTGTTCTGAAAACTGTCATCAGCTTACCGGTGAAAATCCGGTCGAGGTAATTGCCAGTGAGCCTTGTAGCAAGCCTCCAGTGCTCTTGGGTGGCTAATTATGTTGAAGCGAGGTATACCTATGTGAAATAGGTGTAAATTAACAGTCCGTAATATTAAGTGAATTCTATAGTATCGTTACCTTAGACCTCATAAGAGGGCAAGAGGGAGTCGAGTTATTGACTTTCTGATGAAGATCATGGAAGACGTGAAGATACTGGAAAAGCAACGTTGAAGAACCCTTCGGTGTAGAAGATGCGAAATGTTAAGATAGTTAGTGATGAAACAGAAGAGACCTTATACCGCCATGCTCCATAAACATGTAATTTAAGATATAAGTGTACACATGAAATTATTGAAGAAGCGATATTAGGAGTCAGAGGAGTCTATAGGATATACGAATCGCTGATAAGATAAGCAGTGGGAGAAAGGTGGCTCTGTTTTAATCATGATTAACGGAAAGTTAATGGGTTATTTTAAAGCATAAAGTAACCGATATAATAACATTGGAATAAAACGGAAAATCTTTTAATACAGGTTTTGGGAAGAGGAGTAAGATAATGGATATTAATACAACAAGCCCTGCAAACCTTTGACCAGGAGATCGTTTTAGTGCAAAAAAATGATGTATGTTAAAAAAATGACAGTAGTTGGCTGTTTGAGATATTAGAAACAGCAATTTCAGATCAAGTTATGATTTTGGTGGGTAAGGTTCCTGCATTTCTTGATGTAAATTATTGTGAATATATATAAACTATGATAAGATAATGCCGATAATGTGCATGGATAAAGCCAGATTCGTTATCTTGTTGAAATAGAATAATAAGCATATTATAAATTTAATATAAAAAGTACACTGTGGTATAAAAGGTAGAGATGTTCTGATATAAGACGGATTTATTAAGTAAATCAGCTAATATTGGTAGGCTTTGGTTAGTGAAGTATCGCTAAGTAAAATGCATAAATATTATGAATGATAAAAAGCTGCTTATACCTGTGAAAGGGGCCATATGGGAAAGATAAAAAAAGAAGAGTTGCTTACGTTAGTGAAAGTTTTCGAGCAGCTGAATGAAAAATTTGAAAAGAAAAGTCAATTTGTGGATGTAAACAACCTTGCACAGTGCCAGGCGCAGGCAATTGATATGGGGAATTACATAGAAATAGCTTATGAAGATATGGATGTATCTTCAATTATTTATTTATTAGAGGAATACTGTGAGCATTTATACCAGCTAAGTCAATTGGTAACTGATGCAGATAACCGTAAAATAGCAAAAAAAATACATAAATTACTGATTAATCTACAGAATGATATTCGGTACAAGTTACCAGAAGATAAGAAAGAAATTGTATTTCTGCCTTATAATGCAGCCATGTGGGATAGCATGGAGAGTATTTGGCTGGCAGCAAAAGAAGATGAAAGATGTGAGACTTATGTAGTGCCAATTCCATATTTTGATAAAAATCCAGATGGCAGCTTAGGGCAGATGCACTATGAGGGAGACCGATATCCAGATTATGTACCGATTACCTTGTGGCAGGAATATAATTTGCCTGATCACAATCCTGATATAATTTATATTCATAATCCTTATGATAATTGGAATTATGTTACAAGTGTTCATCCCAATTTTTACGCAAGCGAATTAAAAAAATATACAAAAGAATTAATCTATATCCCATATTTTGTTTTGAAAGAGATTGATTTAGATGATCAAGCAGCAATTAATGGTATAGAGCATTTTATTACTACACCAGGGGTCATCTACTCCGATAAGGTAATTGTACAATCGGAGAAAATGAAGCAAATTTATGTGAATGAATATCTAAAGTTTGCAATAGAAAATGGACTACAGGACGAACATATTGATAGAAAATATCAGGAAAAAAGGATATTAGGGTTAGGAACCCCTAAAGTTGATAAGGTTTTTAGGACCAAAAAAGATGATATGGAAATACCAAAAGAATGGTCAGAAATAATTCGGAAGTCTGATGGAAATTGGAAAAAGATAATCTTTTATAATACAAGCATAGCTACTCTGCTCGAGCATAATGAACAAATGTTGGAAAAGATAGAAGATGTGTTTGCTACATTTAAAGAAATGGGGGATGAGGTGGTTTTGCTTTGGAGACCGCATCCACTGATACCCAATACTATAAAGTCCATGCGACCTGACTTGTGGAATCAATATAGAAAAATTGTAGAAACATATAAAAGAGAAGGATGGGGCATTTATGATGAAACCGCGGATATGGACAGGGCTGTGGTGTTGAGTGATGCATATTACGGTGATGCCAGTTCGGTACTGCAGTTATATGAAAAAACGGGAAAGAAAATACTTGAACAGCAAGTCTTTTGCCGTAAAGATACCAGAATAATAAATATATGGCCCTCAGATTTTGCTGTAAGCGGTGAAAAGATTTGGATGATGCACGGTAAACTGAATGGGTTATTTGTATATGATACATGTATGAAAAAAACAACATTTATTGGCAAGGTACCATGGGAGCAGAATATGAATGAACAGTTGTATTGTGGTATACATGTTTATCATGAAAAAATATATATGATTCCTACATGGGGAACCTGTATTACGATGTATGATATTCGAGAAGGCTCATTTAAAAAGATAGAATCAAATCATAAAAATGGAGAAGTAAAGGGGAAGTTTATAAAATCATATCAGGTTGGACAGTTTCTCTATTGTATTCCTTTCTATGGAAGTTATTTTATGAAAATAGACATGGAATCAGATAAAGTGATCGGTTATATAAACTGGAAAAATAGCTTTCCGGAGGAGGAAAAAGGCTCTTTATTGATTGTTGATGCCGTTCTTACTGATGAAAATGAAATAATAGGTATTATACCGAGGCTGAAGAGCTTGTTTATTTATGACATTTCCACTGACAGTATCCGTTACCAGGCGTTAGGAAGTTTCAAAATTCAATTTTCAGCCTTGACTTATGTTGAGAAAAGTCTGTATTTATTTAGTCCTGATACTAAATCAATTTATAGATATAATCTTTCAAGTAAGGATCATGAATTGGAAGAGTATAAATTGGGGATACTGAGCAGTTGTAAACTGCATAATCTCTGTAATAAATGGATTATGCAGGATGGAGACCTTCAGGATGAAAAAAGATTGTTTTGTGACGTTGTCCCTCCAATAATATTTGATGATTCAACTGAGATGACTCGAAATTCATTAGACTATACTTATTTTCATGGAATTATGAGGTGCTTTGAAGGCAAGTGGTATTATTTTGATCGGGTTAAAAACACGTTATATGAAATTGAGGAAGATGGAAAATATAAGCAGTATCAATTTTGCATTGAAATACAGATATTAAAAGACATTTACAATGAGGAGATTGGAGTGCAGAGAAATATCAAAGAAATGGAATTGTATAATTTAGAGATGTTTCTTAAAGATATTAAGTCTTCTGATAATGTGATAAATTACGAGAAATTTAATATAGGAACTATGATACATAGACAATTAACAGGAAAATAGGAATTAAAATAAGGAGAGACATACAAATGGAGTATAGAGACTACATTCATCTATGGTTAGATGGCCTTTATGATGAAATAGAGTTTTGGAAGAATTACATGGAAAAGCGTGGAGATGAATTCGGTAAGGCGGACTACGAGAAAGAAGTTCGTGCTAATTCTAAGTTTCAGATGGAAGAAGACCTGCCTGATGACCAGAGTCGTTTAATAAAGTTTATAGATGTAGGTTCAGGACCATTTTCTAAATGTGGCCGGGTGACTGATAAATGTATGCTGGAAATTAGCTGTGTGGATCCACTGGCGGATGTATATGAAATCTTAAAGAAAGAAAATGGTATAAATAACGGTAATAGAATCAGAAGAGGGTTTGTCGAAATGTTGGATAAGCAATTTGAAACGAATACATTCGACATAGTACATATGAGTAATTCGCTGGATCATAGTTTTGACCCTCTATATGGCATCTTACAGATGCTCAATATTTGCAAGATTGGCGGAAAAGTAATTCTAAGACATTCAGAAAATGAAGCATGTAATGAAAATTATGAGGGGCTCCATCAATGGAATTTGTCTCTCCACAATAATGAAAATTCGTTTGTGATATGGAATAAAACGGAACGGTACGATGTTTGTAAGTCCCTTTCTGCTTATGCAGATATTGAACTGCATCCGGATGTAATGTGGCAGGATGGCACATGGAAGCACAACAAGGTTGTGTTAACAAAGAAAAGGGAAATTGAACTTCCGCATCGTGATTATTTGTATATGTTATTTTCTAATATGTATGAGGTTTATGCAAACACTATGTGGGATTTGGCAAATGCAGGAATAGGAAATCGTATTAGCAGACATAGAGAGGAACTTGAAAAAAGAATTATAAAAGCAGATGCCAGTGAATTGCTGAGAAAGTTTTCCTCATATAATGTTGTTATTTATGGACTTGGAAAAGTAGGGAAAGCACTTGTCGATAAGCTATATGAAGTGAATATGCCTGTAACGGTTATTGACAGGAAACCGATTTCATATAAAACGGTGTGCAGCATAACAATGGATGAGTATGATTTTAAGAATAATGATTTAATTATTGTTACAGTGGGATATGATGGAAATATAATTAAAAAGGAATTAGTGGAACATGGAGTTTCAGATGACCATATCATATTTGCTAGTGAAGTTATTGAGTATGAGGACTGGAAGTAATGCATAGTGGGAATTACGGTCAACGAATCATTGCTATAGCTGAAAAGACAATACCGGATAATCTTTTTATAGAATTTAAAACAAAGGTGCGAGAATTATGGAAGAGGTCTTAGTGAAAGATAAAAAGAAAGTTATTGTTGTTTTTGGTACACGCCCAGAAGCAATTAAAATGTGTCCACTGATAAAACAAATAAAAAAGAGTACAGGCTTGGAATGCAGTGTTTGTCTTACTGGTCAGCATCGGGAAATGCTTAAACAGGTAATGGATGTTTTTGAGATTGAGGCAGATTATAATCTTGATATTATGAGGCCCAATCAAACATTATCCTCAATTACAATAGATATATTAAATAATCTAGGCGATATTATAAGAAAAGAGCAACCCGATTTGATCTTGGTACATGGGGATACGACAACTTCATTTGCAGCGGGTTTAGCGGGATTTTATGAGGGGGTTCCTATCGGTCATGTGGAGGCAGGACTTCGCACTTACAATATAAGGTCTCCGTATCCAGAGGAATTTAACAGACAAGCAGTAGACTTGATTGCTGACCTTTATTTTGCGCCTACATGTAATTCAAAAGAGAATCTATTACGGGAAGGTAAGAAAGAAGATCATATTTATATAACTGGAAATACGGTGATAGATGCTCTTTCTATAACAGTCAAAGAAGGGTATGAAAATGAGAACCTGGATTGGGCAAAAGGCTCAAGGTTAATTTTAGTAACTGCTCACAGGCGAGAGAATCTTGGAGAACCGATGCACAATATGTTTCGTGCTATTCGAAGAATTGTGGAAGACTTTGACGATGTGAAAGTTATATATCCATTACACATGAATCCCAAAGTGCGGAAAGTTGCTAATGAAGAATTGGGTAATCATAATCAGATTCGCTTAATAGAACCACTAGATGTACTTGACTTCCACAATTTCATGGCAAAAAGTTATCTGATACTGACAGACAGCGGAGGAATACAGGAGGAAGCGCCGGCACTTGGTAAGCCTGTACTTGTTATGAGAGACACCACTGAACGTCCAGAAGGAATAGAGGCGGGTACATTGAAACTTGTAGGAACAACAGAAGAAACCATTTATGATTCTGCAAAAGAATTGCTGACAAATCAAATTGTATACGAAGGAATGAGTAAATCAGCAAATCCTTATGGAGACGGTCATGCTTCAGAGAGGATTATTGCAGCTATAGAATCTTACTTTAAAGGAGTGCAGTAATTGGCAAAAGTATCTATTGTCTTACCGACATTTAATGGAGAGAAGTACATAAGGGAATCTATTGACAGTATCTTAGGACAGTCGTTCCAAGATTGGGAATTAATAGTTGTGGATGATTGCTCTAGTGATAATACGGCAGTGGTTATTAGGGAATATGCAAAAAAAGATCAACGAATTCAAATGATTCAGAATGTACAGAATCAGAAGCTGCCCAAATCTTTAAACATAGGATTTAAAAAAGCAAAAGGTGATTATTTAACTTGGACATCTGATGATAATATATTTCTTGCCGATGCCATAAAAAGTATGGTGGAATATTTGGATCATAATTCAAAAGAATATATGGTACGTGCAGATATGTACTTAATTGATGAACATTCACAGATTATAGGTAAGTCCGAAACATTTTTACTAGATGATTTGTATCTGTATAATTTGATTGGGGCGTGTTTTCTATACCGAAGAGAAGTATTAAGTACTGTAGGGGACTACAATGCAGATTTATTCGGTGTTGAAGATTATGATTATTGGTTGCGTATTTATGAGCAATATAATACAATTGGGCATATCAGCCAACCACTATACTTGTACAGATATCATACACAAAGCTTAAGTAATCAAAAACGAATGCTGATTGCCAAACATAGAACAAATATGAGACTGAACCATTTCTCATATATATCAAAGGATTTAAATAAACGGATTGATAAATTAGTAGAAATATATTGTCAAATGCTTGAAAGCGGTCTTAGCCAATCACAGATTCCCGAGAATTTATATGAATTAGTACCCCTATTGAAAGGAGACTTTGCAGGTTCGTGCGATATGCCATACATTGTATATGGGGCTGGAAATTATGGAGACAGAGTTTATGAATTACTTGGGGATAAGATAGCATATTATGCTGACAGTGATCCTGATAAAGAAGGAAGGAAGAAAAATGGAGTCACAATAATAAGCATTAAAGAGCTATCTGAAAAATTGGCAAAATATCAAATACTTATAGCAGTGTCCGCAGAAAAGATGTGGGAAGTTCTCCTTAAGCTTGATACGTATGGTATAAAAAAAATTTGTACTTATCAATTGTTCCTATCAGAAATGAATATGAATGGTGGAAAGACATGAGGTAATGTGAGTGGTTAATGTAAAGAATTGTACAGTAGATGAATTTGAAAAGTTATTACAAGAAAAAAAGGTTATATGTTTTGGACAGGGAAAAAAGTTTCAGGAGTTATGCGAAAGGTTTCAGATACATAGATTCCTTGAATTTATTATAAATAACCACGCTATGAGCGATACGCTGTCTGTCGCCAATATTACAATTCCGGTAAAAACGGTTGATGAAATACAAATTGATGGCGATATCAGAGATTATATTGTTGTCATTTCTTCTATCCAGTATGCGAGAGAAATGATAACACAATTAGACACCTTGAATACCTTTGACGGAATGAGCTGTTATGTTCCGGATGTATTTACAGTAGAAGAGAATTGGGATTCAAGCAAATCAGAATTCTCCAAAATCCCTAAAATAATTCACTACTTTTGGTTTGGAAATAATGAGATGCCAGACAAATTTAAGAAAAATATAGAAACCTGGAAGAAGTTTTGTCCAGAATATGAATTGAAAAGATGGGATGAAAGCAATTATGACGTGACGAAATGCAGTTATATGCAGCAGGCCTATCAAGCTAAAAAGTGGGGATTTGTTCCTGATTATGCAAGACTTGATATATTGAATACATATGGGGGGATTTATCTGGATACAGATGTAGAAATGATAAAAAATTGGGATGATTTATTACATCATGATCTGTTCTGCGGATTTGAAAGCTGGAATTATGTTGCATTTGGTTTAGGCTTTGGCTCTAAAAAGGACAACCCCATCTTACAAGAAATGATGGAAGATTATAAACAATCCACATTTATTAATGAAGACGGTTCATTAAACCTGATTGCTTCGCCAGTATATCAGACTCGTATATTGCAGAGACATGGGTTGATATTAAATGGAAAAACACAAGTACATGATAGATATGCTTCCTTCTCGACAGAATATTTTGCCCCATTTAATTTCTGTGGATATGGAAAGATAACAGATAATACATATTCAATCCATCAGTATGCAGCAACCTGGATGGAGAAAAAAGACACAGATATTCGCTCGGTATGCTTTGATAATTTTACTTGGGTAGATGAACGGTTAAGTAAAGGATAGATATCATATGAAAATTCTTTTGTTTGGCACGGGAGAATATTATAAAAGATATAAACATTGGTTTTCTAAAGAAGATATTTTAGCTCTTTTGGATAATTCCCCTTCAAAGCATAATACATGTATGGATGGATTGCTTATTTTATCTCCCGGTGAAGGAATCAAATTACCCTTTGATGTGATTGTAATTCTGAGTTTCTTCGTTAAAGAAATGAAAGAACAATTGATTGAATTAGGAGTACAAGAAAATAAAGTATACCATTTTTATGATATGCATCAATTGGTGTATAAAAAAGATGTTATAAAACCGATTCAGTATTACGGAGATTTGGAGAGGGGAATAACGTTAAAAGGTTCATCAAATAAGAAAATTCTATTGCTTTCTCAGGATTTGGAATTAGGAGGTCCTTCGATTGCCCTATTTCATGCAGCCAAAACTTTAGAGGATCAAGGGTATCATGTATTATATGCCTCTATGATGGATGGGCCGCTTCGGAATGTCTTGTTAAAAAATAATATTCCGGTTGTTGTTGATATAAATCTGCAGATAGAAACAATGGAGGAGGCTGAATGGACAAAAGAATTTAACTTAATTATATGTAATACTTTGAATTTTCATATATTTTTAATGGAAAGGGATACTGCAATTCCTGTTATTTGGTGGCTCCATGATCCGATATTTTTTTACGCAGGTGCGAGAAAAGATAACATGCAGAAGATAAATCTTGTAAATATGGAAGTATGCTCAGTTGGCCCATTTCCAGAAATAGCAATACGTGAATATATTCCTGGGTTACAAGTAAAGAGGCTGCTTTATGGCGTGCCTGATATGTGTAAACAAAATGAAGTGCCGGATATAGGTAAAACGGAGAAAAGAGAAAAAATCCGTTTTATTACTATCGGTTATATTAATAGCATCAAGGGACAAGATGTTTTACTGAAAGCTATTAAGATGATGCCTGATGAAATGAGAGAAAAAAGCGTATTTTATTTTGTGGGGCAAAAGGATTCACCTTTGGCTCTGGAATTGGAACAGGAAATACGCTCAATGCCTGAAATAATAATGACAGGGGTTGTGGACAGAGACAGAATAAATGAATTGTTAAGCAGCGCAGATGTGCTCATATGTCCGTCGAGAGAGGATGCAATGCCTACGGTAGCAGCGGAAGCTATGATGCATGGAGTGCCATGTATACTTTCTGATGCGACAGGAACCGCTGAGTATATTGAAGATGGCATCAATGGGTTTGTATTTCAAAGTGAAAATACCCAAATGCTTTTAGAAAAGATTATTTGGTGCATACGGCATTATGAAAAAATATACAGTATGGGAAAGCGTGCAAGAGGCACGTATGATAAATATTTTTCTATGGATGTATTTAAGAAAGGATTAATTAAGTTAGTGGATGATTGCATAGATATCAAGTGAGGAGAGTATAAAGACGATGTCTAATTTAGCTGAAATATTTGATGAATATAAGAATGTTCCAATCGCCTTATACGGCTTAGGAACAGAGACAGAAAAAGTGTTGGCAGAGTTAAATGATAAGTTTAATATTGTTGGCTTGTTAGATGTTTTTAGAGAAGATGGAACTGTTTATGGAAAGCAAATAATTCCATTGTCAAAATGTATTGAATATCAGGTAGAACTTATTATTGTGGTGGCAAGACCAGGCTCGTGCAGAGCGATTGCGAAAAGAATAGGTAACTTTTGCATTGAAAATCATATAAGGTTGTTTGATGTGAGAGGAAAAGATTTGTGTATTCGAAGTAAGACAATCTATGACTTTAAAAATTTGAATGGAGTCACCAAGGAACAATTATTAGAACTTACAATTGAAAATGAAGTTATTAGTATTGATTTATTTGATACTCTTATCATGCGTAAAGTGCTCTTTTCAACGGATGTTATTGATTTGGTAGATGAAAGGCTAAAAGAAAAAGGCGTTGTTATAGAAGATTTTTGCATTAAAAGACTCCAGTGCGAGAAAGAATTGTCGAAAAGCGTATCCCCGAGTTTACAGGAAATTTATGAGCGTATATTAGACGAGTCAGAATCCATCAATATGACAGCAAAAGAATTGGCAGACTTGGAGTGGAAAACTGATTTTGATTTAATTATACCAAGGCAGGAAATGGTAGAATTCCTATCAGAAGCAGCCAGACAAAGAAAAAAAGTATATATCGTCACAGATACATATTATAGCAGAGAACAGATTGTTGAGATATTAAATAGATGCGGGATTGAAAAATATGCAGATATTTACGTTTCCAGCGAATATAAAACAGGCAAAACACAGAACTTATTTGATGAACTAAAGCGTAATACACATAAGAAGAAGTATTTGCATATCGGTGATGATTTAATTGCAGATATTGAATGTGCAAAAAAAAGAGGAATTACTGCTTGTCAGATATACAGCGGATTGGACTTACTTGAAATGGTGGGTTTTCTAGGATTGTGGGAACATGCAGATAGTCTTTCTTCGCGGATTAAAATGGGAATGTTTGTTGCAACGGTATTTAACAGTCCTTTTCAATTTGAAACTACAGAGAGAAGAATTTGCATAAATGATGCATTTGATTTGGGCTATCTTCTTATGGGTCCAATGATTACAGACTTTGTAATATGGTTTACCAGGAAGGTAAAGGAAGAAAATCTGAAAAATGTATGGTTCGGTGCGAGAGATGGATATTTGATAAAGAGATTATATGATTTGTTAGTTAAGGACAATGACTCTGTCTATTTTCTTACGTCTAGAATAGCGGCAATCAGAGCCGGAATGATAAATAAAAAGGATGTGGAATATATTGCCAATATGAAATATAGTGGGAATATGCAACAACAGCTTAAAGAACGATTCGGTATAGTAATTGCGGACGAAGATGTGGGAAATAAGTCTTTAACAGACTTTTCTTCAGAAATTATTAGTAATGCTTTAAGTTATAAAAAAAATTATCAGATGTACATAAATCGTTTGAAGTTATTTGATACAGACATTGCATTTTTTGATTTTGTGGCCAAAGGGACTAGTCAGATGTATTGTAGTCGATTGATTCATAAACGTTTAAAAGGCTTATATTTTCTCCAGCTTGAAGAAGAGTTTGCTAAGGCTGAAGCGTTGGATATTCATGCTTTTTATGAAAATGATGAAGTTGAAAATAGTGTAATTTTTGAAGACTATTATATTATGGAAACAATTTTAACTTCTCCTATGCCATCGGTTTTAGGTTTCGACGAAAATGGAGATGTCTGTTTTGATAGGGAGACAAGGCGAAGAGAAGATATTGAGTGCTTCCAAAAAGTACAAAATGGAATAATAGAATATTTCAAAACATTTTTGCAAATCTGTCCCCAGGATTATATTGAGATAGATAAAAAAATTGATGAAAAATTCTTGGGGTTAATACACCAATTGAAAATGTTAGATAATACTTTTATAGCCTTGAAGGTAGAAGATGCCTTTTTTAATCGCATGACTGATGTGGCTGATTTAATTTGAGGAAAGGTTATGCTTTCTGTATGCTATTGAAAATTAAAAAAATTTGAAAAAAGGACTTATCTTTTACTACATCCAATACGATAATACACATGAAAGGAAGTTATACTTCCGTAAGACACAAGTGTCAAAAACTTGGAATCATATTGCGGTCGGTACCCCGCATGATTCCACTAATCTAGTTTATGTGTTTTCTGAATATGAGAAACACGTCACACAGGGAAAAGGAATTCCCTGAAATACATTCAAGGAGGAAATCTTTTATGAGAATTCAACACAACATCGCAGCCATTAACTCTCACAGACAGTTAGGCGGAAACAACAACGCAGTAAGCAAAAACCTTGAGAAATTATCTTCTGGTTACAGAGTAAACCGTGCAGGTGATGACGCTGCTGGTCTTGCTATTTCTGAGAAAATGAGATCCCAGATCGTCAGCCTTGAGACTGCTCAGAAGAATGCTAATGATGGTATTTCTTTGATTCAGACAGCAGAAGGTGCTATGACTGAAGTTCACTCTATGTTAAACCGTATGGTTGAGTTAGCTCAGCAGTCTGCTAACGGAATCTATGATGACGCTACAGACCGTAAGAACCTGAACGAAGAGTTCATGGCTCTTCAGGATGAGATCGATCGTATCTCTGATGCTACAGACTTTAACGGAACCAAGCTTCTGAATGGTACATTATCTTCTGGCGGTGCAGTTACTACTTCCGGCGTTGCTGCTGGAACAACTGGTTCAGCTCTTAAGCTTCAGATTGGTGATACATCTGATGAATTCAATCAGTTATCTGTATCTGTAAGCAGCGTAAATAGCAATACTTTGAAAGTCGGAAAGGCTACAGTTACCTATACAACAGGTGCTGACGGCAAGACGAAGGCAAGTTTGGTAGGTGCTACAAGCAGCCAGGTTAGTATCGCAACTCAGGCTTCAGCATCTTCAGCAGTATCCAGAGTTAAAGCTGCTATTAACACCGTTTCTTCCATGCGTGGTAAGTTAGGTGCACTTCAGAACCGTCTGGAGCATACCGTTAATAACTTAGGCGTAACTGCTGAGAACATGACTGCAGCAGAGAGCCGCATTCGTGACGTTGATATGGCTAAGGAAATGATGGCTTATACTAAGAACAATATTTTGGTACAGGCATCTCAGGCTATGCTTGCTCAGGCAAATCAGCTTCCACAGGGCGTATTACAGTTACTGCAGTAATTATACCAGGATTTGGCTCTTATCCCCCGGAAAGATGATTTTCGGGGGATATTTTATTATTAGGAGGATTGTTTATGAAGCCTTTCGTTCGGCTGTCACAATGCATGATTGTGAAGGATGAAGAAAAGAATATTCGTCGCGCACTTAGCTGGGGAAAAGGGATTGTTTACGAACAGATTGTAGTAGATACCGGCTCCACGGACCGAACGGTAGAAATTGCAGAAGAGATGGGTGCAAAAGTATATCACTTTCCCTGGATTAATGATTTTTCTGCAGCTAAAAACTTTGCTATTGAGAAAGCAAGGGGAAATTGGATTGCTTTTTTAGATGCGGATGAATATTTTTCAGAGGAACATGTGAAGAAGATACTGCCGCTGCTAAAACAAATAGAAAAGGATTCCTTTCCGAGCCATCGGCCGCATTTTGTACGTTCCATGTTGGTTAATTTGGATGATAACGGAAAAGCTATTACTTCTGGTGTTCAGGATAGAATACTGAGAAATATACCTGAGCTTCGCTATTTTAGTCGAATTCATGAGCACTTGGATTTGGTGGGGGGCGGACAACTCTACTCTTGTGATGCTACAGAAGAGCTTACTGTTATTCATACAGGTTATTCAGAAGAGGCCTACAGAGAAAAGAATAAAAAAGAACGAAACATATCCATGATACGAAAAGAATTGGAAGAGAACCCGAAAAATGCTCAAATGTGGATGTATCTTGGGGATTCTCTGCTTCTTGAAGACAGGCTTGAGGAAGCTGAGGAAGCTTATCTGCGTGGTGTTGAGAACCCGGCTGCATTTGCGGATATAACGCAGCAAGATCCTGGTTTTTCTTCTTTGCTCAAAGTGAAGTTTGGAAGAAATGTTGATAGTGACGATGAATTTATGGCTGCACATCAGCAGGCAAAAGATGCAGGATGTGTTTCTCCGGATGTGGATTATTGGGCTGGGGAGTGGTTCTTTATGCGTGGGGATGAGGCAAAGTCCATAGAGTATTTTGAGAAAGCTCTACAGCAGCTGGATCAGTATGAGGGTAATGATCCTCTTCTTTTGTCAGCTCGGCTTCTTATTACATACCAAAGGATTTTTATGTTTTATGTAAAGCAAAACCGCCCTGTTGAGGTGGTGCGATATGGTGTTCTGCTTCTTCGGATGGAACCTTATCATGTAGAGGCTTTGCGAGAACTATTGCTTCTTTTAAAGAGAGAACCAGGCGAGATGGAGACTGCCAGCGCTACTTTTGATTTTTTGTCAAAGTTGTATGATCTTTCTGTCTTTAAAAATAAGATTTTCCTGCTCAAAGTATCAAGACAGATTCTGTTCTCTGCATTGGGAAATAAGATTGAATCGCTGCTATCAAGTGAAGAGCGAAAGTTTGTTGCTGAGGCAGGAGATATTTTTTGAGATAATTTGATATTAAATAAAAACTGGAAGTTGTATTTCTTCCCTATTATGTGGGATTCATCAGAAAGTATATGGCAGGCAGATGATGGCGATCATAATTTTTAAATGACATTATACTTTGTATGATTATCTTATAATGTTACAGTATTAGGAATGTGTTTGGCGAGTAGGGTGAGGGTAATTATGGAGTGGCTTGATAATGAACTTAACGAAGTTTCTGATGAAGAGTTAATAAAGCTTATTAATAATAAAACGGTAGTTATATTTGGTGCATCAAAGAGAATCATGCAATATATTGATGCTTGGAATAAAGAAAGATATATCATAATTGATAGCAATTCCAGTTTGGAAGGTACATTATTTCATGGATTAAAAATTCACAGACTGGATTCTTTGAGTGATTTGTGCAAAGAAGATATTGTAGTTATGTCAGTAATAAAAGACTATCCATATATCTCAAATGTGATGAGGTTGTATCAAATCAAGGAATTTTATGTACAGAAGTATATATCAGTTGATCAATACAAAAAGGAATTTGTTGTCAATCAGGAGTTTCATAAAATTAGTAGAGAAGTCTTGGGACAGGGTAAGTTTGATTTTATTGATTTTATTTATGATGGAAAGTTTGTTGTGAATGTTATCGAAACAATAAAAAGAACATCAGATATTAACAAGCATTTAATTGTTGTTCATTATACCAATGAACTAAATCCGGATGATTTATATAATGTGTGGGAGTTTTACAAAGAAATTCAAAGAGAAAATAAAAATCTAATAATAATAAATGATTTATATACAGGAAATACAGAACTACTTAATCACCAATTTCTTGATATTTTAATGAAAAGTAAAAAAATAATATTTCATAGTGGTGTGATGTCTTTAACGTTAGGAGATTTTATAAAAAGGCATATATTTAAATTTAGAGAAAAAACCTATCTTGTTATACATGGTGGGGAACTATCCTGGAATACGTCTGCCAAAGAGTTTCATGATTGTTTTTCTGATATTGGGAATCTTGTGCTGTTTAATGAGATATCTTATAATACACTGAGTAATTTATATCATTTTAAAGAAGATGTAAATATTATTATAAATAATTGCTCGTTTTATGATACCGGGATTTTGATGAAAGAACGAAATGAAGCTGACGCAACAGTGAATATATTAGTTGGTCATAGTGCAACAACAGCATTAAATCATATTGAGGCTTTTCGATTATTAGAAAAGTTTAAAGATGAAGATATCAAAGTTTTTTGTCCGCTTTCCTATGAAGTAGATGAATCATATGTTAATGCGGTGATTTCTGAAGGAATAAAAATTTTTGGTGAAAAGTTTATAGCGATGTGTGAATATATGGAATTGAAACAATACGGACAACTATTAACTGATATAGATATTGGTATTTTTCCATTAACAAGGGATTGTGGTTGGACAACTATTTATTCATTGCTTAAGTCGGGAAAGAAAGTTTATACCACATCAGTAAATAATAATAATGATATATTGAAGTATGGTATAAAAGTATTTAATATTGATGAGATAAAAAACAATACTTTTGAGGAATTTGCAGATTGCAGAATTTGTATGGAAAATAAAAGAAATATAAGGGAATACATAGAGACATTAGAAAAAGATGGTTTTAGCTGGAACAAATTATATTCTGATGCAGCAACATGAAAGAAGAGTAGAGGTGTAAAATGATTCCATTTAATAGATCTATCAATCTTCAAACATCAATGAAATATATATCTGAATGTATTGAAAGCGGTAAAATTGCAGGAGATGGAAAATATACGAAGTTATGTAGTAAGTGGATGGAAAGTCGTTTTAATGCAGGTAAGGTTTTGCTTACTACATCGTGTACTGCTGCTCTTGAAATGGCAGCAATGTTATTAAACATAAAAGCTGGAGATGAAGTTATAATGCCTTCATATACGTTTGTATCAACTGCAAATGCTTTTGTAAACCGTAGTGCAAAAATAATATTTGTAGATATCAGACCAGATACAATGAATATTGATGAAAACAAAATTGAGGCAGCTATAACAGAAAAGACGAAAGCAATCGTTGTTGTTCACTACGCAGGTGTTGCATGTGAGATGGATCATATTATGGAAATCAGTCACAAGTATGGGATTCCGGTTGTAGAAGATGCTGCACAGGGGGTTATGGCTACCTATAAAGGTAAATATCTGGGGACTATTGGAGACATTGGATGTTATAGCTTTCATGAGACAAAAAATTATCAAATGGGGGAAGGAGGAGCTATTGTATTAAATAATGAAAAGTATTATGAACGTACCGAAATATTAAGGGAAAAAGGAACAGATAGATCCAGATTTTTTAGAGGCGAAGTAGATAAGTATAGCTGGGTTGATATAGGCTCCTCTTATCTCCCTAGTGAAATTAATGCTGCATTGTTATGGGGACAATTAGAAATAGCAGATATAATCAATCAAAACAGAATTTCAACTTGGAATTATTACTATAGTGAACTAAATAATATTGATGGAATAGAGTTGCCTTATGTTCCTAAAGAATGTGTACATAACGGACATTTATTTTTTATAAAAGTTAAGGATTTAACTGTGAGGACTAACTTACTAAACAAATTAAGAGAGATGAATATTGGAGCAGTTTTCCATTATGTACCTCTCCACTCTTCTGTAGCGGGATTGAAATATGGGGAGTTAAGAGGGGCGGATTTATTTACATCTAAAGAAAGTGAGTGCTTATTAAGACTTCCGTTATATTATGGCATATCAGATAATGATAAAAAAACAATTATAGAAGCAATAAAGAGGTTTATTGAATTGGAAGAAGCTGTATGTGAAAAAAATAGAAATGTTCTACGGCCGTTGGATATACTTGAACAGGTAATTTAAATGTAGAATAATATTATGATAATGCCAGAGAAGCATCGAGGATTTATTTCATTAAATAAAGAATTCGATGCTTTATTTGGAAATAATATTTATATATTTAATATATTTAAGGCTCTGATGTCGAGAAATAAAAAGATATATTGTCACTTGATGAAACAAATATTATTTAATGATTAGAAAACTCAGGGGATTTGCCAGGGAGAATAAAAGCGTGGAAAAGATAAATGTTTTAGTTTTAGGAGTGGGAGGAAATGTAAGCCAAGGAATTATAAAGGCGATACTAATGTCAAAACTTAATGTTAATATAGTTGGAGCATGCATAAACTCGGACTCTTTGGGGTTATATATGTGTGACACTGCATATTTAAGTCCGTTGGCATCTGATGAAAAGTTTATTCCATGGTTGATTAATATTTGTCAAAATGAAAATATACATATGATTCTGACTGGTGTAGAAGAAGTTATTGAGAAAATTTCTACAAACTATGAGTATATGAAATTATATACAAAAGCAAATTTTCTTTTTACTCCATATGAAAAACTCATGATAGGGCAGGATAAGTTATCTACATGTGAATGGTTAAGACATAATAATTGCAACTATCCTTTATATTGTAGTTCGAATGATGCAAAGGGTCTGGAGGAATTGATACAGAAAACGAAATTTCCGTTGATAGCAAAACCAAGAAAGGGTAAAGGTTCACAGGGAATATTTATAATTAATGATTATGCCGGATTAGCGAAGTTAAAAGACATGCCAGATTATGTTGTGCAGGAATATATTGGAAATGAATCATCAGAGTATACCGTTGGTTGCTATTGCGATAGGCATGGAGAATTAATTGAAATCATTATCATGCATAGAGAGTTGAAATATGGGACGACATTTAAGGCATCTGTAGTTGAGCATAAACAGATTCGGGAAGAAGCTGTAAAAATATGTGATAAATTTAGACCAATAGGGCCGCTGAATATCCAGTTTAGGATTGATCAACATGGTAGACCAGTGTGCTTTGAATTAAATGTTCGTTTCTCAGGAACTACGCCCATGAGGGCTTACTTTGGATATAACGATGTTGAGGCAATGATAAGAGAATATATATTAAATGAGGATATTAGAAGCATCTTTCATATAAAAAAGGGAACGGCATATAGGTACTTTGATGAGATGTACATAGACGAATCTATGAAGTATAAGCTTGAACAAGATAAAGTGGTAGAAAATACATGTACTTATAATAATATAGCAATTGGATATGGGAGAGGAAGTGTATGAAAGTACTTATAACAGGTGCAAATGGATTTATTGGCAGTAATGTGGTGAAATTTATTAGTCAGAATAGGGACTTTGATGTAATTGCAACAGGAAGACAGAAAAAATGGGTAAATAAATCTGAGTGTAAATATGTTTCATCTGATCTGCAATCTTATGACTTTGTTGAAAACCTTATAGATGAAGTGCCTCAAATTGATATCATAATACATGTGGCTGCAAGCTTAGATAAAGATAATCTGGGAACTGAAAGTATATTAACCAATTGTCTGGGTGTACAAAATATTATAAAATATGCAAAGCAGGCCGGATGTAAGAAAGTGGTGTATATTTCTGGTATCCCTGTAATTGGAAAGCCTGTTGATATTCCAATTACAGAAGAACATCCGGTTAATCCTATAACAACTTATCATGCAACGAAGTTTTTTGGGGAGCAGTTGCTTAGACTGCCCTGCAATGCAGACTTAAATACAACAATATTACGGTTACCATCACCTGTAGGAAAAGGTATGAATACTCAGACGATATTACCTGTTTTTGTTGAAAGCTGTAAAAATAATAAAGACATTATTTTGTATGGGAAAGGATCCCGGCTTCAGAATTATGTGGATATTCGTGATATCCTTCAAGCGATTCTCTTATCAATTGAAGTGAGGAATGAAGGTGTGTTTCATATCGCTTCTGAGATATCATATTCAAATTTTGAACTGGCTCAATTATGCATAGATTTATTAAAATCAAAATCGAAAATAACTTTTAATGGTATTGAGGACCCTGAGGAGGGGTTTTGTTGGAAAATAAGCACGGACAAAGCTGAAAGAGTGCTGGGATTTAAAGCAAAATACAGTATGGAAGAAACAATAAAATCGATGGTATAAAATATTCGAAAAGGAAATTAAAAAATGAAGCTTTTGTTTTTTTCAGATATTCATGGAAACCAATATGCATTAGATGAATTCTTAAAAAGTGATCAAGTGAAAAATGCAGATGAACTTATATTTTGTGGAGATGTTTTCGGATATTATTATTATCAGAATGAAATTTTAGACAAGTTTAGAAACATGCAAGGATTAAAGGCTGTTTTGGGAAATCATGATAAGATGTTTTTAGACGTAATTGATGGAAAACTAGATGTAGATATCTTGGTGACAAGGTATGGCAATACTTATAAGCATAATATAGAGAAAATCAGTAAGAAAAATATTGAATTTTTAAGGAGTTTACCACATAAGCTGGAACTTAACATAGATGGATGTAAAATAGGAGTGTTTCACGGTTCTCCAAGTGATCCTTTAAATGGTAGAATATATCCTGATACAGATATAAGCGATATAAAAAATTATTTAAAGTATGATTTTGTGATTTTAGGGCATACCCATCATAGGATGGTAAAAAAAGTCATGGGTACATCTGTCATAAATCCTGGTTCCCTTGGACAGCAGCGTGATGGGAAAGGCTGCTCAGCATTATTGCTGGATTTAGGAAATGAAAAATTTGACTTTATAACAATACAATATAATGTAAATAAATTAATTAGAGATGTAGATTTATTTGATGCTGGAAATCTAAAGTTGAAAGAAGTGCTGCTGAGGAAGGAGAAAAACTGACATGAAAAATGTGATTATTTTTGGTGTGAACCAATTTGCAGAAATGCTGTATTATTATCTTTTAAAGGAGAATGAATATAAAGTCTGCGCATTTACAGTTGATAATGATTATTGTGATGAGGAAAACTTTTTGGGGTTACCAGTGGTGGCATTTGAAAATGTACAGGAATTTTATTCACCAGATGAATATGCGATATTTATTTGTGCTGGATATAAAAATATGAATAATGTCAGAACGTTTAAATTTCAACAGGCACGTGAAAAAGGTTATAAGATAATGAGTTATATACATAAGACAGCAATTGTTCTTACTGATGATTTTGGAGAAGGTAATATTGTTATGGAGGGTGTAACAATAGGGGTGATGTGTCGGATTGGTGATGGGAATGTATTTTGGGCTAATGCACATGTAGCACATCATACAATTGTTGGAGATTATAACTTTTTTACGATTTCAGTTTCGGTTGCAGGAAATATCAGGATACATAATAACTGCTTTTTTGGCAATAACTGTACAATTAGAAATGGGTTGGATATAGCCGATTATACGTTGGTTGGAGCAGGCGCTTACATAAGCAAAGATACAGAAAAGGATAGTGTATATGTTCCGCAGCGAACTATTAAACTTGAGGGAAAGAAAAGTATTGAAATGAATTTATGATCATAGCTTCTGGAAGTTTCTATATAAGAAAAACCAGATGTTATATTGATTCATAGAGGGTATATAATAACTTCTTAACAGTGATGTCTGAATTTTATACAAGAAATACCGGTGAGGCATGTGAAAGGGAGTCATTGAAGTTAATGAAGCAAAAGGTGTAAATATTTATGAATTTATTACTGCTTCATAAAAAGGAATACGAGACAATGATCAATATCTGAGATTTATTAGAAAAGTTTGTACAAGAGGTATTTTCATATTTCGAAAGAGGAGGATATACACTATGAAACCGCGAAATAAGCACTTAGATTTGATGTATCGTTGGATTAGATATGTCAATAAGTTTTCTTTGGCAGATATATTATATAAAAATGATATACGACATATTGCTATATATGGAGGAGGTGTTTTAGGGACTATTTTATATGAACACCTTAAAGGTACTGAAATAGAAATTAAATATATTGTTGATAAAAACAGGTATGTAGAGTTTCCGTATATGGATGAGGTCAATATAATACAACCGGACAAGGCAGATTTGCTCATGTCCTTAGATGCAATTATAGTTACAGTTGACTTTTTGAGGGTAGAGGAAAGCTTAAAGTCATATGTTAAATGTCTTTCTTTAGAAAATTTAATTATTGATTTAGATGAACTTAATCTTTTTCAGGACGTAACAAGATATATAAAAGATAATAGTGCAAATTTGATTTTTGCAGATATGACATTTCCCTTAAGCTATTTAAAGAATCCAACAAATGCTGAAAGGTATTTCAGACATACTCAAGGTAATGCCTACACTGTATTTAACGATTATTTAGAAGGTTTAATCCCATATTATGATGATTTGGAAAATTGCTCGATAGAATATATACGTAATATTTTTCTTGAAGTACATAATTCCTTGTCCATAATTGAAAAAGAGGGGATAGAATACGTTAAGGATATAAATAGTCAATACTGTAATATTATAAATGGCTGTAGATTAACCACCAATGTGCCAGATATATATCAAAGTTCTATACACCTTTTTGGTAATTGCACAGTTCTCGGATTGTTTGCGGAAGATCAATATACAATAGGGAGCTTTCTGCAGAGAAGACTAAATGGTATGTCGGGGGACACTAAATACCGGGTTGTAAATAGAGCAAATTGGATGAATTACCAAAAATCTTTACTACAAATATTACATACTCCGATTAAATCTGGAGATTATGTTATTCTGATTAATCAGGGAATGCAAAGGTTTAAGTTATATGTGAATGAAAATGAAAATATGAACTTTATTGATTTGGTTCCAGCATTTGATCGTCCACATGGATTTGGAGAAATATTCTTTGATAACTATCATACAAACCATAGGGGATATAAATTAATTGCAGATTATATATATAACTTCCTTTTACAACAGATTGAAAATAACAAGAATATACCCATAAAAGATATAAATTGCTTTAATAGTGTTATATCTGGACTGAAACAGCAAAAAAGAATTGAACCGCAGCGACCATCTGGCGAGATTGTGGATCTGGTAGACCTGGATACATATTTACGCTTTTTGGATGAAAATAGAATAGAGGGCGCAGATAATAAGGTAATTGGGTCGGTAGTTGTAAATTGTAATCCTTTTTCTTATGGACATAGATATTTAGTAGATGAGGCTTTAAAGCAATGTGATTATTTATATGTTTTTGTTGTTGAAGAGGATAAATCTTTTTTTCCATTTAAAGATAGGATAGAATGTGTAAGAAGAGGTCTAAGTGATCTGGATAACGTTAAGGTATTACCTAGCGGACAATTTATAATATCAACGCGTACATTTCCTGAATACTTTATTAAGGATAGTTTTAAAGATACTATTGATGCTTCTTTTGATGTCAAGTTGTTTGGTACAAAGATAGCACCTAAATTAAGTATTACGAAACGATTTGTAGGGAATGAACCGAATTGCATAATAACAAGACAATACAACCAGCAGTTGATTGACTATTTACCCTTATATGGGATTGAAATAAAGGAAATTTCTCGTATTGAGAAAGATGGAGCAGCTGTCAGTGCAAGCCGTGTCCGTGCTTTGCTAGAAAAAGAGGATTGGCTAGCAATCGAGAAGCTTGTTCCTCCGACAACCCTCTTATACTTACGGAATTTTGTGCGTGGTTAATTTATATTAAAAGTCTCTTTAAAGGGAACATTAAAAACAGCTGGTAATGGAATTAACTAATGAACAAATTACAGATTTTATGGATAATATCGGGGAAAACTTAATGACTTTGTATTTTTTATATTATTAAAGAAGATTTAAATATTGTACACACAGGAAGATTTATTCTGACATAAAAGCAGTTAGGAGAGATACATATGGATATTGAATTAACAGCCTCCATGATGTGCGCTAATTATGGAAATCTGGAAAAAGAAGTAAGAGATTTGGAAGCGGGTGGCATTGATTCCTTCCATATTGATATTATGGACGGAAGGTATGTGCCGAATTTTGCAATGTCATTGAATGATATGACATATATAGCGGGGGCAACAACAAAACCATTGGATGTGCATCTGATGATAGAGCACCCCAATAACCGTATTGATCTATTTCTGAGCAAGTTAAGGAAGGGTGATACGATTTATATTCATCCGGAAGCAGAATACCATCCTTCTACGACGCTGCAAAGTATTATCAGTGCTGGAATGATTCCGGGAATTGCTATTAATCCGGGGACGAGTGCAGAGACAGTTATGGAAATGTTGCGCATTGTGAAAAAGGTATTGGTTATGTCGGTGAATCCGGGAAATGCAGGACAAATGTTTCTTCCATATGTAGGAAAAAAGATTACGAAGCTACTTTCTCTAAAAGAAGATATGGATTTTGAAATTTATTGGGATGGGGCCTGTAGTTCGGATAAGATTCTGGAGTTTGCCCCTAAGGGCGTAAAGGGATTTGTGCTTGGGACATCTCTTCTTTTCGGGAAAGAAAGAGGGTATGGAGAAATATTACAGGATATCAGGGAACTGCGATTTTAAAAGGGAGATACTATAAAGATGAATATAGCATTGGTATTAGCCGGAGGAACCGGGAGCAGAGTAGGGGAGGATATACCAAAGCAATATATAGAAGTGAATGGGAAACCCATTATCTCTTACTGTGTTGATACCTTTACTGCCAACGGGAGTGTGGATGCTATTTGGGTAGCAGCAGATGAAATGTGGCATGATTACATTTTAAATCACATTTCCATGGAAAAATTCTGTGGTTTTTCTGCTCCGGGAATAAACAGGCAGGTGTCTATTTTGCAGGGACTTTGTGAGATAAAGAAAATAGCAGTAGAGGATTCGCTGGTAATGATTCATGACGCAGCGCGTCCCCTGCTTGGTCATAAGCAGATTGATGACTGCTTTGCTGCCGCTACTGGTCATGATGGTGTGATGCCGGTATTGCCCATGAAGGATACTGTATATTTAAGCAGGGATGGGAAAAAGGTGTCAAAGTTAATAGATAGAAGCAGTGTGTTTGCGGGACAGGCTCCTGAGGTGTTTCGCTTGGGAAAGTATTATGAGGCCAATCAAAGACTTCTGACAGAAAAAATACTTCAAATCAATGGTTCTACGGAACCGGCGATTCTTATGGGAATGGATATCGTCATGGTACCGGGAGATGAGCAAAATTTTAAAATAACTACAAGGGAAGACTTGGACCGTTTTAGAGGAATAATAGGAGGAACAAATGAATGAAAGCATATGTATTGCATGGTATAAATGACTTCTTGTCAGAAACTGTACCTGATCCTCTTCCGGCTGAAAATGAGGTGGTTGTAAAAGTAAGAGCAGTGGGTATATGCGGTTCTGATATTCCGAGAATTTATAAGACCGGTGCACACACTCATCCATTAATTCCTGGCCATGAGTTTTCTGGAGAGGTTGTAAAGCTGGGAAAAAGTGTGGATTCGAAATGGCAAGGCAAGAGAGTTGGCGTGTTTCCATTGATTCCATGCGGGAAATGTGCGCAGTGTCAAAAGAAGCAGTACGAAATGTGCCAAAATTACAATTATCTTGGTTCGCGCAGGGATGGGGGATTTGCTGAATTTGTAGCAGTTCCGGCAGAGAACTTGATTGCTTTACCGGATAATGTCTCTTTTGAAGAGGCCGCTATGTTAGAACCCATGGCAGTTACTGTCCATGCAATGAGAAGAATCCAGCCAAAACGCAATGATAAGGTGGTTATATGCGGCTTGGGAACGATAGGACTTTTACTTTTGATGTTTTTGAAGGAAGCGGGCATAGAAGATATTCTGGTCATTGGAAACAAAGATTTTCAAAGAGATATTGCATGCCAGATAGGGCTTGACGAGAAATGTTATTGTGATAGCAGAAAGCAGGATGCAGACCAATGGATTAAGGAACAGACGAATGGGCAGGGCGCAGATGTGTTCTTTGAATGTGTCGGAAAGAACGAAACTTATGCCCAGGCAGTAAAGAATGCTGCCCCATCGGGAAGAGTCATGCTGATGGGAAATCCATATTCTGATATGCAGCTTGAGAAAGCAGTATATTGGAATATATTACGGAATCAACTTACTGTTATGGGCACATGGAATTCATCATTTACTCATGATACCCATGACGACTGGCATTATGTGTTGGAACGGTTAGAACAGAAAAGAATTACTCCTTCAAAAATGATTTCACATCATATTCCCTTTGATAAATTAGAACAAGGACTTTTCATAATGCGGGATAAGAAAGAAGATTACGTGAAAGTCATGGGAATTATGCAGGAGTACGCCCGATAAAATCGATTTTTCATATTTTGAAACGGGCACTTTAATATATATTTAGAAGAGAATATTCAAAGATTATAATGTTGCATATTTGATTAAGAATATTCCTATTGATATTCTTGCGGTAATGCCCCCCTTGAGAAGCTGATTTCAGCATTTCAGGGGGGCTGTATTTTAAGATATAAACATATCGGTTCTGTATGGATTATCTCATTTTCACATCCCTCCCCCTCCATTATGTGCTTTTAGAAGAAAATCTGACTAAATTCGCCTTACCCTCCGATTCTTTCTTGACAATACTTGTAATAAAATGTAGAATATAGTAAGAAAAATTACAGAAAAAGTTAAAAATTGGAAAAGGCTGTTAAAATTTAACTGGCATTATATAAAATTTAACAGCAAAATATGAGTTCCAAATTTCTGCAAAAGGGATGAAAGTGAGGATCAATGTCTATGAATGGAATATTTGGAAACAGTATTTCTATGGCAGAGAAAGCATTAGGTCATCTGTGGTCAAGGCAGCAGGTAACCTTGAATAATATTGCAAATGTAGAGACTCCGGGGTATAAAGCCCGTTACGTCACATTTGAAGACGAATTCCGCAGCCGTCTGCAGGCCAGCAGACATGGTACATCAAAGGATATGGGGAAAGTCATAAGCAGTTCCAGGTATTTCACCCATGACACAAAGAATGAGTCAGCCAGAATGGATGGAAACAATGTAAATCTGGACGTGGAAAACGTGGAACTTGCAAGAACAAATCTTCAGTATCAGTATCAGGTGAGTGCCTTAAACAGTGAAGTGAACAGACTTCGTGCAGTGATTAAGGGTTAAGACGGGAGGTAGATTAAGATGTCACAGATGTTTATAACACCGATTGTTCCCATGGAGCCTCTTGGTTCTATAGGAAATGAAAAGAAGGTGACGGCCGGGCGGGATGGAAGCCCGGATTTTCGTGATATATTTAAAGAAGCAATTCAGAGTGTAAAGAGTACAGATGAAAATCTAATGGTACAGGAATACTTGCTGTCAACAGGCCAGATTGACGATCCCCACACTGTGCCTGCAGCTGCAGCACAAGCCCAGTTATCAGTGGAATTTCTCGCATCTCTTCGGACTAAGGCACTGGAAGCCTATAATGAGATTATAAGAATCGGTATTTAACCATAGATAACGGGGCGGACAGATGTGATGGAAAAAATTAAGGAACTTTTAGGAAGACTGAGCAGTAAAGTAAAAAAAATCATCATTGTCAGCGTTGTAGGCGTGGCAGTTGTGGTGGGAGCTATTGTGATAGCACTGTCAATGAAGGAAAAGCCTTATGAGGTCATGTTTACCGGAGTTGGCAGCGAAGAAGCTAAACAGATTATTGGGAAACTGCAGGAAGATGGTGTTGCCTATCAGTACGAGGCTGGAGATATCCTGGTGCCTGCGGAGGATATGGATACCACCAAAGCCAAGATGGTTTCAGAGGGGTATCCAAAAAGTGGTTTTACATATGATGTATTCAGAGATAATGTGAACCTAATGACTACTGATTCTGACCGCCGGACCTTTAAACTTTATGATCTGGAAACCAGAATCGGTTCTACTATCAAAATTCTTGATGGTGTTAAAGAGGCATATGTTACTATAGCCCTGGGAGAGACTTCCAAGTATGCGTTATCTGATGAAACGAAGCAGGAAGCAAGTGCCCAGGCTGTTGTGGTTATGAAGGACGGAGGGTCTCCTACAGAAGAGCAGGCTAAATCCATCCAGCTTCTTATATCCAGAAGTATACCTGGAATGGTCATTGACAATGTTTCCGTATTTGACGGAAATGGCCGTGAGGTTTCTGTCACTTCCGAAGATGAAGATATAGCCAGCGGAAAGATCGGAGACGAGATTACCAGGACGATTGAAGAGCAGATTTCTGCAAAGGTCATGAATGTACTGGGTCCAGTGTATGGAAATGGCAACGTGCGCGTATCTGTAAAAGGCACAGTCAATATGGAAAAACTGATTCGGGAAAGTATCATATATAATACACCCGAAAAGATTGATGAAAATGATAAGACAGGGCTCATTTCCGAAGAGTCCATTTCCAGAGAGTATTCCGGAAGTGGAGAGAATGCGGCTGGAGTGGCCGGTTCTGAGGTCAATGCAGACATCCCTCAATACAATGCAGGGGCGGGTGGCGATGAAAATGCTTACGCTTCCAGCGGTCTGACCAGAAAGTACCTTTTAAACCAGATTAAGGAACAGGGCCAGGTCAATCCGGGCACTTTAGAGAATCTGACCGTTTCTGTAGTAATAAACGGAAACGGATTTGGAAGTCTGACCATTGATGATATAAGGGATCTGGCTGGAAATGCAGCGGGAATCGCATTGGACCAGCGGGCGGAAAAAATAACTGCCGTAGCAGCTCCCTTCTACACAATAGAAGTACCTCAGGAACCTGAAGAGCCGGTGGAAACTGGTACAGGCGGCGGCTTGCTGATCAACCGTTGGATTCTCATTGCAGCTTTGGCTGGAGTGATCCTTCTTCTCCTGATCATCATTATAGCTATCAGAATCAGAAGGAGAAGACGGGCCCGTTTGGCAGCATTGGGGATAAGCCAGGAAGATGTTCCGGAAGTTGCAGTGACCAAAGAAAAAGAAATCGTGATTCTGGAACCGGAAGAAGACAGAGGGGCAGAACTGCGCCACAGTGTACGTGAGTTTGCAGAACAGAATCCTGAGATATCGGCCCAGCTTCTGAAAACATGGCTGAATGGAGGCGGTAATAATGGCGATTAGTCTTAGGCCTGAACAAAAAGCGGCGACAGTGATTGTTTCCTTGGGAGTGGAAAAGGCTTCCAAGATATACAAATACTTAACGGAAGATGAAATTGAAAAATTAACGCTGGAAGTGGCAAAGCTTGGACATGTGGAATCTGAGTTGACGGAAAACACTTTAGATGAATTCTATAAGACCTGCCTGACCCAGAAGGTTGTTACTGACGGAGGTCTGGAATACGCCAGAACTGTTCTGGAAAAGGCATTTGGTGAAAGTACGGCCAACAGCCTTCTTCAGAAGGTTACCCAGTCCTTGAAATCCAGGTCCTTTGGATTTATCCGGAAAAGCGATGTAAAGAACCTGCTTTCCGTCCTCCAGCATGAAAGGTCTCAGATCATTGCTCTGGTGCTTTCTTATACCAACGAAGAGATGACTGCTCAGATTATTTCAGAGCTTGCACCTGAAAAGCGCATGCAGGTAGTGGAATCCATTGCCAGAATGGAAAGCGCTTCTCCTGAAGCCATTAAAATCGTGGAAGAGGAGATTAAGAAGAGGTTCTCCGGTATCCTCACCACCGATTACACCAGCGTGGGCGGTATCGATTACATAGCAAATGTAATGAATCACATCGACAGAAGCAACGAAAAGCTTATCTTCGACGAATTGGGCAGAAAGGATGCGGAGCTGGCAGATACCATCCGCAAAAAGATGTTCGTATTCGAGGATATCATCACCATGGACGACCGCTCTATCCAGCGTTTCATCCGGGAGTGCGATATGCGGGATATGGTTTATGCGCTTAAGAACGCGAATGAACAGATCACAAGCGTTATTTTCTCCAATATGTCAGCCCGTATGAAGGACAGCATTCAGTCCGATATGGAAGTTACGGTTAATGTACGTCTGAAGGATGTGGAAGAGGCTCAGCAGAGGATTGTTGGCATCATCAGACGTCTGGAGGAAGAAGGCGAGCTGATCATCAGCAAGGGCGGAAAGGATGATGTCATTGTCTAATATTATTAAGGGCACGCACCTTGAGGACCATGTTCTGGAAGTTGGATTTACCAGGGAATTTAAAGATATTGTCATAAAAGGAAAAGAGCAGCCAGAGGAAGACCAGGAAGAAGTGGAAGTCCGGCCGTCAGGCGGATATTTCCAGACTTCTGAGCTATACGAGGAGGCTTTGCAAAAGGTACAGATCATTCTGGATCAGGCAATGAAAGACGCGGAAGAAATTCGTGACCGGGCTGCAGAAGAAGGCCGTCAGGCCGGATACGACGCAGGATATGAGGAAGGCTTCCGAAAGGCCTATGAGGTACATCAGGAAGTCCTCAAATTCCGCCAGGACGAATTTGTGGAAGCGATGAAGAAAAGCATTGAGAGCGTTACAGAAGAAAAAGAAAAGATTCTGGACAAATATATTGATGACTTGAAAAAGGTCACCTTGACCATTGCGGAAAAGGTGATCCAGACCAGCTTAAAATCCAGCGGAGAGGTCATTAAACGAATGATCGTGGCTGCCGCAGGAAAGCTGAAGAAAACCCAGTGGGCAAAGATTTATGTGTCCCAGGAGGATGCAGGAATGATCATACAGGGAGATGTGGGCTTGCTCAGTGAACTGGCCCACGTTTCCGGAAATATCAAGATCATCGCCATGGACAATGCAGAGGATGGCACCTGTATCATTGAGCTTCCGGGAGAAATCATTGACGTCAGCGTCAATACCCAGTTGGAAAATATCAAGGGAATACTCAACAACGCGAGACTGTAACAGGAGGAACCTGCATGTTTAAGGAATTGACGGATCTTATCATGAAGACTGAGACCATCGATCACATCGGGAAAATTGAAAACATTGTAGGGATGTCCATGGAAGCCTCCGGCGGCAGGGCCAGCATCGGAGATATTGCCTACATCTATAACGAGGACAGGCAGGAACAGATACCGGTAGAAGTGGTGGGCTTTAAGGATGATAAAATACAGCTCATGGCTTATGAGAATATGAACGGCATTGCAGCGGGGAGCTTTGTCCGCAACACCAAGCGCCGTTTGAAGATACCGGTAGGAGACTTTTTAAGGGGCCGTATCATTGATGCAAAGGGAGAACCCATGGATGGGAAAGGGGCTTTTGAATCCCCCCGGTACTATTACGTAGAGAATCCTTACATCAACCCCATGACCCGCCCGCCCATTACGGACACGCTGGAATTCGGAGTCAAGGCCATTGACGGATTAAACACCATTGGAAAAGGCCAGCGTATTGGAATCTTTGCAGGCAGCGGTGTTGGAAAGAGTACCCTGCTGGGAATGATTGCCAGAAATGTAAAAGCGGATATTAACGTAGTGGCTCTGGTAGGAGAGCGAGGACGAGAAGTGCGGGAGTTCATAGAAAAGGACTTAGGACCGGAAGGAATGAAACGTTCTGTCCTGGTGGTGGCAACTTCCGACCAGCCGGCTATGCTTCGTATGAAGTGTCCTCTGGTAGCGACTACCATAGCCGAGTATTTTAAAAACCAGGGCAAGGATGTGCTGCTCATGATGGACTCCCTGACCCGTTTTGCCATGGCCCAGAGAGAGATCGGGCTGGCAATCGGAGAACCTCCGGTTGCCAGAGGATATACCCCCTCCATTTATGCGGAGTTCCCTAAGCTGTTGGAACGAAGCGGAAATTTTGGGGAAGGCTCCATCACCGGAATTTATACCGTTTTGGTAGAAGGTGACGACACCAATGAACCCATTGCCGATACGGTAAGAGGTATCGTGGATGGCCATATTGTTTTGAGCCGGAAGCTGGCTAATGCAAACCATTTCCCGGCCATTGACATAAGCGCCAGCATTTCCCGTCTGATGACCAATATCGTTTCCGATGAACACCGGAAAATGGCTTCGGAGGTCCGGGATATTTTAAGCCTTTATGAGAAAAATGAAGATCTTATCTCCATCGGTGCATATAAAAGCGGCACTAATCCCAGGCTTGATATGGCAATATCTAAAATTGACAAAATCAATCAGTTTTTATGCCAGGGAATACAGGAAAGTGACAGCTATGAAGCGGTCCTGGAAAAACTGAAAAGGATTTTAGCATAGATTTGAAAAGGAGGGCGGAACATGAAAAAATTCAATTTCCCACTTGATACGGTGTTGAATTATAAAGATCAGGTTTTGGATAATTTAAAAAATGAACACGCCCAGATTGTGGCTAAAGTAGTCAGCCAGGAAAAGAAAATCGAAGAATTATCCGAACAGAGAAAAAGCGCCTGTGTCCGTTTTCAGGAAGAGACACAAAACGGCATTGCGATCAGTGTGATGCGGGAATATGAGACTTATATCGCTTTTATGCAGCAGAAGATTCTTGCAGAACAGGGAGTTCTTCAGCGGCTGAAGAAAAAAGAGGAGCAAAAGCGCAGTGAAGTGGTGGAAGCCAGAAAGGAAGTGGTTTCTATTGAAAAACTGAAAGAAAAAAAGCTTTTGCAGTATAACAAAGAGGTGCTTCGCAGTGAGGAACTGTTCATTGAGGAGTTTGTTTCCAACACCACCTCGGTTCAGGCCAGCAGGTAATCCTGCCGGAACAGGTTTCCGGCAGTTACCATAGAAATCAAGTGCCTTACGGCATGAAAGAAAGGAGTGATAAGATGACAGAAGTAAAAAACAGCAGTGTGGACTTGTTAGCCAGACAGATGACTGGCACCAGAAAAAGGGATGAAAAGTCAGTTGACAGTTCTTGGGATTTTAAGACCATGCTGAAAGGGAGCAACCAGAAGAAGGACAGCAAAGAGCCGGAAGTCAAGGAAGAAGCAGAAGACCTTATGGCTGCATCAGAAGCGGCAGCTTCCGTTGTGGCGGCTGGAATGGCAGTAGTTCAGACTCCCGACAGTGAATCTTTGAAAACCGGAGAAGAGTTAATGACCGGGTTTGTAGAGGCTATCGGAACAGAAGAAGTTCCTGTATCCGGAGAAGACAAAAATATCCGGACTATGGATTCCTTTAGAACCCTTGATCAGTTCCGCCTTCAGATGTTGAAGGAAAGCGGCGCGGGAATGGAAGGCTTGAAGGAAGAAAATCAAATTAAACAGTCGGTAGACTTGGCCAAAGTACCGCAGCCTCTTTTTGCAGAGCAGAATCAAGTGCCTGAGGAAAAAGCCGAAAAGGAAGAGATGATGTGGAGTTCCTCCATACAGAATACTGAGGTTTCCGGTCCGGTCAAAGATGAAAACGGTATTGCTCAGAATGAGCCTTTAACAGGTACTGACGAGAACGTTTTAAATCCGGTTGAAAAAGAACAGCCAAAGATTTTTGAAAAGGTTGGCTCTGAGGAAAAGAAAACATCAGAAGAAGAGACCAGAAAAGATGCTCCGGCAGAACTTGGAGGAAGACCTTACCAACCTGTAGGTTCAGCAAACCGTGGTTCTGAAAAGGTTGAGGAGGTATATGTTTCCGCCAATGCAGAAAATCTGGAGGAACTGGAATTAAAGCTGTCTGAACAGATATTAAAGCAGGTGCACGGAGGAAAAAAGGAGCTGGATATTCAGCTGGAGCCTCATAATCTGGGGAAAATCCGGATTAAGATTTCCTACGAGGATAATCAGATCAGTGTATCCTTGTTATGCACCGAGAGCAAGACCTTAAAGCTTTTATCCCAGACTGCAGGTGATTTAGGAACGATTCTGGAATCTAACCTAGAGCGTCCGTTCCAGATTCAGGTAGACAAGCAGGAGAATGATTATTTAAACCAGCAGCAGGATCAGAATCAAAGACAGGATCAGCGGGAACAGCATCAGGGAAGACAACAGGATGGAAACCGTGAAGATTTTATCCAGAGGCTTAGGCTTGGTATTTTTGAAATGAATGGCGCTAATGAAGAAGGCGTTGGTTACAGATAAGGAGAGAGACCATGTCAAATGTAAACGGAGTGAACAGTTACTATAATTCTTTGGGAGCCGTTGCAAACAGCACTGAAACGACTAAAACAGCCAGCAACAGTGATTTGACAACAGAAGGGTTTTTTAAGCTTCTAGCAGCACAGCTGCAGAATCAGGACATGTCAAACCCTATGGATAACTCTGAGATGATGACTCAGATGACCCAGATTGCCATGATGCAGGCTATGAGTAATTTCTCTACTGCAATGAATGATTTTGCTCAGGTCAATACCATCAATTATGGAACCTCCATGATGGGAAAAGAAGTTATGTTGGCAGTTCAGGATAAAACCGGAGCGGTTAAAAAGATTACAGGAACGGTAACCAGAGTAGATATTTTTGGAGGCAACCCCACTCTTTATATCGATGATGATGTTAAGACAGGGTATCCGATTTCCTCTATTATGTCTGTCTATGAAGAAGGACATACACCGCCTGCCGATTTAGGAGACACAAAGGATCCTGCTAAAGTGGCTGGAGTTAATGACCCCGACAAAACAGACGGAACGAATGATGCGGATGGGGCGAACAACACGGAGGACGACCTAAAAACTGATACAGATAATGACAGTAAAGGTGATGATTAAATGCTAGGTAAGATAAGCCAGCATGAGGAATTAAGGCAGCTAAAGCTGCGAAGTGCGGCGGCAGTATCAAAACCGGCTGCCAGCTTCAACGAAATGCTTCAGAGCCGGATCGGAGAAACGCAAGGACTTCAATTTTCCCGTCATGCGGCAGAACGGGTAGGTCAGCGGGGAATTGAGATGTCTGATTCCTTTTTAAAAGACCTCCAGTCAGCCGTAGAAAAGGCCCGTTTAAAAGGAGCAAAGGATGTGGTGATTATCAGTGACAGAGGTGCGTTCATTGTCAATGTGCCCAACAACACTGTGGTAACGACTATGTCCGGCAATGAAATGAAGGAAAATATTTTTACAAATATCGACAGTGCCGTTTTATTATAGCTGGACCATTTATGGGAGCTTTTTCTGTATGTCCGATTGACAGCAGGATGACGGCATCTAAAAAAGAAGGGAAGTAAAATCATGGTCAGATCAATGTTCGCCGGTGTGGCAGGTCTTAGAACACACCAGGCAAAGATGGATGTTATTGGTAACAATATCGCTAACGTAAATACATGGGGATTTAAAGCAGGAAGTATGTCTTTTAAAGATACCATGTATCAGAATACTTCTTCAGGATCAAAGGGGAGCACCGCTTCAGGAAGCTATGGTGGAAGCAATGCCAATCAGGTGGGTTACGGTGTAACCACAGGAAGCATTACATATGACTTTTCCATGGGAAGCATGGCTCCCTCTGCCAGAGGTCTGGATGCTTTTATTGACGGTACAGGCTTTTATATCGTAGGGCCTATGGTTGGAGACGGAAGCGGAATTTCCCTGGAGGATCCGGATGTTATTTCTTCCAACGGACTTTTCCTATCCAGAGTAGGAAAGTTTGATGTGGATAATCAGGGATTTTTGGTAGACGATGCTGGAAACTATGTATATGGATTTTCTAATATCAGTGATAATTTATCCACTGGAACTGATTTTAACACTACTTCATTAGTACCCCTCAGGGTGCCTATGGAAGCTGATATGGCTAAAATAGGAAATGAAAGTGCTGGATCCAAGGTAGAGGCAGCCAGGAAGGCACTGGAAGACGCCAGAGCGAATTTAAGCAAGCTGAATTTGGAACTGAGTAAGGCGAGAGAGGAAGAAATGGTAGCCAGTACTGCCTATGAGACAGCTGCTTCCACTCAGGATATAAAAGGCAAGACAGCTATTATATATACGAAAGAAACAGGTACAAAGGACCTCATGGAAAAGGCCTATGTAAACTGGCAGGCAGAAAAGGGTGATCCGACAAAAGAACCCGGTTTAAGGGCTCTTTATAATACCGCAAAAGCAAATTATGAGGAAGATGTAAACGATCTGATTATGGCACAGGCGAATCTTCGTGCACCAAAGGCTCTGACAGACAATGCTGCCAATATACCTGGTGTATGGACTGCTTATGTCACTGCACGTGATACCTATAATACTACTCAAAATACAGCAAATAAGGATGCACTGGATGCAGCCCGGACAGCGTTAGACACTCTCTATGCAGCCCTGAGTAAAATTGAACCAGAATCCCTGGAAGGTGTCAGGGATACCAAAAAGCAGGGTGCAGATAAGGCAAAAGCTTTCGCTGATGCAGCGCAGAATACAGTATATGACGCAGAAAAACGTCTGAAGACCGCTCAGGACAGTTCTACCAGCACAGAGGTGAACAATGCTCAGAACAGCAGTGATAATGAACTTGCCGAACTGACAAACTATACAATTCAAAAGGATGGCACTCTGACCGGAACCACAAAGGATGGTGCTACTGTTATCATTGGTAAGATTGCTCTGGCCGGTGTACAAAATACCAGCGGTTTGGAAAAGACTACAGGTTATTATTACACTCCAGGTCCTAATGCCGGTAATGTGGGAATATATGAGGCAGGCGGAGCCCAGGGGCAGATTCTGGGAAATTACCTTGAAATGGCAAAAGTAGACCTTGCTACAGAGATGACAGACATGATCACCACTCAGAGAGGTTTCCAGGCCAACTCAAAGATCATCACAGTTACAGATCAGATGCTGGAAGAGCTGGTTAATATTAAGAGATAATATTTTATATGATTCATAGAGGCGGTTTTAACCGCCTCTATGATAAGAAGAGGAGCATGGCCGTGATTCATCTTACAAGGTTGAATAATGAGGATTTTGTTATTAACTGCAAACAGATTGAGCGGATTGAATCCATACCGGAGTCCAATATCGTTTTAGTCAGCGGAAAGCATTATGTGGTAAAAGAGAGTGTAGAGGAGATCATCGACCGGGTGATCGAGTTTCATGCTGAAATACAGGCTCGCGTGCAGAAGAAAAATGGTTAGTCCAGGCCCTGCCTGGAATATAGGAGGTTACTTATGGATCTATCATTGGTCATTGGCTGGGTAGCGGGACTTGCCCTGATTGTTTATGGAATCGGCATGGATAAGCTGATAAACTTTGTGGATATACCCAGTGTTCTTATTACCGGAGGGGGTACGATAGCGGCATTGATTGCCAGCTTTCCATTAAAAACTCTGGCTCAGATCCCAAAACATATCGGAATTATGTTGAGTACGAAACGGTATAATTCAGAAGCTGTCATTGATACTCTTGTGGATATGGCGAAAACAGCCAGAAAGAAAGGTCTTCTGGTTTTGGAGGAGCAGGCCAGCGGTATCAAGGATCCTTTCCTGAAACAGAGCGTTATGCTGATCGTGGATGCTATGGATGCAGAAAAAATCAGGGAGATGCTGGAAAGTGAAGTATCAGCCATGATGGACCGCCATGAGCAGGATGTCAGTATTTATGACAAAGGATCAGGAGTGGCTCCGGGCTTTGGTATGATCGGTACTCTGGTAGGACTGGTTAACATGCTGAAAAATATGGATATGTCAGGCAATGGAGCAAACAGCCTTGGAGCAGACATGTCTGTAGCCCTGATCACTACCTTTTACGGATGTGTTATGGCTCATTTGTTTTTTGCTCCTATGGCAAAAAAGCTTCGTATCCGAAACGATCAGGAAGTTTTGTATAAACAGATCATTATTGAAGGCGTTTTGTCCATTCAGGCAGGGGATAACCCGAAATATCTGGAAGAAAAGCTGTTATCCTATCTGTCACAGAGACAGCAGGGGAAAATTGCAAAGAAAAATTCCGTCAGAGAGGCAAGCGGAAGCGACGCTTAATCGGAACGGAAGAGAAGGACGCCTTGCAGTGATATACTCAGGGAAAATAGGAAAACAGGTGGTTGTATGATAAAGAAAAATAGGCAGCCGGAGGAATCCGGAAGCTGGATGGATACATATGGGGACATGGTTACATTGCTTCTGTGTTTTTTCGTTCTCCTGTATTCCATGTCTTCCATGGATCAGACCAAGTGGAAAAAATTGGTACAGAGCTTTAATCCAAAGGCTTTGGAACAGCTGGAGGAACAGATTGATGAAGCCTCAGAGACCGCTGAACAGCAGGAAATTCAGGATTTTGATGAACTGTATTTGTCTCTGAAAAAGGTGGTTGAGGAAAGAGGTATGCAGGATTCCGTGGAAATTACCCGCGGAGACGGCTTCACTTTTATTTCATTTCGTGATAAAGTATTTTTTGACGGAGACAGTTCTGTTCTTCGGCAGGAGGGCAAGGAAGTTCTGGAGCAGTTTGCCGCTTCCATGCAACAGGTGGAGCCTTCCATAAAGGAAGTACAGGTATTGGGACACACCTCCCAGGGAGATCCCAGCAGACCTAATAATGTCCGCAACGACAGAATGCTTTCGGCTCAGCGTGCCGCAGAGGTGGTTATTTACCTCCAGAGCAGAAGCGCTGTTTCGCCGGATAAACTGGTGGGAACCAGTTATGGCCAGTTCCGGCCGATTGCTCCTTTTGATTCAGAGGAGGGGAGGGCACGAAACCGCCGCGTGGAGATACTGATAACCAAGAGTGATGCGGTAGAGAAGTCTCTGGAAGAGTATTACGACCAGATATATCAGAATTATCAGAACCACTAGGCAATTAAAAAATGAAGCGGAGTGAAACAAATGGCTGAAGTATTATCCCAAAGTCAAATCGATGCGCTGCTCAATTCCCTTCAGGTGGGAGATGAGCCAAGCCAGGATTCTGACAAAAAGGAAAATGAAGTAAAATACCGGAAATATGATTTTTACAGCCCGAAGAAGTTTACAAAAGACAGGCTTAAAGTTTTAAACAGTATATTTGATAATTATTCCAGAATTGCGGGTTCCCAGATCAACAGCCTGTTCAGGACCTCCAGTGAATTGTCGGTCACTACAGTAGAGGAACAGAGGTACTATGAGTTCAGCAATGCTCTCAGCGATAATGATGTTCTCACCCTTGTCAATGTGAGCCTGCCGGATCATTCCAAGAATCCTCCCCTTCTGATTAATGCCAGCATGCCGCTGATGCTGAGTCTGATTGATCGTATGCTGGGAGGTTTAGGAGCAGAAACTAATGTTGACATGACCTATACCTATACAGAAATCGAGATGGCCTTATACCGCCGAGTGATCCAATACATCATCGGACCCTTAAAGGATTCCTGGTCAAACTATATTAATCTGGATTTTGAACTGGAAAGGCTTGAAGGAAACCCCGGCATGTTTCAGGAAATCGGTGTGGATGAGACCATTGTGATCGTCGTCATCGATGTGGAAATGGAGGGCTCCATCGGAAGACTCAGTCTCTGTATTCCGGGAAATCTTCTCATGAATATATACAGCATTATGGATAAGCGGAGAGCGAGCGCCATGGGCGAAGAGGAGAACAGTCAGGATATTAAGATGGAGATATTGAATAATATCAAGTCTTCTGATCTGCTGATCCGTGCTCAGATGGGAGACTCCGTCATTACCCTTGATGACGTTTATAATCTTCATGTGGGAGATGTTATCAATCTTGGAACGCCCAAGGATTCCGACATCAAGCTGTATGTGGAAGAACAGCCATGGTTTAAGGGCCAGTTAGGGGTCCATAAGCGGAATGTGGCAGTGCGGGTTGAAGACCTTGTTGAAAAAGGAAATTACCAGGCCAGTGAAAATTGAGCCAGGGATTATATAAAGAATTAAGGATGATAAAAGGAGATGCATAGAAATGGCGAAAATATTATTAGTAGATGATGCCGCATTTATGAGAATGATGATCAAGGATACTCTGTCTAAAAATGGATATACCGATTTATATGAGGCATCTGACGGAGCCCAGGCTGTACAAATGTTTTCTGAAATTAATCCGGATCTGGTGATCATGGATATTACCATGCCCAATATGGACGGGTTGGAGGCATTAAAGGCGATCAAGGCAAAGGCTCCGGGAGCTGCAGTTGTTATGTGCTCCGCTATGGGGCAGGAAAGCATGGTAATTGAGGCGATCAAGTCCGGTGCAAAGGACTTCATTGTTAAACCGTTTAAGCCTGACAGGATTCTTAAAACAGTTACAGGTATTATCGGTTAACTTACTAAAGAGGAGGGGACAAATGTCATTTTTAAGTTCCATGAACATTAGTGCGTCAGGAATGACTGCACAGCGTCTCCGGTTGGACATTGCATCGGAGAACATTGCCAACATTGATACGACCAGAACGGAAGCGGGCGGACCTTATCAGAGAAAGATGGTAGTGCTCGAATCCAAAAATGAAAATAATTTCCGGAGAATTTTGATGAATGCAGCCGGTGTAAGCAGACAGCAGAGTGTGGGCGGCGTCAGGGTTTCACAGATCGTACAGGACCCAAGTCCCTTTAAACCCGTTTATAATCCGGATCATCCGGATGCGGATGAAAACGGCTATGTGCAGATGCCTAATGTGGATTTAATAAAAGAAACAGTGGACAGTATGTCTGCATACCGGTCCTACGAGGCCAATGTGACAGCGTTTAATGCCATAAAGACGATGGCCTCCAAGGCATTGGAAATTGGGAAATAAGGCATCACTTGGCATAGAGGGCTAAATGAGTATAAAGGGAGAAAAGTTGTATGGATTCAAAGAATTTTAGTGCATTTGAAATTGATGCCATAGGTGAAATACTGAATATAAGCCTTGGTGCCTCGGCAACTGCAGTATCTACCATGCTCAATGCCAGAGTTGATATTACCACGCCTGTGGTGAGGGTACTGTCAAAGGATGAATTTGAAATTTCAAATTTGGAACCGGCAGTAGGAGTGGAAATTACATATATTGCAGGACTCAGCGGAAGCAATATCATGCTTTTAAAAAGGCATGATGTAAAAGTGATTGTGGATATGCTGATGGGGATGGAAACGCCGGAGGAAGAATTTGAATTAAACGAACTGAACATCAGTGCAATCTGTGAAGTAATGAACCAGATGATGGGAGCGTCTGCTACAGCCCTGTCTGAGTTTTTAGGAAAAACAGTTAATATTTCAACCCCAAGCTCCTTTGAAATCGCCAATGTGGTCGATTTCAAAGAAAAGTATTATAACAGCCAGGAATCCATGGTTGTGGTCGGCTTTACCTTAAAGATTGCAGACCAGATGGAAAGTGAATTTATTAACGTGATGACTCCAAGCCTTGCAAAAGAGCTTGTCAGAGGATTCCTGCCTGAAGAACTGATGGCAGAAGAAACGGCTTCAGAACCTCAGCCGGCAGTACAGCAACCTGTAGAACCTGCAGCACCTGCAGCACCGTCTTCCGGCGGCATGATGTCCCAGGAAGAGATTGAAAGACTGCTGGCAGGAAGCTTTGGGGTTGAAGAGCCTGAACAAGAGAAACCCGCCGTGTACGCAGAGCCAGAGGCAGTATGGAGTACCGGACCAGAGCATACGGCAGCCCCTGCTATGGCTGAAACCAGTCATGCGGAAGTGCTCGGCATGGGCGGAGCCAGCCAGATGGCAGCCTCCCAGGCAGCGGCAACCGGCCAGGCAGTAATGCCATCCACAGCCGGAATAGACCAGGCCATGCTTTATATGGGCGGAGTCGGTCAGACAGAAGTACCACAGATGATTGGAGGCGATCAGATGGCGATGCAGCAGATGATGGGTCAAATCCAGATGCAGCAGCAGATGATGAGCCAGATGCAGCAGATCATAACGCAGATGCAGAAGGATCACGAGCATTCGAAAGCCGCTGTGTCTCAGGAACCTAAGACCATAAATGTGAAGCCTATTCCTCAGAACAGTTTAAAAGAGGGTGCTAACGATTTTGAAGAGCAGGAAGAAAACCGTGAGCTGATCATGGGAGTTCCTCTGGAAGTATCTGTAGAAATTGGAAGAACCAGAAAGCTGGTAAAGGAAATTCTTGAATTCACCAAGGGCTCTCTTGTAATTCTGGACAAGCTGGCTGGAGAGCAGGTTGATTTGTTTGTAAATGGCCGCTGTATTGCCAAGGGCGATGTGGTGGTGGTTGATGATAACTTTGGTATCCGTATTACAGAGATTATCAGGAAGAATGCGGAATAGAGAGGAAGTGGCTGCATTTGAACAGTGTGATTAGTCTGATTTCAGCGCTGATTCTTACGGTTTTGATCCTGTATCTGAGCTATATATTTACCAGAAGTCTCGGAAAAGGGATAGGGATGAAACGGGGAGGAACCTGCATGCAGATGCTGGACAGGCTTCCTCTTGGTCAGGATAAATCAGTTGCAATTGTCCGTGCAGGAAGCCACTATTATCTGATTGGCATTGCATCTTCTCAGATCACCCTTTTATCAGAGCTTTCAGAGGAGGACATTCCCAAGGAAGCTCTTGAAACAGCTCCGTTTCCGGGAGCAGAAGGCTATGAGAGTTTTAAAAAGATATTAAAGAAATATACAGACAGAAACAGGGATGATGTATAAGGAGGAACAGAATGAATACAGATGCCTTGATCAATATTAATGGCGGCAGGGTACCAACCCTGGAAGTTCTCCTTATGATGACCATCATTTCCCTGCTGCCATCCATTCTGGTGATGATGACCTCCTTTACGAGGATCATCATTGTCCTGTCTTTTACCAGAAATGCTTTGGGCGTTCAGCAGAGTCCCCCTAATATGGTACTGGTTGGAATCGCATTGTTCCTGACGCTTTTCATCATGGACCCGGTGATCAAGGATGTGAATACCAACGCCTATCAGCCTTATATCAGGGAGGAGATAACCCAGAGAGAGGCCCTGGACCGGGCGGCAGTTCCCATGAAGCGGTTTATGCTGAAGCAGACGGAGACTGCCACTTTAAATTTATTCGTAGAGTTATCCAATACCGACAGTCCGGAGAATGTTGAGGAACTCCCCATGACAGTGGTGATTCCCTCTTTTATGACCTCAGAGCTGAAGCGGGCATTTACGGCAGGATTTATGATCTTTCTGCCATTTTTGCTGGTGGATATTATTGTATCCAGTACCTTGATGTCCATGGGTATGGTTATGCTTCCGCCGGCCATGATTTCCCTTCCATTTAAGCTTCTGCTGTTTGTGACGGTCAATGGCTGGGAACTTCTGTTCACTAACCTGGTGAACAGCTTTCATTACTGACAGGAGGATTAGAATATGACAGAAACTGCAGTAAACAGTATGCTTTATGAATTATTCGAAGCAGTGGTCAAGCTGGCTGGGCCGGTGCTGATTGTCAGTATGATCGTCGGCATTGTCATTTCCATTATTCAGGCAGCTACTCAGATTCATGAACAAACCATTACTTTTGTTCCAAAGTTGATCGTCATAGGCTTGATGCTTCTGATGATGGGGGATTACATGATGTCAATCCTCGGTGATTTTACAGTGAATATTTTTAATTCCATGCTAGTGTAAATGGGCGTGCGGTATGGATAAAAGGAAAGGAAGATTCAGATGCCGGAAATAGGACAGGTGATGCTGTTTTCCCTTATTTTGATGAGGATGTCAGGGTTTGTTCTGCTGAATCCCATATGGGGCAGAAGAAATATTCCGGCACAGGTAAAGGGCGGCATGATTATGGTATTTACCCTGCTCATTTACTCTTTTTCTTCGGTTCAAGTACCAGAGCCTGTGAATTCCGTTGAGTTTGCAGTACTTCTTCTAAAAGAGTTTGCCGTTGGATTTGCCATTGGATTTGTTATAGAATTATTCATCATGGTCATCACCTTTGGCGGAAGTATTATAGACTTTCAGATGGGCTTGTCCATGGCTATGATTTACGATCCTCAAACCAATGCTCAAATTGCTCTTACAGGAACCATTTACAACACTTATTTCATGCTTTTATTCTTTGCAGTGGATGGACATCTGGCTCTGTTTAAGGTTCTTATAAAGGCGGCTGAAGTAGTTCCTTATGGTCAGGCTGCATTGGGATCACAAGCTGCATGGGCTATGGCAGAAATTTTTATTCAATGCATGATCATGGCAGTTAAATTTTCATTCCCCTTGGTTGCCATTGAATTTTTGACAGAAATTGCAGTGGGAGTTCTGATGAAAATAATTCCCCAGATTAATGTATTTGTTGTCAACATACAAGCAAAGTTAGTGCTTGGGTTTTTTATGCTGATTTTCCTGTTTTCTCCTATGTCGGACTATGTAAGCGGTTTGATCAGCCAGATGCTTTTGAATATTGAGGATATAATCAGGCTCTTATAACGCAAAGGATGTGATGAACGGAAATGCCGGATCCTTCAAAAACCGAAAAAGCCACATCGAAAAAACGGAGCGATGAACGAAAAAAAGGAAACGTTCCCATCAGCAAGGATGTGGTCATGATAGCTTCCCTTCTCGGAAGCTTTATAATGCTGAAAATGCTTTTCCCCCTCATGTACAAGACCATGCGGGATTATATGATAAAATATGTGAGTCTGGCTCCAATGGCAGAGAATCTGTCTGATTATACTACCAGCGTTTTTGGAGACACCATGTGGGCAATTGTAAAAGCTGCCCTCCCTATACTTTTGACAAGCATTGTATTGGCAGTGGTTGCAACCGGAGTGCAGACAAGATTTTTATTCACAAAAAGTAAACTATCTCCCAAGTTTGACAGACTGAATCCCATTCAAGGTTTACAGAATATGCTGTCTTTAAAAAATGTTATAGAACTTTTGAAAAATATGATAAAGATTACCATTTTAGGTGTAATTCTTTACCAGATTATAAGAGCGGACTTAAGACCGATGTCAAGAACGATTGATATGGATTTAAAAAACTCGGCAGTGTATGTGCTGAGTGCGATTATGGATATGATCTTCCGGGTTTCCATGGTATTTCTGGCTGTTGCCGGATTTGACTTTTTTTATACACGGTGGGATTATGAGCGCCAGATAAAAATGTCAAAACAGGAAGTAAAGGAAGAATTCAAGCAGACAGAAGGAAATCCTGAAATCAAAGGACGTATACGAAGTCTCCAAAGGGAAAGGGCCCGTTCCAGAATGATGCAGGCAGTTCCCAGTGCAGATGTTATTATTCGAAATCCGACCCATTATGCGGTTGCCCTTCGATACGATATAGAAAAAGATGTTGCTCCTGTTCTGGTAGCCAAAGGCCAGGACGAGTTGGCGTTAAGAATAGTGGCCTTGGGTGAGAAACACGGGGTACATGTGATTGAAAACAAGCCTTTGGCAAGGGGGATATATGCCGGCACTCAAGTGGGGGCTGCAATTCCTTCAGAATATTACGGTATGGTCGCTGAGATTCTGGTATATGTATACCGAATGAACAACAAGATCATAGAATGAGGAAATCATGCCAGAGAAACTGAAAGAAACGGTGTAAAAGAATGAAGACATTACTGAAAAATTCTGTAGTAGTATTTGTCATTTTGATCATACTTCTATTGATAATTCCATTGCCTCCGTTTTTTATGGATGTAATGATTATTATAAATATTGCCATTTCCATGATTATCCTGCTGATAACCATGAACATCAAAGAGCCTTTGGAATTTTCCATCTTTCCTGCCCTGCTTTTGGTGACAACCTTGTTTCGATTGGGATTAAACGTATCCTCTACCAGAAATATTTTGTCAAACCAGGGTTCTTCCGGTCAGGTAATCAAGGCTTTTGGTGACTTCGTTTTGCAGGGAAATGTGGTTGTCGGTTTTATTATATTCCTCATTATTGTTTTAGTAAACTTTCTGGTTATTACCAAAGGTACGGAACGTGTATCAGAGGTTGCAGCCAGATTTACATTGGACGCTATGCCTGGTAAGCAGATGGCCATTGACGCAGATTTAAGTTCAGGTCTGATCGATGAGCAGGAAGCGAAGATAAGAAGGTATAAAGTCCAGAAGGAAGCGGATTTTTACGGAGCCATGGATGGTGCTACTAAGTTCGTAAAGGGAGATGCCATCATGTCCCTGATCACCACTGCCATCAATTTTATCGGCGGTGCCATTATCGGTATGGTGCAGTCAAATATGGCATTCGGCGAAGTAATGTCTGTTTATTCTATCGCGACAGTAGGTGACGGACTTGTTTCTCAGGTTCCAGCTCTTTTAATCGCAACTGCCACTGGTATGGTGGTTACCAGAGCCGTATCAGAAGGCACTTTGAATGAAGATGTATCGGGTCAGTTCATGGCCCAGCCGAGAGCGATTATGCTCACTGGCTTTGTTATGATCGTATTGATGCTGGTGCCTGGGATGCCTAAGGTACAGCTTGTTATTATGGCATTGGCACTTATTGTGGCAGGGTATCAGCTGGGGCATAGAGTTCGTTTATCTGCCATCGGTCCTCAGGAGATGGCTGCTACCATGGCAATGACTGAAGAGGCACCGGAACTTGGTGCCAACGAAGAAGCTTATTACCGTGATGTGAACAATGTCTATGCTCTCATCAATGTAGAGCCTATTGAAATGGAATTCGGTTATAGCCTGATTCCGCTGATCGACGAGAGCAGTGGAGGCAAGATGATCAACCGGATCGTCATTTTCAGAAGACAGTATGCCCAGGATATGGGACTCGTCATTCCTTCTGTCAGGCTGCGGGACAGCTCCAGTTTAAATACAAACCAGTATGTTATAAAGATCAGAGGGGAAGAGGTAGCCAGAGGAGAAATCCTGGTAGATTATTATCTGGCTTTAGAGCCTCCAGGCATTTCCGGCGAGGTAGACGGAATTGAGACCGTGGAGCCTGCTTACGGAATTCCCAGTAAATGGATCAGACCTGAAAACAAGGAGATGGCAGAAATTTACGGATATACCGTTATTGATCCTCTCTCCGTTATGCTGACCCACTTATCTGAAACCATCAGGCAACACGCTTTTGAATTGTTAGGACGTCAGGAGGTCATGCAGCTTCTGGACAATGTGAAGAAGCATACACCGGAATTGGTAGATGAACTGATGCCGGGACAGCTGACTTACGGCGGTCTTCAAAAGATTCTTATTAATCTTCTGAGGGAAGGCGTTCCCATTAAAGATATGGAAACGATTCTGGGAACCATAGCAGATTCGATTCCTTCTACAAGGGATATGGATACAATTACAGAGAATATCCGGATCGCTTTAAAGAGAACCATCACTAGAATGTTTTGTGAAGGCGGCCAGATGAAGGTTCTCACTCTGGAGGCGGAACTGGAGAAAAATATTATCAGCAGTATGGCAAAAGGAGAACAGGGCATATATCTGGCTCTTAGTCCAGATGTGATGCAGTCTGTGATTGGACAGATGGGGGAACAGATGAAAAAGTTTGCGGATCTGGAACAAAAGCCGGTGATTCTCACCAGCCAGGTAGTCAGACTGTATTTCTATCGTTTGGTGGAACAGTTCTATCCCAATGTCTATGTCCTTTCCTTTAATGAGATCGCAAATAATATTCAGATCCAGGCAATCGGAAATATTACCCTTTGACCGATCTTTGTGTCAGAAAGGCAGTGTTAGTCGAAATGGAACAGGATTTAAGCCAATATACCAATGAGGATTTATTAGTTAAATATAAGCATACAAAAGATATCACAATCAAGCATGAACTGGTGATGCGGTATATGAATATGGTCAGAAGCATATCCATTCAGATGCGTGATGTTTATCTGAGTTTTGCCCAGGTGGAGGATATCGTCAATGAAGGGGTGCTGACCATTATGAATGGTATTGAGAAGTTTGACCCGGACTTGAACGTAAAATTTGAAACTTACATTTCCAAGCGGATTCGCGGCATGATCATTGATATGGCGAGAAAGCAGGACTGGATACCCAGAAGCGTAAGGAAAAACGCGAAAGAGATGGATAATGCTGTCACTGAATTGTGCAACCGCTTGGGCCGTTTTCCAACACCTCAGGAGACTGCGTCCTACATGAATATCAGTCTGGAAAAATATCAGGAAACACTTGGCAAGTCCAATGTTTATAGTGTTCTTTCCTTAGATATGGTTCTGGAGGCGGGAAGTGATAACAAAAAGATGGTGCAGCTTCCTTCCATCAATGAAGATGATCAGCCGGAAGATCACTATCTGCAGGAAGAATTTAAAGAGGTTTTGATTTCTGCCATAAATAATTTAAAAGAAAACGAACAAAAGGTTATTTCACTGTACTATATGGACGAATTAAATATGAAGGAGATTGCACACGTCATGAGTGTCAGCGAGCCTAGAATCTCACAGATTCACTCCAATGCGATTCAAAAACTTAGGCTGCATCTGACTAATTTCATAGATGGGAAGTAGGAAGGGAGAAATGATATGTTTCAAGGATTTTATAATCTGACATCAGGAATTCTGTATCAGACCAGAAACTTAAATGTAATTGGAAACAATATGGTCAATAGCGGAACCTCAGGCTTTAAGCCTGACCGCATGGTCAGCACCACCTTCCGTGATGAGATGCTGTTTCGCACCGGAAACCGCAATAAAAACAATGCATCTCAGTTGGGATCCGTATCCATGATACGCGCATCCAGAAGCACAGTGACCAATCATGACCAGGGAGCAGTGGAAGAAACAGGAGGAAACTTGGATTTTGCTCTGACAAACCCAGGATTCTTTGCTGTCCGGAATTTTGCGGGAAACCAGGTTTACACCAGAAACGGTTCCTTTACCGTTGATGATGAAGGATACCTTTCCATTCCTTCATTGGGAAGGATTCTTGGAGAGGATGGCAACCCCATTGAGATTTCCTCCGATCATATTACGGTAGACAGAGATGGTAACATTTATGAAGTCCCCATCAAAGGTCTTGGTACGGGAGAAGACGGTGATACCAATGAGGAGCAGGAACCTGTTCTTCTGGGTAAAATCAGGGTTGTGGATTTTGCCGATTACAGTCAGCTAATAAAGGGCGATAACGGTTCCTTTACCACCGCTGCTGAAGGAACTGTAGCAGATGGAGGGATTATGTGGAAGGCTTTGGAACGGTCTAATATCGATCCTATTGAAGAAATGACACAGATGATTACCAGCCAGAGAGCTTCTCAAAGTGCAGCTCAGGTGCTGCGGATTTATGACCAGCTTATGAGTAAGGCCTCTAATGATATAGGCAGAGTGTAGGGGGAGGAATAAGATGAATCAGTCTTTTTATATCGGTGCCTTAGGTGCTGTGAGCAATCAGGCAAAGATGAATGTGGTATCCAGCAACATTGCAAACGTGAATACATCAGGTTTTAAGCCTCAGTACAGCGTATTTTCCGATTTGATTTATTCTCAGACAAGGAGTACGGAGGGGGGAGATGCGGCCAAAACAGGCAGCGGAGTCAGAATGGACTTTGCAAAGACCGATATGACCGATATGCCCTACCGCGAGACCGGTCTTGAGCATGATCATGCCATAGCTGGGGAAGGTTTTTTCATGCTGAAAGACCCGGCTACAGGAGCGATTACATATTCAAGAGATGGACGTTTCCAGCTTTCCCAGCTAGAGGACAAGTTTTATCTGGTAAATGTTTCCGGAAAGAGAGTCCTGAACATGGATCAGGAGGAGATTTCCTATGATGTCAAGCCTGCCGTTTATCCCGGACAGGAGGATGAAGTGGAAGAGGCAGAGGAGGAGGAACTTGAAGAAGGAGCCCATGATCCGAAAACCGTAGGCATCTATACCTTTATCAGACGGGATGGAATTGAAAGCGCGGGAAATAATGAATTTGCTGTGACTGAAAAGAATGGAGCCCCTATTCTCCTTGAACATGCCAAGGTGATAAAAGGTGCCATGGAAGTATCTGGTACAGATTTTGCAAAAGAAATGACCAAAATGATGGAAGCCCAGAGAGCCTATTCTTATTCTCTCAGAATGGTACAGACCTCTGAAGAGGTGGAAGCTACCATCAATACGCTTCGACAGTAATAAGGTAACCACATAGGAAGGAGAGCGGTGTCATGAAAATAAAACGCTACGATGAGATGAATGGATTAGAACTGGATGTGATCCGTGAGATAGGCAGCATAGGAACTGGAAATTCAGCTACAGCTTTATCTTCTATGCTGGGGAAGACTGTGCGGATGACACTTCCGACTGTGCAGATTCTCGGCTACAATGATGCCATTAAGTTTCTCGGAGATCCGGAGGAAATTGTGGCAGCCATACTGGTAAAGATGTCAGGAGAAATCAATGGACTGATGCTCTTTATCCTGAAGCTGGATTTTATCAATGAGGTTTTGTCCAGCCTGATGCAGCAAAAAATTGAAGACTATTATCAACTGAATGTTCTGGAGACCTCCGCACTGGAGGAGGTTGGAAACATTATCATATCTTCCTACGTCAACGCAATGTCCACCCTCAGCGATGTGACCATCAACCTGTCTGTTCCGGATATAGCGGTAAACATGCTGGGCGGAATTTTAAGCGTGCCCATGGTAGAATTTGGCTATCAGACGGATAAGATGATGATGATCAGCGGTCAGTTTATCATAGGCGGAAATGTGCTTCACAGTGACCTTCTGATGATGCCGGAAATTCAGTCATTGAACTTTTTAATGGAAAAGCTGGGGATAATCAATGGATAGAAATCTGACAGTTGGAATCGCAGATATGAAGTTTGCGCGGCAGGAGGGAGTCCTGATCACTTATGCGCTCGGTTCCTGTGTTGGGATCAGCTTATATGATCCCATGATTAAGCTGGGAGCCCTGATTCATATCATGCTTCCTGAAGTATATGGTACAGGGGACGGAAACATATTTAAATATGCCGATACCGGGCTGGCTGAAACGCTCCGGAAAATAGAAATTATGGGAGCCAGAAAGGCCAGGCTGATTGCCAAGATTGCCGGGGGGGCCAAGATGTTTGAACTTCAGGGAAACAGCACCTTAGGCAATATAGGAGCCCGCAATATTGTCAGTGTAAGACATATTCTTCATTCCCAGGGAATCCGCCTTGCGGCTTCCGATGTGGGAGAAAATTACGCCAGGACCATGTCTTTTGATGTGAGTACGGGAAGGGTCAGAATCAGAACCTACGGCAGAGCGGAAATTGATTTATAAACATTATGAACCGGAAGAAATATGCCGATATTTCAGTAAGCAGATGTTTTTGCTGATTATATTGGGACAAAGGAGAAGAACTATGGCAGAAACAGATATTTTGTTAGAATCAGGAACCAATGAGATTGAAATAATGGAATTTACTATTTATGGTGAATTATACGGTATTAATGTGGCAAAAGTCCGGGAAATCATGATGTCAGATAAGGTGAAGCCCATCCCCCATGCTCATCCTTCTGTAGAGGGGATTTTCAAACCCAGAGATATCCTCCTCACAGTCATTGACCTTCCTCATTATTTAACCGGAAGTGCGACAGAGAAGCAGCCAAAGGACTTATTCATTGTTACCAATTTTAATAAGCTGCACATTGCTTTCCGCGTGCATAGTGTTGTTGGCATCAGCCGCATTTCATGGAAAGATATCCAGAAGCCGGATGACACCATCAGCCGGGGTGAAGAAGGCGTGGCAACAGGCATCGCCCAGTGCGGAAAGGATTTGGTAACGATTCTGGACTTTGAAAAAATTGTAGCGGAGATAGCTCCTGAAACAGGAATTCAGTTAGATGAAATATCCAGACTCGGTCACAGGGAAAAGATTGACAGCCCCATTCTGATTGCAGAGGACTCCATTCTTTTGACAAAGATGATTGAAGCTTCTCTCAGAAAGGCAGGCTATGAAAATCTGACCTTCAAGAACAACGGCCAGGAAGCATGGGATTATTTAAATGAGATCAGAAATGATTCGGATTTTACTGAGAAGGTGAGTTTGATAATTACGGATATTGAGATGCCGGAAATGGATGGACACCACCTGACAAAGCTGGTGAAGGAGGACAGGCAGTTAAAGCACCTTCCTCTTGTTATCTTCTCTTCCATGATCAATCAGGAATTAATGATCAAAGGAAAACAACTGGGAGCAGACGAACAGTTGTCTAAACCGGAAATCGGGCATTTGGTGGAAGTAATTGATCATTTGCTTGAAAGGAGGTAGAAAATGGACAGATATGTCACCCGGCAGCCCATTAAGGCACTGAAGGAGGACAAGATTATCGGCTATGAGGTGCTGTTCCAGAAGGATTATGATTCCCTCTACAGCAGTTCTGATGTGGCGGCAGCAGACACCATTGCAGGCTTTCTGATGCAGAATACAGAGAAAATTTTTCAGGATAAACTGACATTTGTAACTTTTACCCCTTCCCTGCTGTTCCGGAATACGCCGAAGATTTTTGATAAGGATAAACTGATCATCCAGATCGAAGACCATGTGATGATTCATCCCTTATCACCTACGATCATTAAGAAATACCGTACAGAAGGATACATATTTGCCATCAATGACTTTCAGTTTTCCCCCAAATATTTCACCATGCTGGACTTTGTCACATATATAAAGGTGGATATCAGCAATAAGCATGAGGGAAGAGAGCGGGTTTCTTTAAATAACCTCATCAATACCATGAGAGGCTTTGATAAGAAGTGTATTGCAACCGGAGTCAATACGAAGGAAGATTATGAATTGGCTGTGGAAATCGGTGCAGATTTTGCAGAAGGCAGCTATGTGGCAGAAGCAATGGCCAATAAGGTAAAGCGCATGGAATTCCTGGAAGGAAACTTCTTCCAGCTTGTTGTGGAGGTATCCAAAGATGAGCCGGATATTGAGCAGATAGAGGAAATCGTAAGTCATGATGCGGCTTTGAGCTATGCTCTTCTTAAAATCGTAAATTCCGCTTATTTTGCCCTTCGCAGACGGGTATCCTCCATTCGCCAGGCTTTGGTGACTATGGGTATCAGCCAGTTGAAGCAATGGGTATATCTCCTGAGCTTCAACAATGAATTTGAAAATGATGAGGCCCGTGAGGCCATGATGAAACTGTCCTTTCTCAGGGCAAACTATGCCATGGCTCTTTCTGAACATATCAAGGATCTGCCCATTATCCGTTCAGAGGTTTATATGATGGGAATGTTTTCTACTTTACAGTTCATGATCGATGCGCCCCTGGAGGAAATACTGGAGGAGGTTCCGGTAGCTCAGGAAATCAAGGATGCTTTGATCAAGAAAGAGGGAGTTTGCGGAAAACTTTACAGGCTCATTCTCAGCTATGAGAATGCGGACTGGAAGGAAGTGAAGCTTCTTTCCAATGAATTGGGAATTCCGTCTGGCTTGCTTGCACAGACCTATATGGATTGTGTGGAAGCCGTAAACGAAATCTGGAAGGGAATTATAAGCAGCAGCGCTTATCAGGAAGCAGAAGCTGTAATACAGGAAACCCACACCTAATGGTGTGGGTTTTCTTTTACAACAGAGCAAGCCTTAGTTAGCTCCACCACCACCTGTTGGGTGAAACGGGTGGAATAAAAATTTAAAAGCGGAGACACAGAATCCCGGTCTACAACAATGTATTTGGGAGGCAGATGAGACAAGGCTAATGCGGTCACATCTGCGGTACAGTGGTCACAGGTGCATACGTCAAAATTCTTCATGTACTGCGGAGCAGCATTCTTAACGATGTATTCCATAACGTTTAAATACTGAAAAGAAGGAATGGGCGGTTCTACGGAAACCTTTTTCTCAGGAATCACCTCTTTGGGAACTTCTTTGACAACTTCTTTTTCAGGTTCCATAACCGGGCTGCTGGGCGGAGGGGTATCTTCAGCCGCCTCGGCCTCTTCCAACTGTTCTTTAATCAGCTCCGCCACAGGATCAGGCGCTGAGGAAGACATATCAATGATGGAAATGGGTGTCGGTGCAGATGAGGGCTGATTCATGCTGGTAAGCCCTTTAATGGCCTCTGCGGAATCAGAAGTTTGTCTGGCCGCCAGGTTTTCTCTGGCAGCCTCCTCCTTTGGGGACTCAGAATCATCCCCGGCCAACAGATTCATAACATGAGCTGTTTTACTGCTTTTTCTGGCCATAATTTCATACTCCTTTTATTATCAGTTTTTGCGCTGCTTAATTAATTCCAGAACCTCAGTAACCAAATCCTTGTAGTCATGAGCCGGATTAGACCGTGGGGCATAATCCAGAAGATTTTCTCCCTGGGCAGGAGCTTCCGCCACACTGACACTGGACCGGATGTGGGTGTTAAATACCGTGGAATCGATCTGCAAAGCAATCTTTTGAGCCATTTCCTTTACTTCTTTGGAAAGGAGGGTTCTGGGATTGTATTTATTAAGCAGTATGCCAAGAACCACCAGTTCCGGGTTGACTGAAGAACGGACGGTGTTGATGGTATCCTTAATCTGAGCAACTCCCATCAGGCTTAAGATTTCCGGCACCATGGGGATGATCAGGTAATCAGAGGCTGCATATGCGTTTATGGTGAGGATATTAAGTGCAGGAGGGGTATCGATAATGATATAATCATAATATCCTGCTACCGTTGAGAGGAGATTTTTCAGCATACATTCTCTCTGTTTGCCTGTAAATTCCAGCTCCGCACCGCTTAATAAGATATTGGAGGAAAGCACATCACAGCGCTTTACAGAGCGGATAGCCTCCTGCAAGGTAGCGGTTCCTTTTAGGACCTCATAAATGGTTGCTCCTGATTCGATCTGCAGTCCAAGGCTGAACCCCAAATTCCCCTGAGGGTCCAAATCTACAGCCAGAACTCTTTTATGATTCATAGCCAGGCCGCAGGCAAGGGAGCAGGAAGTAGTGGTTTTGCCTACGCCGCCTTTTTGATTTGTAATTGCAATTACAGTTGACAAGTTCTATTCCTCCATTCGTAAATTGAGATAATACTATTATCTTTAGTATACAATATGTCGATAAATAAGTATAGCAGAAACAAGAAAAAAAGCGAATTTTGAAGAATTAAATTGTCTGTATGTTTAGAAAGGAGTTTTTAATATGGCATCAGCATCTAGTAAGATAAGCAGCGGTAGCTCTGCCTCTTCAATCCGTGGTTTCGGCGGCCTTGCCAGTGGTTTGGACAGAGATAGTCTGATTGAAGGCATGACAATTGGAACAAGGTCCAAGATTGCAAAGCAACAAAAGAGCAAACAGACCTTGCAGTGGAAACAGGATACTTACCGTTCAATCAGTTCCAAGCTGATTGAATTTTCAAAAAAATATACATCCTACTCAAGCGTGGATACAAACCTTCTTAGTACCGCTTTCTGGACTAAAAGTGCAGCTACTCCCACAGGAGTTAACAGTAAGTACGTTCAGGTAACGGGGAGTCCTAACAGTTCCGGCAATATTTCTATTGTAGGAGTGGAGAAGCTTGCAAAGAGGGCATCTGTGACTTCCGGTTCTGTCAGCGGTGGAGCGCTGAATACAGGTGTGATTAATTTCGAGGATGTGAAGACCATCAGCAACCTGGAAGGACAGACATTAAACTTTCAGGTGGGAACTGAAACTTTTGCTGTTGAGTTAAAGAGCGGGGAAGTGGGTGGATTTACATACGATTATTCCAATGCAACCAAGGCTATGGCATCTATTAAAGAGGCATTAAAGGGAATTTCAATAGGAGATAAGACTCTGGATCAGGTGATTCAGGTGACTGCAAGTCCTGCTGGTGATGAAAACACTCCATCGGGCACTCCCTTTGAGTTGGATTTTACGTCCATCGATCCGGATAACAGAGAGATTAGTCTGACAGGGGGCAGTGAAGGTGCTCTAAAAGCACTTGGTTTTGAAGACAGTTCTGCCTTTGTAGCATTAAAAATTACTGATTCTGGTACGGAAGGTATTGATGGATTAACTCAGAAGGCTTTTAGTCAGTTAAGCTTTAAGGATCGAATAGATGGAAAGAAGATGACATTCTCTTATAATGGGACATCAAAAACCATAGATCTTAAGTATGATGATACGTGGGGTATTGGTGACAGGTTACAAAATTTTGCCCAAGATATTCAAACTAAATTAGAGGATGTCTTTGGAAAAGGAAGGATCAGTGTAACAACAGATAATGGTAAGCTTAAGTTTGTAACTCAGACTCCGAATGGTGGAACTGATTCTACATCGGAACTTACAGTCACTTCTGCTGATTCTGGTATAGTGGAACTTTTAGGTGTAAAGACGGGGCAGTCTAACCGCTTGAACTGGGATGCAGCGGTCAAGGATTCCGGTTTGGTTATACCGGCAGACGGGAAGATTAAAATCAATGGTAAGGAAATAACCATTGATCCTGATTGGACAATGAATGAGCTTATTGAGACAATCAATAATGAGACCGATGTAACAGTAACATATATGAAGAATACAGACCAGTTCTCTATCATATCGAAGCAAGAAGGCGCTTCCGGAAAGGTAACACTTGATCAGGCTGCTGCAGACCTGTTTAACGCTGCTGCAGGTACGGTTGATGGTCAGGATGCCATCATCAGCGTTCGATACGGAGATTCCACAGATCCTGTTAAGCTGAGCAGAGGAAGCAATACTTTTGACCTGGATGGAATGAAGGTCACAGTGAATGGAACCTTTAATACAGATGGAAATGATGCTACTCAGGAGGTTGCTCTCAACACCAAAGCAGATCCTGATAAGATTGTGAAAGCCGTTTCTAGTATGGTTAAGGATTATAATGAACTGATCAAGCTGATCAATGATGAGGTTTCTACCAGACCAAACAGAAAGTACGAGCCACTGACAGATGAACAGAAAGAAGAAATGACGGAAAAGCAGATTGAGAAATGGGAGACAGAAGCAAAGAAGGGAATGCTGTTTGGTGATCCCGAATTGAGAAGTCTTTCTGATAGTATGCGCTTTATATTTGGTACTGGCGGAGATGAGATTGTTCTCATGCAATCTTTTGGTATTACCAAGAGCACAGATTATGGAGAGAACGGAGCCTTGTCATTTGATGAAACAAAGTTCAGAAAGGCTCTTGAAGAGACTCCTGATAAAGTTCAGGAATTGTTCAATAAGGCTGCAGATAAGGATACAGGAGACAGAGGCGGATTTATGGCCCGTTTGTCAGAGGTTAATAAGCAGTATGCTGCTACCACCGGATCAGTAAAAGGCAGTCTGATAGAAAAGGCAGGTTCCATTCATTCACCAGCCAGCATTCTCTCCAATACACTCAAGAAATCCATGGATAGAATAGATGACTATGTTGAACGCCTTCAGGCCCAGCTTAAAGTGGAAACAGACAGGTATGTGAAACAGTTTACCTCTCTTGAAACATTAATTTCTCAGATGAACTCACAAAGCAGCTGGCTGCAGGGGGCCTTCGGTGGTTGATAAGGAACGGCGGTGCATAATATGAATGCTTATGGTTATCAAAATTATAGAACACAGGCGGTAAGTACGATGACTCCCGGAGAGATGCTGAATCTCCTCTATGATGAGCTGTTGAAACGCCTGACAAGAGCAGAACTTGCCCTGGAGAAAAAAGATTATGAACTTTTTGACCAGTCTATGAAACGCTCTGTTGAAATTGTTAATTATTTAAAAAATACTTTAGATTATAATTATAAAATAAGTTCTGAATTGAAACGACTGTATGACTTTTTTCTGTATGAATTCAGTCGAATCAGTGCAGGGAGAAATTCAGCGGTGATATCAGAAGTCAGGCCCTTGATAGTGGAATTAAGGGATACGTTCAAAGAGGCAGAGAAATTAAGCAGTTAAAGGTAAAGCCGGAGGGAAGAATTTCTCTCCGGCTATTTAAAATTTAATTATAGGGATAAGGAGGAAATATAATGGAAGATTCTATTCTGATTGAAATTCTGAAAGAAGTGCAGAAGAGATATAATTGCATTGTTGAAATCGAACGTATCACAAGAGACATGGGAGATTCCCTGTCCCGCAATGACAGGGAATCGGTTCAATTATTGCTGGGGATGCGCCAGGAAGAGATGGATAAGGCAGATTTATGTACAAGAAATATGGAGTATCTGGTATCTGCCTTACCGCCCGAGGAAGGCTTTAAAGTGAGAGGCTGGATGAAGGGAAATGCAAATATAACCCCCGATACTCCAGCAGCAGCTATGTTGTTGGAGAAGGGGAAAAACATTCATTCAGCCTTAAAGCGTACCATTGAACTGGACCGCTACATAAGCATACGGTTGTCAGGAAAGGATTCCTATTATCAATAGTCAGGAGGTCCGATCATCCAAAGGGGGCCTCCGTCTGAGGCCCTGTAGCTTAATTCCTTTAATATAAGGGAAGGCTCCCATTCAGTCAGGCAATTATTATATTCATTTGCATCAGCAATCTTAATCATACCATTCTCTGTAAAACTGGTAAGAATGATAAAATGTCCGTTTTGAGTGAAATGCCCTTTTTTCATAAGAGCTACGATTATGTAGCCGGATTTTAATGTATTTTCCAGTCCCTGAACTGTATAATCTTTAAGAGGAGCAGCATTCAGGCCATAAGCCAGCGCACTGTCCAAAATGAGGCGATGATAAGACCCCTCACCTGATGCCCAGGACTTATTTTCTGCCGCCCACTGAGCCATGTCAGGAGGTAATATTTGATTCCCGGTAAGGCTTGTAACCACCATGGCCATGACTGTGGGACCGCATCCATAAGTGGAAAGAGGGTCCTTTCCTCCATACAGAAAGCCTCCCCATCTCGTATCAGACTGGTTATAATAGGTGAGAGGGCCGCATGCGCTGTCTAGCATAAGGTCATACCGGCCTTCCTGGGGAAAGTCATCTAACAAGGCTGAATATCCTTCTTCTTGGGTGAAATCTGAAACAATAGCAGTTTTTTCCTGACTACCTTGTCCATGAGGAGAGGCGGTCATAAACGGAACTCCTGTCAAAAACAGAGTTCTAAGTAAAATGTAATGAATGGTGTTCAATTCATTCACCCTTTCTGTAATCGTGATCTTAGCTTTATTTACATATTATTTATCGAACAGTTACATGTTAAAGTTAAGATTGTCTAAAAAAAACCGATATATAATATGAAAGGAAATTTTTGTTACAGTGAATGGTATACTGATGACGAAGTTTCTTATAGATTAAGGGTGGAATAGTGAATGAGTAAAGGATACGAAGAGCGGTATTTAATGACATTGTTGTCATCGGTCATGAACCAGAAGGAATCCCCAGCTCCCTTAAGATATTTAAATTGGGAAAAGCTGTTCCGGATTGCTGATTATCATCACGTGGCACATGTTGTTCATTATGGGATTATGGGATTGGACGAGGATATTCCCCAGCTGGTTCGCCAGCATTTTTTTGATAAATATTTAGAATCTGTTCACCGAATTGATCGTTTGAATTCTGTAGAAAAACAGATTCAAACTATTTTTGAAAAAAGGGAGATTAATTGTTTTTTCTTAAACTATTCTGATATAGTTAAATGTTATCCTATTGAAGAAATGTGCTGCAGAGATTCTGTTGAAATTGGTCTGAAAAGAAGAGATGCTACCGAGGTCAAGTTTTTTTTTAGGGAAGCAGATTTTGAAGAACGATATACAGAAGGGCCTGGAGAATTATATTACAAGATTCCCGGAAGCAGAGTTTTATGCTTTAACCAGAATATGTTTTTCAGTAAACACATGCAGAAGTTTTACATAAATTTCTTCCGTGCATTGCACAATAAAAGTGGGTATAATCACATTTTGGAAATGAATCCCACTGAGATGTACTTGTTTTTCATATGCAGATTAACGGATTCCTATGCCAGAGGAGATATCAGCCTGAATCAGATTATAGATTTCTGGGTATTTTATAAAGCACATGGAGAGGCATTTGCATGGCCTCATATTTATGAGCAATTAAAGAAGCTTAAAATAGCAGGGTTTGCAGAGCATTTGGAATATCTAATCCTTCGCTGGCTCGGAACCGGGGCAGGAATTGAGAATATGGAAATATATGATGCTATGGAATCTTACATATTCAGTAAGGGCGCAGAAGGACGGGAAATCAGCGCACAGTTACTACCTTTGATTACAAAAGTAGCAGATTGTTATGCGAGAAACAGAAAGGCAGAGGACTTAAAACGTCTGATAAACTGGCTGTTTCCAGACAGGTCATATATGGAAACTATATATCCGGTATTGGAAAAAACGGGTGTACTTTTGCCATTATTTTGGATACTTCGTCTTGGACGATATGGGATAAGATTGATCGTTAACAGATCCAGATATAAATTCTTGCTTTTTAAAAAGAAGTTTTCCTTGCTTTTGAGAAGACAGAAGCAGAGTCCAGAAGAGGAAATTCAAATCCAGGAAAGCGAGAAAACAGAAGAACAGGATAATGAAGAAAAAACAGCAGAGATACCTAAATAGTATCAGGTATCTCTGTTGTTTTTTGATTTTTTCATCAACTCCTGGATCTTAGAGATAGAACCTTCGCTCAAAGGTGTGGAGGCAGCTTCCTGGTTTGCTGAGACAGCTTCCAGCAGCTCTGTACGAAGAATAGAGACCTCTTTTGGTGCATCAATAGCTAATTTAACCCAATCATTTCCTATATCAAGAACTGTAATAGAGATATTATTGCTAATAGTGAGGGATTGGTCTTTTTTTCTTTGAAGAATCAGCATACTAATCCCCCTTTTTTATAAAGTCTCTGAGAGGATGGCGGAAACGA